>JAEEJA010000016.1 GCA_016281605.1 Lachnospiraceae bacterium
CTCGAACAATCAAGTACTTCGCTGAATTAGCATAATAAAGGTTACGAACTTGATAGTTCTCGAACAATCAAGTACTTTGCTGAATTAGCATAATGTAAGTTACGAACTTGATAGTTCTCGAACAATCAAGTACTTTGCTGAATTAGCATAATGTAAGTTACGAACTTGATAGTTCTCGAACAATCAAGTACTTCGCTGAATTAGCATAATAAAGGTTACGAACTTGATAGTTCTCGAACAAGAAAAATCCATAATTGGCTGTGACCGCAGTTAACGATTTAATCAAGAGGCCCGGCCTTATATAAGGTTTGGGCCTCTTTTTTACACATTTAAAAATTTAAAAATTAATTAAATAATTGGAGGTAAGTGTGAAAATCACGCTGATGCGATGATTTCTCACACAGCTATTTGTGCCGAGCCCAAATAGCTACTGATCCGACATGAGAATTTGAGATTCTCGTGCGGTGCCTCGCACTACGTGCTCGGCATGGAGGTAAATATGCTTAATAAAAAATCTGTTGATGATATCAATGTAAATGGAAAAAAAGTTTTAGTAAGATGCGATTTCAATGTACCTTTGGATGCTGATTTAAATATTACAGACGAGAATCGTCTTGTAGCAGCACTCCCAACTATCAAGAAGCTTGTTGCTGACGGTGGAAAGGTTATTCTTTGCTCACACCTTGGTAAGCCTAAGGGAGAGCCAAAGCCTGAGCTTTCACTTGCGCCTGTGGCTAAGAGACTTACAGAGCTTTTAGGACAGGAAGTTAAGTTTGCAGCTGATGCTAATGTAGTAGGAGAGAATGCAAAGGCAGCTGTAGAGGCTATGAATAACGGAGATATCGTTCTTCTTGAAAATACACGTTATAGAATTGAAGAGACAAAGAATGGAGAGGAATTCTCTAAAGATCTTGCAGAGCTTGCAGATGTATTTGTAAATGATGCTTTTGGTACAGCTCACAGAGCACACTGCTCAAACGTTGGTGTAACTAAGTATATCAAGGGTGAGTGCGTAGTAGGATACCTTATGCAGAAGGAAATCGACTTCCTCGGAAATGCTGTTAATAATCCTGTAAGACCATTCGTAGCTATCCTCGGTGGAGCTAAGGTTTCTTCTAAAATACCTGTAATCGAGAACCTTCTTGACAAGGTAGATACTCTTATCATCGGTGGTGGTATGGCTTATACATTCATGGCTGCTCATGGTGAAGAAGTAGGAAAGTCACTTCTTGAAGAGGATTATAAGGAGTATGCTCTTGAGATGGAGAAGAAGGCCGAAGAGAAGGGAGTTAAGCTTTTAATTCCTATCGATACAGTAGTTGCTGATGACTTTTCTAACGATGCAAACTTTAAGACTGTAGGTCGTGGCGAGATTCCTGCCGATATGGAAGGCCTTGATATCGGAGCTAAGACAAGTGAGCTCTTCTCAGATGCTATCAAGGGTGCTAAGACAGTAGTTTGGAACGGACCTATGGGATGCTTCGAGATGCCTAACTTCGCAAAGGGTACTATCGAGATTGCTAAGGCTTTAGCAGACCTTGAGGGAGCAACAACAATCATCGGCGGTGGTGATTCTGCAGCAGCTGTTAATCAGCTTGGTTTTGGCGACAAGATGACACACATCTCAACAGGTGGCGGAGCTTCTCTTGAGTTCCTTGAAGGTAAGGATTTACCCGGTGTTGTAGCAGCAAACGATAAATAATCAGAAATACATAAAAAATATATTTATATGGAGGATAGTGTGAAAAATCATGCTGATGCGATGATTTTTTACACGGCTATTTGTGCCGAGCCCAAATAGCTACTGATCCGACACGAGAATTTGAGATTCTCGTGCGGTGCCTCGCACCAAGTGCTCGGCATGGAGGATAAAAATGGCTAGAAAGAAGATAATTGCAGGAAACTGGAAAATGAACAAGACACCAAGTGAGGCAGTAAAGCTTGTTGAAGAGCTTAAGCCACTTGTTCAGAACGACGATGTAGACGTTGTATTTTGTGTTCCTGCCATCGATATCATCCCTGTTGTTGAGGCATGCAAGGGAACAAATATTAATGTAGGTGCTGAAAATCTTTATTTTGAAGAGTCAGGCGCTTATACAGGAGAAGTAGCAGCAAATATGCTTGTTGATGCCGGTGTTAAGTATGTAATCATCGGACACTCAGAGAGAAGAGAGTACTTTGCTGAAACAGATGAAACAGTTAACAAGAAGGTTAAGAAGGCTATAGAACATGGTCTTACACCTATCGTATGCTGTGGTGAGTCACTTACACAGAGAGAGCAGGGAATCACCATAGATTGGATTCGTCAGCAGATAAAGATTGCTTTCCTTGATGTTACAGCAGATCAGGCTAAGGATGTAGTTATTGCATACGAGCCAATCTGGGCTATCGGAACAGGAAAGACTGCAACCAGCGATCAGGCTGAAGAGGTTTGCGCAGCTATCCGTGCTTGCATCGGAGAAATCTATGACGAGGCAACAGCAGAGGCTATCCGCATCCAGTACGGCGGTTCTATGAATGCAGGCAATGCAGCAGAACTGATGGCTAAGCCTGACATTGACGGCGGACTTGTAGGAGGAGCTTCACTTAAGCCTGACTTCGGAACTATCGTAAATTACAACAAATAATAAACAAGCTTCATAAGTTAAACTTTAGAGGCGCAGCCGCTTTTACCCGGTTGCGCCTATTTTCTCGCCTCTTTTTAGAAAAAGTCCGACAACAACTTGACACCGACCATGACAAACTTTTCTTTGACCTACATAGCTAATTATGGTACAATTTTTCTATATGTTCAACTTACTTTTTTGGGGGTGATGATTTGTTAATAAATGCTTTTCTTTTGCTGGGTTCCTTACTGGCAATAATTGCCGTTGTTGCACTCCCTGTAAGTTACGCCCCACCCGTCGTTGCTGTCTGGCTCGCCTGGGCCATCATTCTTCTCATACTGAAGAAGAAGGGCGCACAGAAAGATGATAAAGATCTATCTGTATTTGACAAAATGAGAGTAAATGATGAGAGAAAGATTTTTGCTAATTTTATCAGTGGTTTTGAACAGCAGGATGAGTGGCTTGAGAAAAGAAAAGGAGTATTGGCAGAGTTTTCAGAGTCCTATGTAAGTCTTGGGGAAGATATGGACAGAGCTATGAGCTCTAACTTCGAGAAAGCCAACAATTACATGAGAGCATGTGATTATGATGACAGGGATAGTGTGCAAAAGTTTACCAACAAGATAGGTGGTCTTTATAAGCAAAATGAAGCGATTGTAGATAAGATAAACGATCTTATAGAGCAGCTAGCTGAGGTAGAAAATACAGCAGAGGATGTTGATACAAGCCATATAGATGATATACTTGAGTCTCTGAAGCAGATGACTTCACAGCAGTAAGAAGCTCAAGTAGTTAGGATATTTAATTTTTTATTAAATATTATTTTAAATCTTGAAAAAATCGATATATTTCGCTAATTATAACTAAAAACGGAGGTTTTCTAAATGGAAAAGAAAAGTGCTAATAAGGTTGCCGGGATAGCTTTGGTAGTCTTTGTCATGATAATAATGCTGATTGTGATAATCAGTAAGGTAAAGGGTGGAGATTCCGGTTCCGGTGGACTTGGTGGAAACAGTGTACCAAGTGTAGATAAACTCATGAAGAGGGTGACATACACTGAAAGTACACCATCAAAGGGCTCGGTAGACCTTTCTCAGAGCTCACTTTATGACGAATTGCCTAACATAAAGAAGTATCCGTTAACTGTGGAGGATACATCAGGTGATATCGACATAGAAATATTTGGTTCTCCTGAGAAGTCAGGAAGTGATGCAGATTCATGGCTTGTAGATATGGCAAAGCAGTATAACTCCGAAAAACATAAGGTTAATGGTAAGACAGTATCTGTATCTGTCAGAAATATAAGTTCAGGAATTGCGGCTGATTATATTATCTCAGGAAAGTATATTCCTACAGGTTATTCACCATCAAGTGCACTTTGGGGCGCTTATGTAGATATACAGGGCGGAAAAACAGAAACTATTTCAAACAGAGTAGTTGGTAATGTTGCAGGTTTCTTAGTTTCAAAGAACGCAGGATATAATAATTACAAAGATGTTGTAGCCGCTGTTCAGAGCGGAAAGATAAATATCGGTTATACCAACCCTCAGGTAAGTACAACCGGTATGAATCTTCTTATAACAATTCTTAGCGACAGCGGAAACGGAGATATATCAAGTGATGCAGCGCGTGAAGGATTCTCAGCATTCCAGAAGAATATCCCTTATGTAGCAACCAACACCATGCAGATGAGAGACAGCTCAGCAAGTGGTTCTCTTGACGGTATGACCATGGAGTATCAGTCCTACGCACAGGATAAGGAGCTCCAGAAAACCTATGATTTCATACCTTTTGGATCGCGTCATGACAATCCGATGTATTTTTGCCCGGATTCTAAAAACGGAACCAATGAAAAGGATGCGCTTGCAGACTTTACCAGTTATATAACAAGTGCAGATGCACAGAATGCGGCAACTGCAAAGGGATTTAACAATAACGAAGATTACAAGTCCGACGCCTCATTTACTGGTAAGGATGTTAAAACTGCACTTGATATTTACAAAAAAGAGAAGGATTCAGGTCAGGACGTAATAGCAGTTTTCGTAGCTGATATAAGCGGAAGTATGGCAGGTATACCACTTGCACAGCTTAAGGAGTCTATATCCAATGGTGCAAAGTACATAAACGAAAACAATTATGTCGGTCTTGTAAGTTATTCTTCTGATGTTACTATAGAAGTGCCTCTCGCTCAGATGGACTTAAATCAGAGAGCTTACTTCCAGGGGGCCATCGACAAGCTCCAATCCGGCGGCAATACAGCCAGCTACGACGCCCTTGTTGTAGCTATGAAGATGATACAGGAAAAGAAGAAGGATGTACCAAATGCCAAGGTTATGATCTTCCTCTTAAGTGACGGTAAAGCAAACAGCGGATACAGATTAAAGACAGTTACACCTACGTTACAGAGCCTAAAGTATCCGGTATATACCATAAGCTACGGCGATGAAGCAGACAAGAAAGAGATGCAGGCAGTATCAGAGGTAAATGAGGCGGCTAGTATAGTTGCCGACAGCGATGATATCGTATATCAGATAAAAAGCCTGTTTAACAGCAATCTATAAAAGAAAGGAAATCATTAATTATGAGTATATTAAGCAGATTTGGTGCAATCATGAAAAGTAATATAAATGCTCTCTTAGACTCAGCAGAGGATCCGGGGAAAATGGCGGATCAGATTCTACGTGACCTAAGGAAGGATCTTGCTGAGGTTAAGAAGGAAACAGCCGGAGTTATGGCCAATGAAAAAAAGGCAAAGAGACTTATGGAGGAGTGCAACGAAGATATCCAGAAGTACGCTCAGGCTTCGGAAAAAGCTTTACTTGCGGGCAATGTGGATGACGCAAAGGCTCTTATAAAGAAAAAGCAGCAGCACGAAGGAAACTTAAAGTCTCTCGAAGAAAACTATGTAATGGCTAAAAATAACTCCGACAGGATGCAGGAGATGCATGATAAGCTTCTTAGTGATATAGAGGCTCTCGAGATAAGAAATGAGGCGATTAAAGCCAAGTTTGCAACTGCCAAGGCTCAAGAGCAGATTAATAAGGTTATGGCAGGAGGAAAGAATACGGAGTCAAGCGTATCTGCATTTGAAAGGTTTGAAGCCAGAGCGGACAATCGTCTTGACAGTGCCAATGCTGAAGGTGAGTTAAATGCCAGAGCCAGCAGAGGTTCTGATCTTCTGGATAAATACATGGGAGGCGGTTCTGATTCCGAAGTAGATGCAGAGCTTGCTGCACTCCAGGAAAAACTCGGCCTTACAGGAGAGGGTGCTACAGGTGGCGGACAGTAAGATCACGAGGTTTCCTCAGCCTGTATTCATCAGTATTTAGGAATAAAATAATAAACTAACATTAAATAATAATCCGACAATAACTTGATACGGACCTTAATATAAAAAGTGCTTGCAAAAAAAATACAGCTGTTGTATAATAACCCTTGCACTGTTTAGTTTGTGTTAGTTTTGGAGGATTATTAAAATGTTAGGAACAATCAAAGGAATATTATTTATTTTGTATCTTCTTGTATGCGTTGGACTTATCGTAGTTGTTCTTTTACAGGAAGGAAAGCAGGCAGGTTTAACAGGAGCTATCAGCGGAGCTGCAGAGACTTACTGGGGAAGAAATAAAGCTCGTTCTATGGAAGGCGGACTCGTACTTGCAACCAGAATTTTAGCTGTTCTTTTTATAGTATTATCTGTTGTACTTAATATGGATTTATTTTCATAATTGATAGGTATTAACATTGATTAGAAAACCTGGATATAATAAGTGAACATGTGCCATATACGTACGTAAGAAATTTCGTTATAGTGTATGGCTTTTTTCGTATATTATTTTTTATATATTATTTCAAGTGGAGTATCAAGTTATGATAATTTGTTACAGATTATTTGTTATATATGAAATCTTATATATGAAATCATTTATATAAACATTGTTTGCATACAAAAAAATAAATATTAAAAAAATATAAAAATTGAATTTTTATGGTTACAATTACCAAATAATAGTGTATAATGATTAGTACACGAATGAAGTATGTGTGATTTTTTTTGAGGGGTTATTTAGGGATAGTGAAGTGTCGTGAGCTTCACGAATAAATGTTTTGAAAGGTTGGTGATTTATATGGGACTCTTCAGCAGAAAGCCTAAAAATGCAGGAGTGATGGATTTTCAGACTTTTCGTGCAAAGTACGGAAGTATCGATCATGGAGGAACGGTTACTATAGAGGAGACACTGGGAGAATACTATACAGAAGCTACTTTTACGAGAGAGTTGGATGAGACCACATATAGATATGGTTGTAACGTAGTAGGGGAATTATCTGTAAGCGGTAATAAGATTTCTGCAGAGCTTTATAAATTGTAAAATCCATATCCTTTTGAGGAATTATTATATTTACATATGAAATTTGAGCCTGTCTTGTATTATAGTTTATTGACTATAACAACAGACAGGCTTTTCTCATTTTTTGTTTTACATTTGTATAATTATGGTTTATAATATTTACCGTGCTTTTTATACTTATAAACAGCGAAAAAAACAAATTTTAATGCGAATTATGATTAGCATATATTAACTGAAATAAAGGTGGTGTTATGATTGGCAAAATATAAAAGAATAATGCTTAAGCTTAGCGGAGAAGCTCTTGCAGGTCCTAAGAAAACAGGTTTTGACGAAGAGACTTGCTTAAAGGTAGCTAAGCAGGTTAAGCAGATTGCAGACGAAGGAATTGAAGTTGCAATTGTTACAGGTGGAGGTAATTTCTGGAGAGGCAGAACAAGCGAGAATATAGACAGAACCAAAGCAGATCAGATCGGCATGATGGCAACTGTTATGAACTGTATCTATGTTTCGGAGATATTCAGAAGTGTAGGACTTAAAACAGAAGTGTTTACCCCATTTGTCTGCGGCGCATTTACCAGTCTTTTTTCAAAGGACAAGGCTGTAGAGTGCCTGGAGGGAGGAAAGGTTGTTTTCTTCGCAGGTGGTACAGGACATCCGTATTTTTCTACAGATACATCTACTGTTTTAAGAGCGATTGAGATCGAAGCTGATGTTATCCTTTCCGGAAAGTCAATAGACGGTGTCTACGATTCAGATCCCGCAGTCAATCCGGATGCAAAGAAGTTCGATGAAATCGACATAAACGAAGTAATCGACAAGAGGCTAGGGGTTGTGGACTTAGCATCAGCCATACTTTGTATGGAAAATAAGATGCCTATGATGATTTTCGGACTTCAGGATGAAGACTCCATAGTAAATACAGCTAAGGGAATCACAAACGGAACACTTATAACAACAAAGTAGGAGCTTTGCTAATAAACAATCATAAAAACACAAAATATAAACATAATAGAGATAATATACAAATTATTCACGCTCAACAAGGAGGTAAGGTATGAGTTTTGAAATAAAAAATTTTGAAGAAAAGATGCAGAAAACAGTTGATACACTTAATGCGGATTTTGCAACCATAAGAGCCGGAAGAGCTAATCCGCATATACTCGATAAGCTTACGGTTGACTATTACGGTACACCTTCAGGTATCCAGTCTGTAGCCAATATATCTGTTTCAGAGGGTAGAACCCTTGTTATTCAGCCTTGGGAAAACAGCCTTATAAAGGATATTGAGAAGGCAATAATCGCTTCCGACTTAGGTATTACTCCTAATAACGACGGAAAGGCAATCAGACTTACATTTCCGGAGCTTACAACTGAGAGACGTAAAGAGCTTGTTAAGGACATCAAGAAGTCCGGCGAAGCTTCAAAGGTTGCTATCAGAAACATAAGAAGAGACGCTCTTACGCTTGTAAAGAAGCAGCTTAAGAATAACGAGATATCTGAAGATGAACATGATAATATACAGGACGATGTACAAAAGCTTACTGATAAGTACATTAAGAAGATAGACGACTCGGTTGAGAGTAAGTCTGATGAGATTATGACAATATAAGCATTTGAGTGTTAAGGACTGACTAATATAATAAAAGCCCTGTAACACAAAGTGTGTCTTGAAGATAGGTGCTAATTTCGGGGATAATTGAAGCTTTAGAATTCCCGGAATTAGCATTTAGCAGTTTTTATATGTTATTTAAGGATTAGATAAATGTCAGATAATAAAGATAAAAAAGTACCTGTGCACGTTGCATTTATACTCGATGGAAACGGAAGATGGGCAAAGAAAAGGCTTCTTCCGAGGACTGCAGGTCATGCGGCAGGCAGTAAAAATGTAGAGAAGGTCTGTGAGATGGCCTGGGATATGGGCGTTAAGTACGTAACCATGTATGCATTTTCCACTGAAAACTGGAAAAGACCTGAAGATGAGGTGGGTGCGCTTATGAAGCTTCTCCACACCTATGTTCTTGATTGTATGAAAAAGTGTAAGAAAAACAACATGAGAGTAAGGTTTATCGGAGACCTGTCTATGATAGCACCGGAGCTGGTTGCGGAGATTAGAGAGCTGGAAGAAATGTCAAAGATATATACAGGACTTAATCTTCAGATAGCGCTTAACTACGGCAGCAGAGATGAGATAAGAAGAGGGATTACAAAGATAGCCGAAAGGGTGAAGGCAGGAGAAATCGAGCCTTCGGACATAGATGAAGATATGATATCAGCATCCTTAGATACATCTGATATTCCTGACCCTGATCTCATGATTAGGACAAGCGGAGAGCAGAGACTTTCTAATTATCTGCTTTGGCAGCTTGCTTATGCAGAGTTTTACTTTACTGATACATATTGGCCTGACTTTGGAAAGAAAGAATTAGAGGATGCTCTTTCGTTCTATGCAGATAGAGACAGAAGATTTGGTAATGTAGGAAAGTAAAAGCTAAGAAACACCAAAAAATTAAAACTAAAAAGAAACGAGGATTATCACTTATTATGTTTATTACAAGACTTATAAGCGGTATAGTGCTCATGGTGATTATCGGAGCATTAAATGTACTGGGAGGTTTACCGCTGTTTGGATTTATAACTGTCATATCGATTATCGGTATGTATGAGCTTTTTGGGACAGCAAAGCTTTCCATGACAGCGCCGGCTTTTGTGTGCTATATAGCCGGAATACTTATAGATATTGTTTCCCTTGAAAATACAAGGCAGTTTCTGTATGTTCACTTTTCCATGAGCCGCTCATTTGCCATAAATGCTATTATAGGCGCAGCATTTATACTGATAATGTTTATCTATGTGTTCACATTTCCAAAGTATACTACCCAGCAAGTTACAATGTTTATATTTGGCCTGATTTATGTCGCACTCTTCTTATCATGCGTTATGAGAGTCAGATATATGCCAAAGGGTATATACAATGTATGGCTTATATACATATGTGCATGGGGCTCGGATACCTGTGCTTACTGCGTTGGAAGACTTATAGGAAAGCATCATCTTCCGGCAGGATTTCATAAACTAAGCCCTAAAAAGACAATTGAGGGCTGTGTTGGTGGAGTTGTGGGTTCTGCACTTATCGGTCTTATATTTGCAATAATCGTTTATAAGCAGGCAGGTACTGTTGCAGGTATAACACTTGCCTGTGCGGTTGGAGCTCTAATCGGACAGGTGGGAGACTTAGCAGCTTCTGCCATCAAACGTAATTATGAAATCAAGGATTACGGAAAACTGATACCGGGACACGGTGGTATTATGGACAGATTTGACAGTATTCTTTTTACTGCACCGGTTGTATTTATAATATTATCTCTGATTATAAAGTGAGAGATTTGCACACGGATCCGAATATGTAAATATCTGCTAAAGCAGATCCACATCCCGTGTAAAAGAATCTCGAGAAAATCTTGTTATAACATTTAACTGCAAAAAAGAGGATATGAAATGAAATATATATCAATACTTGGTTCCACAGGTTCCATAGGTCGGCAGACTTTGGATGTGGTTTCCAAAAATGAAGATATAAAGGTTGTTGCACTTTCGGCTGACAGAAGTGTGGAGCTTATGAAAAAGCAGATAGAGGAGTTTGAGCCGGAGCTTGTCTGCATGTATGACGAGGAAAGTGCAAAGGAATTAAGAAACCTTGTAGATACAAGTAAAACAGAGATTCTTAGCGGTATGGAAGGACTTATAGAAGTTGCTGTCCATCCCACAGCTGACATGGTAGTGGCATCTGTCGTAGGTATGATAGGCATAAGGCCTGTAATAGAAGCTATAAAAGCAGGGAAGGACATTGCATTTGCCAACAAGGAAACTCTAGTTACCGCAGGGCATATAATCATGCCTCTTATCAGAAAGCATCAGGTGCTCTTACTTCCTGTTGACAGCGAGCACTCAGCTGTTTTTCAGTGTCTTAACGGCGAGAGGCACAGTACTGTGGATAAGATACTCCTTACAGCTTCAGGAGGACCTTTCCGTACACTTTCCAAAGAGGAATTGTATCATGTGACTCCTGAGGATGCACTGAAGCATCCAAACTGGGATATGGGAAATAAGATTACCATAGACTCATCAACCATGGTAAATAAGGGACTTGAAGTAATCGAGGCAAGATGGCTTTTCGATGTAAGCTACGAACGAATCGAGGTTTTGGTTCAGCCACAGAGCATAATCCACTCCATGGTTCAGTTTGAGGACGGTGGTGTTATGGCTCAGCTTGGAACGCCCGACATGAGATTGCCCATATCTTATGCGCTTTTCTTCCCGGAGAGAAGGAATTTTGGCGGAGACAGACTGGATTTTGGAGCACTCTCGGATATAAGATTTGAAAAACCTGACAGGGAGAAGTTCCCAGCACTCGACATGGCTTACTCAGCCGGAAGAACCGGAGGAAGCATGCCTACAGTTTTCAATGCTGCTAACGAAGTGGCAGTTGGACTGTTTTTGGAAAGAAAGATTGGATATATGGATATTGTAAGGCTTATCGATAAAAGTATGGAAAGCCATGAAGTTATTAAGGCACCGTCTCTTACAGAGATTCTTGAGGTAGAAGCGGAAATCAGGGCGAAAATTATGGAGGAATATAAATGAGTATCATAGTTGCGATAATAATTTTTTCGGTTATTGTATTATTTCACGAATTCGGACATTTTATATTTGCGAAGACCAATGGTGTAGGTGTTATAGAATTCTCTCTGGGTATGGGTCCAAGACTTATAACCTATGCTAAGACCCCTCAGGGTAACAAAGTTAAGTTTTTATGTTCTGGCAAGTACTTCGAAGAAGAGCAAAGCTGGCAAAATATAACAAAGTACTCTATAAAGCTTTTGCCACTTGGAGGCTCATGTGCTATGGTTGGCGAAGATGATGAATCTGATGCTCCCGATGCATTTGGCAAAAAGAAGGTTTGGCAGAGGTTTCTGATAGTTTTCGGAGGTCCTTTCTTCAACTTCGTACTTGCGTTTATCTTCTCGATTATAATTATTGCAAATACAGGCGTTGATATGCCTATAGTTACATACATCCCGGAAAATACATCTGCTTACAAGGCAGGTATCAGAGAGGGAGATACCATACTTGAAGTTAACGGAAGAAATATGGATATTGCCCGTGAGATAACAACCTATGTAAGAGCACATCCACTCGGAACTAGTGCAGATGTTAAGGTTAAGAGAGGGAGTGAAATCATCGATTATACTGTTGATACCAAGTATGTAACCTATATATTTGGTATCAATTACGGAGACGAAAGTACCAATGACACAAGTATAACAGGTGTTTCGGGAGCTGCAAAAAAAGCAGGTCTTAAGGAAGGTGACAAAGTCAAAGCTATTAACGGTAAGGAGGTTTCTGACGGAAAAGAGATGTCAAATGTGCTGGTAGAGTGCAACCAATCACCTGAAAGAGTGGACTTTTTCGTAGATAGAGATGGTGAAGAGGTACTTATCAGGGTTACTCCGGAGAAGAACGAAGCTAAAACTCTCGGTTTTGTCGCTGGAGAAAGAAAGAGTGTAAATTTCCTTCAGAATATTAAATACTCTCTCATAGAGGTTAAATACTGGATTGTTACCGTTATAGAGAGTTTACGTATGCTTATAACCAGACAGGCATCTGTTAAAGATATGTCAGGTCCTGTAGGTATAGTAAGCATGATAGGTAATTCCGTAGACAGTACAGCAAAGTATGGATTTAAGATGGTTCTTATGGAGTGCTTATATCTGGCAGTCCTCTTAAGTGCTAACCTAGGTGTTATGAATTTACTTCCTATACCTGCACTTGACGGTGGAAGAATCGTATTTCTCGTACTTGAGGCCATAAGAAGAAAGCCGATAGATAAAGAAAAGGAAGCTTATGTTCATTTTGGAGGATTCGTACTGCTGATGCTACTTATGGTATTTATAATGTTTAATGATATTGTGAAGCTGATTAAATAAAGAATAGGGGGCATGAATCATGATAAGAGAAAGTACAAAGGTTGTTGATATCGGAGGTGTAAAGATTGGAGGTGCATATCCTGTTGCAATCCAGTCTATGACCAATACAAAGACAGAGCAGGTCGATGCTACTGTAAATCAGATAAATGCCCTTGAGATGGCAGGTTGCGAGATTATCCGTTGTACTGTGCCTACTATGGAGGCTGCCGAGGCACTGAAAGAGATAAAGAAAAAGATACATATTCCTTTGGTTGCTGATATACATTTTGATTACAGACTTGCTATAGCTGCCATAGAAAACGGTGCTGATAAGATTCGAATAAACCCAGGAAATATCGGTGGGGAGGAAAATGTAAAGGCTGTAGTTCAAAAAGCTAAGGAGCGACATATCCCCATAAGAGTGGGTGTAAACAGTGGTTCTCTTGAAAAGGAAATCCTCGAAAAGTACGGTCACGTAACCGCAGAAGGAATAGTGGAAAGTGCACTGAACAAAGTTAAGCAGTTAGAAAACTATGATTTTGATGATATAGTTATAAGCATAAAGTCCTCTGATGTACTTATGTCCATAAAGGCTCATGAGTTGATCGCAAAGAAGACAGAATATCCGCTTCACGTAGGAATCACAGAGTCCGGAAGTGCGGCAACAGGAGGAATCAAGTCGGCTGTCGGCATAGGAAATATCCTTTATCAGGGCATAGGAAATACTCTCAGAGTTTCGCTTACCGCAGACCCAATCGAAGAGATTTACGCAGCAAAGACTATCTTAAAGTCGCTCGGATTAAAGAAGGGCGGTATCAATGTTGTATCCTGTCCTACCTGCGGAAGAACAGAGATAAATCTTATAAAGCTTGCGACAGATGTAGAGGCTCTCGTAAAGGATTATGATCACTTAGATCTAACCATAGCGGTTATGGGGTGCGTCGTAAATGGTCCGGGAGAAGCTAAGGAAGCAGACTTTGGTATAGCAGGCGGAAAGGGCTGCGGAGTGCTTATCAGAAAAGGAGAAGTCATAAAAACCGTAGATGAGGATAAGCTTTTAACAGTTCTCAAAGAAGAGCTTGATAGTTACGATAAAAAATGATAAATATCAAGTACAACAACAAGCTTGATTATATGGTTATTTAAGTTTATAATAGATAAGATATAAAACCATAAAAATGAGGTACAAATAATTATGAAAAAGGTCCTGAATGCCATTGGCGGTGTCTTTGGTGTCATTATAAAGACTATACTTAGTTATATAGGTGTATTTACCAGCGTTATAGGGGCGGTCCTCGGTATATTTGCCGTTGTTCTTTTAGTGGGAGGTATAGCGGGCGTTTGTCTGTATGTTAAGTTCCTGCCGGACTTTACAAAGGCAAGGGAAGTAGTATTTGATAAGCTTGTAAACATGAGTAAGAGTGACTTCGTTTCAAACGAGGATACTATTATATACGATAATAAGGGCGAAAAGCTTGCTACTGTTAATGCAGGACACTATAAGTATGTATCTATATCTAAGGTTTCACCTTATCTTTATAATGGTTATATAGCTGTAGAGGATAAGAGATTTAAGACCCATGCAGGTGTTGATATCCTCGCTACTATGAGAGCCGGTGTTGCGATGCTTAAGAATAACGGTGCCATCACACAGGGTGGTAGTACCATAACACAGCAGGTTATAAAAAACAACCTTCTTACTCAGGAGCAGACCTACTCAAGAAAGATGGCAGAGATTATGCTGGCTCCTGCTGTTGAAGAAAAATTTTCAAAAGATCAGATAATGGAATTTTACTGTAATTCCAACTTTTACGGAAACCGTTGTTATGGTGTAAGCGCTGCAAGTAAGTATTACTTTGGCAAGAAGCCTATAGACCTTCTGCCCGAGGAAGCAGCTATGCTTATAAGTCTTTCCAATAATCCTACCAAGTATAATCCTGTAGAGAACTATGATGTAGCACTGGAGAAGAGAAACAGCGTTCTAGAGAAGATGTATGCAGAGGGTGTTATATCCCGTAAAGAGTACAAAAGAGCCGTAAAGACCGATATCGAAGTGCTTCAGCTTACAGGTAAGGTTACCAACGAAAACTACATGGTTAGTTATGCAATTTACTGCGCTGCTCTTGAACTTATGGAGCAGGATAACTTCCAGTTTAAGTATACATTTGATAATAAAGAGGAGTACGAAGCTTACAACGAAGAGTATTCTACAGCATTCAGTCAGAAGAGCGATGCTATCCGTTCAGGTGGTTATAAGATTTATACCACATTGAGTCAGAAAAAGCAGGCAAAGCTTCAGGCAGCTGTAGATAACGGGCTTGCAAGCAACTCAGAGAAGGCATCGGACGGAAGGTACGCACTTCAGGGAGCGGCTGTATGTATAGATAATTCCAATCAGTACGTGGTTGCTATAGTTGGAGGAAGAGGAACAAAGGACTCATACAACAGAGCATTCCTCTCAGCAAGACAGGCAGGAAGTTCCATAAAGCCTATAATTGACTATGCTCCGGGACTTGAGTCAGGTATGTTCTCTCCATCTACCATGGTTGATGACCATGCTATAAAGGACGGACCACATAACTCCGGTGGTGGCTACTCAGGACGACTTCACTTAAGAGAAGCAGTTGCAAGATCATTAAATACTGTAGCCTGGCAGGTTCTTCAGGCTATAACACCTGAGTACGGCTTATCCTTCTTAGACAGTATGCATTTCCATAACATAAGCTATGTAGATAACGGCAATCTGGCTCTTTCACTGGGTGGTTTTACAAACGGTGTCTGCGCTGCCGACATGGCAAAAGCCTATTCAACTCTTGCAAATAACGGAAAGTATACCGAAAGAACATGTATAACAAAGCTTGAACATGTTACTGACGGTGTTATATACAGCGATGATGAAAAGGGGCTTTCCGGTACAACTCAGGTTTACTCTGAGGATGCAGCCTGGATGATGACAGATATACTTAAAGGTGTTATAAATGAGTCCTATGGTACAGGACATTCGCTTCAGCTTGCTAACGGTCAGATAGCAGCAGGAAAGACCGGTACAGCAGACGCAGGTAAAGACCTCTGGTTCTGCGGTTACACATCTTACTTTACAACAGTTGTATGGGTTGGTTATGATACACCTCGTTACATGAACGCATACGGAGCTACTATCCCGGGTGTTATCTGGAAGAATTACATGAACGAGATACATGCGGATAAGGAGCCGCGTGATTTCGAGCAACCGGAAACTATTTGTCTCGGAAAGTATGATTATGAAGGAAATTTAATCGAGGGAACCGAGATTCCGGGAACAAGCTCGAAGGGATACGGATATGATTACTTCTCAACTACCATTCTTCAAAATGCAACAGACTATGCTGCCACACTCAAGCAGAAGTCTCTTTGCAAAGAAGCTCTTAAGAGACTTAAGAAGTATGAGAAGATATATGTAGAAGAGCTTGCGGACTACTATGAGCTTGAAACTGAGTACGATGCCCTTAAGGATCTCATATCTGCAATTACAGATGATGATATCAGAAAAGAGTATATGACCAGACTTAAGGACAAGCATAACAGCATGTCCAAGCAGATAGATAACTGGAAGGATGTTGTAAAGGCATTTGAAAAGAAGAAGGCAGAGGAGAATGCACTCCTGGCTGAGCAGACCGCTGAAGCCTCTAAGGAAGCTGCCCGTCAGCAGCTTAAGACTGCCCGCCTTGCAACTGCAAAGACAGCGATAGAGCGGATATCCAACAAAAAGTATCAGCCATCTAACATGGAAGAGCTAATAGATAACGCTAAGAAAGCCGTGGAAGATTGTAGTAACTACACAGAGTATAAGCAGCTTCTCTCTGACTTTAGAAATGCAAGAGACGAGATTCGTTCTCTTCCTACGGAAGCAGAGTATGAGATGGAAAATGCAACGCCTACACCGAGTGCTTCGCCTACAGTAACGCCTGCGGCACCGGATGTGGTTACGACATGGTAAAAATCAAAGAATCACACGGATTTTTAGGATATATGAGAGGGAATCCTCGGTTATTCAATTGCCGAGTAGTTCGCTAACTAAGGATAAATAATAAGAAATTAAGAAATTACGAAATTACGAAATTACGAAAGGAAAAGCTATTACATATATGTAATACACATGTGTGTTACATATGTATAAATAGCAGGTCTTATACATGGCAGGTAAGCATAATATCTCAGATCCTCAGGAGCAGCAGAGAAAGCTCGATGAGATGAGAGAAAAGGTAAAGCAGAAACCTGAGAAAAAAGAAGCTACCCCTGTTTTCAAGCAAAGAGAGCAAATGAGTGAAAAGCTTCCGGAAGAAGTTGAGGAAGCCAAGAAGGAAGCTTTGATACAGGAAGAAGCAGAGAAGATAGCAAGGGATGAGAATCCCGAGACAAAAGCATTTGCTTCTCTTGCAAAGTGGTTTGTAACCATATGTATATGTCAGATACCGATTGTCGGATTTATATATCTTTTATGCCTTGCCCTCTTTCCGAGTGTGGACAGAGGACGTAAAAACTTTGCAAGAGCATTTTTAATCTATGGACTTTTGGTTCTTTTGGTAGCCGCTCTTGTAGTTTATATCATTTACGCTTTGGGTACGGACTTCCTGGATAATATACTGAGTTATGTAAAGTAATATTATTAATTTTAGCTCCATGCGAACATGAAAATGTTTCATGGAGCTTTTTTTTATGGGGAAAATGCCCTGGGTGGAATAGTTGTGTTTATAAATCCTATAAATACTATATGTTGTGGTGTGAGATAAAGAAAATTCACTTACAAGATGAATAAATTTAGTTATATTAACTGTTGTTGTTTTTAATTCAATGTGTTAATATCTTATAGCATTACATAATAAGTTCTAACTATGGCAAACTTATAATTGTTTTACATTTATTTAAATCTTTTTAGGAGGTAATCATGACACAATTTGAAGAGTGGAATGGTTTCAAAGGAGACCAGTGGCGTGAGGAAGTCAACGTTAGAGACTTCATTCAGAACAATTATACCATGTATGACGGAGATAAGTCCTTCTTAGCAGGACCTACAGAGAATACTAATATTCTTTGGGGTGAGCTTCAGAAACTTCAGAAGGAAGAAAGAGCTAAAGGCGGTGTTCTTGATATGGACACTGATATAGTATCTTCCATTACATCTCATGGTCCGGGCTATATCAAAGAAGAGCTAAAGGACAAGGAAGCTATAGTTGGTTTACAGACAGATAAGCCGTTAAAGAGAGCATTCATGCCTTATGGCGGAATCAGAATGGCTGAGCAGTCATGCGAGATGTATGGCTACAAGCCAAGCGAGAAGATTCACGATATATTTACAACATATCATAAAACCCACAATGATGCGGTATTTGATGCTTATACACCGGAAATCAGAGCAGCGAGAAAGGCACACGTGCTTACAGGACTTCCTGATACTTACGGAAGAGGCCGTATCGTAGGAGATTATAGAAGAGTTGCTCTTTACGGTATAGATTATCTTATCAAGCAGAAGGAAATTGATAAATCCAAGATTGGTAGTAACGGAATAATGAACGAAGAGGTTGTTCGTCTTCGTGAAGAGGTAGCTGAGCAGATCAGAGCTCTCGGAAAGATGAAGGAGCTTGCTAATATCTACGGCTACGACATCTCAAAGCCTGCTAAGAATGCAAAGGAAGCAGTTCAGTGGTTATACTTTGGTTATCTTGCAGCTATAAAGACTCAGAACGGAGCTGCCATGAGTGTGGGCAGAGTTTCAACCTTCTTAGATATCTTTATTAACAGAGATTTAGAAGCAGGTACTATTACAGAGTCAGAGGCTCAGGAGCTTATAGATCATTTCGTAATGAAGCTTCGTATGGTTAAGTTTGCACGTATCAAGTCATATAACGAGCTTTTCTCAGGAGACCCTGTGTGGGCTACACTTGAGGTTGGTGGACTTGGACAGGACGGAAGAAGCATGGTTACAAAGACTTGCTTCCGTTTCTTACATACACTTGAAAACATGGGACCTGCACCTGAACCAAACCTTACAGTTCTTTACTCTAAGAGACTTCCTAAGAACTTCAAGGATTACGCAGCTGAGATTTCTATTAATACAAGTTCGGTTCAGTATGAAAATGATGATGTTATGCGTCCTGTATGGGGCGATGATTACAGCATCTGCTGCTGTGTATCTGCTACAGAAACAGGTAAGGAGATGCAGTTCTTCGGAGCACGTGCAAACCTTGCTAAGTGCCTTCTGTACGCACTTAACGGTGGTGTTGATGTTAATACGCGTGAGCAGGTTGGACCTTCTTACAGAAAGGTACTTTCAGAGTATCTTGATTACGATGAGGTTATGGAGCGCTTCGACGACATGATGGAGTGGCTTGCTAAGATTTATGTGAACACACTTAACCTTATCCACATTATGCATGATAAGTATTACTATGAGGCTGCTGAGATGGCTCTTATAGATACAAATGTAAGGCGTACATTTGCAACAGGTATTGCAGGATTCTCACATACAGTAGATTCGCTTTCTGCTATTAAGTATGCACGTGTTAAGCCTATACGTGACAAGGACGGCGTTTCTATCGACTTTGAGATAGAGGGAGACTTCCCACGTTATGGAAATGATGATGATCGTGCTGACGAGATTGCTGTATGGCTCTTAAAGACTTTCCTTGAGAAGGTTAAGCACAATGAGACATATAGAAATTCTGAGCCTACTACATCAATCCTCACCATTACATCTAACGTAGTTTATGGTAATGCTACAGGAGCTTTACCTGACGGACGTCCTGCAGGAGCACCTTTCGCACCGGGAGCAAACCCAAGCTACGGAGCAGAGCAGAACGGACTTATTGCTTCTCTTAACTCAGTTGCTAAGCTTCCTTACGAGTACGCTCTTGATGGTATATCCAATACACAGACCATTAATCCTAGTGCACTCGGAAACAGCGAAGAAGAGAGAGTAGAAAACCTCGTATCAGTTATGGATGGTTACTTTACAAGAGGAGCTCATCACTTAAATGTAAATGTATTTGGTGTTGAGAAGCTTAAGGATGCTATGGAACATCCTGAAAAAGAAGAGTATGCTAACTTCACTATCCGTGTATCAGGTTACGCCGTTAAGTTTATCGACCTTACACGTAAGCAGCAGGAAGACGTAATTGCAAGAACCTGCCACGGAAGACTGTAATAAATAGCATTAACTAGGTTAGAGAAATATAAGCGGTCATTTTCGGAGAATGCTTACGAAAATGGCCGCTGTTTAGTTCGGATGGGGGTTCGGCCGGGAGAGGAACCGCCAAAATCGAAGAAAATCGTGAAAAAGGATGGTTCCGAAGCTAAAACTTCCGTCCCACAGCCGGTACTTTTAACAAAAACCGTCAAAAGTACGGTTTCCGAGAGGAAAAATAGAAAAATAATAAAAGGAATTATATGATCATGAACATGGATGAAAAGATTAAGAGAATTAATGAATTATATCATAAGTCTAAAAACGAAGGACTTACTAATGCAGAAAAGCAAGAGCAGCAGAAGCTTAGACGTGATTACATCGATAGCATAAAGGCTAACTTAAGAGGTAATCTAGACAACATGAAGATCCTTGAGAAGGACGGCACACTGACTGATGTAAAGGACTTAAGGAAGAAGCGCTGATACCGGAGAGGTTAAGGAAAAGTAAAAACTTGGCAATTGAATAAACGAAGATTCTTCTTAAGACAAACAAAACAATACCGACAAACTGGCGACTAAATAGTCTTGACATACCGACAAAAATGTGATTTAATAAAATAAAAGTTCACTATCCGGTGCGCAGGACTTGTGAGAGAGTCTTGATTTGTGAGTCAGTGTTTTGCACCAGATGTGGTGGTCACAAAGCGGGCGTAAAGAACAGTTGAAAGATGGGGGATTGGTATGTCTGAAAAATATGTAATTCAAAAGAGCATAACAAGTGAAGAAATAAGAGAATTAAGACAAAGACTTGGCATGACTCAAAAAAGCTTCTCAGATTTTTTATGCGTATCAAAAAGAACTGTAGAAAGATGGGAAAGTATGTCAGAACCTATAAAAGGTGCTATAGTCACTTTAGTGGAGATACTGCTTAGGAGACCTGAGATAGAAGAGGAGCTTAGGCTTGAACCAAAGACATATAGGCTTAGACTAAGATATATGTATAAAAATATGGTTTGTACCGTGATAGATGTGGATGAACTCGACAGAAGGGTAAAGATACATAATTACATTAAAAATCCCATGTTTCGTGCATTTGGTGTCAATACTGAACCTAGTTACGAGGAATACGAAGATTTTTTAGAATCAAGATGCTTTCCTCGTACCAGAGACAAAATGAAATTGGAACTAAAAAGACTGGGGATACCGGTTTACGATCCGATCCTGATTATAGAGAAGACCGAGGGAAGAATGGCAGATGATAATTTTCGTCTGATTATAGATAAGGGGTGATGAGTGTGGTAGAGTTTTTTGATAAAGACATGAAAACTGACAACAGACAATCATCCAAAGGAAATCAGCTTAAGTTTTTTAGAGATGGTTATTGGTATAAGGCTGATTATACAGGATATGAGGGACTTGCGGAGTGTGTAATATCTGATCTGTTGGGATTATCTTCATTGAAAGATAATGAGTATGTCAGATACGAACCGGAATTAATTGGTTATAATAACAGAAGGTTCAATGCATGTAAAAGTCGTGATTTTACGGATGGATGGCAGCTTATAACATTAGAGAGATTGTTTCAGACCTACTATGGATATGGACTGAGTACCATGATTTACAGATGTGAATCCCATATCGAAAGATTAAAAATGATTGTCGAACAAACAGAGAGAATTATCGGTATTTCAGAGTTTGGCATCTACATGAACAAGTTGCTTACCATAGATGCGCTTTTTTTAAATGAGGATAGGCATACACATAATATTGCCATATTAACCAAGGATATGAAAGAATATAAATTAGCACCAATATTTGATAATGGGGCAGGATTACTCTCTGATACTACTCTTGATTATCCCCTTTCTGAAACGATATTTAAACTAATGCCAAGAGTAAAAGGAGCTACATTTTGTGATAATTTGGATGAGCAGCTCGACATATCAGAAGAGCTCTATGGATGTAATATTAACTTTAACTTCTCATATAAAGATGTTAAGAGCAGTGTTGAAAAGTATAATCAGTATTCGTTGGAAATTCAAAAAAGAGTAGTGGATATAGTTATGCAAATGAGAAGAAAGTATGAATATCTTTTTTCCGGAAGTCAGTAGAATATGTGTAATGTCTGGAAAAGACACATAAAACCGGCTTACTGCCGGTTTTTTATATCACAGAGTCGCCGAGGGAAAGATGTCAGCAGAGCTGACAAAAGACTCGCGAGCGAGTAAGGTGTGATTTTTTTCTGCCCTACTCGATTCTAGGATTTAAGAATTTTGTTTGCGAGCTTTACAGACTCTTGTGTAGGTGGCTCGACGCCATCGAGAGTATATGGGATTCCGAGCTCTTCCCACTTAAAGACTCCAAGTGTATGATACGGTAAAACGTCGATTCGCTCAACTGTCTTCAATTTGTCTAAAAATGCACGCAAGGCTTTAAGATCTTCTTCGGAATCATTAATTCCCGGAACAAGGACGTGTCTTATCCAGAGAGGTTGTCCCATATCTGAAAGCTTCCTTGCGAGGTCTTTTATATTTTTACCGCTTTTTCCTGTTAAGTTAATATGAGCTTCCTCGTCTATATGCTTTATATCAAGCATGAAAAGATCTGTATAATTTACAATTTTCTCTAAAAGCTCATCAGAAAGAGTGTTTTTATAGGGTTCACCCGCTGTATCTATACAGGTGTTAATATTTTCCTTTTTTGCTTCCTTTAAGATTTCAAGGAGAAACTCAGGCTGAAGCAAAGGCTCACCTCCGCTTATGGTGATTCCGCCTTTATCGCCCCAGTAATCCTTGTATCTGAGAGCTTTTTTTACAACTTCGGAAGCTTCAAGCTCTTCACCTGCGCACTTTTCCCAGGTGTCCGGATTGTGACAAAACCTGCATCTTAGATTACAACCGCTTAAAAAAATTATATATCTGACACCCGGTCCGTCTGCTGAACCAAAGCTTTCTACAGAGTGAACATATCCCTTCATGATGATTTCCTTTCCTTATGCTATATCCATTTTGATATTCACCGCTTTGATTGCCATAATCAGTTACCTCTGAATGAATATTATGTATCGTGAGAAATATCACATTTACTGTCTATATGATTTTAGTGTATACCATAATGACGGTATTAACAAGTGATATTTTGAAAAAGGAGATATGATTCGGATTAATTATGAAATTAGCTTGAAATAATTAAAAAAGTGCTTGATTTTACAAAAAAACTGTTGTATAATAGCAATCGTGCTGTTGAAAAGCACTTCATTGGGCTATCGCCAAATGGTAAGGCACTGGACTCTGACTCCAGCATTTCAAGGTTCGAATCCTTGTAGCCCAGTATAGTTTAGAGAAGCATCGGAAAGCCGATGCTTTTTTGTGCGATTAATGCTTGACTGGTATGGGTATTGTAAAAAAATGCTCCAAATATTACTTAATGCTTAAAAGTGGCTCATAAAAATGTGTGTAAGATTTTATTGAACAAATAAATAAAAAAGTAAAGAAAATATGTAATATTTTCTTAATAAAAAAACTCTTTACAAATTATAAAAAATCTGTTAATATTAACTCATCAAATCAAAGAGAAAAAATCTCGTGACCAAATTATATATAGTATTTAATTTTATCAAATCAGGGATTTGGATTTTCGTTTGCTCGAATTTTTCAAAAAACGGATTTAAAATTGACTTGGTTTAGTTTTAAACCCTTATTATGTTTGGTATTGAGATATATCTCGGAAAAATATTTTAATATTCTTAATTAAAGGAGGAGAACATTATGAGAAATTATTTTAAGAAAATTCGTGAGAACCGTAAGAAAGGTTTCACACTCGTAGAACTTATTGTTATTATTGTTATTTTAGCAATACTCGCAGCAGCACTCGTACCTGCACTTTTGGGTTATATTGATGAAGCCAGAAAGAGTTCATACAATGAAGAGGCACACTCAATATTGACGGCATTACAGGTTGTTGAAGATGAGAAGTATGCAGCCGGTGAAGCTCCTGTCGCTAGCGTTACTGCTTCTATGAAAACAAGAGTTGATAAAATAGTAACACCTACTGTAATCACTTCCGGTACAATTGCATTTAAGGATAGCACTGGTTATAGTTCTTCCGCTTCTGTTACAGGTCAGAAAGATAAGTTTACTATTGCCAAAGTTACAGATTTGACATTTACATCTCAAGATGGAAAAGTTATAGTTATGGATTTTAACGGTTCGTCATGGACTTTAAAGAGCGTGGGTGGTGAGGCTCAGCAATAATACATAGTAGATGTCAGATTCTATTAATTATTGTTACAATTCAGCAAAACAAGATAATTTACAGAAATCATTATAATAATAAGATAATGTTCAACTCCATTACCCCTGCATATGCGGGGGTAATGGAGTCTTTTATTGTAACAAGCGAAGTGAGTTTTTTACAATAATAAACGATTTTGGTGTTAAGTGCCATTAGGACAAAATGTAAATTATTGGTTACTATTCACAGTCGTTCCGCCTGTGAAAGTAACGGGTTTTGCCATTCAGAATCGCTTCGCGATGGGCAAAACCCATGAAAATCCGAGTATGTCACGCCGTAAATGCGCAGTATATGCGCATTTCGGCTGTGAATAGTAACAATTATTGTCTATATATTTCGCTTCTATGCCCTACAGAAAGAGCAAGAATAACCAATCGTTCGTCTTCTATTAAACAAATAAGGCGGAAATCTCCGATACGATATCTCCATTGACCGCTACGATTTGCGGTCAGTCCTTTTCCATGTGACCTGGGATTTTCACAATCCACAAGATTTTTATCAATCCATGCCCTGATTATTTTTTGTGTATACTTATCCAATTTGCGAAACTCTCTTATAAAGCGAGCAGAAAGTTCGACATTATATTTCCTCATCCAACTCCCTCCAAAAATCCTGTACAGAAGTGGACTTACGTCCGCTATCAACATATTCCTTATAAGCTGATTCTGCGATCACAATATCATATTCGTCTTCTATTTTTTCAAACAATGCTCTTTTAAAGGCTTCTGCCAGAGAATATGAGTGGATTTTAGCATAGCTTTCAGCGAGCATGCGTTCATCTTCTGTTAATCTGATGGAAAATGCCATGATAATCACCTCCTTTATAGTACATTGTACTGCGAAGGAGTAGTTATGTCAACAAATAAATCTGCATAGGAATATTTCTTTCTTGTCTTACCTTTCATTTTAATAAATTTTCTGAGATTATTTAATCACATTGGTTTCAGATGCCATTAAGACTTTTTACCCAATACTCCTCTGGCTGCCCAGAGGGGTATATTTTTCATCCATTCCTGATTTCTGTAGTTTGCTGTGGAAAATCGAAGTGCGGATTCCTCGGGTTTGAATTTTTCATAGAAGAATCTAAGACTTTTTGAACGCAAATTATCCTCCGATTTTACTTCTATAGGAATGATTGTATTATTCCCTTGTAAGAGAAAATCCACTTCATATGTTGATTTTTCTCCGGAGTAATAGTAAGGAGTTTTATTAGCTGCAATTATTTCCTGAAGTATATATTGCTCCGTGAGAGCTCCTTTATATTCGGTAAAAGCTATGTTTCCTTTCAATATTGTCGGAATATCAAGTTCGCTAAGAGCTCCTAATATGCCTATATCAAGTGCAAATAATTTGTAAGAATTCAAATCTTCATAGGCTTTTAATGGAAGGGAAGGTTTGCTGACATGTGGTACGAGGTGTACTAATCCGGCATCCTTAAGCCACTGGATTGCAATTTCGTATTCACTGCGTCGAGCTCCTTTTTTCATCTGCCCAAAAAAGAATTTTTTGTTTTCTTTTGCAAGCTGTATGGGCAGATGATTCCATATCATACGTATACGAGGGAGTTCGCGAGGGTTTACATGTTTACCGAAATCACCCTCGTATTGATTGGTTATCATGAGTTGGACTTCACGTACTTCCTTCCAATCGTGAGTTTCGGTGTATCTCAAAACTACTTCAGGCATTCCACCGGTGCAAAAGTAGGTACGAAGCAACTCTTTATATCTGTCAGCATGATCAACAAGTTCAACTGAGGTATAATCATTTATATATTCAGATAGATTGTTCTCACCAATAGCCATGAGAAATTCCTGGAAATCCATGGGATGAAGTGATAATTCATCTGTTTTGCCTACAGGAAATGATATTCCTTCGTGAATAGAGACCCCAAGTAGTGAGCCGGCAGAAATCAAAGATAATTCTGGCAAGTCTTCGCAAAAATACTTTAAAGACTCTACAACTCGTGGAGCGGACTGTATTTCATCAAATATCAATAAAGTGTTTTCAACATTAATAGTTTCATGTAGTTCTGTTTCCAAAGCGCGAATTATACGTTTGACGTCGTAATCTCTTTCGAAGAGATTATATATACGGCTATTATTATAGAATGAAATGTAAACCGTATGAGAATACTCTGTTCGACCAAATTCTTTCATAAGCCATGTTTTTCCGGTTTGGCGTGCGCCCCAGAGTATGAGAGGTTTTCTGTGTTTTTTATTTTTCCACCGAATCAAATCGGACATTAGTTTTCTTTTCATTTTATCGCACCCTTTCGTATCAGAAATTATCAAAAAATCAGAAACCTGAGATAACCGATAATCATTAAAAACATTAGTTTACTAAATTGGAAATCCTCTGGAATTTAGCAAAATACTAAATTGAGAATACATGATATAAAAATAAAAGTCAACACATTTAACGAAAAAATGAGCAAAACATACACTTTTTCCGACGAAAAAATGTATACACTACTCATTAATTCGTTGTTTGTAATATTCAATCCTTCTTGTAAAAAATTCTCTGATATGGTAAAATGCACACATATGGGGCGTGGACTTCATGATAGGTCTGCTTGTGTAAATCACGCAAAGCAGATACAATGGAATTGGAGGATAAAATATGAATATTTGGCATGATATAGAGGACGACCGCATTTTTCCCACGGATTTTATGGCGGTTATAGAAATAAGCAAGGGAAGTAATATGAAGTATGAGCTGGATAAGAAAACAGGTATGCTCATGCTTGACAGAGTACTTTATACTTCGACACATTATCCTGCTAATTATGGCTTCATCCCTAAGACTTTGGGCGATGATCATGATCCACTGGACGTTTTAGTTCTTTGTACCGAGAATATACAGCCATTTACTCTGGTGCGCTGTTATCCAATAGGCGTTATGAAGATGCTTGATGGCGGACTTGGTGATGAGAAGATTATTGCAATGCCTTACAGTGATCCGACTTATAACGGTTATACGGATGTTTCCGAGCTTCCCAAGCATATATTTGAAGAAATAAAGCACTTCTTTACGGTTTACAAAAATCTTGAGGGTAAGGAAACCAAGGTTGATGATATAGACGGCGCAGTCGAGGCAGTCAGGGTTATTGAGTACTGTATAGAAAATTATAAGAAAACCTATGGCTCAGATGATAAGTAAAGAGAGGAATAAAAGGGTATGACTACAGCAGAGATTCAGGAAGAGATAAGGAGATTAAAAAAAGAAAAGGATTTTTGTATCCTTGGACACGCTTATCAAAGCCATGATATACTTGAAATTGCAGATTTTACGGGGGATTCCTACGGTCTTGCGCTTTCTGCAAGAGAAGCAAAGCAGAAGAATATCATCATGTGCGGTGTAAGATTTATGGGGGAGGTAGTTAAGACACTTTCTCCGGACAGACACGTATATTTGCCAAATCCTATGGCAGGATGCCCTATGGCTGAGCAGCTTACAAGAGAGGATGTTATCAGATTAAAGGAGAGGTACCCTGAGCACGCTGTTTGTGCTTATATCAATACCACCGCAGAATTAAAGACAGCTTGTGATGTAATAGTTACTTCTTCATCTGCTGTAGATATATTAAGAAACTACCCTGCAGATAAGATTCTTTTCATACCTGATTGTAATTTGGGCAGATGGGTTGAAAAGCAGCTTCCGGAAAAGGAATTTGTGTTTTACAGCGGAGGTTGCCCTACTCACATGAGAGTTAAAAAGGAAAATGTGCTGGAGAGTAAAAAGCTTCATCCTGATGCTGAGCTTTTAGTGCATCCTGAGTGCTTAGAGGAAGTAAGCGAGCTTGCAGACTACGTGGGAAGTACCACGGGAATTATGGCATATGCTAAAAAGTCAGATAAGAAGGAGTTTATCATAGGTACAGAGCAGGCTATAGTAGAGCATCTGCAGTTTGAGTGTCCTGATAAGAAGTTTTATCTTTTATCGGATTGCCTGGTGTGCCATAACATGAAACTCACTACCCTTATGGATGTATATAATACACTGCTTGGAAATGGCGGAGAAGAGCTTATAATGAGTGATGAGCTTATAAGTGGTTCCTATAAGCCTATAGAGCGGATGTTAAATTCATAGAAAATATGATAAACTATAATCACTAAGATAAAATCAAATCTCTAATGACTATAAATAATTGATAAAGTCGGAATTAAGATTACTTTTGAAAGGATGACTTAATTATGAGCGAAAAGGTAGAGGACTTAAAGAAAGATAGGGATAAGATTATCGTCAGAACAAGTATTATAGGAATTGCGGCCAATGTTTTTCTGGCCGCTTTTAAAGCTGTAGTAGGTTTACTTAGTAATTCCATAGCAGTTATACTGGATGCGGTTAATAATTTAAGTGATGCTCTGTCATCTGTGATTACCATAATCGGTACATTTTTAGCAGGAAAAAAGGCAGATGCCAATCATCCGCTAGGTCACGGAAGGATAGAGTACATAAGTGCCATGCTTGTGTCTGCAATCGTGCTTTACGCCGGTGGTATGTCACTTTATGAATCGGTATTAAAGATAATTAATCCCATTAAGCCAAAGTACACTACTACATCTCTTATCATCATAGGAACAGCCGTAGTAGTTAAAATTATATTGGGAACCTATGTGAAAAAGACAGGAAAAAGCGTTAATTCCGGTGCCTTAGTAGCATCCGGCTCAGATGCGCTTTTTGACGCTATCATTTCATTTTCTGTTCTTGTATCAGCTGTAATACTTTTATTAACAGGAGTCAGCTTAGAAGCCTACGTAGGTGTTATCATTTCCCTTTTTATAGTTAAGTCCGGTTTGGATATGCTCTTAGAAACAGTTGATGACATCATAGGAAAGAGGGTTGACAGGGATGTGCTTTCGGAGATAAAAAAGACCATATGCAGCGAGGAAGTAGTTAGCGGTGCTTACGACATGCTTCTTCACAGCTACGGACCTGACAGGTATATCGGTTCGGTGCACATAGAGGTTCCGGATACCATGACTGCAGGGGAGATAGATAAGCTTGAAAGAAGGATTGCTGCCAATGTTTACGAGAAGCACGGTATATATCTTGCGGGTATAGGTATTTACTCGGTAAATACAACGGATCCTGAAATTTGTGAGATGAGAGAAAAAATATATACAGCCCTGCATAAATACAAAGGACTTTTACAGGTGCATGGTTTTCATGTTGATAAAGATGCGAAGGAAATCAGTTTTGATATAATACTTGATTTTGCATTGGAAGATAAAAATGAAACATTTAATCTCATACAGCATGATATAAAGAGTATGTATCCGGATTATAATATAATAATTGCTATGGATTTGGATGTGTAACTCAGGCGGATAGTAAAGAAAAAGAGGACTTATAAGATGTTTAAAGCTGTCGTATTTGACATGGATGGAGTTATATTTGACTCTGAAAAAATATATAGGATATTGGAGCATGAGCAAATCAGAAAGTATGGTCTGGATGAAAGTAAGGCAGATTACTTCTGTGAAATCATAGCCGGTGGAACCAAGGAAACCAACAGAAGGCACTTTGAAGAGGTATTTCACTCAGATGTTGATTATTACGAGTTCCGCGAAGGTGTCATGAGTGGAGTGGATGATTATGCAGAGAAGCATGGATACGAGCTTAAGCCCGGTGTGGTTGAGCTTTTAAAGCATCTGAAGGAGAAGGGGATCAAAGTGGCGCTTGCAACCTCCACCACCAGAGAGAGAGGATATAAGCACCTTAAGAGACATGGATTATATGAGTACTTCGATGAATTTGTATTCGGAGATATGATAAAAAACGGAAAGCCAAATCCTGATATCTATTTAAAAGCGTGTGAGCTTTTGGATGTTAAGCCCGAGGAAGCTATAGGTATAGAGGATTCTATTAACGGAGTGATATCGTCGCACGCAGCAGGTCTTTATACCATCATGGTAATCGACCTTATACAGCCGAATGATGATATAAAAGAAAAGGCAGAAAAAATATATGACAGTCTTTTTCAGGTTATAGATCTGATAGGATAGTTTGGAGCAGGTTCAGTGTTCACTGTGACTATGATACGCTGGAATGTGCGAAAATACGCATTTTTTATTAGTATCGAAAAAAAATAAAAAAAATCGAAAAAAATTTAAATTTCTTGTTGACATTTTTACTTTGAGCGTATATAATAGCACTTGCGTCACGGAGCAAAAGAGCAACGGGGTGTGGCTCAGTTTGGCTAGAGTGCCTGATTTGGGATCAGGAGGTCGCAGGTTCGAATCCTGTCACCCCGACTTCCGTTAATCTTTTCTTCGTTAATATAAATTGAATACGGACTTTTAAGTCCACAACATGCGGGTGTAGTTCAATGGTAGAACACCAGCCTTCCAAGCTGGATACGTGGGTTCGATTCCCATCACCCGCTTTATTATTCCTATAGGGTTTTATGCCTGTGAGAGCAATATAAGTACCAGTAGCTCAGCTGGATAGAGCAACGGCCTTCTAAGCCGTGGGTCGGGGGTTCGAATCCCTTCTGGTACGATTTATGGTGGGTGTGGCGCAGTTGGTTAGCGTGCCAGATTGTGGCTCTGGAGGCCGTGGGTTCGAATCCCATCATCCACCCTTTCAGATATATCTTAAATATAAAGTTCCGATTATCTCTTGCGAGGTTTCGGAACTTTTTTTGTTTTGTTTACACGAACACCAAACTCATTTTTGTTGACTGATGCCGGCTAAAATGATACTATTATGAACGGTGGTTTCGTTAAATATCTAAGAAATATCCATGAAACGTCTCAGAAATCATTTTTGATTTCCCATTAATATTGAATGGAGTTTAGTATTACAATGTTGGTTTATTACTTTATTGTAGTTTATATATTGCTGCAGACCGGAGTTTCTATCCTTACAGAGTACTCTGTAAGAAAGAGTAAGATGCTTAAAAAACCCGGAAAGAAAAGCTTTTGTGTAAGACTATGTATCTACATTCTTCTTGCGATTATTCCTGTCTTGGGAGCCTACCTTCCGAATAGCAGTTTTAAGTTTTTGATGATGGCTATCGGGAATGTATGGCTTGGCTTTTTTATGTATTTTACAGGACTTTTGTTAATAACGGTCCTTATAACATATATTATTGTAAGAGTAAGAAAGGATGATAAGAAAGAAATAGTCGGACATGCGCTTCATATTTCTTTTATCTTAGCTCTTGCTATTTGCGTATACGGACTTATACATGCACAGAATACAAAGGTTGTAAGTTATGATGTGAGCGTGGATAAGGAAGTTGAGGGGCAGAAGGACTTAAAGGTTGTCCTTCTCGGAGACCTTCATCTTAGTGTTAATTCCAATCTTACCATGACAAAAAACATGGTAAAAAAGATTAATGATACTAATCCGGATCTTGTTGTTATCGCAGGCGATATATTTACCAGCACATACTTCGGATTAAAGGATCCTGACAAGTATGCTAATGAGCTTAGTAAGATTAAGACAAAGTACGGTGTTTACGTAGTTTGCGGAAATCATGATGTAGAAGAGAGCTTGTTTGGCGGCTTTACTATCTCGCCTGTATCTGAGGCCTTCAGAGTTAAGGAGATGGAAGAGTTTTTCGACAAAGCCGGTTTTAATGTACTTTACGATGAAAGTGAAGAGCTTTTGGATGGTAAGATTACTCTTGTTGGTCGTATCGATGGCGAAAGAGCAGGAGACGGAACCGATGAAAGGATGAGCGCAGCTGAGGTCCTAAAGGATGTGGATAAGGATAAGCCGGTAATTGTCTTACAGCATGAACCGATGGAATTTAAAGAGCTTTCGGAAAATGGAGCGGATGTTGCACTCTGCGGACATACTCATGCGGGACAGGTGTTTCCGGGCAATCTCATAGTGCCTTTCTTTAATGAGAATGCATATGGTTTAAAGACGATACACGGTTTAGAGACGGTGGTTACAGCCGGAGTGGGGTATTACGGACCTCCGATGAGAATAGGAACCGATAGTGAGATTACTGTTGTTAATATGAAATTCAAGTAGGGCTGTGTCTTAGAAGAGATGCTTATGCCTCTTTGCGAAGATTAGGCAGAGGATAAGGAGAAACCTGTGGAAAAGGAAAAAAACAGATTTAACGATATTTACAATGACAGGAAGAGTATAAAGGCAGAGGCTCATAAGAGAGTTAAATCCCATTATGTATTTCTGCTGACTTTCTGTATGATAATGGCTTTGTTTGGTGGAGAATATAAGTGGATGTACAATTCCATAAAGCTTATATATGAGAATTATATATCCAATGATAAAGATGGTTCAAAAGAAACCGGTGAAAAGTCTTCGGAAAAGGAATCTCCGGATGATAAGAAAAATGAATCATCAAGTATAGGAGAGCGTTATAATATACTTCAGATTCTTGACTTTAACGGTGTTTTAGAGCGCTACAATGCTCGTCTGGCCGCAAATAAAGAAGTAAAAGAGGATAACACAAAAAAGAAAAAAGTTAAAAACAGATTTCTTGCAAGAGAGGAGGGAGTCTTTGCTAAAATTGTAAATGAGGTTTCCTCCGGAGATTATCTGATTACAATAGGTAATTTCGGCAGACGTATATTTAGCTCAAAGATGGCGGAGGAAGTATTTGTACTGGTGCTTATGCTGCTCATATATCTTTTGGTATATGTATTTTTTACTAACTTCTTCCTTGCTGTCTATACACGTATGTTTTTGGAAGCAAGAACCTACGAAGCAGTTCCCTATAAGCATGCATTGTTTATTTCAAGTGCAAAGGAGTGGATCCTCTGTTCTCTTTCTCTTGGACTCAGAGATCTTTTCTTATCATTTTGGTCTTTAACCGTCATAGGAGGAATAATAAAGAATTACTCTTATGCAATGGTTGATTACATAGTTGCGGAAAATCCCAGGATAACTCCGCTTAAGGCAATCAATCTTTCGAGAAGGATGATGAATGGTCATAAGTTAGAGTATTTCAAGATACAGCTAACCATAATTCCTTGGTATATACTTGGTTTGGTTACACTTGGTATCTCTGAGATTTTTTATGGTATGGCATACAGAAATATGATTTACTCAGAGTTCTATGCCAGATTGAGAGCTCAGGCCAAGGAAGAAGGAATGGAAGACTCTGAACTTTTAAATGATACATATCTTTTCGAAGTGGCTGATAAGATAACACTTTATGAGAATTACTTTGATATTGTTGATGATATAGTTGTTTCTCGTGAAAATCAGGTTACTCTCTCTAAGCCTAAAAAAATCCTTTCAGAGTGGCTGGGAATATGGATTGGAAGTAGTGAAACAAAGAAAGTTTATGATGAGGTTGAAGGTCAAAAGGCTAATATTGCCCTTCACAGAGCAGCTATGGATGGTAAAATATATCCTCAGAGACTGGGTCCTCGTTGGAAAGAAAGAAAGCTAAAGAATTTCAACTTTTTACGTAGTTATACTATTCCAAACTTATTCCTTATGTTCATGGTATTTAGTTTTATAGGATGGACATGGGAAGTAGGCTTCCATATCGTAGAGGAAGGAAGATTTGTAAACAGAGGTTATTTATTGGGACCTTGGCTACCGATATACGGTGCTGGTGGAGTTGTAGCTCTCATGCTTTGTACAAAATTCAGGAAGAATATATTGACTGAGTTTTTCTCTGCTATTGTAATATGTGGAATTATCGAATACTTCACAGCCTACATTATGGAGACTGTTTATCATCAGAGATGGTGGTTCTATGATGGATATTTCTTAAATATTCACGGAAGAGTATGTGCAGAAGGACTTCTTGTATTTGGAGTGGGGTGTGTACTCATGGTTTACCTTATAGCACCCGGTCTTGACTACCTTTTCAGTAAGATTAAAAAGAAGGTTCTTGTACCTCTTTGTATAGCTCTTTGTGTGATATTTGTTGCAGACTTAGTGGTTGCTGTTGCATTTAAACCAAACAACAGTTCCACATCAGAGCTTATGAAAGACGGTGTTATAGTAACAGAGGAAAAGCAGGTTGGCTCATCTGCCAAGTAGCTGGGTTTTTAATAAAATTCTTGCCATATATAACAAAATATGGTACAATACTTCTCGCTTGTGTTGTTTTGTTAGAACACATAAGCGAACCTATTGGCCCGTCGCCAAGCGGTAAGGCACAGGACTTTGACTCCTGCACTCGTGGGTTCAAATCCCGCCGGGCCAGTTTTTTGATTTTATTTTATCCCGGAATAAAAACCGGGATTTTTTTTGAAAAATTTTTTTGGAGGAAGTTATGATAATCAAAATTGTTTTATTGGTGGTTTTCTTTACAGTTTTTATATCGGTTGGTATAGCATGTCGCAAGAAAAGTACAGATGTTAATGGATTTGTACTCGGTGGAAGAAGCGTAGGACCTTGGCTTACAGCTTTTGCCTTCGGTACATCTTACTTCTCAGCTGTTATCTTCGTAGGTTATGCAGGTCAGTTTGGTTGGAGCTTCGGAGTTGCATCTACATGGATAGGACTTGGCAATGCTTTTATTGGTTCGCTACTTGCATGGGTTATCCTGGGAAGGCGTACAAGAATCATGACACAGCACCTTGAAGCTAAGACTATGCCTGAGTTTTTTGGAAAAAGATATAATTCAGAAGCGTTAAAAATTACAGCTTCATTTATAACTTTTATATTCCTTATTCCGTATACGGCTTCACTTTTCAATGGTCTTTCAAGACTTTTTAAGATGGCCTTTGATGTCGATTATGCAGTCTGCGTTATAGTTATGGCTTTACTTACAGCAATTTACGTAATTATCGGTGGTTACATGGCTACAGCAATTAATGACTTTATACAGGGGATCGTAATGCTTGTGGGTATAGTTGCGGTTATACTTTCGGTTCTCAGTAAAAACGGCGGTTTCATGGAATCCATGAGGGCTATGTCTAAGATTCCTTCGGATGTTATGGATGGCGCTTATACTTCATTTTTAGGACCTGATCCAATGTATCTAATAGTGGTTGTGCTTCTTACATCTCTTGGTACTTGGGGACTTCCTCAGATGGTTGGTAAGTTTTACGCTATTGAAAATGAAAAAGCAATAAAGAAGGGCACATTTATCTCAACATTTTTCGCTATTATAGTTGCAGGCGGATGCTACTTCCTCGGTGGTTTCGGAAGACTCTTTACCACACAGGCAGAGGTTGATGCCAATGGTTTCGATAGTATCGTTCCTTCCATGCTTTCGGGACTTTCAGATGTACTTATAGGAGTTGTGCTTATACTTGTGCTTTCAGCATCCATGTCAACTCTATCTTCACTTGTTCTTACATCAAGCTCTACGCTTACACTTGATTTCCTTTCAGGATTTAAGAAGGAAGGATTCAGTGAAAAGAAGAAAATGCTTTATATGCGTATGTTCGTAGCACTTTTCATAGTATTATCGGCTGTAATTGCTATAGTACAGGCTAAGTCAAGAGTTACATTTATAGCTCAGCTCATGGGTATATCATGGGGAGCGCTTTCAGGTTCATTTTTAGCACCATTCATGTACGGTATGTACTGGAAGAAGACAACTAAGGCTTCGGTTGTTGTGAGCTTTTTATTTGGAACTGTTGTTATGATAATTCAGCTTTGCATATCTCTTGGCTGGATAAGTGTAAGCGGTCCGGTTCTTGGATTTATATTTAAGAATTCTCTTTACTCAGGAGTATTTTGTATGGTTTCAGGAATTATAATTGTTCCTATAGTGAGTATGCTTACGCAGAGTCAGAAGCCGGCTGATGTTGATAAGATGTTTGAGTGCTTTGAAGCTAAGGTGCTCGTTCCTGCAAGAGATTCTCTTAAAGATGAGTAGTAGAACTGTTTTATAAATATAATAATTTTCATAAAAGCAGAGGGATATACACCTCTGCTTTTTTAGATACAACAACAATTCAATACGAAAATATGCAAAAATCATAAAAGTCAATATCCTAAAATATAATAGTCTGTTTTATGCATAGGGGTTTCTTTTGTGTTTAAAAAATGGTAAAATTTCCATCATATAGAGTTGATTATGATTGTTGCACATCCACATCAAAGAGGAGATTAAAGTGATAAGATTGGATAAATATCTGGCTGCTTCCCACATAGGAAGCAGAAGTGAAGTGAAAAAGCTTATAAAAAAGGGTCTGGTTAAGGTTGATGAAAAAATCATAACCACACCTGAGCTTAAAGTCGATCCGGGCAGGGACAAAGTATACGTACAGGGAAAACCGGTTAATTACAAGGAACATAGGTATTACATGCTAAATAAGCCTGAAAATACGGTAAGTGCCAATGAAGATAATCTTCATAGGACAGTTTTTGATTGCCTTAACGTAGAAGGAAAGGATAAGCTTTTTTGTGTGGGAAGGCTTGATATAGACACCAGAGGACTTCTTATAATAACAGATGACGGAGAACTTTCACATCGTCTCACATCCCCTGTATCTCATGTGGCAAAGACTTACACAGCAATAGTTTTAGGAGAAGTCACAGAGGATGATGTAGAAAGCTTTGAAAGAGGGATAAGTATAACTGAGGAAGGTGCTCTTATAGATTTAAAGCCTGCCGGACTTGAATTGAAAGAGTATATATATTATAATGATATCTCGTCCGATAAAAGAAAGATAGTGGATGAAAGATATAAAATGCGATTTAAGTCAGACCCTCTCGACAATCCTAAAGTGAGTCTTATAAATCTCACAATAACCGAAGGTAAATTTCATCAGGTGAAGAGAATGTTTGAAAAGATTGGCAAATATGTCTTATATCTAGAGAGAATCAGTATGGGAAAGCTTACTCTGGATAAAGCGCTTTCCTATGGAGATTACAGAGAGCTTACGGATGATGAGATAAGCTTACTCAGAGACAATTCTCGTGACTAATTCTCGAAAAAAATATAAAAAAGCTGAGACAATTCAGATGAAGTTCCTCAGCATTAAAAACTTCATCATGGAGGAAAGAAGTAAAATGAATTCAAAAAAAATTATAAAAAAACCACTTGCTGTTTTTATGGGAGCCTGCGTACTTTGCAGTGCATTTGGCTCCGGATTGGATTTAAATAAAAGTAATCCCGCAAAGGCAGAGGTTAATGTATCTACACCTGTAATGGTTATGAATCCCGTGACAGAAGGTAAGATAAATGAGGGATTTAAAACAGAAACCTATACTGCTGCAGGTGATAAAAAGATTAAATTTAAAATCAAGGATTTATCTATAGTAAATGATTCGAAACAGGGATATAAAAAGATTACTTTTTCAGCAAAGTTTATCAGAGTATGGAAGCCTTCAAAAAAGGATGTAAAGAAGTGCGCAAAGAAAAAATCCTACAGATATGGAGGATTTGTGAGTGTTGCGGATTATTTTGACGGTAAGTGTCTTGAAGCAAATAATGATAAGAACATAAAGGTGGAAAGTGTTAAAGGAAGGTCTTCTAATAAAAAGACTTATAAAGATAATTTCGGACATAAGGTAACTCTATGGGATCAGAAGATTAAGTTTACCATAACCTGCCCAAGTGCTTATGTGAATTCTAAGTGGGGTTCCGGAATTGTGCTTCTCTACGGTGGACTTCCAAAGAAGAGCAATAATGCTGATAAAGCATACTGGGAGGGAAGTGCTTCATTTGCCGATACATCTTACTATAAGGATTACAAGGATAGAGTAAGAAGTATGCATCTAAGCTGGGATACAGCTGCAGCTATTCCTGCGACACAAACAGCGGTCTCTACTGCGACACCGGCCCCTGCCTCAGGTAGTACAGTTTTAGCTTAAGCCGGAGAAATTCCTTACCTCTAAGCTAAAGCCTAGATGGAGGTATTTACAAACTGTAATCAGTCGAACTTATTTCACGATGATTTTTATGGGAAAATAAGTCAAATCAAATAATAAAAAATGGAGAAAAGAATGAACAAAAAAGATATACTTGAGATAAAGAAAAGAATGAAAAAAGAAGGCAATACATTTACCAGACTTTGCGGATGCTATGTAAACGGAGAGAGAGAAAAGGTAGTTGATTTTGCCTATCCTTTTTGGGATATAGATGAAGAAGCAAAGTATAAGTACTTAGAAATTGCCAATAAGACCCTGTCCGGAAAACTGGACAATAACCTCTTGGAGTTGGAATTTAGTATGGAGGAAGAGCAAGAGGGAGATTGTTATAAGCTGCTTATGGCATTAAGAGAATCAAAGCTAAAGGATGAAGGTCTTGTAAATGCTTTTTATGATCGTGTTATAGAAACCTGTGGAATAGCGGGGAATTATCTTATATTACTTTATCATGATATTTACGATGTTCCTCTTAAAACATCTGACAACATGAAGCTTGACGATTCAGAGGAAATCTATGAGTACATAATCGGAGCTATCTGCCCTGTGGCTCTTTCAAAGGCAGGTCTTGGTTATAATGATGACGTAAATAATATCTCTATGCTAAAAAGAAATTGGACAGTAGGCGCCTGTGTTTCAGGTTTTACATTTCCGTGCTTTACAGAAAGAAGCGCAGATGTTCATGCTGTTATGGTTTATACAAAGGATGTTAAGAATCCTATGCATGCCTTTTGGGAAAATGGACTTGGCGCAAACGGAGCACTTACATCTACCGAAAAAAGAACTGCATTTAACAATATGATAAAGCAGGGAATAGCAGGTGAGGAAAATGATCCGGAAAATGCCATTATCAATATGCAGGGAGCAATTAAAGAGATAATCGATATTGCTAAGGATGCAGAAGGTGAGGATGTAGAAGTATATCTCACTCCTAAGCAGGTATCGGGAGCTCTTTCTAATTGCGGTATAAGTGAAGAGAAAGCAGAAAGTATAGCAGAAAAGTACGAAGAGTATTTTTCAGATGATGAAGTTATGGCTTCAGAGCTTATTGATGAAAAAGCTCTTCGAGAAAGTGAAATTCGAAACGAACGTAGAAAGCTCATGAAAGAAATAGATGAGCTTAATGAGCAGAATGAGCATCTCATGGAAGTTACTGATCCTGTAAAGTATGGTGAATCGGATAATCCTAAAGTTATCTTAAGAGTTAGCGATGAAAAGGCTGAGATTATAAGGACAACGGATGTAGAAGGTGTTCCGTGTATCCTGATTCCCCTTGACGAGGATGATGAGACAATTATTAACGGAAGAACCGTAAAGATGTAAACATTTAACCTGGTCGAGGTCTAAGCTTCGACTGAGTTTTGATTGAGTGTTTTGAGGTATGGATGTGATGAGTGAAGAGGCAAACAATAAAGAAATTAAAAAGAAAAATGCTATTAAAATATCTGCAGAAGCGCTCAAAAAAGAAGGAGAGGGTATAGATAGCGGAAATACTGATAATCTGAAGAAGGGTATCATATGTATATTATTGGCAGCCCTGGGCTTTTCTCTCATGACATTTTTCGTAAGGCTTTCAGGTGACCTGCCTACTATGCAAAAGGTATTTTTTAGAAATGCAGTAGCCGCAGTTCTTGCCTTTGTAACCCTTATACAAACTCCGGATAAATTTAAAATAAAAAAGGGGAGTGCTCCGGGACTTCTTATGAGATGTATATTTGGTACATCCGGCATGATCTGTAACTTCTGGGCTATAGACAGGATAGGTATTGCAGACGCTAATATGCTAAATAAATTATCACCTTTTTTTGCAATCATAATGTCTATATTTATATTAAAAGAAAAGCCAAATAAATTTGAAATCGGTACGGTTTTAGTTGCATTTACAGGGGCTCTTTTTATCATAAAGCCATCTACCGGATTTGCAAGTATCCCTGCGCTGGTTGGATTATATGGAGGATTCGGAGCAGGAACCGCATATACATTTGTTAGAAAACTAGGTCAGCAGGGGGAGCGTACTCCTGTCATTGTCTTTTGCTTTTCTATGTTTTCATCTCTTATAACAATACCCTTTCTGATAATTAATTATCATCCCATGTCTCTTCATCAGTGGGTTTACCTGGTTTTGGCTGGTTGCGGAGCGGCACTCGGACAGCTGTGTATAACATCTGCATATAAATTTGCGCCTGCTAAGGAAATCTCGGTATATGATTATTCACAGGTTATCTTTGCTGCAATTTTAGGAATTTTATTCTTAGGAGAAATTCCGGATTTTCTTAGTATTATAGGATATATTGTAATAATCGGGACAGCTGTTTTTAAGTGGTACATAGGAAATAAAAGAGATTCAACAGGTTGACAATTATTAAAAAAATCATTAAACTATTGATTTATGCTAAATGAATATTGATGAATTAAGAATCTGCTATATTTTAAGAAAAGCAGTTTTTAGGAATGGAGGTAGCTATGGAAGAGAAAAAGAAATATTATTTAACTACAGCAATTGCATATACATCCGGAAAACCTCATATAGGAAACACCTACGAGATAGTTCTTGCGGACGCAATAGTAAGATATAAGAGATTTTTAGGTTACGATGTTAGATTTCAGACAGGAACAGACGAGCATGGTCAAAAGATAGAGAATAAGGCTATGGAAGCCGGGATTACACCGAAGCAGCTTGTGGACAGCGTGTCGGGAGAGATAAAAAGAATATGGGATCTTATGAATACTTCTTATGATAAATTTATAAGAACAACAGATGATTATCATGAGAAACAGATTCAAAAGATTTTCAAGAAGCTGTATGATCAGGGAGATATATATAAAGGTACTTATGAGGGAATGTACTGTACCCCTTGTGAATCGTTCTTCACTTCATCTCAATTAGTGGATGGAAAATGTCCGGATTGTGGTCGTGAAGTGCAACCTATGAAGGAAGAAGCTTACTTCTTAAAGCTTAGTAAATATCAGGACAGACTTATGGAGCATATCAATAGTCATCCTGAGTTTATACAGCCTGAATCAAGGAAGAATGAAATGGTTAATAATTTCCTGAAGCCGGGACTTCAGGATTTGTGTGTATCCAGAACATCCTTCAAATGGGGGATTCCGGTGGATTTTGATCCCGGGCATATAGTGTATGTTTGGATTGATGCACTTTCTAACTATATTACCGGACTTGGCTATGATGTAGACGGCAATAATTCAAAAGATGAGAATGGAACTGATCTATATGAGAAATTCTGGCCTGCTGATCTACACCTTATAGGAAAGGATATCTTAAGATTTCATACCATATACTGGCCAATTATGCTTATGGCACTTGATCTGCCTCTTCCTAAGCAGGTATTTGGACATCCCTGGCTTATACAGAGTGATGGTAAGATGAGTAAATCCAAGGGTAATGTTATCTATGCTGATAACTTAGTGGATGTTTTTGGGGTAGATGCTGTCCGGTATTTTGTTCTTCATGAGATGCCTTTTGAAAGTGATGGTGTGGTAAGCTGGGAACTGATATGTGAAAGAAATAACTCAGACCTTGCCAATACTCTGGGAAATCTTGTTAACAGGGTTATATCCATGACCAACAAGTATCTTGGCGGTGTTGCAGCAAATAAGGGCGTAAGTGAAGAAGTTGATGAAAATCTCAAAGAGACTATATTAGCTGCTCCTGTTGCAGTAGAGAAAAAGATGGATGAGCTTAGAGTTGCAGATGCAATTACTGAGATTTTCAATGTATTTAAGCGCTGTAATAAGTATATTGATGAAACAGAGCCTTGGATTCTTGGCAAGGATGAAGCTAAGAAGGATAGACTATCCACAGTTCTTTATAATCTTATAGAAGGTATAACTATAGGTGCGTCGCTTCTTTCTGCTTTTATGCCGGAGACTGCTGTAAAAATTGCTGACCAGTTAGGCGTGAGTTTAAGAGCAAGTGATGAGCTTTCTTCATTTGGACTTAATAAAGATGATAATAAGGTAACACAAAAACCTGAAATTCTATTTGCAAGACTTGATGTGGAAGAAGTGCTTGCTAAAGCAGAAGAGTTTTCACCAAAGACAGAGAGTGAAAAAAGTGATGATGAAAGTACACAGGACGAAGCACTCATAGATATTCCTAAAAAGGATGAAGTCAGTATAGAAGACTTCTTTAAGATGCAGTTTCAGGTAGGACAGATAGTGGATTGTAAGGCTGTTGAAAAGTCTAAGAAGCTTTTATGTTCACAGGTTCGTATAGGCTCTGAGATCAGACAGATAGTGTCCGGAATAAGAAAGTACTATACTCCGGAAGAGATGATTGGTAAGAAGGTTATGGTTATTACAAATCTTAAACCGGCTCGCCTTGCAGGTCTCCTTTCAGAGGGGATGATACTTTGTGCTGAAGATGCAGATGGAAATCTTAGCCTCATGACTCCTGAGAAAGATATGCCATCAGGAGCTGAAATCTGCTGATTTTTAGGACGTATTATTGATATACGATATATTAATAAAAGCCATTGAAAAGCTAACATCGACTTTTCAATGGCTTTTTTAGGTTATAAAAAGCTTTGGATATAAGCTTTTTTATGTTAAGTTCAACTTCTTATCAAGGATTTTTGTACATATGAAGGTGAAAAGAACAGATATAAGCAAGTTAAGGCAAAGTGCAAATATACTTACACCCAAAAAGAAACCTTCAGGATTACGAACCATAAACTCGTTCAAAGAGTCTGAGGTATTGGATAATACTGCGGTCATAACAAATGAAAAAACACTTGATAATATCTGCAATATAGTTGTATAAGCGATATAAGTAACTATTGACATAATAATCTTATGAGTATTATTGGTCTGTCCTATGGCTACACAACAGTAATATGTTGCAACATTTGCATATTGCTGGACTATAAGTGCAAGAATTATTATTATAAATCCTACTATTACCGAAACAGGGAAGTCCTCGAGTTTTAATTCGTGTAAGAAGAAGTTTTTTATGGAACTGATAATTTCCATGGAAGTATCATGATGACATATAAATAAGTAAATTAACGAAGAAATAAAAACAAAGACAAGTGATATACAACTATATAAGAATCCGGTTATCATCTTTCCTGTTACTATTATACTTCTTTTTACCGGAAGAGTATGTGTTAAGTAGCCTTCATTTCCTGCTACCGATCTGTAAAAGCATACAGTTGATAAAATCGGTGATATAGCTATTATAAGTATCATACCTATAAACATGAGTACATCTGTAAGAGTGGTAAATACAGGGATGATTCCGTATGCTTTGACATGATTTGGAATCTGGCTGTTTACAAGGTTCATAAGTGCATCGAGTATAACAAGTGCACCAAAAACCAGATAAGTTGGTATGAATAATTTGGACATTGCTTTAAAATCGTGTTTTATAACCTTACCTAACATCTAAACACCTCCCTAAATGTAGCATCCACACTTTGATTATATGTAGATCTTATATTTTCAACAGAGTTATACATGGCGATATTACCTTCTCTTAAGAAAAGAGCATCATCCAGAACATTTTCTATATCTGCGATAAGATGAGTAGATATTATGATACTGGCGTCTCTGTTGTAATTTGAAATAATAGTAGAGAGTATATAATCTCTTGCAGCAGGATCAACACCGGCTATAGGCTCGTCAAGGATGTAAAGCTTAGCTTTGCGACTCATGACCATTATAAGTTGAACCTTTTCTATAGTGCCCTTGGAAAGCTTCTTTATCTTATCGCTAGGATTTATGTGAAGGTTTCCAAGAAGGTTAAGTGCTGTATTTCTGTCGAAGTCTTCGTAAAAGTCTTCGTATAAATCAATAAGTTCCGTGACCTTCATCCAGTCATTAAAGTAAGGTTTGTCGGGAAGGTAGGAAATGATTTTTTTAGAATTAACTCCGGGAGCTTCTCCGTTTATCAGTACCTGGCCGCTTGTAGGGGATATAAGTGAATTGATTATCTTTATCAAAGTGGTTTTTCCGCTTCCGTTTGGACCGAGTAATCCGACTATTCTTCCCGGCATAACCTGGAAGGATATATCATTAAGAGCTATATTTCGGCCAAAACTCTTGGTTAGATGGTTCACAACTAATAATTGTTCCATATTTGTCTCCTTTTCTTTTTCATTTTCATTTTTGATTATTATCGATGATATTAATTAGATATCATATCAATGTTATTATCGATAAAGTGTCTAAGTCTGACCCTTATTTCATCGGTTGAAAAGCCCATATTATTCATGGATAACACAAATTCAGATATTGCAGCATCAGCCTTCTTTTCGCGAAAGGCATTGATAATGGTTTCGTCGGATGCTACACAGTAACCGCTTGTCCTGTTATTTGTGATTATACCTTCTCGCTCTAGTTCGGACATGGCTTTTTGCATTGTATTCGGATTGACCGAAGCTTCGAGTGCTAAGTTTCTTATACTTGGAAGTTTAGCTCCGGGCTCATAAACACCGGACAAAATCTGTGTTTTAATAGTATCCATAAGCTGTAAATATATGGGTTTGTTCGAATCAAGTTTCCATGACATATATTTCCTCCTTATTATAATGTAATGTGTGAAAAATCAACAGTTAAAATTGAATCACTGTATTAAGTGATTGATACAATAATACAATAAGACAAAATACAAGTCAATAATTTTTAATATTTTTTTAATTTTTGTTCATAATATACAAAATACACCTTGAAATTTAGTCAATATTGTGTATAATATTAACAAAGTGCGTATTTTATCTATAATTATTTGGGTAAAAACGTATAAAAATCATGGTGCAAAATTGTGAATTTTTTGTTAAAATCATTTATATTCAAATTTTATGCCATATAGGAGGATTAAGAAATGAGACAGAGTTTCAAAAAAATTATTGCATCAGCATTAGCATGCACGCTTGCATTTGCAACAGCAGCAGTAGTTGTCCCTCAGGATGCATCAGCTTATGATGTTATGAAGGGCGCTAAGAGAAAGGTTGACAAGAAGGTTAATCTGGATACTCCTGAGTATCACGCATATCTCAACTTCCAGTGTGTACCGGCATATTCATTCAGAAATGCCTGGTTTGCTTCATACGGTGATCTTGATAAGACAAATCGTGCAGAGGATGGAAGTTCGTATGGTGCAAATGTTCTTGGATGGGCTAAAGATGAGGTTAATAAGCTCGCTGTTCTTCCGGGTACATTTACAGATTGTGTTATCGACGGTAACGGAACATATACTTTAAAGGTTGAAGGACTTGAGGGATGCTTAAATGACGGTAATACTACAGAGCCAAATGAGTCATTCCAGATGCTTTATGTATCTACAGATTTACCTGGAGATGCTAAGGACAAGATTCAGATTACTAACATCGTTACAAAGATCGATGGTGTCGAAAAAGCAAGAGAGGATGAGGCTTTCATCGATCCGGAACCAATTGAGTATGTTAACTGTTTAGTGTTTGACATTATCAATCAGTACAACAACGAGCTTGGAGATCATAATGCTTCTATGATGCTTCCACAGGACAGCATTGAAATCACATTTGATGTTTCAGGTTTCAACAAGGATTCAGAGCAGACTGCTACATCTGAAGAAGTTACTTCTTCATCATCAGCTTCATCAGGAACTGATACTTCAGCAGGAACCACAACAACCACAACAACCACTACAGAGAGTGAGACTTCTAACTCTAATACACCTATCATAATCTTTGGTGTTATCGCAGGCGTAGTAGTAGTTGTTGTTGTAATAGTTATCATTGTTTCAAGAAAGAAAGAGTGATAAAAAATAATTCTATACCTTATAATTTAGGGATAGGGAAAATCTAAAGGAGGTAGTTATGGCCAAAGTATCAAAGGTCGAGCGTGGTGTCGGCGATTATGTCTATTGGATCATCCGTCTTATGGCAGTTGTTGCAGCAGTATTCGCATTCTTGCCGGCAATCAATCCTATCAGAATTAATGATAAGATTGATGAGAATATCGCTCTTTTCACTTCTGCGTTTTCTTATGATAGTCTTGTGTCTAAAGCCGGACTTCTTTTAAGACGTGGAACAGTATCAAACATTTCATTTGTTGTAGCATATATTGCTTCAATAATTATGATGATAGGTATTGTAATACTTGTTATCTCTATTTGCTTCTCTCTTGGTAATGTTCTTATGAAGAGATTTGGAGCATCTGTAGCACTTATAGGGTCAGGTATAGGTATTGTCGGAGCTATGGTTTCATTTATTGCAAACCATCTTGTAAAGCTTCAGAAGTTTGAGCATCCGGAGGTTGACTTAAATGCGACTATGCCTATGGGTCTGATTCTTATAACTATTGCATTTGCTGTTATTTTTATTACAGCTATCGCACTTAGATTCATACTCCCTAGTGGAGCTGATGAGGATGAGATGTACATGGAACCAAAGTACAAGCTCTTCCTTATGTTCCTTCCTTTCGGAGCTCTTGCATTCCTCTTCTGTTACCTTCCACTTTGGGGCTGGAGATATGCATTCTTCGATTATCAGGCAGGTGGAACACTTTCTATGGATAACTTTGTTGGTGGAAAGTGGTTTACATACCTCTTCCAGAACGCAGCTACAAGATCAGACGTGTTCCGTGTTATGAGAAACACACTTATCATGAGTTTCTTAGGAATTTTGACTAGCTGGCTTCCTATGGTATTCGCTATATTCCTTACAGAAGCTAAGAGTGAAGGATTCAGAAGATTTGTTCAGATTTTCACAACAATCCCGAACTTCATTTCATGGGTACTTGTGTACGCTCTTGCATTATCAATCTTCGATACAACAGGTTTTATCAACCAGTTGAGAGTTATGATTGGATCACTTGATAACATTGACAATGCGCCTAACTACCTCATGAGTTCCAGTGGTATCTGGTTCAAGATGTGGGCGTGGGGCACTTGGAAAGGTATTGGTTGGTCGGCCATTATCTATATCGCCGGTATATCCGGTATAGACCAGCAGCTGTACGAGGCGGCTACCGTAGACGGTGCGGGACGTTTCCAGAAGATGTGGCATATCACAGTTCCGGGACTTTTACCTACCTTCTTCGTTCTCTTGCTTATGTCGGTTGCAGCTATTCTTAGTAACGGACTTGATCAGTACCTCGTATTCCAGAATGCGGTTAACGCTAAGACAATCAAGGTTCTTGACCTTTACGTTTACGAACTCGGTCTTGGTGGTGGTGGTTCCATACCGTTATCAACCGTTGTAGGTATGTTTAAGTCTATCATAAGTGTAATCTTGCTCTTTGGTGCCAATGCATTGTCTAAGGCGCTTCGTGGCGAGAGTATCATATAGGAGGTGAGTATTCATGGCTAAAACAGCACAGGAAAAATTAGATGCTAAAAGAGAAAAAGCTTATTATAAGAAGCATAAGCACATGTATAGAATAAAGCCATCGGATATAGTTTTTAATATCATCAACTATACGATATTCACTTTATTTACTATTACATGTATCTATCCTTTCTGGTATCTCTTCATCAATACTATTTCAGATAATGAGATGGTTGGACGTGGTGAAATCAACTTCATACCAAAGGGACTTACAATTCAGAACTACTTAAATCTTAGAAACGTTTCAGATCTCGGAAGTGCATTCCTTGTATCTGTTTCCAGAACTATCCTTGGTACAGCGCTCATGGTTCTTGCATCAGCGTTCGTTGGATATCTTGTAACAAAACAGGAGATGTGGCACAGATCACTTTGCTACAGATTCCTCGTTATAACAATGTACTTCAATGCGGGTCTTATTCCTGGATACATGAACATGGTTATGTTAGGTCTTACTAATAACTATCTTGTTTATATCATTCCTGGTATTGTTGCTCCGTATAACATCATACTTGTTAAGACGTACATAGAGTCGATTCCTGCAGAACTGGAAGAAAGTGCCTTCATCGATGGTGCTTCCTACATGGTAGTTTTCAGGCACATCATATGGCCTCTTTCAAAGCCAATCCTTGCTACTATAGCAATCTTCGGTGCGGTAGGTCATTGGAACTCCTTCCAGGATTCTCTTATTTACATGGCTAACAGCCCTAAACTTTATACATTGCAGCACAGACTGTATGTATATTTGAATCAGTCTTCAAACTTAGCAGCTCTGGCAAGTTCGGCGCAGTCTGCAGAAGCCTTGAAGAATGCTGCGGCCCAGCAGCTTAACAGTAAGGTTATTAAGTACACCATCTCCATGGTATCCGTGCTTCCTATCCTCTGTGTATATCCTTTCATGATGAGATATTTCGAAAAGGGTATTATGCTCGGAGCTGTCAAGGGTTAATGTTTTATTATGAAAGAATTTTTTAGTACAGACGGTAAATTGTATAAGTTCATGACAAGGCTTACGGATATGCTGAAGCTTAATCTCATGCTTATGATTTTTATGGTACCGTTTATGATTACTTACGTCATCGCTTTTCCGTGGTTTGTGACTTTAGCTGCCATGCTTCTGCTTATTCCGATGGGAGCTTCGCTTACAGCAGGTTATACGATTACGTTAAAGATGGTGAGTGATGAGGAAGGCTATATAGTCGGCCCGTTTTTGAAGGAATTTAAAGCTAACTTTAAGAAAGGATGTGTGCTGGGAGTTTTGCTCCTGGCAACATCCTATGCTATGTGGATAGATTTTCAGTTATATCAAAAGGCAAAGTCCGGAAACACTGTATTTTTAGTTGTTTTTATTATAGGAGTGGTCTTAATAGTGACACATTTCCTTTATGCATTTCCACTGCTTGCCAGATATGAGAATACTGTTTATAATACACTTCATAATTCACATTCGATAGCTGTAAGATTCTTTCCAAGAACTTTTTTTACTTGTCTTCTGGTGGCTCTTGAAGTTGTATTTTTTATATTTAACAACGTAACTCTGTTTTTGGGGATTCTTATAGGTTTGGCGAGTATACTGCTTACCATAAGTGCCAATATAAGACCGATATTTGCAAAGATAGAGGATGAAACGGCTCCGGATGACGAGTCCGATGAGAATATTGTCGAGTCGGAAGCTCTTAATGATTCAAACGATTAATCATTTGTTTTAATTACGTTAATATATAAGAGCGCTTAAGTAAGGAAAAAACTGATCCTTACATTGTAATATATATATATATATGAATGATATTGATTGAAGGAGGAAATAATTCATATGAGAAGCTTTTTTGGTAAAAAGGTAATGTCTCTATTACTTGCTACAGGCGTAACCGTAACCTCTATGGTTGGGCTCACAGCTTGTGGCGGATCAAGCTCATCAGAGCCTGTTACACTTACAGTTTACAGCCAGCTTGCTAACTACAACGGTGAGCAGATTGGTTGGTCAGCAGACATTCTTAAAGAGAAGTTTAATGTTAAGATTAACATAGTTCCTGAGTCAGACGGTACATTCCAGACACGTATGGAGTCCGGTGATTTAGGTGATATCGTGGTATTTGGTAATCCTGATTATTATAAGCAGGCGCTTCAGAAGGGACTCCTTTATGATTGGGAGAAGGATGATGTTCTTCATACATATGGTCCTTATATCGAGGAGCACATGAAGGATTGTCTTAATTGGAATAAAGAAGTTACAAAGCAGATAACAGATGGTAAGGAAGAAAAGATTTACGGTCTTGGAAACTCGGTTGCTACATCAAGTAAGGACCATCAGGCATTCTTCTATACCTGGGATACTCGTTGGGATTACTATAAGGAATTAGGTTATCCTACAGTTAAAAATATGGATGACATGTTCACACTTCTCAAGAACATGCAGGATAAACATCCTAAGGATGAGTCAGGAAACAAGACATATGCTGTTTCACTTTGGCCTGACTGGGATGGTGACATGGTTATGTACGTTAAGTCAACAGCTACAGCATACTATGGTTACGATGAGTTAGGTATCGGTGTTTATGACCCATCAACAGGTGATTATCATGATTGTTTAAGAAAAGATGGTGTATACTTAGAGATGCTTAAGTGGTACAACAAGCTTTATCAGAACGGTCTCGTAGATCCTGACTCCATGACACAGACATATGATAACATGGCTGAAAAGGCTAGAGTTGGTGGTATTCTCTTCTCAATCTTCAACTACTCAGGTTCACTTCAGTTCAACACTGATGCACATCTTTCAGAGGATAAGATGATGTATTCACTTAGACCTGAAGAGGCTTCACCTATCGTTTACGGTCTTGGAACTACAGGTAGTGACTGGTATTGGGCAATTGGATCTCAGTCAAAGTATCCTGATCTTGCTATGGAAGTAATTAACTTCCTTGCTACACCTGAAGGAACACTCATGATGCAGTACGGTCCTAAGGGTGAGTGCTGGGATTACGATGAAGAGAAGAATACATACTTTACAGAGCATGGTAAGAAGTGTCAGAACGATAAGAAGACAGCTATGGGTAACGGACATGAAGGAACATATCACGATGGAGAACTTCAGATTAACAATACTATCTGGGCTCTTGATTCTACAAACCCTGAGTCAAATGGTGAGAACTATAATAAGGATTCTTGGAAGTCAAACATCACAGAAGCTGATTATAAGATCCAGCAGGATTGGAGAGATAAGACAGGATGTGATACACTTAATCAGTATTTCGAAGGTGGAAAGTTCCTTGTAATGCCTGAAATCAAGTATGTACAGTCATCACAGAGCGATGAGCTTAAGACAACATGGAAGCAGGTTACAGCTGCAATCAGAGAAGGTTCTTGGAAGGCTATGTACTCTAAGACTGATGCTGAGTATGATAAGCATGTAGCAACCATGATTAAGGATGCTGATTCATATGGATATGATAAGTGTCTCGAGTGGTCACAGGGAGAAGCTGATGCAAAGACTGCATTAATTCAGGCTCTTGAAAATTAATAATAATTCTTAATCCTATATAATATTATAGAGCTCTTACAGGAAAATATTTTCCTGTAAGAGCTTTTTTTGCTTTAAAAATCCAAAGAAATATGATATAATACCTATGGTATTTCTGCGCGCTGATATAGCAGCGAATGTTTTGACTTACGTCAGTTATACCGGTTACTGTCGGGTTAAACAGAGGCTCTAGGATATTGACTCAATCAGAGAAATTCCGCTATTTAGGTGTGATTTGATCTGTAATAAGAATGGTGATTAGGAGTGATTGAAGTGGTAGGAGAAATTAAAATTAATTCAAAACCAAAAAGAGTAAAGCCTGAATTTGAAGTAGGGGAACTTGTTGTTTATGGAAGCAATGGAGTATGTGAAGTTCATGAGATTACCAGATTGACTGTGCCGGGGACAAACAAGAAAGGGTCATATTATTGCCTTTTGCCTGTTGATACCAAGACTAGCCGAATCTATGCACTTGTAGGGCAGGATAAAATAACCATGCGCCGTATAATGACGAAAAAGGAAGCATCAAAGCTTTTAGAAGAAGTATATGATATTCCTGAACTTGAAATTATTAGTGAGAAAACAAGAGAAGATCAGTATAAAACAGCTCTGAGAAGCTGTGATTGTAAGCAGTGGTTTAGCATTATTAAAACTCTTTACAATAGAAACAAGCAAAGACTGGCTAGTGGAAGAAAGATAACATCTACGGATGAGAGGTATTTGAAAGAGGCTAAGAAAAGCTTATATACTGAGCTTTCTGTTGTTCTAAGTAAGGATAAAGAAAAAATAGAAGATTATTTTGTGGAGAAAGTGCTGGAAAAAGATGCTTAATTCATTACAGAAAGGGTAAGTCGGATGAAAAAAGAAGAATTACAACAGATTGTAAATAATACCAAGTGCGGTATTGTTCTTACTGATGATTTTCCTAACGGAGACATTATATTTGCAAATAATTATTTCTACGAGCTTTTAGGGTATACGGTAGAGGAGTTTAATAAAAAGTATAATCATAAAATAACAGGATTGATTAGAGAAAGTGAGCGTCAGAAAATGAAGGCGCTCATGTCACGTCAGATGACTGCCGGAGGGGATATTAACATTGAATTTCAGATAGAAAGCAAGAACGCTGATATGCTTTGGGTAAAGTTAAATATCAGAAGTGTTGATATGGGCGATTATGTGGTCTATGCATGCACAATTTTTGATATTAATTATTCAAAGGTTCTTCTCGAGGATGCATTTCGCTCGAAAAAGGATCTTAGCTTGATAGCAAATAATATCCCGGGCGGAGTTATAAAGCTTCGTATGACAGACTTTTATATAAAGTATGCTAATGACGGTTTCTTCCGTCTCGCTGGTTACTCCAGGCAGGAGTATGAAGATTTATTCTTAAACAGATGTAACAATATGATTCACCCTGATGATCAGCCAAATGTTAATAATGCTGTAAAGGCGGCTGTTGAAAATGGTGGCATGATAGGTATGGAATATCGTATTATAGCCAAAGATGGTCAGACTCGCTGGTCTTATGTTAATGGAACGAGAGTTGATGATGAGGATGGAGAGCTTGTTTACCTTTGTGTTATCATGGATATCACTGCGCGGAAGAGGGCTGAAAGTGCGATAATAAAGAATAAAAGGTATATATCCGAGATTGCAACTCTAATGGGTTTTGTGGCTTGGATGTATGATGTTAAGACGGAAATTCTAACAAGATATGGAGATTTGGAGAATTCTTTCTCTGTTGAAAATTCTATAAAATCACCATATGATATATGGGGAAAGAAGGTTATACATCCGGATGACTTTAAGGATTTTTCAAGTTTTTATAAGCGTCTTATATCCACTAATGAAAAAATTGAAATGCTTGTCAGGTTAAAGAATCTGAATGGCAATTATAATCATGTCAGGATTACTGCTGTAGGAAGCGAAGATGAGGAGAATGGACATGATATAGTCTTTGGTGTGACAAGAATCGTGGATGATGAGATAAAGAAGCTCACACAGAAAAGTTCTGCCAGACATACCAAAGAAGAAAATCGTCTTATACGTATGGCTAAGTCTGCAAGAGCGGATATGAGAGACGCTGTAACAGGCTTTCCGACTTACTCTAAGTTTATAAAGAGTACTGAAAAAATGTTTAAAGAAGTTGAGGAGAACAATCAGGAGATTGCCATCATATGCGCTGATATCAACGATTTTCACAGGTATAATCAGCATTATGGATTCTCAAGAAGTAATGACATACTTCGCAAGTTTTCCGATACTCTTCAGAAAACTCTTGCAACTGATGATATGTGTGCAAGGGTTGATGGTGATTACTTTGTTACTGCCTTCAGATATGATAAACATAAAGAGCTTTTAAAGGCCCTTACAGATATGATTGATTCTATAGAAATCATAGAAAGTTCTGATGATTATTTGAACTTTGATATTTCCATAGGTGTTTATATCAAGAAGGATGGAGATGAAGACCTTCTTCGTATGCTTGAGAAGGCGGATTTGTCTCGCCGTTCATTAAAGGGACTTAAGGGTAGTCATTATGTAATTTATACAGATGACCTTCAGGATGGAGCAACGAAGGAAGCTGAGGAAATAGAGGATATCATCAGTGCCATGCGTGATCATAAGATGGAAGTAAGATACATGCCAAGGATTATGGATGACAGAAGTAATATCATCGGTTGTAAGGCTATCCCATCTGTTCTTTTGCGTGATGGAAGTTATATAGATTATACAAAGATACTTCGTATAATGGAAAAGACTACAAAGCTTGAGGATTTTGGTATATATCTGATATCGGATGTTGCTAATAATCTCGGTGCCTGGAAGGGGCTTGGAAATGAAGTTATACCGGTATCCATAGCACTTTCCAACGCTCAGCTTTCCTCACCGAATGTGGTTAAGAGAATTAATAAGATAATAAAGATTAATAACTTAGAACCTGATGACTTTATATTTGAAATACCTGAAAAGTACTTCGCAGACAGAACCACAGGATTTGAACTGTCTGTTAAAGAACTTGCAAATAGTGGATATTCTGTTATAATAAGCAGGTTTGGTACTTACAATATGGATATTAGTTCTTTAAGAACTCTTCCGATAAACGGTATCAAGTTTCATGGTGAGTACTTTAATGAACACATGACTAATAAGCGTGATAAGATTATGCTTCATAAGATTGTTGAGATGTGTAATGAGATGGGACTTATGGTTCACTGTGGTACTGTCAATACTAAGCTTCAGGAGAAGTTTGCGAGAGAGATAGGTTGTAGAGTGTTCGAGGGCGATTCATTTTATCCTCCTGCAAAGCCAAGAGTTTTTGAGAAGTGTTACTTAGGTGATACCAAATATAAAGAGTAGTATAATAAAAGTAATATGATTTAGGAAGGAATATACAATGTTAGATTTAAAATTTGTCAGAGAGAATCCAGAGATAGTTAAGGAGAATATAAAGAAAAAGTTTCAGGATAAGAAACTTGCTTTGGTTGATGAAGTTATAGAGCTTGATAAAGAGGCTCGTAAGACTCAGCAGGATATGGATAGCTTAAGAGAGAGCAGAAAGAAGATTTCAAAGGAAATCGGAGCTTTGTTTGCAAAGGGGCTTAAGGAGGAGGCTGAAGAGAAGAAAAAGCTTGTTACACAGAATGCTGAGAAGCTTGAGGAACTAGAAAAAGCCCATGGTGAGCTTACAGGCAAGATTAGAAGGATTATGCTTACTATTCCAAACATCATTGATGACAGTGTTCCAATCGGCGAAGATGACAGTAAAAATGTTGAAAGAGAAAAGTTTGGTGAGCCTGTGGTTCCGGATTATGAGATTCCTTATCATACCGAAATTATGGAGAGTTTTAACGGTATAGATTTGGATGCCGCAGGAAAGGTGGCAGGAAACGGTTTCTACTACCTTATGGGGGATATTGCGCGTCTTCACTCTTCTGTTATAGCTTATGCACGTGATTTTATGATAAACAGAGGATTTACTTACTGTGTACCTCCTTTCATGATTCGCTCTGCGGTAGTTGATGGAGTTATGAGTTTTGAAGAGATGGATGCTATGATGTATAAGATAGAAGGTGAGGATCTTTACCTCATCGGTACTTCTGAGCATTCTATGATTGGTAAGTTTATAGATAATATTATAGATGAGGAACAGCTTCCTATGGCTCTTACAAGCTATAGTCCTTGTTTCAGAAAGGAGAAGGGAGCTCATGGTATAGAGGAAAGAGGTGTATATCGTATACATCAGTTTGAAAAGCAGGAAATGATTGTTGTTTGCAAGCCTGAAGAGAGCATGGAGTGGTTTGATAAGCTTTGGCAGAATACGGTTGATCTTTTCCGTTCGCTAGACATTCCTGTTCGTACTCTTGAGTGCTGCTCAGGTGATTTGGCAGACTTAAAGGTTAAGTCTGTAGATGTTGAGGCTTGGTCTCCCAGACAGAAGAAGTACTTCGAGGTTGGAAGCTGCTCTAATCTTTCGGATGCACAGGCAAGAAGGCTTAGAATAAGAGTAAAGAATAAGGATGGAAAGTACTTTGCTCACACTCTTAATAATACTGTTGTTGCACCTCCTCGTATGCTTATAGCATTTCTTGAAAATCACCTTCAGGCAGATGGCAGTGTGACTATACCTGAACCTCTCAGACCTTATATGGGTGGAGTAGAGGTCTTAATTCCTAAAAATAAATAATATCTGATAATATATTATAAGTCATGAAAAAGTATAAAATATTAAAATTCTATATAGCAAGAATTTATAAAAATCTATTTAGATTTTTCAGATGGGTTTTGTTTTCTGCAATAACCGGAACCGTAGTAGGAGGCATCAGTATTGCTTTTGTTATGGCATTTAACTGGTGCACCTCTACGAGAGAAGCTAACAGATGGCTTCTTTTTTTGCTTCCTGTGGCCGGTTGTATCATAGTATTCCTGTACAGAATTTTTAAATATAAGAATGATAAGGGGACCAATCTTGTTTTGTCGACTATTCACTCACAAGACGAGATACCCTTTAAAATGGCGCCCTTGATATTTATATCGACTCTCCTTACTCACCTGTGTGGAGGTTCTTCGGGAAGAGAGGGTGCTGCGCTTCAGTTGGGAGGAAGCATAGGAAATACACTGGGAAGAGCCTTTAAGTTTGATGAGAAGGATAAGCACGTAGTAGTTATGTGTGGCATGAGTGCTGCATTTGCTGTAATGTTTGGTACTCCTGCGGCAGCTATCGTCTTTTCTATGGAGGTTGTGAGTGTAGGGATTATGTACTACGCAGCGCTTGTTCCGTGTGTATTTGCAGCTACAATTGCTTATGAGATGGCTGTAAAGCTTGGGATTCATGGTCATCATTATAGCGTTATAGCAGGATTTGATTTTGAATTTGTACCGCTTTTAAAGATTATCCTTCTTTCGCTGCTTTGTGCCGGTCTGAGTGTGCTTTTTTGTATTATGCTTCACTCTTTAGGGGATTTTTACAGAGAAAAATTTAAGAATCAGTACCTAAGAATTGTAGTATCTTCGGTTGTTATAATACTTATCAATACAATAGTCGGAACCACGGATTACATGGGGGCAGGTCTAAATGTGATAGAGAGAGCCATAAACGGAGAGGTTGTTCCCTATGCTTTCTTGTTAAAGATGGTCTTGACAGCGCTTACTCTTGAGGCTGGATTTAAGGGTGGTGAGATTGTCCCAAGCTTTTTCATAGGAGCCACATTTGGGTGCTTATTCGGACATATAATGGGAATTTCTCCTTCGCTTTGTGCTGCTGCAGGAATGGTCGCTGTATTTTGTGGAGTAACCAATTGTCCGATAACATCGATTCTGATTTCTTATGAGCTTTTCGGAGCCAGATACATAGGCTACTTTGTGGTTGCTGTAAGTATAGCTTATCTTATGTCCGGTTACTATGGGCTCTATCATGATCAGACTATAGTTTACTCGAAGTATAAGACTGAGTATATCAACAGAAAGACTAAAAAATAAAAAATCAACTCAGTCGATAGTTGGATTTTTTTACAGAGGCATAATTTACTAAATATAAAAAACAGGTCATACATTAATTGGTGACCTGTTTTTCATAATCATTTATATAATGTGAGAGGGAATCAAAATTCCCTGAGTATATGATGTCTAGCAGTTTAGAAGTGATTTTAAGTGACTTAGACATAAGACACGAATCACAAAGACCGGTTTCCAGGGCTGTGCCTATCTCATCGAGGTCAACTACTTTTACGGAATTATCAGGATAAATCAGTACATCTGCCAGTAAATCTGTAAATATATAAGACTTTGTATTTTCATCATAGTCAGTGTCTATTATGTCGCAATACCAGTAAACCAGCTCATTTTCCTTATTGTACTCTTTACTTATCTTAAAGCCTTCATCCATAAAATACGCAGAAATGCCGGTATCTATGTCGCTACGTGGCTTCAGTACCTTCCACTTAGTTAGAAGAATATTCTTTTCTTTATCTAAGGAAATGATGATATCGTCCTTTAATTCTACGATTTCATCCGGTATAAATCTTTTTCGGAATAATTTATAATCATTCATAGCTATCCCTCCAAATCAACGTAATAAGTAATAAAATACATTATAATCATATCCTTGAAAAAAGTAAAGCTATTAATAACTTAAATCTGTTGAATTTTAATTATAATATGATACAATAATATGCATGGAATAATATATAGAAAGGCGATTTTATGATATATAAAAAGTTTGAAATAAAGGGTGTTAATCGGAGTGCTCATATTACTCTTTTTTGCCCGGAAAATACATCGGACATGGCAGAGGAAACCAGGAGACCTATGGTTGTACTGTGCCCTGGAGGCGCCTACTGGTTTGTCGCAGACAGAGAAGCAGACCCCATAGCATATAAGTTGCTTTCCATGAATATGGCTGTTGCCATAGTTTACTATACAACAAAGAACGAGGGCGAGGATGCAAAGCCATTTCCTGAGGCGATTTCTCAGGTAGCAAGAACCATAGCATATTTTAGGAGAAATGCGGATGATTACTATATAGATCCAAATGAAATCTATGTTATGGGCTTTTCGGCAGGAGGTCACTTAGCAGCTTCTATGGGTATTTTCTGGGATGAAGAGTGGCTTTTGGATACACTGAACGGATGGGATTTAAAGCTTTGTGGTTATAATTATGACTATGAAAGTGAAAGCAAGGCTGACTTGGTTTGTGATACCACTGAGTGTGATGAAAGAGAGGATAATACAGGTACATGTAAGACACCTCTTACAGCTGCGGATATCCGTCCAAATCGTATGATACTTTGCTATCCGGTAATTTCGTCAGGAGAGTATGCACATAAAGAATCATTTTATAATCTCACAGGACAAAAGGAGGAAGATGCTAAAGAGCTTTGGGAAAAGCTTTCGCTGGAAAAGCAGGTTAAGAGTACTGCTCCGCCTACTTTTTTATGGCATACCTTTTCGGATGAAGCGGTTTCTGTGTGGAATTCATTACTGCTGGCGCAGGCGCTTCACAGAGCTGGTGTAGATACAGAGCTACATGTCTATCAGCTGGGAAGGCATGGTCTTTCCTTAGGAAAAGCAGAGTTCTTACCGGTGGACGGTCAACCAAAGCCTGTTAAGGAAGTAGAGAATTGGCCGGAATTACTGGAAGTATGGCTTAAGCTGGAGAAAGAAGGCTCTGGAACCTAAGATTCGATAGAATCCTAATACAATAAAAAGAAAGGGGAGTGTAGATTGGACAAATTTGTAGAAGAGCTGCTTTCTGAAATAGAAATAGAAGTGGCTTTTACCATCCCCATATTCGGTGGTATAGATATTTATGAATCCACAGTTGGTTGTTGGATTGTTATGGGAGTATTGATACTTATAGCAATCATACTAGGCAGGAATCTAAAGGTTAAGGATATATCTAAAAGACAGGCTCTTGCTGAGCTGCTGGTTGTCAAGGCCTATGGATTCATAGAGGGAATCATGGGGGAAAAATACGGAAAGCGCTTCGCACCGTACTTAATTACAGTGCTTGCATATATAGGTACGTTGAATATAACAGGTATGTTTGGCCTTAAGCCACCTACTAAGGATCTCAATGTAACCATAGCTTTGGCGCTTATGACAATCCTCATTACAGAGGGAGCTGGTATCCGGTTTAAAGGAATAAAAGGATGGCTTAAATCCTTTGTTTCCCCGGTTGCTATAGTATTGCCAATAAACGTTTTAGAGATAGCTATTAAGCCTATGTCCCTATGTTTTCGTTTATTTGGTAATGTTTTGGGAGCTTTTATCATCATGGCGATGTTAGAGCTTGTTATCCCAATATTTGTACCTGTAGTTTTCAGCTTGTATTTCGATATATTTGATGGCTTTTTACAGGCTTATGTATTTACATTCCTGTCAGCCATGTATATAGCTGAGATGCTTGAAGAAGATTAAAATTATTATTATCAGAAAAGGAGAAAAATCTTATGTCAACAGGATTAATCGCATTAGGTGCAGGACTTGCTGTTCTTGCGTGTTTTGGAGTAGGTTTAGGTATAGCAGGAGCTACAGGAAAGGCAGTTGAGGCATGTGCCAGACAGCCTGAGGCACAGAAGAAAATAACAACACTTTTGCTTCTCGGTGGTGCTCTTGCAGAGGCAACAGCTATTTATGCATTTGTTATCGCACTGCTTATAATATTCGTACTCGGTAAGTAATTAGGTAAAGGCTTTTTATCGGTGTGTGAATTGCCGATAAATACAGGTATTAAACCTGGAAGGAGATTATTTCGATATGCTTAAGATAGATTTCTGGAATATATTAATAAACGTCATAAATATCGTTATTCTCTTTGCTGCCCTTAGATTTTTTCTTTTTAAGAAGGTTAACAATATCCTTGATGAACGTAAAAAAATAGCTGAAAATGAAACAGAGGAAGCTAAGAATATCAAGGATGAAGCTCTGCTTTTAAAATCAGAGTATGAGCAGAAAAAGATAGACATAGAAAATGAAAAGGAAGGCATCATAAGCGATGCTGTTTCCAAGGCTGAAGGTGAATATAAAAGGATTTTGGATGAAGCTCACACTGATGCAGTTAAGACTAAGGAACAGATTATGTCCGAAGCAGAGAAGAGTAGGGATAAGATCATAAAGCAGGCTATGGATGAAAAGGCTGAGATTTTATCACAGGCAGAGAAGGATATAGCTGATATGGTTGTGGATGCTGCAGTTAAGGTTTCAGCCAACAGTCTGGAGAAGAGAAGCAACGAGCAGTTTAACAGTGATATCTATGATGAATTTATAAAAAAAGCAGGTGATACGAATTGATAGAGGCAGCTAAAGAATATGCTCACAAGTTTATCGGTATGAAGGTTTCGAGAACTTCCATTCAGAAGGCACTCGAAACACTGGAACTATTACCGCAGGTGAGGATGGAATTTGAAAATCTCTCTATATCATTGGAAAGAAAGCATGCCGTTATCGATAGCGTGTTTCCGGCAGATATGAGAGATGCAATGAAGTTATTATGCGATAATAATGACTTTAAGTACTTTACGGATATATATAATGAATTTATGTCCCTGAGTCGTACATTTTACGAAAGCGAGATAACCGCCGAGCTGCGTTATGTTACACCGCCTACTGAGGAACAGCTTTTAGCAATAAAGAAGTTTCTTATGAAGCGTCACTCCCTGGATGAAGTTATAATCGAGCAGGTTAAGGATTTAAGTCTTGTGAATGGCTTTGTTATAAGATTTAAATCTGAGGAGTATGACTGGAGTGAAAAGGGCAGAGCAAATCAATTAAGAGACCACCTAGAAAGCGTCATGAGTGAGGCAGGAGCAAGTGATGTCAGCAGAAAAAAGCTTCTTTCACTTCTCAAGGGTGGTATTGAGGATTTCGATCTTCATGCTGATCATAGTGAAGTGGGTGACGTAGGAAGCGTTGGCGACGGTATAGCTATCGTAAAGGGCTTAGAGCACGCATTTAACGGAGAGATAGTTATATTTGACGACGGAACCCGTGGAATGGTTCAGGAAATAAGAAGAAACGAACTCGGAGTAGTACTGTTCGGAAGAGATACGGGAGTTAAGGAAGGCACCAGAGTTGTGAGAACCGGCAACATGGCAGGTATCGGTGTCGGAGAGTGCTATTTGGGAAGAATAATAAATGCGCTGGGAGAAGCGGTAGATGATGGAGATGAACTAAAGGTAACACAATTCAGACCATTGGAGTGTCCTGCTCCTTCTATAGTTGACAGACAGTCTGTATCTGTGCCTCTTGAAACAGGAATACTTGCTATAGATTCCATGTTTCCTATAGGTAGAGGTCAAAGAGAGCTTATAATAGGTGACAGGCAGACAGGTAAAACATCTATTGCCATTGATGCTATCATAAATCAAAGAGGTAAGGATGTTATCTGTATCTATGTTGCTATAGGACAGAAGGCGTCAACTGTTGCAAAGATAGTAAATAATTTAAAGAAAGCAGGAGCTATGGACTATACCATAGTTGTACAGGCTACCGCAGCCGATCCCGCTCCGCTGCAGTATATAGCGCCTTACTCAGGCACATCACTTGCAGAGTACTTTATGTATAAGGGAAAGGATGTGCTTATAGTCTACGATGACCTTTCAAAGCATGCTGTAAGCTACAGAACTATTTCATTGCTTTTAGAGCGTTCACCGGGACGTGAGGCTTACCCGGGAGATGTATTTTACCTGCATTCAAGACTTCTAGAGAGGTCAAGTCGCTTGTCAAAGGCGGCAGGAGGCGGCTCCATAACAGCTCTGCCTATCATAGAGACTCAGGCTGGTGATGTATCAGCTTACATACCAACCAATGTCATATCTATAACCGATGGACAGATATACTTAGAATCAGAGCTTTTCTTCGAGGGACAGAGACCGGCGGTAAATGTAGGTCTTTCTGTATCCCGTGTAGGTGGCGCTGCTCAGACAAAGGCTATGAAAAAAGCTGCAGGATCACTTCGTATAGACCTTGCACAGTATAAGGAAATGGAAGTGTTTACCCAGTTCTCATCAGATCTTGATGACAATACTAAAAACATGCTTACCTACGGAAAATCCCTTATGTCGCTCCTTAAGCAACCATTAGGAGAACCTATAAGCCATGAGGGCCAGGTTATATCGTTAATCTCAGCGGTTTCAGGCAAGCTTTTTTCAGGACTTGAGAGTAAGGCTGTAAAGCATTTACAGATGGACATAATAGCCTACTTTGAGAAAGCGTATCCGGATATAATTAAGAAGCTTGCTACTGAGAAGACATATGATGATAATCTTAAAGAAATAATAATTGCCATAGCTTCTAAGTACAGAGAAAGCTGGATAAAGGGCGAAAGACCGGCTGTAGGCTTCGACATGCCTGAGTTTAATTTGTCTTCTGAATCTGCGGATGTTAGCAATCAGGCAGAGGGTGAAAAAGAGGTAAAAGAAGAGCTATCATCAGATAAATCAATACCCAATAAACCAAAGAAGAAAAAATCAGGTAAAAAGAAAAAGAAATAATAAATCAAGTATTGATATATAAAAGGAGGAAGGCTTGTGGCCAGTGCTAAAGAAATATCCAACAGAATAAAGAGCATTAAGGATACCATGAAGATTACCCGGGCTATGTACATGATTTCCTCCATAAAGCTGCGTAAGGCAAAGAAAAAACTGGAGGACACAGAACCTTACTTCTATGGTCTCCAAAATGAAATTGCAGCGATTCTTTACCGGTTTCCTGACGTCGTCAGTATATATTTTGATAACAGAGAAAAGGACCTAAGGGAAAAGGTAAAGCGCAAGGGATATGTTATAATAACCGGTGATAAGGGAATGTGCGGCGCTTATAATCATAATGTCTTAAAAACTACGGAAAGTATGATAAAGGATTTAAAGAAATACAGGCTTTTCGTAGTAGGACAGGTGGGAAGGCAGTATTTTATAAATCGAGGAGTAGCGCTTCCCAGTGACTTTACTTATACTGCGACCAATCCATCTATTCACAGAGCCAGGACTATAACAGAGACCATTATGGAGCTTTACAAGAAAGAGAGACTTGATGAGGTATATGTTGTATATACCAGGATGATTAATTCTATGAGAACAGAGGTTGAAATAGAACAGGTGCTACCTCTTAAGAGCAGAATGTTTGCTAAAGAAGAAATACTAAAGCGAAAGAAGAGGGCACAGATGTCTCACGGGCACTTAAAAAAGCTTGGAGATGTGGATATAGATGTGGATGAATACTCTGTTCCCGCTTACGGAGCGGATATGATTATATATCCTGATGTGGATGAGCTCCTCGAAAATATTGTATATAATTACATGACAGGCTTTATATACGGAGCGCTTGTAGAAGCCTCTGCATGTGAAGAAAATGCTCGTATGACAGCCATGAATGCTGCTACAGACAATGCTAAGGATATATTAAAGCAGCTTTCACTTGATTATAATAAGGTTAGACAGGCCTCCATAACCCAGGAGATAACTGAGGTTATAGGTGGAACCAAAGCGTTGAAAAGGAGTCTTTAAGATGGCTACAGAGACACAGAAAAGTACCGGAAAGATAGTGCAGGTATCAGGGCCTGTAGTAGATGTAGAGTTCGAAGGAGTGACTCTACCAAGGATAAAGGATGCTCTAGAGTGCTATCCTGACGGAAAGAGAAGGGTTATGGAAGTAGCCCAGCATTTGGGCAATAACACAGTAAGGTGTATAATGCTTGCTCCTACAGAGGGGCTTTCAAAGGATGTGGTTGTTACAGCCACAGGGGATGCTATAAAGGTTCCGGTAGGGGAAAAGACTCTTGGCAGACTTTTTAATGTTCTTGGAGAAACACTTGATAAAGGACCTAAGATAAAAGATGCCGAAATGTGGAGTATACACAGAGAACCACCTGCCTTTTCGGAGCAAAGCCCTGTAGTACATATGTTAGAGACAGGAATAAAGGTAATAGATCTTTTAGCCCCATACTCTAAGGGTGGAAAGGTTGGTCTCTTTGGCGGTGCGGGAGTAGGTAAAACTGTTCTTATACAGGAACTTATACACAATATAGCCACAGAGAGCGGTGGATACTCAATCTTTACCGGAGTAGGTGAAAGATCAAGAGAGGGTAACGATCTCTGGACTGAGATGAAGGAGTCCGGAGTTATCTCTAAGACAGCCCTTGTATTCGGTCAGATGAATGAGCCGCCGGGATCCAGAATGAGGGTTGCAGAGACCGGACTTACTATGGCTGAGTACTTTAGAGATGTTAGAAATCAGGATGTTCTTTTATTTATAGATAATATATTCAGATTTGTTCAAGCGGGCTCTGAGGTTTCGGCACTTCTGGGACGTATGCCATCTGCGGTAGGATACCAGCCTACTCTTGCCAATGACCTGGGTGAATTGCAGGAAAGGATTGCATCTACAAAAAGTGGTTCTGTAACAAGTGTACAAGCGGTATATGTACCTGCGGACGACTTTACGGATCCTGCACCTGCAACAACCTTTGCACATCTGGATGCAACTACGGTTCTTTCCAGAAAGATTGTGGAACAGGGTATATATCCTGCTGTGGATCCTCTAGAATCCACCTCAAGAATACTTGAGCCTGATGTAGTAGGTGAGGAGCATTACAATACAGCAAGAAACGTACAGGAGATACTTCAAAAGTACAAGGAATTACAGGATATAATAGCAATTCTGGGTATGGAAGAGTTATCGGATAATGATAAAATACTTGTTTTCAGAGCAAGAAAGATACAGAGATTCTTATCTCAGCCTTTCCATGTTGCTGAAAACTTTACAGGAGTAAAGGGTGAATTTGTACCTGTTGAGGAAACAGTAAGAGGATTTAAAGCTATTATAGATGGGGAGATGGATGATTATCCGGAGGCGGCCTTTTTCAACGTAGGAAATATAGATGATGTAAAGAGAAAGGCAGAGACCTTGCAGTAAAAAAGCGAGGAGGAAGATAAATGGCAGAGACATTTATACTTAAGATACTGGCCTGTGATGAACTGTTTTTTGAGGGAGAAGTTATACAGCTTGTATTTCCGACAAAGGACGGAGAGTGGGGAGTATTGGCAAACCATACTCAGATGGTTTCTACAGTGGTAATAGGAGAGATCAGATTTCAAACTCCGGATGAGAAGTGGCACAGTGCTATTGTTTCAGATGGTTTTATAGATGTAAGAAATAATAAAGCAAATGTTATAGTATATTCATGTGAAAGGCCTGAGGATATAGATAGGTTTAGAGCAGAAGCTGCACTTGAAAGAGCAAAGGAGCAGATGATAACTCAGCAGAGTATAAAGGAATATCATATTTCTTCAGCATCTCTTGCAAGAGCTATGGCCAGACTTAAGTATTCGCAAAAGGATATTCAGGTAAGATAAAACAAATATAGTAAAAAGCAAAAAGCCCGAGTTTTTCGGGCTTTTTGTTAAGAAAGGAGTGAATCGGATTTTGAGGGAGATCAAATATCCGATTCTAAAATGAAAAAATGAAAAAGAATCTATCAAAAAACTTATTATCAATCTCTACAAAGTCAATAATACAATCTAAATGTGTCTAAACTTTGAAATGATAAAAAATATTTGAATAATTATCTTTGACCGTATTTTTTCATAACCTCCTGAATTCTCTCTGTTGGGCTTAAGAGCTCGCTTATGGAGTGATCATGATTAAGTGTATCGATAAGAAGAGCAACATACTTGCTCATATCTACACTTATGTAATAATCCCTTTCAAGAAGCTCCTGTGGTTGATATATAAGATTTGTAGTGAGAACTTTATATATAAGTCCCTGCTCTACAGCTTCGTCGAACTTCTTCATACCATTGGTAAAGAGACCAAATGTTGAAACTGCGAAAATTCTGTTAGCTTTACGGCGCTTAAGCTCCTTAGCTACATCTATCATACTTTCACCTGAAGAAATCATATCGTCAACTATGACAACATCCTTACCCTCTACGTCAGAGCCTAAGAATTCATGTGCCATGATAGGATTTCTTCCGTCTACTATACGTGAATAATCCCTTCTCTTGTAGAACATACCTATATCGAGGCTTAATACGTTAGCAAAGTAAATAGCTCTGCTCATACCACCTTCATCAGGAGATATAATCATCATATGATCTGAATCAATCTTTAAATCGTTAATGTTTTTCAGAAGTGCCTTTATAAATTGATATGTAGGCTGAACTGTTTCAAAACCCTTCAAAGGAATTGCATTTTGAACTCTTGGATCGTGAGCATCAAAGGTTATTATACTTTCAACACCCATCTGTGAAAGCTCCTGAAGTGCAAGTGCACAGTCAAGTGATTCACGTGCAGATCTTCTATGCTGACGACTTTCATAAAGAAATGGCATGATAACGGTTATTCTTCTTGCCTTTCCACCTACAGCAGCTATAAGTCTCTTAAGATCCTGATAATGATCGTCAGGTGACATATGATTTGTTTGTCCGCATACAGTATATGTAAGACTGTAGTTACAAACATCTACAAGAATGTATAAATCGTCTCCTCTTACAGACTCGTGAATGATACCCTTTGCTTCTCCTGAACCAAAACGTGGACATTTGGTGTCAAGTAAGTAGTGATCTCTGGAATAATCAGCTATAGTAGATACAGCTGCGCCCTCTAAGTTAGCTCTCTCTTTTCTCCACTCTACGATGTAGTCACTAACCTTCTGACCCATAGTTTTACTGCTCTCAAGAGCAACGATACCAAGCTTTCCTACAGGAATAGTGCCTGCAAGTTTGTCATGTCGTTTCATAATTTCCTCCATCTTTCCTTTATTGATTATTTAGTTATGATGTAAAAGGTTATTTTACCTCATATTTTTATAATATATCTTGATTTATGTCAATACAAAAATCAAAATTATATTAATCTCTGTAAGGCTTCCTTAGATCTTCACCTACAATCCTAAGGAAGGTATAGTATCCCACAATTCTGGAAGTGATGCGCTCGCTGTAGCGCTTTCTAAGGTCACTTATCTCGAGATTTGAGGATATAATAGTTGATTTTTCAGTGAGTATTCTATTATCAATCATATGATAGAGTTCGGAATCCGTAAATGAATTGGATAATTCTGTGCCCAGGTCATCTATTATAAGTAAATCGCAAGAATCTATAAAGTCCATGTATTCATCATCTTTAGTACGATTGAACTTTTTGTCTGAAAGCAACTCAAAAAAGTTGATAGCCGTAAGATAAATAACCGAATAAGCTTTATCCATAAGGCTTTTTGCTATACAGTGTGTCAGGAAAGATTTACCTACTCCGGCTTCACCGTATATGTAAAAGCTTTCATGAGAATATTCAAAATTATTAATAAAATTTTCTACAACTCCCATTACTCTTTTTATGTTTTCCATGGGGGTTAGAGGCGTTTCGTTATCATAAGGATATTTATCCTGATATAAGGAAATATTAAAGGTATCAAAGTTCTCTGTTGCCAGGATGTGATCTAGATTAGAGTATGTGTAGAGTAGTTTTGATGCCTTGCGTATAAAGCACTTACAAGGAGTCCTACCTATAAAACCGGTGTCGTGGCAGGCAGGACAGCTGTACTTTACATCATATATATCACTGCTTATGCCGTATCTTCTCAAAAGCTCTACTTTACGATTGTTTAGTTCGTCTAACTTTGCCTGATAGTCTGTGTTATTGCTGTTTTTAAGGATATTTCGGCTGAAGCTGAGAGCACTGAGGGCAATCTCATCATCAGCTGCCTTTATATCCGGATATGTCTTATAAAGTGCTGCTATTCTGTTTTCTCGCCTATTTTCAGCTTCAATCCTCAGAGCTTCGTATTCATTCATTATATTCTTAAATTGCTGTTCTGATAATCCCATGATAAACCTTTCATATGTTATTAAAAGAGTTTAAAAACCGAGTGTTTCGGATAAAAGCCTTTTTTGCAAAGCCTTGTCCATCTCCGGGGTTATATTTCTTTGTTTATAACCCGTAAATGAATTTGGCTTTATGGATGAAGGAGCTGAAGTACTGAAGGAAGTATTGTTTCCTTGAGCTCTGCTGTTAGGGTTATTTGGCTTTATAATATCAGAGGAACCTGAATTATTAGGTATATATTTATCTCTGATATAGCTTTTTTGTTTGGAAGCGAAATCATCGTCTGCCTTCTTTATATCCTGAAGTGTAGTAAAGCCATCCATATGCCACTGAGTGATTATCTTATCAATATAAGCAAAATTAGTTCCGGAAGTAAGCAGTATGGTACGTCTGCAGGCTTCCTTTATGATACTAAGATCGAAATTATAATAATTAAACCACTTTATAACATAATCCTTTTCAACAGGGGCAAGATTTCTTCTCATACCCAGTTCCCTTGCAACCTCGGAATATATGGAATTATTCATGTTAAAATGCTTCTTAGCGTCGTTTGAGGACATAATATTGTTATCAGACCAGATTTTAGCTTCATTTATAAGCTGTGAACGGTTCAGACGATTGGACTGAGTAACGGACATACAGTAATCGTAAAGCTGTAATATACGGTCACTGGTAAATCCCAGGTTGTCGTAGAGATATGAAAGCACATCCTGATCGCCTGAGCTTATGGTAGATGAAGTTATTACCTCTATAGTGTCACAAAGCCAGCTAAAGTCTTTGTTGTTATCTTGAGAACGCTTCCTTTGAGGAGTGCTTATATTCTCAGAAAAACTGTTTTCATTATTATTTAAAGCAGTATTTAAATTGCTTGTAAAATCGTCATTATAACTGTTATTTAAATCATTATTTAAATCATTATTTAAATCAGTATTTAAAGGTTTTTCATCAAAGGTTGATTTACTAAAGGTACTTTCGTTAAATGCAGTCACAGAAACTGAATTATCGGAGGAAACATCAGCTACGGTATCTGACAATAATACCGTATGATCAGATGCCTTCACATAGGTATCAAGGTCTGTAAAACTTAAGGAAGTTATATTTCCGTTAATGCTTCTCTCAAGCTTGAGTGCATTTTGATCCTCCCAGTATTTGAGTGACCTAAGTATATCTCTCTCGGTAAGATCAAGCTTTTCAGCAAGAAAAGAAAGGGTTATGCTGCCTTCTCCTGCTTGTATGCATTTGTTAATGTATATATAAACTTTAACATGGTTACCATTACTTTTAAGCATATGATTCTCGATGAAATTATTGGATATGCTTGTTGTTTTTGTTGAATTCCCTGAGCATAGTATAATGTTATCCATATCAGAACTCATTCTCTAACTGCCTCCTTGGCAAAATATAGTCTCATATAATCAGATAAAAATGTCTTATCTGAATAAGCTTTCTAGAGTTTAACAAAAAAGAGATAAAAATGCAAATCCAAACCCCGGTGAATAACGTGTTTAAAAGGGTTTGGGTTATGTGGATAACTTTTTTTAAATTCATTTATATACCTAAAAAGGGTAAAAAAATTATCCACATTAAATGGGGATAATTTTCTCCATAAAATGTGGATAATGTGTATAACTTACATATTAACCAGTTCTTTTCCTATGTTTACTACATTTCCGGCTCCCATAGTTATCAACAAATCACCTTTTGAACATTTTTTTATAAAATATTTCTTAATATCTTCAAAGTTGTCTATGTGAACTGCATGACCACCTAATCGGTTGATTTCATCAGCAAGCATGGAAGAGTTAATATCACCCGGATCAGCTTCTCTTGCAGCATAGATATCTGCTACAACTATATGCTCAGCAGTAGATAAAACCTTTGCAAAATCCTCAAAAAGAGCCTTGGTTCTTGAGTATGTATGAGGTTGAAATACCAGCCAGAAATGGTTTTTTGGATAGTTTCTTGCAGCTTCGAGTGTAGCTTTTATCTCCGTTGGATGATGTGCATAATCATCTATTACAGTAACTGAGTTAAATTCTCCCAATTTTTCAAAACGTCGTTTGGTTCCTCCGTAAGAGGCAAGAGCCTTACAGATGATATCATAATCTATACCATGTAGTCTTGCCATGGCGATTGCGGAAAGTGCATTTGATACATTATGTTCTCCCACTACATTTAAAGAGCATCTTCCCTGCTCACCCGCTTTGTCGATTATGGTAAATGAAGGATGACCGTTTTCGTCATAGGTTATATCCTTGGCGGTGTAATCAAAATCTCCGTTTAGACCGAATGTTTTAACTTCTGCCTTGCAATCGCTGTATATATAATCAATATTATCGATATTTCCGTTTATAATCAGATGACCGTTTTCAGGAAGAAGAGCGGCAAATGCTTTAAATGAATTGCGAATATCATCAATATCCTTGAAAAAATCTAAGTGATCCGCATCTATATTAAGAATGATTGCATCTGTTGGGAAAAACTGTAGGAAACTGTTTGTGTATTCGCAGGATTCAGTTAAAAAGTAATCTGAATGTCCGATATGGATATTCCCGCCTATACCGTCTAAAAGGCCGCCTACAGATATAGTAGGATCCAGATTTGCCTGCATAAATATATAGCTAAGCATGGAAGTGGTTGTTGTCTTTCCATGGGTACCCGAAACATTTAATGCGTGAGTGTAACACTTCATGATTTGACCAAGGAGTTGTGAGCGCTCCATGATAGGTATTCCAAGCTCTTTTGCATCCAGGTACTCAGGATTATCCTTTGAAATAGCAGCTGTTGCAACAAAAAGGTCCAAATCCTTTGTAAGATTTCCTTTAACCTGTGAATAGTTTATTTTTATTCCCGCATTTTCAAGGGCTTCTGTGATTTCAGACTTCTTTATGTCAGAACCGCTTACTTTAAAGTTGTAATGATTGAGGAGAGTAGCAAGACCACTCATACTTATTCCGCCAATTCCTGAAAAATAAACATTTATAGGTTCATTTAGATTTATATTCATCATTTTCACACTTTCTTTCTTATAATTACAATAATAGTAAAAATAGGAATAAATTCATTTTTTAATATCAGCCCCTATAATATCACAATCTTTATTGTAATATCAAGACTTTATAAAGTATCCTATCTTCTCTGAATTAAAATTTAAACAAAAAAATTGAATTTTTTGTGTTTTTTTTGTTCACAATTAACAAAAACTGTGTTATACTCTTATTTATCATAAACAAGCGAGGTGATAACGTGATTAAGAAGGAAATGATTGCAATGCTTCTGGCAGGTGGTCAGGGCTCACGTCTTGGCGTTTTGACCGCAAATGTTGCAAAGCCTGCTGTTGCATTTGGTGGAAAGTACAGAATTATTGACTTTCCTCTGAGTAACTGTATTAATTCCGGCGTAGATACCGTAGGTGTTTTGACACAGTATCAGCCACTGGCCCTTAATACTCATATCGGAATAGGTATTCCGTGGGATTTGGACCGTAATGTTGGTGGTGTTTCCATACTTCCGCCATACGAGAAGAGCACAAGCAGTGAGTGGTACACAGGTACAGCTAATGCTATTTATCAGAACTTACGTTTTATGGAGTATTATAATCCTGATTATGTTCTCATACTTGGTGGAGATCATATATATAAGATGGATTACGAGGTTATGCTCGACTTCCATAAGGAGAATAAAGCAGATGTAACATTGGCTACATTGGCAGTTCCTATGGAAGAGGCAAGTAGATTCGGTATCGTTATTACCGATGATAATAAGCAGATACAGGAATTTGAGGAAAAGCCTGAACACCCAAGGTCAAACCTCGCTTCCATGGGTATTTATATTTTCTCATGGCCCGTGCTTAGAGATGCACTTATTAAGCTTAAAGATCAGCCTTCATGTGATTTTGGAAAGCATATTATTCCTTATCTTCATGAGAAGGGATCTAGAATATTTGCTTATGAGTTTAACGGATATTGGAAGGATGTAGGAACTCTCGGTGCTTACTGGGAGGCTAATATGGAGCTTATTGACCTCATACCCGTATTTAATCTGTATGAAGAATTTTGGAAAATCTTTACTAAGACAGAGAAGATTCCTCCACAGTACATAGATTCGGAGGCCGTCATAGATAAAGCTATAATCGGAGAGGCTTCGGAAATTTACGGTGAAGTTCATAACTCGGTTATCGGAGCCGGAGTTGTAATAAAGAAGGGCGCCGTAGTTCGGGATTCGATTATTATGAATTCTGTAGAAATCGGTGAAGGCACAATAGTTGATAAAGCTATCATCGCTGAAAATACAAAGATTGGTGCCGATTGCGAGCTTGGTATAGGTGAAGAAGCACCTAATAAGGTTAAGCCAAGTGTATATTCATTCGGATTGGTTACTATTGGTGAAGATTCAGTTGTTCCTGATGGTGTTAAGATTGGAAAGAACACAGCTATTTCAGGTATTACTGAAAGCGCAGATTATCCGGGCAATGCTCTTGCTGCAGGAGAGACTTTGATTAAGGTAGGTGATAGATGATGAGAGCTATTGGCATTGTTTTGGCTGGTGGTAACAGCAGCCGCATGAAAGAATTATCAAATAAGAGAGCTATCGCTGCCATGCCGATAGCAGGAGGCTTCAGAAGTGTTGACTTCGTACTCAGTAACATGAGTAATTCTCATATACAGAAGGTAGCAGTATTTACACAGTTCAACGCTAAGTCACTTAATGAACATCTTAATTCTTCTAAGTGGTGGGATTTTGGACGTAAGCAGGGTGGACTTTATGTATTTACTCCTACAACTACACCTGACAACAGCTATTGGTACAGAGGTACTGCAGATGCTATCGCTCAGAACATGACTTACTTAAGAAACAGTCATGAGCCATATGTTATTATTGCTTCAGGTGATGGTATCTATAAGCTTGATTATAACAAGGTTCTTGAGTATCATATTGCCAAGAAAGCTGATATTACCGTTGTTGTTTCAAAGCTAAACGAAAGGGAAGACGCTAGTCGATTTGGTGTGGTTGATATCGATTCAGAGGGACGTATAAGTGATTTTGAAGAGAAGCCTATCGGAACAAGTAATCACATTGTTTCAACAGGTATTTATGTTATCAGACGTCGACTTCTGATTGAGCTTATTGAAAAGTCAGTTCAGGAAGAGAAATACGATTTTGTTAAAGATATTCTTATTAGATATCGTAACATAAAGAAAATCTATGCTTATAAGATGGATTCATACTGGAGTAACATAGCTTCCGTTGATTCTTATTACAGAACAAATATGGATTTCTTAAAGCCTGACGTTAGAGATTATTTCTTTAAGCAGTATCCTGATATTTATTCTAAGGTACAGGATCTTCCTCCGGCTAAGTATAACGAGGGTGCTGTGGTTAAGAATAGTCTTGTGTCCAGTGGATGTATAGTTAACGGAACTGTTGAGAATTCTATTCTTTTCAAGGAAGTTTACGTTGGAAACAACTGTACAATTAAAAATTCCATAATTCTTAACGATGTTTATATCGGAGATAATACTCATATTGAGAATTGTATAGTAGAGAGTAGAGATACTATCAGAGCCAATGCGAATTACGTAGGTGATCCTGATAATATCAAGATTGTAGTTGAAAAGACAGAGCGTTACGCTTTGTAATATAATTTTTTTTTACAGGAGGTACATATGGATATTACAGATATCAGAGTGAGAATGATAGCAAAGAGTGGTCGTATGAAGGCTGTTGTTTCTATCACCATTGACAATGAATTCGTTGTTCATGACATCAAGGTTATTGAAGGAGATCAGGGCTTATTTATAGCAATGCCTTCGAGAAAATCATCTGATGGAGAGTATAGAGATATAGCTCATCCAATCAATTCTGAAACTAGGAACAGAATTCAGAGCCTTATCCTTGATAAGTATGCTGAAGCAGAAAAAGAAGCGCCTGCAGAAAATTTTGAGGAATGAGGAAGACCTTGATATCGTATAATCCATTGCCGTAGCATATATTCATTATGAGTTTACGACGGCAATTGAACGGTGGGGATTAAAAAACTCTTTGGAGAAAATTGTATAAATGGGGTTTAACGGCTATGGCCTTGTAAGTGGTGCATAGCCGTTTCTTTGTGCTTGAAATAAGTATTAGAAGCACCTTACTTTTTAGCGAAGTGAAAGTATAGATTATGTTGAACAAGAAAAGGAAAGAAATTAACTATGAAAAAAATATATTTTACAAGACATGGACAAACATTTTGGAATGTGGAAAATAAAATATGCGGAGCGACTGACATAGAGCTTACGGAATACGGAAAAGAGCAGGCGAGGAAGCTTGGAAATATGATAAAAACAAAGATTGACAGTGGTGAACTTCATATAGATATGATTATTAGTTCGCCTCTTTCAAGGGCATTTGATACTTCTGCCATCGTATCCGAGATTACAGGTATACCTATGAAAAGTGATGACAGAGTAAAGGAGCAAAACTTTGGCAAGTATGAGGGGACAGCAAGAGACGGTCTTGAATTTAAGGCATCTAAAAGGAATTTTATAGATTCGTACGAAGGTGGAGAAAACATGTTAAAACTCGCCCAGCGTATATACAATATACTGGACGAGCTTAAAGAAGATGATAATATATACTTAATAGTCGCACATAATGGAATTGCAAGATCCGTTAATTCCTATTTTTCCGATATGTCCAATGAGGCTTATGGAGACTTTGGAATCAAGAATTGTGAGTTAAAAACATATGAGTATATCTAAGCTTTTGCGAGGTAAGCAACTGCTGAAAGTGCAGCAATATTACCTTCTCCGGCGGCTTTGATATACTGATATGGTGTACCGGTTATATCGCCGCATGCAAAGCAACCTGGAATATTGGTAGCCATATTTCTGTCAACTACTATATGAGCTTCGAGTGTTTCAAGGCCGGGAAGAAGCTTTCCCGGAGATATGCTGTCACGAAGTACGAAAACTCCGTCACACTCATAACTTCCGCCATCGGTTTCTACAACTCTCTTTCCGTTGTTTTCAGATATGGAAAGGGGGTTTTCGTTTATAATCCTAATATCTTTTGAAAGGTTTACATCCTCTTTGTATACAGGAATATATATAACACTTTCCGCAACTTCGTTTAAGTAGGAAGCCTCGGATTCCTCTTTCTGATTATAACCTATAACCACAGCTGTTTTACCTTTGTAAAGTGGAGCGTCGCAGGTAGCACAGTAGCTGACTCCCCGTCCGAGGAGCTCGTCTTCTCCGGGAAGCGGCTTACCTGCTACAACACCTGTAGATATGATGCATGTAGAAGCTTCATATATGGTTTCGCCGGCTTGAATAGAAAATGATTTACCCATGGGATAAATCATACTTACTTTTGCTTCAGTAAGGCTTATATCCATAGCTTCCAGATGTTTATAAAGCGCATCTGCAAGGTCCTTTCCACTTACATTCGGAAATCCGGGATAATTTTGGATGAGATGAGTTTTTTCTAGTTTTCCGCCACCCCTTGAACCGAAGATAATAACACTTTTTCCTCTTAGTTTTGATGTTATAGCGGCTGATATACCACCGGGACCGGCGCCGATTATAGCAATATCGTATTTTTCCATGTTATACATCCCCCTTTATATAATAGTGATAAAACAAGTATATTTTCATTAAAAAACCATAAATATTAATGTTTTTATATAATTACAATTAATATATTATATAATAAATGTCAAGTAATTCTTTTAATTTTAGTATTATTATTGTATACTAGAGTTTGAGATTGATTCAGTCGGAATTCAAGCTCCTAACGAGTGAGATACTTCGCAAGGCGTGACTTTTATTGACCGTTGGATACGATCATAAACAGCAATCATGAAAATCACAACCCAAAAATGTTTATAATTGGAGGTTTATATGAGATTTAATGCTACAGAAGAGTGTGTAAAGGTTATGGGGAGAACCGTTTACAGAGATAATATCCGTTTTCTTGGTTATTCTGCTTCATCCATAAGTTTTGTATTTGAGGGAAAGAAGGTTTCCATAGGTGTAATTACCGATGAGAAAGAGAAAACAGACTTTTTTCATGCGTATTTGGGAATATTTGCATATGACTCAGAAGGTAAAATAATAGATTTAGGTGGAGTTAACAAAGAGAAAAGAATTGAAATCCTAAAATCTAAGGAAAATTATGATATATTTGAAGCAGATAAAGAGGGAGTATATACTATAAAGATAGTAAAATATTCCGAAGCAGAATACGATACATGCGGAATCAAATATATAGAAACCGATAGCGATAATCCTGTTAAACCTGCACCAAAAGCTCTTCACAGGGTTGAGGTAATAGGTGATTCCATAACCTGTGGTTACGGAACGGAAGGAAATGAAGATGAGTATATACACAGAACCGAAACCGAAAATCCTATCAGTGCATACGCTTGTACCGCACTTAGTGAATTTGACGCGGATTACAACATAGTAGCATGGAATGGAAAAGGCATACTAACAGGCTACATAGGAGAGGATACACCTCCGGTTAAGGATCAGAGCTGGCTTATAAGCATGCTTTATGATTATACTGATGCAGGTCTTGAAAGAGATTACTTTAAGGCAGATAAAAGGGATTGGGAAGTATGGGATAATGCTGTATTTGATCCTGAACTTATCATAATGAATCTTGGTACCAATGATTGCAGTTATACCAGAGGAGATGAAAGCAGAAGCTTAGAGTATACTGATGTTTATGTTGGTTTTTTGGAAAAGGTACATGCAAAAAATCCGGAAGCAAAGCTTTTATGCATACTTGGAATGATGGACGAGCGGCTAAATGATTATGTAAAGCTTGCAGTAAAGCGCTTCAGTGAAAAGCACAGTGATGCCACAATCAGATTCGAAGCATTTCCGACTCAAACAGTGGAAGACGGTTATGGTATAAATTTTCATCCAACTCCTAAGTACCATGCAAAAGCAGGAAAGAAGCTTGCAGGCATTATTAGAGATTATATGGGTTGGTAGATAAAGAAAAAGAAAGGATAGTAAATGGAGGACAAACCGAAAAAAAGGGAAAAAAGGCGTAGTGATAAGGAGTATAATGGATATAAAGGTGCTTCTTATGAAAAAAATGAAAATCTTATAGAAGGCAGAAATGCTTGTTTAGAGGCATACAGAGCAGGAAAGACGATTGATAAGATTTTTATTCTCGATGGTGCCAAGGAAGGTCAGATACAGACTATAATTAAGGAAGCACGTAAATCTGGAAGCATTATAAATTTTGTAAAAAAAGAGCGACTCGACAGTATGTCATCTACAGGAAAGCACCAGGGTGTTATCGCAGTTGCTGCCGCATACGCATATGCAGAGCTTGAAGATATATTTGATTTGGCTGCAAAGAAGGGAGAAAGCCCTTTTATAATAATCGCAGATAAGATAGAAGATCCTCATAATCTGGGTTCTATCATAAGGACCGCAAATCTCGCAGGAGCACACGGAATCATAGTTCCAAAGCACCATGCAGTAGGACTTACAGCTGTAGTTTCTAAGGCTTCTGCCGGAGCGATTAACTACACTCCGGTTGTAAAGGTTGTAAATATAGCAAGAACTATAGAAGAACTCAAGGAAAAGGGTCTATGGTTTGTATGTGCTGACATGGGTGGAGAGAGCATGTATGAGCTGAATATGACCGGCCCCATAGGATTAGTTATGGGAGCTGAAGGAACAGGCGTAAGCAGACTTGTAAAAGAAAAGTGCGATATGACAGCTCAGATTCCGATGAAGGGTGATATTGATTCATTAAATGTTTCGGTAGCCTGTGGAGTACTCGCTTTTGAGATAGCAAGACAAAGAGCGGGATATGGTATAAAATAATAGTAAAATGATCATAAAAAAGCCCTTGATAGGTAATCCAATCAAGGACTTTTGATTTTTACACTGATTTATATTGATTGTAAAAGGGCTTACGCCAGCTTATTACCGCAGTTTGCACAGAACTTTGCTCCGTTTGTAGGTGAACCGCAGTTAGGGCAGAACTTAGGGATATTGGCATCTCCGCCTGCTCCCTGCTGAGGTTGCTGCATACCCACATTCTGCTGAGGTTGTTGCTGCATACCCATGTTCTGTTGAGGCTGCTGACCATTCATATTCATGTTGTTCATCATCTGATTGGCCATTGTCATACCCATCATCATCTCAGCCATGTTACCCATGGTAGAGTTTCCGCCGCTAAGCTTTCCATCAGCCATAGCATCTGTCATAGTAAGAGTCTGATATCTGTTAACATCACCAACCATAGCCTGAGCAGCGTTCTTTGTAATCATCTGCTGAACTTCCTCAGGATAGTTAAAGTTCATGATAGAGAAGCCTGTAATACTAATACCATCCTTAGATGTCTGCATATCAAGATCACTCTTAATTCCTTCAGATATATCAAAAGCATTGGCCTGAAGGTTGAACATATCCTTACCTTCTTTGCTGATCCACTTCATAAGAAGCTGATCAAGAACAGTAGTGATACGAAGCTTTACATCATCAACACTATAAGTATCTTTAACACCTGCAACCTTATCAATAAGAGTAACATAATCACTTATCTTAAAGTTAGCTGTACCGTTTGCTCTTATAGGAAGACCACCCGGAAGTGCAGGAGTCGGGAGCATAACAGGTCCCTTTGTTCCCCACTTTATGGTAAACTCCTTAGTATTTACAAATAATACTTCTGCACGCATACCACTGTTGAAACCAAACTTAAATCCCTTTAGGGTTGATAAGAAAGGTATGATCTGTGTCTCTATATCGTATTCTCCATCATCCTGGAAGATACCCTCTATCTTACCGTTGTTAAGGAAGATTGCATCTTGACCGGGGCGGATGATAAGTTTTGAGCCTTTTTTGATCTCCTTGTTTTTCCACTTCCAGAAGATCATGTCTTCGCGCCACTCTTCCCATTCTACTACATTTAAAAACTGATTACTGAATAATCCCATCTTAGAAACCCCTTTCAATTATTATGTATGTCTCTTTTTACTGCTGTCCAAGCTCTGCCTTAAGAGCTGCAAGCTCGTCATCGATCTGTGAGTTTGCCTCAGGTGTTTCATCATACTTTGCTTCAAGATCAGCAATGGATGAGGATTCGGTAGCAGCGTTAAGCTCAGCCTTTGCATTAGCTTCGTCAAGCATTCTGTTAGCTTTCTCTTCATAACGCTTAAATGCATCCATAGAACCTGAAGCTGAATTAGCACTTGAAGTCATGTCGTTAATCTTTTCCTGAGCCTTAGCCATCTTAACTTTACTCTTTATGGTAGAACGTTTCTCTTCAAGTGTTGCTATATCCTTATTAAGCTTCTCATACATCTGCTTCATACGAGTAGAATTGTTCTTAGCTGCATCATACATCTGCTGAAGATCAGCCTGCTTGCTGGTAAGAGATGCCTTCTTTGCAAGAAACTGCTTAGCGTCGTCATCATTACCTGCTGCAACTGCTTTTCTTGCATAATCAGCCTGCTTGTTGATTTCGGCAGTACACTCATCAAGTTCTCTCTTTGTACGAGCTTCCTCAGCCATGACTGAAGCTGTTTCTGCCTTAACCTTACCTAAATCAGAATTAAGATCTCTAAGGCACTGATCAATCATCTTCTCAGGATCCTCTGCTTTGTCAAGAAGTGCGTTAATGTTAGCGGACATGATGTCCTTGAAACGTGTTAAAATTCCCATAATTATCCTCCATGTAGCGAGATATAAAGAGTAGTTATTTGGAACGAGGGTTATGTGGAGCTCGCGTCACAAAACCACATTATTTTAAATATAATTAAATCCAATCTACTCAACGTTAAAGTGTTATACAATTATTGAAATTTTACCAAAAAACCAATGAACGGTCAAGAAAAACTTAATCAATTAAAGAATTAAGGGTTTAAGTGAAATCTGATTTTTCCTTGATTAACACTCTTGCAAATATGCGTTATAAACTTACGCATTTGGACACTATTATATTTTTAAAAATATGTTATAATATATGTGGATTATTCTTTAAGAGGCAAGACGAGTCTGTCTTGTTTTTACCCATGTTTTTTACTGATAATGGTTTTACTTTTAATTTAGGTTTTTATTACGTATCTTTTTTTGATTTTAGGTCATTTTATAAAATTCTATCTAAATACAGACCGACTATAAGGAAAATATGAGTTATTTTTCCGTACATTTATCAGGAGGTGATGCCATGAATATTGCATTCTGGAGTCCGGAGAGGCATTCAGGATGTGTAACTTCTAATTTGATAGCTATAGCGGGATTACATGCTGCGTGTCATGTGGGTGGCAGGTATGCTTTGTTGGAAAATCATTTTAATATGCCCGGGATAGGGGAGTACTGCATGTCGTCCGAGAGAAGGATGATGGTGGCCGAAAGTCCGAATAATTATGACAGATATGGACTTGAGGGAGTACTTATGCAGATTTATCAGGGGAGATATGAAAATATTACCAAAGCATCTATAGATTTGGTAATACCGGGACTCAGTTATTTTACCAGGAACAGAATAATTCAAAAAGACATCTTCGAGTTCAGATTACAAAATTCCATGGGTAATCTGTATAGTTTTCTAGATACAAATTACAATTACACGTTTACTGATTTAGAAAATGCTTCAAATCACACTACATTCAGGATATTAGAAAGGGCTGATCTCATAGTTGTAAATCTAAGCCAAAGGCCCGGAGTTATACCTGAATTTATAAATAATTACTCAAATTTACTTCCAAAAACCTATATTTTAATAAGCAAATATCAATATGAAAATAATGCATGGCTTGTAAATATCCGCAGAAAATACCGCATTAGAAAAAATAAAATCGGAATAGTGCCCTACAATCGTGATTACATTGATGCACTGTACAGAGGAAGAGCGCTGCACTTCATAGAAAGTCTTATAAAAAAACCTGACAGCAGAACCAATAAGTATTTTATAAACGAAGTTATGAAGGCAGCCAATGATATATGTCAGCACGATGTTAATGTATTTGACAAACAAGGATTACTGATATAAACTTATGAAGAATAAGTAATAACAGAGGTAGTTCTAAGTGGTTAGTGAAGAAAAACTCAGGTTGATGATCAAGCTTAATCAACAGGAAAATGATAATTCAAAAGAATCAATAAAAGAGTATTCTAAAGGCAGGTTTGTGTATGTAGGTACCCATACCTTATTTAATTTTGTTTGTAATACCTTGGCTTATCTACTTATTCTTCTGATTTTTATTATTTACAGATCACAATATCTTTTTACTCAAAATTTTCTTTCAAATTACATGCGATATGCAACGATGGCCTTCGTACCATATGTAATTTTTGCACTTTCTACGGTCATCATAAGCATTATACATTATTATAGAAAGTATGACAGGATTGGAATTACCCTTAAAGGGTATATGGACTGCTTAAATGAACTTGAAGATTACTATGAAACGAAAGGAGAAAATGAATGATAACCAGATTTATTCTCCTTGGACAGTATATAGAAAACTTTTACTTAAAGCACGGAACCATAGTAAAGACATTGATAAAACTATTGTTTATACTGGGGTCTGTGCTTTGTATAAATCATTTTGTAGGGTATCACCCGGTATTGACAACATGGTACGCTATCCTTATTACAACTCTTCTTTGTGCTGCAATGCCTGATTCAGTTGTGCTTGCGCTTATACTAATCTACGCTGTTATTAATGTCTATTACGTGAGTCCGTTGTTGGCTGTATTTATGATACTTATATTTGTTATCATGTATCTTATGTTCTTAAGATTTGAGCCGATTCACACATATTTTATACTGGGTATTATACTACTTCATATTGTTAATCTTCAGTATTTAGTGCCTGTACTGCTTGCAGTATTTTACGGACCTGCCGTGGTTGTATCCATGAGCTGTGGCATAATTATATACTATTTGCTCACTTCTATTACAGCTACCATTGGAGTGAATCAGGATACAACAATACTTATTAATCAGCTGTTAAATCAGTTTGTTACCAACATTCCTTTTCAGGAAGAGCTCCTTATATTTGCGCTTGTACTTGTAGTTGTTTACCTGATAAGATCTTCAGAGATTAATTATGCATTCAATATATCTATTATTGTAGGTCTTTTTTTAGAGATGACACTGTTTCTTATCCTTGATTTCTTTGCAGGAGAAGATCTAAATATTCTTTATTTTATACTTGAGATAATAGCGTGTTTTGTGATAGCATATGTAGTAGTATTTTTTAAGTATTCTCTCAATTTCCAGCATGTTGAACGATTGCAGTTTGAGGATGATGAGTACTATTATTATGTTAAGGCAGTTCCTAAGCATAAGGTAAATGCTCCGGAGAGAAGTGTTAAGCATTTCCGCCCCAGAAAAAGAGCTAGACATAACCTTAAAGAGCTTGAGGAAGTTGAGATGTTTTTAGAAGCAGAGGACGCAAAAGAAAAGAAAGAGAAAGAGACAGAGGAAAAGTAACCTATGGGTAACATTGTATCAAAGATTTTTGATTATCTGCGCTTTACATCCTTTCCGACTATTGGTGTAGTAGATGTTATTGAGATTATAATCATAACTTTTTCACTTTATCATATAATCAGATGGATTAGAAAAACCCGCGCATGGACGCTGGTACGAGGCATAATAGTTTTGTTTGTCGCATATCTTTTGGCATACGCCTTTGATATGACGGTTATATTGTGGATTTTTGACAGAACAATAGCAATTGGAATTACAGCAATCGTAATCGTATTTCAGCCTGAGCTTCGTAAAGCTTTAGAGCAGCTCGGAGAAAAAAGTGTGATGTCATCCATTATTCCGGGAGATGACAGCCGTTATAATAACGATACAATCTCAGATGAAAGCCTTACAGCCTTGGTTCGTGCAAGTCTGGAGCTTTCAAAGCATAAGACAGGTGCACTTATCACTATAGAAAGAACCATAGATTTAAATGACAATATCAGGAGTGGAATTACACTTGATTCAGTCATAAGCAGTCAGCTGTTGATAAATATATTTGAGCATAATACACCTCTTCATGACGGAGCGGTCATTATCAGAGGAAACAGAATTACGGCAGCTACCTGCTATTTTCCACTATCTGATAATTACAGGATTTCAAAGGAACTCGGAACAAGACATAGGGCAGCCCTTGGAATCAGTGAGATATCCGACAGCTTTACCATAGTTGTATCGGAGGAAACCGGTGATATATCTATAGCAAGCGGTGGTATGCTTCAGAGAAATATAGATAAAGAGATACTTACAAAGAAGCTCATGGAGATTCAGGGTAAGGCACCATCGGAAGAGTCAAAGAGAAAGAAATGGTTTAAATCAGGAAAATAATAGGTGGAGAAGGCATGGAAAAAAAGGAGAAAAAGCATGGTTCGCGAATAGCGGCATTTTTCATAAAAGATGTAAAACTTAAAATCGCATCTCTGTTTTTTGCAGTCATCATATGGTTTATAATCATCAATATCGATGATCCTGTACAGGTCAGGAAGTTTAATGTTGATGTTAATATAATAAATTCCGATGCCATAGAGTCGGTAAACATGGTTTATGAAATTGAGGAAGGAGAGACTGCTACAGTAAGAGTAAGAGGAAGAAAAAGTATACTCGATAAGCTCAGTTCTTCCGATGTATCTGCAGTTGCAGATCTTTCCGAGCTTTCATCGGTTAATGCTGTAAATATAGAACCGGATATAAGTGAAAGATATAAGGAAGATGTCGTACTTGAGTGCAACGATGTACTAAAGCTAAAGCTTGAAGAAATGGATACCAGACAGATGCAGGTACAGGTTGAAACCATAGGAAATGTGAGAGAAGGTTACGCCCTGGGAGAGTGTATTGCAAAGCCAAACATGGTTGAAGTAACAGGTGGAAAGTCAATTATAGATAAGATTGATTCTCTTAAGGTAACTGTAAATATTGAGGACGCATTTAAGTCATATACCAAGAAAGTTCCTTTGGTTGCTTACGATTCTGCAGGTAATAAGCTCACCTCATCAACTCTTGAGTACAGCAACAGTAAGATAAGAGTAAGGTGTGAAGTTTATCAGACAAAATCTATACCGGTTGTTGTAAATGTTACAGGTGAACCGGAAGAAGGCTACACCTACGTAGCTGCCGGATGTCAGCCAAGTGAAGTACAGGTATATGGTGATGATGAAAACATCAGCAATATTTCAAATATCGAGATTCCTATAGATATAAGTGGCTTGAACCACAAGTCAGAGGAACTTGAGCAAAATATTTCAGTTCAGGAGTATCTGCCGGAGGATGTATTTGTAAGTTCTGATGACAGTATATTGGCTATAAAGATTGATATACAGAAGAATATCAAATCTGATTTTTCCGTAAAGATGAGTAATGTATCATTTACCGGAGTTGCAGACGGATATAAGGCTTCTCTTGCTGAAAATGCATATGAATATATAAATGTAACGGTGCAGGGGACCAAGTCTGCTTTAAGTGAGGTTACTGCCAGCACTATAAAGCTTGTAGTTGATTGTACAGGAAAGACGGAGGGTAATTATTCGGACAGCGTTTCTGCAGAATCAGGACAGGGAGTAAAGGTAATAAAGTCCGGAGTTGTTAACTATAAGATAAAGAGAACCGCACCAACCGGAGATGCTACAACTACCGTGACAGAGACCCCTGTAGCCACAACAGCACCTCCTGCCACAAACGAAACCAGGACACCTGTAGCTACTGTATCTCCATCTCCGGATAATACTGAATCAAAGGAGACAGTAGAGCCTAAGGAAACAGAGACTACCGAACAGACTGAGTAATATAAGGATATACTTAATGAAGGATTATAATAGACACGAAAAAGAAAGTCCGGCAGGGTTAATAACCTTGACCGGATTTTCTGACATAAGAGATAAAATTTCAGATATAATTTTGGAAATAAAAAATGATATACATAGAGGGATTAAAGATGAAACGATATCATCCCATAAGGTGATTTACATATATGGGATGATTTACACTGAAGACAATTTTTATGTTGATGTAGCAATTTCCTGCAATTTGAATGGATATGAATGTGAGTGCTTAGAGTATAATCCCAAAGAGCACATGGATTTAAGCGCCTTTGATAATGCAGAAATAGTTATAATGTATGGTGATTTTTTGATGGCTGAGTCCCTAAAGCAGTTACTAAGAGGCACTAATCTAATTTGGATCTCAACAGATGGCATATATCATAAATTCTTATGGAAAGAAAAAAGAGTGGCATTGAAACAGTATGAAAGAGAGCATCTTTACTGTATTACAAGCAGGAGATTAGCTGCTCGTCCTTTACCGGAGCATTTTTCTCTAGATGATGAAATATATGAAATCATGAAGCGCTTTTTTGTTGATGCTATCGACGCGAAGGAAATAAAAGATGCACTTTTGGCAGGGAAAAACGTGTATAAAGGCCTTATCTTAAAGTGATTTTTATTAAAGACTTCAAATAAATCTTGATTTATTTGATATTATTACGTATACTATAACGTCGTAAATTAAGAAGAATTCATGATTATTTTTAACTAATATATCAAGGAAATCTTTTATCAATATTTGTTTTTGGAATGGAGATTAGTATGAATCAGGAAAACATCAGAAATATAGCAATCATCGCACACGTAGATCACGGAAAAACCACTCTTGTTGACGAACTGTTAAAGCAAAGCGGTACATTTAGAGCTAATCAGGCAGTTGGTGAAAGAGTTATGGACTCAGGTGATATAGAGAAAGAAAGAGGTATAACAATTCTTTCTAAAAATACAGCTATAAATTATAAAGGAACTAAAATAAATATAGTGGATACACCGGGCCATGCGGACTTCGGAGGTGAAGTTGAACGTGTACTGAAGATGGTAAACGGTGTTGTTCTTGTAGTCGATGCATTTGAAGGAGTTATGCCTCAGACAAAATTTGTGCTGAATAAGGCTCTCGGGCTCGAACTTCCTGTTATAGTATGTGTTAATAAGATGGATAGAGCTGAGGCTCGTCCGGATGAGGTAGTTGATGAAGTTTTAGAGCTTTTTATGGATTTGGATGCAAGTGATGAGCAGCTCGATTGTCCATTTATATATGCATCTGCAAGAGAGGGTGTTGCATCTGACTCACCCGATGAAAGAGGTAGCGACATGTCACCTCTCTTTGATGCGATAGTTGATTATATACCTGCTCCTGCAGGAGACAGTTCGGCAAGCTTACAGATGCTTATAAGTACCATTGATTACAGCGATTTCCTTGGGCGTATAGGAATCGGTAAGGTTGAAAATGGTACAATTAAGGTAAATGATGAAGTAGTTATCGTTAATCATCATGATAAAGAGAAGCAGATTAAAACAAGGATTACCAAGCTTTATGAGTTTGAAGGGCTTGAGAGAGTAGAGGTTACTGAAGCAGAGGCAGGTTCTGTAGTAGCAGTTTCCGGTGTTGAGGGTATCCACATAGGAGATACTATCTGTTCGCCTACTGACATTAATCCTATACCATTTCAGAAGATATCAGAACCTACAATTGCCATGGATTTTATGGTAAATGATTCTCCTCTTGCAGGTCAGGAAGGAAAGTTTGTAACCTCCAGGCAGCTTCGTGACAGACTTTTCAAGGAGTTAAACTCAGATGTTTCACTTAGAGTAGAGGAAACAGAGAGTACAGATTGCTTTAAGGTTGCGGGTAGAGGAGAACTTCACTTATCTGTTCTGATAGAGACCATGAGACGTGAGGGTTATGAATTTGCAGTAAGTAAGGCTCAGGTGCTTTATAAGAAGGATGAGAGAGGAAAGACCTTAGAACCTATGGAAAGAGCTTTAGTAGATGTACCGGAGGAGTTTTCAGGTGTGGTTATCCAAAAGCTTTCAGCACGTAAGGGAGAGCTTACAGCCATGACTCAGTTAGGTGCAGGAACAACCCGTATTGAGTTTATGATTCCTTCCAGAGGTCTTATCGGATACAGAGGAGAGTTCCTTACCGATACAAAGGGAAATGGAGTTATAAATACAACATTTGAAGAGTATGGTCCTTATAAGGGAGATATAGAGTACAGAAATCAGGGCTCCATAATTGCATTTGAGGCAGGAGAGGCTGTTGCTTACGGTCTTTTCATAGCTCAGGACAGAGGACAGCTCTTCATCGGTACAGGTGAGAAGGTTTACGGAGGTATGGTTGTCGGACAGTGTGGTAAACCTGAGGATGTAGAGATTAACGTATGTAAGACTAAGCACTTAAGTAATACCCGCTCCAATTCATCTGATGATGCCCTAAGGCTGGTACCACCTAAAAAGCTTTCACTAGAGGAAGCTCTTGACTTTATAGATACAGATGAACTTCTTGAGATAACACCTGAGAACCTGCGTATAAGAAAGAAAATTCTTGATTCAACACTTAGATTCAGAGCTAAGAGAAATGAGAAATAATGGGAAAACATGTTTACGGTTACTGGGATTGCCCGGTATGTGGTAAAAAAGGAATACGTGGAGATCATACCACCTGTCCTGATTGTGGTGCAAGAATTGCAGAGAATGTAGAGTACTACATGAAGGAGGATGTGATTGAGTACGTCGAAGAAGGGAAAGAGAATAAAGAAGCAAACTGGATATGCGATTATTGTGGAGCTCAAAACTCTTCCATGGTAGATGTATGTCAGAATTGCGGCTCCAATAAGCATGAAGCTACAAGGAATTACTTCAGTAAAGAAATAAAAGATGAGAAAGGCTCTCAAGAATATATAGAAAAAGAATTGAGAAAAATTTTAGATTCCGATGCTGATAAAAAAGTAGCTGACTATTCGCTTAAAGGCAGGATTCTTTCAGGATTCAAGTCATTTTTTGGTTTTTTTATAAAGAAACCATATAGGCTTATATATCTGATACTGATATTGTTTGCACTTTCTTTTGTAATAACGATTCCGACCAATGCTACTATCACAGGATTTCGCTGGGAGCGGGATATAGCCATAGAGGAGTTTAATAATTATAATGAGGATGCCTGGGAATTGCCTGCGGGGGCGAATCTGCATGAGAAGAAACGGGAGATTCATCATTATAAAAAGGTTATAGATCATTACGAAACCAAAACACGAACACGTACCAGAAGAGTAAGTGACGGTTATACAACTGAGTATGTAAATAAGGGGAACGGTCAGTTTGAAACCAGAAGCGTGCCTAAGTACAAGACAGAAACATATACAGAGACCTATCAGTCACCTGTGTACAGAGATGAGCCGGTGTATGCAACCCGTTATTATTATGATATAGACAGATGGAAGGTGGTTTCCCATGTAGAAACCTCCGGAGAGGACCATGAGCCAAAGTGGGGAACTCTACCGAAAAAGGTTATTAGTGAACCTGAAAAGATAAGAAACCCCGAGTATGGGTATCAGAGAGAAGGAGAACATACAGAGAGCTATTATCTGAAGATTAAGAGGAAAAGAGCCAAAGAAAAAGAGCTTAAGTATGATTATAATAAGTGGAGTAAGCTTAAAGAAGGTGAC
>JAEEJA010000017.1 GCA_016281605.1 Lachnospiraceae bacterium
CAATATTCTAAGTAAACAATGTGACTTTATCATATATGAAAACTATTTACAATAAAGATTTTACCACAACCTAGCGAATGTTGACATATATAAAACCCGATGATATACTTTACTACACTAAAGCACTAAAGCAACCGTACAAGGAGTATTTTAAAAATGTCAAAAGTAAGTGACTTTCAAAAAACAAATATTAAAACCATCGGTGTTGTCGGCCTTGGTCTTATCGGAGGCTCTTTCGCAAAAGCGTTCAGACTAAATACTAAAGCAAAAATGCTTGGATACGATACGAATAAGTCAGTATGCGAGCTTGCCACACTTGATGGCACTCTGGACGGGATTCTCACAAAGGAAAATATAAGTGAATGCGATCTGATAATCCCGGCACTTTATAATCAGGCTATAATTGACTTCGTGCGCGATAACGCACCATACATCAAAAAGGGAGCAATTGTTATTGATACGGGTGGTCTGAAAAGACGCGTTTGCAAGGAATGCTTTGAAATAGCACGTGAGTACGGTTTTACATTTGTGGGCGGACACCCAATGGCCGGAAAGAAATTCTCCGGTTATAACTATAGTACAGGCACACTTTTCAGAGATGCTTATATGATAATTATTACCGAAGACTTAAATGATACCAAGCTTCATGACCATATCAGAGATATAATGAGTCCTTGCAGATTTGCAAATATAACTGTCTGCTCTTCAGAGAAGCATGATAAAATGATAGCCTTCACTTCGGAAATGCCGCATATAGTATCAAATGCTTATATAAAGAGCCCTACAGCAAAGGAACATCTTGGTTTCTCAGCGGGAAGCTACAAGGATATGACAAGAGTTGCATGGCTGAACGAAGATATGTGGACAGAAATCTTCCTTGAGAATAAGGACAATCTGATATTTGAGCTTAATGAGATCATCAAATATCTCGGTGAATATAAAAAAGCCCTCGAAGAGGGCGATGCAGACTATCTGCGTCAGATTCTTCACGACGGAAAGGTCGCAAAGGAAGAGGTTGATGGTATTTAATCATCATCCTCGTTCAGGGTATCCAGAACGAAGCTGTAGCCTATAGATATGATATATAGTATCAAGCCCAGGAAGAAGGATATAAATCCCGGACCAACCAAATAATAACTATACATCTCGCCCACGCCTTTTACGTATGTATTTCGACTGGATTCTATAAACGCTTTCCAGGAATTATGCGTACTGAGTAAAAGGTTCTGATCCTCCTTAAAAATAGGAGAATGAACCATAAGAATGACAAGGATAAGAGTTAGTGCAAGTACTGCCAGCCTTATCCTTTTTTTTCTTTTACTGAAGAATTCCTTCTTCGTTATGTTGTCCTTTATAGCAGCTATGATAAGAAAAGCAACTGCCGCAACAAATACAAAAAGCAGCATAGGAAGGATAATAGTTTTTTTCGTGATGCCCATTTTAAAACATTTCCTGGCAACCGAAAAGAAACTTACCCCGGTATACTGCTTCTCTGATATTCTGAAAAATATATTCTTCCAATAAAGAAAGGCTGATGCCAGCATTAACAGGCATCCGAAAAGTGCAAAACGGGCAGACTTTTTATAAGCATTTTTTCTTTTATAAAAAGGTGTAGCCGAATCACCACTTCTCTTTGACATAAACGCCTTCCTCTCTTAGACTATTCAGTCTGTCCTTAACCTCCGGCAGATCCTCGATATATGTCATACCAAACCAGGTCTCATCAGTCATAACACATTTGACGGTTCCTGCATTTCTGCTGACCATATCCTGAACAGCATCAGTTATTGTTTCTTCAAACTTCAAAGGAGACTCTTTTACTCCTTCTACAAACCTTTTTTCAAAGTTTGTTATAAGATCATCTATAAATCCTGGAGAAAAAGCCCAAAGGTTCATTGATGCGAGAGTTCCCTGTGGAAACTCATTATCGAACGGAATATTTTTAACCTCATCTATCTTGCTGAGCATCCCATTTTCATCAGCATAGCACACACCTCTGTTAACCGTACCACTCTTTGAAAGAGTGTTATGTAGCAGATAGCATATACATGCATGACTGTTTTCGTCTTTTGCCACTTCAAAGAAGTCCATTGCATTCTTATAAGCACCGCGGCCATAAAAGTCATCCGCATTTATAGTCAGGAATCTCTTTCCCTTGAGAGCCTCTCTTGCACTCCAAAGAGCATGTGTGGTTCCCCATGGTTTATTTCTTTCTTCCGGAAACTCTATATCACCCGGATAATCATGCAAAGACTGATAAACATACGTTACCTTTATCTTTTCGCTGATCCTGTTACCAATAGCTTCCTTAAACTGCTCTTCAAAATCTCTGCGGATAATAAATACAATTTCCGAAAAGCCTGCCTCGATAGCATCATAAATAGAATAGTCTATGAGTATATGATTATCGTCATCTACAGACTCTATCTGCTTTAAACCATTAAATCTGCTTCCAAGCCCTGCAGCTAATACTACAAGTACAGGCTTCTGATTATTATCAACCATAGGCGCCCCCTTTGGTACCTTTATTCCTCTTCTGTTGTATCCTGATTCATCAGATCCTGATTGATATCCTCAGCATCCTTCTTCTCGATATATACGTTGATCTCATCCTGAGTTACTTTTTCATTTGAAATAACTCTATTGATGAG
>JAEEJA010000003.1 GCA_016281605.1 Lachnospiraceae bacterium
CCTATATTACAGGTTTTAAACTTCAACAATAATTAACTAAAATATTTTACTCCAGATTCGAATATCTTCTGATCTTGCTCTCCGTATACATTTATTGCTACATGCTCTCCGATACGCTCTGAGTGACACATCTTTCCAAGCACTCTTCCGTCAGGACTTGTAATACCTTCTATAGCTGCATATGAACCATTTGGATTAAAGCGCTCATCCAAAGTAGGATTACCTTGCAAATCCACATATCTTGTAGCAACCTGTCCGTTTTCGAAAAGATTTTTGATAGTTTCTTCAGAAGCCACAAATCTTCCTTCACCGTGAGATGCAGGTATAGTATATATACCTCCAAGCTCTGCTTCCATAAGCCATGGAGATTTGTTGGTAACAACCTTAGTATAAACACTCATTGAAGCATGACGCCCAATACTGTTAGTAGTAAGTGTAGGTGAATCCGATTTAAGAGGTGCAATTCTTCCATTTGGTACCAGTCCCAACTTAATAAGAGCCTGGAAACCATTACATATACCAAGTACAAGTCCGTCTCTGTTATCTAAGAGATCATGAACAGCATCCATAATCTTAGGATTCTTAAATACTGCCTCTATAAACTTGGCTGATCCATCCGGTTCGTCACCGGCTGAGAACCCACCTGAGAACATAATCATCTGAGATGAGCGGATAGCATATACATATGCATCTACTGAATCAACAATATCCGAAGCAGAAAGGTTTTTAAATACCTTTACATCTATATCTGCTCCTGCGCGTAAGAAGCTTCTTCCTGTATCATATTCACAGTTTGTACCCGGAAATACAGGTAAGAACACCTTAGGCTTAACCACTTTGGTCTTTGCACTGAATTTCTTCTCACAATCAAAGAGTTTATCTTCATAAAGAGGTGCCTTAACGTCCGATTTTGTCGGATATACACTTTCAAGACGACCTTCCCATGCTTCTATAGCTTCATCTGTCTTAATGCTGACAGGACCTGCAACAAACTGAGGCTGATCTGTCACTTCACCTATAATAGTGTAATCCTGATCGATATTCTTAAGGTTTTCCTCTGATATTTCAACGACAATTGAGCCATAATCTTTCATAAATAGCTCATCTAGGGTAATATCATTGCTTAGGATAACACCCTTCTTATTACCGAATGCCATCTTTGAAACAGCTTCACATATACCGCCGAATCCGATTGCATAAGCTGATTCAATCCAGCCATTAACAACATACTCTCTAATCTTATCATACATTTCCATAACCTGATCATAAACAGGTATAGAATACTCGTCTCTTATGATATTGAAGGATATAAGCTTATTACCAGCCTTCTTTAATTCAGGAGTAATAACATTATCTGCTTCACATATATCAACAGCAAATGAGCAAAGAGTAGGAGGTACATCTATATCATTAAATGTACCGGACATGGAGTCCTTTCCACCTATAGATGGAAGGCCAAATGCCATCTGTGCACTGTATGCACCTAGCATGGCAGCAAGCGGCTCTCCCCAACGGGCCTTATCATCACTCATGCGCTTGAAGTATTCCTGGAATGTAAATCTAATCTTCTTATAATCTCCACCGGAAGCAACAATCTTAGCCATAGACTGTACAATAGCATATATAGCTCCATGGTATGGACTCCACTTAAGTAAATACGGATCCATACCGTAACTCATCATAGTTACAGTGTCACACTTCTGTGTATCAAGTGGGAGTTTTGCTATCATGGTCTGTGTAGGAGTAAGATTATACTTTCCTCCAAATGGCATGGTAACGGTAGCTGCACCTATAGAGCTGTCAAACATCTCTATAAGACCCTTTTGAGAACATACATTTAAGTCTTTTAATGTCTCAATCCACTTTCTTCTGATATCGAGTTCCTTAGATTCATCTAAGAAAGGATTTTCCTTTCTATCAGGCATGTGTACATATACATCGGTTTCCTGATGAGCACCGTTTGAATTAAGAAATTCTCTGTCTATATCTACTATAACCTTTCCTCTCCACTTCATAACAAGACGTGGTTCTTTGGTTACAGTAGCAACTACAACTGCTTCGAGGTTTTCAGAAGCAGCAAAATCAAGCATCTTCTGCTCATTCTCAGGTGCAACAACTACTGCCATACGCTCCTGAGATTCCGATATTGCAAGTTCTGTTCCATCAAGACCTGCATACTTTTTAGGTACCTTATCAAGATCTATCAGAAGACCATCTGCAAGTTCACCTATGGCAACAGAAACACCACCTGCACCAAAATCGTTACATTTTTTTATAATAGATGTTACCTCAGGTCTCTTGAAAAGTCTTTGTATCTTACGTTCTGTAGGAGCATTTCCCTTTTGAACCTCTGCACCACATACATCGATAGACTGAGTAGTATGAGCCTTAGATGAACCTGTAGCTCCACCTATACCATCTCTACCTGTACGACCTCCGAGAAGGATTATCCTGTCTTCAGGATCTGAATTCATCCTTATAACGTGCTTACGAGGAGCGGCTCCCATTACAGCACCGATTTCCATTCTCTTAGCTACATAATCAGGGTGGTAAATTTCATTAACAAGACCGGTTGCAAGACCAATCTGATTACCATATGAACTATAGCCCTGTGCTGCTCCGGTTACAATTGCTCTCTGTGGTAATTTACCGGGAAGAGTATCCTTCATAGGAGCTGTAGGATCAGCTGCTCCTGTAACTCTCATAGCCTGATATACATAACCTCTACCTGATAGCGGATCTCTTATGGCACCACCAAGACATGTAGCAGCCCCACCAAAAGGCTCAATCTCTGTAGGATGATTATGTGTTTCATTCTTAAAGAATATAAGCCACTCTTCTTCTTTTCCATCTATCACAACGGGTACAACTATTGAACAGGCATTAATCTCATCGGATTCCTCCTGATCATCTAACTTACCCATAGCCTTAAGCTTTTTCATGGCAAGAAGTGCAATATCCATAAGTGATACATACTTATCGCTTCTTCCCTTATACATCTCATCATGAGTTTCTTTATATGCTTTATAAGAAGCCATTATAGGCTCGATATAAAAGCCTTCTTCAAATTCAACATCCTTAAGCTCTGTAAGATATGTTGTATGACGGCAGTGATCAGACCAGTAGGTATCAAGCATTCTTACTTCAGTTATAGTTGGATTTCTCTTAGCAGTATCCTTGAAGTAATCCTGTATAAACTTAAAGTCCTTAATAGTCATGGCAAGATTTAGTGAAGAATAAAGACTTTTGGTCTCATCTTCATCCATTGTTATAAAGTCTTCCATCACAGATACATCACTTGGGTCATCATACTCCATAACAAGTGTTTCAGGTATACTTTCATCTGTAATACGTGAATCAACCGGATTAACAATCATATCTTTAATCTTAGCAAGCTCAGACTCAGATATGTTACCTGAAAGAACGTAGGTTGTGGCAGAACGTATAATAGGATTTTCCTTTTCGTTTAGAAGCTTTATACACTGTTCAGCAGAATCCGCTCTCTGATCAAACTGTCCCGGAAGGTATTCTACTGAAAACACTTTGTCATCAGCGTTTGACTTAAAAGAATTTTCAAACCATACATCAACAGGTGGCTCATAAAATACAGTATCTAAAGCCTTTTGAAAGGTTTCATCGGATACATTTTGCACATCATATCTGACTAAAACCCTGACATCACTAAGTCCTGATATTGACAGATATCTGACGATTTCCTCCTTAAGCTCCTTTGCTTTAACAGCAAACTCAGGTTTCTTTTCTACGTAAAGACGTCTCACCATACTCATAAGCGACTCCTTTTTAATAAATATTTGTTACATCATAATTTTACTGTGCTTCAGAAGAATCTGAAGTCGCTGTTGCATCGCTGCTAGCGCCTTCTGATGATGGATTATCCTTTTCTCTCTCCTCCTGCATCTTCTGAAGATCTTCTTCATTTACGATAGATGTTGTAACAGTACCGATTTCTATATCATCCCAAACCTTATCATACACTTTGATAGTATACTTTCCCTGAAGCTCCTTAAACCATTCATTGTACTTTTCATCCTTAGCCGTTGTTACAGCCTCTTCACATGCCTTGTCATAAGACTCAGTAGAAGTATCATCCTTGAGGCGAACAAAAAGAATCATCTTATCATCCTTATCTTCAATAACCTCCGTTACATCTCCTACTTTAAGCTTCTTAATCTTCTTCATTACGTCCTTATTTGTTATAAGGCTCCATCCATCCTTCTCGGTATATGATGCTTTTTCAAACTTAACCTGATCAGCTTTATCCTTCTCTTCAAGAAGCTCTGCAAACTTATCATTATCTTCCATTCTTTCATAAACGTCCTTTAACTGCTTAAGACGCTTATCGTACTTTTCAGGCTTAAGCTCCTCACCCTCTTTTGTTACAGTTGAAACATAATAATACTGAACATCATACTGCTTATAATCATCTTTATTAACTGTCTTCTTTGCAGCATCCTCATCAACAGTCTTATCTGTCTCAGCTCTCCTATCATCACTGTAGCGCATAGCTAAAGCTCTCTTCTCCATAAGATCAGTGAGCTTTCCTTCAGATATGGAAAGCTTAAGCTTCTGAGTGAAAGAAAGGTACTTAAGAGCATCCTTAGCATCACTCTTAGCCTTTTGTTTTTCCTCTTCAGTAAGCTTATAATCATTCTTTACAGCTTCCTGATAAAGGATTTCATACTCCTGAGTCTGATTCATAACCTGAATCTTAAGACCATCTGCATTGGTAGAACCCTCTGGTACATTGGCATCACCGCCACTGTATGAAGCATCCCAAACTGAAGTATTCATATAATATTGATACATGGAATCCATAGCAAGATACTGGCTTTCAACTTCATATATCGGCCACATCATATCATCCATGGTATATTTGGTATTATTAACCTTAAGTACAGTATCCTTTTTAAACTCCTGAATACCGACACCTACACATAGTACAACAACGATGACAGCAAAAATAATGCCAATTACAAGGCGCTTTCTGTCTACAACAGATAAAGCTTCTGCTTCGCTCTTTTTGTTTTTTACTGTTGCTCCTTCACGAACAATCTTTTTTGATGAATTCATAATTTTCCTCCAATTATATTAAAAAAGTCTCGCCCTTCTATTCTATCGTAATCTTTAAAATAGTCAAGAGGTTTGTTGACTAAAAGTTGTAATAAATGTAAAATAATATTGCTGTCCACAAAAAAAAATGACGTTAATTAAATTTATGCTTCATCGATAAATCTTATTTTATAAAAATGGACACAAAAATACTATATAAACGGAGAAAAAAATAATGTTAAATGAAAACAGCACCTTTGGTTTTATCGGCTTCGGTCTTATAGGCGCAAGCTTGGCCAAATGTATAAGAGACCTCTATAAAAACTCTAATATTATCGCATATAATTACCACGATAAGCCTAATCCTTCTTTAGAAAAAGCTAAGAAAGACGGGGTACTAAGTAGCATCATAACAGACATTAAGCAGTTTTGTGCATGTGATTGCATCTTCCTATGTGCTCCGGTGCTTTCTAATATCGAATATATGTCAAAGCTAAATGATGTTATCAAAGAAGATACCTTGATAACTGATGTTAGTTCTGTTAAAAATTCAATTATGCAGGCTGCCGATAAGTACTGTCCTAAAGCCTCATTCATTGGCGGTCATCCTATGGCAGGTAAAGAAAAGACCGGTTACGAACATTCATACAAAGAGCTTTTTGATGGTTGTACATATATACTTACTCCAAAACCTGACACTCCTGCAGAGCATTTGTCCTGGTTAAAGGAATTTCTTGTTCGAATTGGAGCAAATCCTGTTATATTAGATGCAGCCTACCACGATGAGATTGCTGCTGCTATAAGTCACATACCTCATGTATTAAGTGCTGCCATGGTAAATCAGGTATCTGATAAAGATAAGGATGGTAATTATAAACTCCTTAGTGCCGGCGGATTTAAGGATACTACCAGAATATCTTCTTCTTCTCCTCATATGTGGAGAGATATATGTCTTACAAATAAAGAGGCTATTCTAGATAATCTTGACGATATTGAAAAAATACTAAAAGATATCCGATACAATATTGAGCATGATGAAGCCGACAAAATATCCGATTACTTTAAAAAAGCTAAGGAGTACAGAGATAATGTTTGATACATCATCATTAAATGATATGCAGCAAAAAGCAGTTGAACACTTCAAAGGACCACTTCTTATTCTTGCAGGAGCAGGTAGTGGAAAAACCAGAGTTATAACACACAGAATATCTCATCTTATAGAAAATCACGGAATAAAACCATGGAATATTCTGGCTCTGACATTTACCAATAAGGCTGCAGGTGAGATGAAGTCCAGAGTTTTCGATACTGTAGGACCTGATGCTGCTTATATAACAGTATCAACCTTTCATTCGCTTTGCGTTCGCATATTAAGAAGACATGCAGAGCACTTAGGATACACCAATTCATTTACAATTTATGATTCTGACGATCAACGTTCTCTTATGAGAAGAGTTATCAAAGACTTAAATCTCGATCCAAAAAAATACAGAGAACGAACCTTTTTGAGCGTTATCTCCAATGCAAAGGATGAATTATTGACTCCCTATGGATTTGAAAAGCGCTCAGAAGGAGATTATTCAGCAAAGAATTATGTAAAGGCTTATTACCTTTATACTGAAAGATTGAAAGAAGCCAATGCTATGGACTTCGATGATTTAATACTTAAAACAGTTGAACTTTTTAATACAAACCAAGATGTTTTGTCCTTTTACAGAGACCGATATGCATATATTCTTGTTGATGAGTACCAGGATACAAACCACGCTCAATTCACCCTTATAAAGTTGCTCGCAAGTCATACAAACGAGTCCGGAGAAACAGAACATAACCTCTGCGTAGTGGGCGATGATGATCAATCCATATATAAATTCAGAGGTGCTGATATAAGAAATATACTGGAATTTGAAAATGAATTCCCGGACACTAATGTAATAAAGCTTGAGCAAAACTACCGCTCCACCTCTAATATCTTAGATGCCGCAAATGCTGTTATAAAAAACAACTTCGGACGTAAAGATAAAAGACTTTGGACAAGTAGCGAAAGTGGAGATAACCTTTATTATAAGCTTTTTACAAACGATAGAGAAGAAGCCTTCGGAATTGCCGAATCCATAGATAAAGGTGTAAAAAACGGTTTTGCATCTTACAGTGATTTTGCTGTTCTTTACAGGACCAATGCTCAATCAAGAACAATTGAAGAAGCCCTTGTAAGACTGAGTATTCCCTATAAGGTTGTAGGTGGTGTAAACTTCTATCAACGTAAGGAAATAAAAGATATTTTAGCATATTTACGACTTATAGATAATTCCACCGATACAGTAAGTCTTAACAGAATTATAAATGTCCCTAAAAGAGGAATCGGAAATACGTCCGTAGAAAAGATTACCGCATACGCTAATGATAATAACCTAACAGTCTACGATACAATGCTTGATATAGATTTAGTTCCAAACGTTAGTCGTGCCAAAGCAAAGGTTACAGATTTTGTAAAAATTATAGAGGATTTTAAAGAATCAGTTAGAGAAGAACAGCTGTCAATACATGAACTTATTACTACCATAATCGATGTTACAGGTTATGAAACCTATCTTAAGGATGATAATGAATTGACTTTTGAAGACAGACTTGAAAATATTGACCAGCTTATAGCAAAAGCAAAGGACTACGAAGAAAATGCCGAAGTGCCAACACTTTCCGACTTTCTTGCTGAGCTTGCACTCATCTCCGACCTAGATAATGTAGAGGATAATACGGATATCGTATTACTTATGACCCTTCACTCTGCTAAGGGACTCGAATTCCCTTATGTTTTTATACCAGGTATGGAAAATGACCTTTTTCCATCCTACATGGCTCTTAATCCCGATGATTATTCATCAGGAGCAGATGAGCTTGAGGAGGAAAGACGCTTAGCTTATGTAGGTATAACCAGAGCAAAGAAAAAACTATCATTATCCAGTTGCATATGTCGCTTTAAAAACGGTGATTACGTGTATAATAAGCCATCTTTATTTATAAGTGAAATTCCCTTCCACCTTTTAACTTCAACCAAAAGCACTCTTATGCCATTTGGAGATGAAATTGAAAAACAGGAGTTCCACAAATCACCCGGAAGATATAACGAGGTAGATACTTCACCAAGAAAAACCTTTAGATTTACCGAAAGCAAAAAGCCAAAAACCATTATAAATACTCCTAATCTTATAAAAAACTCCTACACTCCGGTTTCTAAAGGAACAAAAAATGTATCTTATAAGATTGGTGATAAAGTTCGTCATCAAAAATTTGGAGAAGGCGTAGTAAAAAATATTATGCCAAAGGGAAATGATATCATAATAACAGTTGATTTTTATAATGATATCACCCGAAAGATGGTCGCTTCTCTTTCTCCTCTCGAAATTATAAAATAATAATAATAATATATGTAAAAGGGCATATCAATCAGATATGCCCCTTACTTTAATTATTATTTATTAGATTTGCCATGGTTTCATAAAGTCTGTCCGGTTCAATCGGCTTTGAAAGATGTGCATTCATACCAGCCTGCAAAGATTTCTCAACATCTTCATCAAATACATTTGCAGTCATTGCAATTATAGGCACTGTCTTAGCATCCTCTCTAGCCAACTCTCTTATAGCACGTGTTGCACTTAAACCATCCATAACCGGCATACGCACATCCATAAGAATAGCATCATAGAAGCTTACTTCACTTTCAGAAAACAGTTTTACAGCTTCTTCTCCATTTTTTGCATGAAAAGCTTCCATGTCTTCTAATTCCAAAAGATCCGCTAAAATTTCATCATTCTGCTCTACATCTTCGGCCATAAGTATCCTTCTGCCCGCAAGAATGCTTTCGGTATCATCTGATACTTCCTCATGATACTCGATTTCTATTCCGTTTTGATTCGAAAGAACTCGTTGTATCTCACGAAGAAGAACATCAGAAAATAGCGGCTTTGCAAGAATC
>JAEEJA010000018.1 GCA_016281605.1 Lachnospiraceae bacterium
CGTAGGTGGGGGTATTGACAAATTATACTTACAAAAGCTCCGCGAGTGATGCGAATAGTTAGCTTTGCTAACTATTGGATTCGGATAGGTAAATGTCTGCTAAATGCAGCCAAGAGATGTAAAACATCTCTTTGAATCACGGCGCGCGAAAAGACTTGCAAGCGAGTCTTGACGAATATTAAGTGACTTAATTGAATAATTGTGAGAGTAAAACCCTGTACCGAAATCGGTACAGGGTTTTATTAATAATATTCTTCATCCACATTAAAGGTAGAACTTCGTTGGATAAGTGTTCCCTCTAATTCGATTCTTGCTACACTTGAGTGACCTCCGGACAGGCGATCCGTAAGAAGATGGATAGCAAATTTTCCCATCTCATCCTTGGGAAGTCTTACTGTAGAAAGCATGGGTTTTGTAAATTGAGCTTCCTCTATATCGTCGCTTGCTATTATTGAAGGCATGTAATTTAGGTTTTTATATTGATTTAGAAAGTCAAACATACCAAGAGCTATAACATCATTTGCACAGTAAACAGCTGTTGGGCGGTCTGAAAGAGAAGCAATTTTTTTTATGGCTTCATACCCGTCGGTCTGACTTGAGTGAGTACTTATGACATAATCATTATGTAACTCTATATTATGTTCTTTGAGTGCATTGGTAAATCCTCTGTAACGTGCTTCATTGTGACATCCGCCTGCATAGGCGATTTTTATATGTCCAAGTTTTATCAGATGATTTGCGGCCATGTAAGCTATCTTACTTCCGTCACATATGACCTCATCGACCTCGTAGTTAGTTGAATTTCGATTAACTGAAACTATGGCTTTATACTTCTTCTCCCATAATCTAAGGGCTTTATCGTTACATTTTCCAATGATTACAAGTCCGTCAGAGTGACTTCCTGCATCCTTACAGGTTTTATCGATAAGAGCTTTAAGGTCAGTCTGTTCGCAGGCTTTATCATCAGAAAAAACAGGCATATACCATATACAACTAAGTATGCTTCCGGCTTTATGAATCTCACTTTCTATTACTCGTAAAAGTTCATTGAAGAAAGGGTCTGTCTGTACTGAATCCGTTCTGGTCATAAGTACATTTATAAAAAAGGTTTTTTGCTTCGCAGGTATTATGCCAAGCTTAAGATTTCTGGCAGCACTGTTTGGTGTGTAATTTAAGTCCATAGCAGTCTGCCATACTTTATCACGGGTTTGAACAGATTTGCACTTGTACTCTGGATTATTAAGTATGCGTGAGACAGTGGAAGGCGATACTCCTGTTATTTTTGCAATTTTCTTTATAGACATAGGTTTAGCTTCCTTTGTATAAATTTACATTCCAACACATACGTTAACACAAAGAGTATAATAATAAAAGGCTTTTTTGTGAAAACGTTTTCAGTAAGATCCGGCGGTGATTTGAATGTGTTTATAATGAGTTTTTTGTTTTGAGTGATTTCTATATATTTCTATAGTAATATCTAAAGTAATTTTAATGTAGTTTATCTTGATTTTTTTAAACACCCTTCATGATAATTATGTTATACTATTCATCGGATTACGTTAGGTTTTTATTATCGCAAACCGGATGATTCCGATGTGAAAGATTCGAAAGAGAGTCTAGATTAATAAGTCTTTTTAATTTTTGTTTGGAGGTATACTCGTGATAGAGTTACAAAATATAAGCAAGTATTACTATACCGATACATCGGTAACACTTGCTCTTAATAAGATTAGTTTAAAGTTTCCGGATAAGGGATTTGTTGCTATAACCGGAGAAAGCGGAAGTGGAAAATCAACACTTTTAAATATCATAAGCGGTCTCGATACATTTGATGACGGCGAAATGTACTTTAACGGAAAGCCTACATTCCAGTTTGATTCGGCTGATTGGGAGAGGTATCGTCGAAAGTATATAGGATTTGTATTTCAGAACTATGGTTTGGTAGGTCACTATTCTGCTCTTGATAACTGTATGGTTGCTCTCCTTATACAGGGGCTTTCTGCCTATAAGGCACGAAAAAAGGCAATGGAGTACTTAGAAAAGGTAGGTCTTAAAGATCAGGCTTTACTTCGTGCTTCAGAGCTTTCGAGCGGTCAAAAGCAGAGACTTAGTATTGCAAGAGCACTTGCAAAAAATACAGATATTATAGTTGCTGATGAACCAACAGGAAACTTAGATTCAGAGACAAGTGCACAGATTATAGAGTTACTTTCAGAACTGTCCAAAGAAAGATTAATAATTATGGTTACGCATGATTATGAAAGAGTTGAGGAGGTTGCAACCAGAAAGATAAGACTGCATGACGGTGAACTTGTATCTAATATTAAAGTAAACATGCACCTGATAGAGGGAGAAAACGGACAGGTTTCACAGGAGCTTACAGAGGAAGAGGTTGATGATTCCGTAGATAATGCATCTGAAGATGAGAAAGAAAAAAATGAAACAGGAGATATAGATACGCAACCTTTAACTGAAGATAATAAAGATGAAAAGGGATTATGGAAGGAAAAGCTGAGTGTAGCTGTACGATTTTTGGGACTTGATCTTAAAGGACAGAAAAGCAGAACATTTTTATTTCTTATGTTCTTTTTATTTACAAGTCTTATAAGTTTTGTTTTTCTTGGAGAGCTGTTTGTAAATGCAGATGACAGGATAACAAAGAAGTATGATGATACTGCATTTTTAAATGATTCAGATAAAAGAATTCTTATCATGCGTAAAGATGGAGAAAGATTAAAAAAGAGTGATATAAAGGAATTTAAAGAGATAAAGTATGTTACAGATGCTGATATATACGACCTTTGTCACGATATATCTTATTACGTGAATGAGGGTGAGGATTATACATTTGACTATGGAGATAAGAAGGCTACCGGTGAAGAGGTTAAGAGTATAAACTTTATAGAAACCAAGAAGTTTATGATGTCAACTGAAGCCATAGAAAATGATGACTTAGAAGAAGGATATCTCCCAAGCAAGAGAAATGAAATTGTAGTATATAAAACCGGAAAGCAAAAGCTTGGTGATAAGGTTCACATTTACTTAAGAGATGATAATATATGGGATGACGGTAGTTTCTATGAAAATGATTTTACCATTACAGGTTTCTTAAAAAAAGAATCAAAGCAAATATACTTTGCACCGAGATTTTGCTCTGCTATTACCGCTTCTATCGGTGGCCCGGCAGTTGGAATAAACTTTTATTATAGTGATAAATTTAAAAAGTTTTATGGTAAGGATACATTTATTCCAATTATTGGAGACAATCTTGCATACAATGAAATCAGAGCTTCGCTAAAGTACAGTGTTGATATGGGAGGAGAGTCGGAGGTGGCCGGTATAACTAGTGTCCCTCAAGCATTTACCGGTGTTGCTAACATAGTGCTTACAAGTAATGATGACATGATTGAGTACAATTTAGAGCCTGACTTTGTCGCAAAACCAAATGGAGAAGGTTTAAGAAAGGGTTGTTTTGAAGTATATAATTATTTTGACGAAGATAATGAAAATCCAGAGGATAATTATGGAAAATATAACCCAATGTTTATAGAGGTTAGTGAAGAAATATTTAATGCAATTTATCCGGAAAATAATTCAACATTCCAGGGGGATGTGTATATAACTGATTACACAAAGACAGACAGCGTCATAAAGGCTCTCGATAAAAAGGGCTACATCGGAATGAGTACCTACAGGGTGTCTACAACAGAATATATACCCGAAAAGGTTATGAGCAGATTAATAACCATATGTATTTCTGTAGGAGTTCTTATAATTCTTATAGTTCTGCAGATATTGATAATAAGGGCACTTATGAAGATTAAGATTAATGAGTTTTATATATTTAAATTTATGGGTATGAGACTTAGCCAGATCGATCTTTTAATAAAGCTTACCATATGCTTTTACGGACTTTTATCCTCTGTGATTATTCTATTTGTGGCATCCATTGCGGGTATGCTGAGAGTAAAGGAAATAAATGACATACTCAGGTTTTACGATGTTCCTAATACTTTAATTTACTTTGCATATGTCCTTATTATGGCATACCTTACAGCAATTGTATTTGCAAGGATGATACGTACAAGCATAGACAAGAAGAAAGAATAAATGCTTCAACATGGGGGAAAAAATGATTAAAGTAAGTAATTTAAATAAGTATTACAATCGCGGACGAAAAAATGAAAACCATGTACTTAAAGATATAAATCTTGAGTTTGAAAATACAGGTCTTGTATGTATATTGGGTGAAAGCGGTTGCGGAAAAACAACTCTTCTAAATACCATTGGCGGACTAGATGACTTTTATAACGGTAATTTAACTGTAGGTGATACATCTGTTTCAAAGTATAATTTAAAAGCAGCAGAAAAGTATCGTAATGATAATCTGGGCTTTGTATTTCAGAATTATTATTTGCTTATGGATTATACAGTAGCCTACAATGTTAAGCTTGCTTTAAATATCTATGATTTAAGCGAAGAAGAAAAGGATGAGAGAGTTAATTATACTCTCGAAGCTCTTGGTATGATGAAATACCGTAAAAAGCTGGTCTCAGAGCTTTCGGGAGGTCAGCAGCAGAGAGTGTCCATAGCTCGTGCACTGGTAAAATCTCCTCGAATTATCCTTGCAGATGAGCCTACGGGAAACTTAGACGAAGAAAATACCATAAGAACCATGAGTGTTCTTAAAAATATATCCAAGGAGTGTCTGGTTATAGTTGTAACTCACGAAAAGGATATTGCTAAGTTCTTCGCTGACAGAATCATAAAAATTAAGGATGGAGAGGTATATAAGGATTATAAAAATGTTCGGAAAGATTCATACATCAGAAAGTATGACAGTAACATTTATCTTAAGGAACTTCAGGAGCACAGTACAGAGCTTAATGAACTAAATATAAAGCTTTACGGTGATATAAATAACACCGGTGGTATGCTTGATGATGATGAAGTGGAGAATGTGTCCAAAATAGTGGACACAGACAAAGTTTCACTCTCCTTTGCATTTAAGGATGGTAAGCTTTATATCAAAAATGATTCGAAAATTGATGTTATTCTTACATCCGAAGAGGATGATTGTCAGCTTATAGATGATTATATGCCGGCCTTAGAGGTTAAGGATGTAGAAAACTTTGAGTATAAGTTAGATCCACTTAAATCAAGCAGAAGGGGACACTTTACCTTTCATGACATAAGAAAGCTTGCGCATGAGAACCTAAAGCTTATCGGAAAAAAGCAAGTTTTTATAATTGTTATACTGCTTCTTACATCTGTTCTTATGACAGTCGGAGTTGCAAACTTTGTTAATAAGCTTACCGTACCGATGCTAGATGTGGTTACCATGGATTCACGTTATGTACAAGTTTCCATGAAGACTACGGGTAAATATGAAGAGGGCCCCACAATCAGTAAAATAGATAGCTACATGGATGATATCCTTCGTGACGGAAAGTATGTAGAGATATATCCTCTAAATAAAATCGCTATTGATATTACGTATGATAATGTTACTCAGATGAAATCCATGACAGGACACATAGAAAATGTTTCATTTGTATCCTATAATCACCTTCATAAGGATCAGATTATAGAGGGAGAGATGGCTGACAGTCCCGATGAAGTAGTTATAGATGAGTGGGTGGTACAAAAATTCATAAAAGATAATTCAGTTCTTTCCGAGGTGCTTACAAGTAACGCTTCATTTTTAAATCAAAAATTACATGACATGCTGTCTGCTAAGGAGTTTACCATAGTAGGTATTGCCCGAAGTGAAGAACCGACTATTTATGTAAATGACATAGTTATGGGAATAGTGGGAAACAGGGGAATACAAGCTGCATCCACTGAACAGATGGAAAAGTACTATCCTAAGGAGTTTAAAGAATATAAGGACTTAGAGCTTGACTTAGATGATGCTATAGTAAACTCAGGTTACTATGAGGCTGCGTCAAAAGATAAACGTATACATCATGACGGTGGAGGTCATGAGCATATCATGATCCAGACAACAGATTTCGAGATTAAAAGACATATGGACATGAATTTTGGTGCAGATGTAATAGTCAGTAACGAGCGCTATAACATGATAAAATACGGTCAGATCAAGGGTTCAAGAAGCTTTATAGTTTATGCAAATGATAAGACAGATGAAATAATAGCTTATATGAAAAAGATGGGTGAGCCTTATAAAAAATACTTCAAAGTAAATGCGGAGGTTACATACTATAAGCAACTAAAAGAGTACAATAGAAGGGCTCTTTCCGATGTTAATTTTGCAACATTTATAACTATCGGAATATTTATCATATCCCTTATTATGATTTACTTTATGATAAAGTCCAATGCTGTTGCAAGAAGTGAAGAGCTGACAGTTTACAGATTAATAGGTATTTCCAGATTCAGCATACTAAAAACTTACATGCTTGAGATAACGATCTTAACCCTTTATGTCTGTATTCCAACGATTTTGGTGACAACAATCGTTATCAAATTTGTGAGTTCGATTCCTTCTCTTCAATTGTCCCTCACATTCCCGTGGTGGACATCTCTTGCACTCATGGCTTCACTACTCTTGATAAACAATATTATAAGTATTATGCCTGTTTATGGAATCATAAGTAAACCACCTGCGAAGTTGGCAATAAAGGAGTAGGAGGTATATCCATGGAACAAGGTATGATGCGAATCGAAAATGAGAGATTTCTGATTCGCAATCTTGAAATATGCGATCTTGAAGGCTTGAAGATTATAAGAGGTGATGAAAAGGTCTATCGTTACGAACCAACATTTCTCATGGAAATTCAGGGTACACCGGAAGATGCGCTGGAAGCAATTCGAGGTATGAATCTTTACGAAAGCAGACAGTGTATCATGGGTGTATACGAAAAGACAGATACATCTCATTTGGTCGGACTGGCGGAATTTTATGATTATAAACCCTCAGGAAAGGTGATTTCCTTAGGATACAGATTTTTGTCTCAATACTGGGGAAGAGGTATAGCTACCAGTTGCATTCAGGCAATGATAGATTATATTAAAAATCATACAGATGTTCAATTAATCACCGCCCATGTTTTACCTGACAACATGGCTTCTTCTCGATGCTTGATTAAGAACGGATTTGAGTATCTGGTTACAAAAGAAGAGGACTGGGGATACGATTCTCCCAGTGTTGCGGACGTGTATACTTTTGATTGTTGAGTTAAAGTTTTTTAACTCAGTCGGAGAAATCCCCCACCTCTAAGCCAGATCGGGGTGTTCAGGTGGACCTACATTGGCAGGGGCTATAATGTTCTTTAACAATGGAGATATGAGGGCCGGAATTGGTGCAGCAATTGCATTTCCGATACTTATGGGTATTGGATTAATACTGAACCGTGAAAAAATAGTTACATCTAATCAGGAAAGCCTGTGATAAATGCAAAAGATAGTTATTCTCACTTTTGATTTTATGCGCTTAACATAAAGTACGACTGTTTTCATCCCAAACTTGACGTATGAAAAATAAACATGTTAAAATACACTAATATAATCTTTAATTCAAACGAGATAACAAAGAATAAATGAAGCATCTGTTTCATTTCATAAAGGAGGATGCTATGTGGGCATATGAAAGCGTATTTTATCAATTTTATCCTTTGGGGATGACAGGAGCACCTTTTGAGAATGATGGGGTTTTAGAGCACAGAATTCTTAAGGTAAATGATTGGATTGATCACCTGAAGAAACTTGGAATCAATGCAATTTATTTTTCACCTCTATTTGAATCCGATACCCATGGATACAATACAAGAGATTACAGAAAGCTTGATACCAGACTTGGAACCAACGAAGATTTTAAGGAAGTTTGTATAAATCTGCACAAAGAGGGAATAAAAATAATTCTTGATGGTGTATTTAACCATGTGGGAAGAGGTTTTTTTGCATTTCAGGATGTTCTTAAAAATAGAGAAAACTCTATGTATAGAGACTGGTTTCATATCAGCTTTGAAGGAAATTCCAATTATAACGATGGCCTTTGGTATGAAGGCTGGGAAGGGAATTTTGATCTTGTCAAATTAAATCTTCGAAATGAAGATGTCATAAATTATCTTTTAGAAAGTGTAAAACTTTGGATTGATGAATTTGATATTGACGGACTTCGACTTGATGTTGCATACATGGTTGACAGAGATTTTTTAAGGCGACTTAGAAGTGCCTGCGATTCCTGGAAGTCGAACTTCTTCCTTGCGGGTGAGATGATTCATGGTCAGTATAAGGACATTATGAATGAGTCTATGTGCCATTCTGTAACTAATTATGAGTGTTATAAGGGTCTTTATTCAGCATTTAACAGTGATAACCTATTTGAAATAATACATACTGTCATGAGACAATTCGGTCCCGAAGATTGGACATTATATAAGGATTGTCATCTCTTGAGTTTTGTGGATAATCATGATGTTTCACGTATAGCAAGTATATTAAATAAAGAGGAGCACTTAAAGCTTATATATACACTTATGTTTGGTATGCCTGGTATACCGGTAGTTTATTATGGAAGTGAATGGGGCGTAAAGGGCGATAAGAAGGATGGTGATCCGGGATTAAGACCGGCTATAGATAAGCCGGAGTGGAATGAGCTTTCTTCTCATATAGCTGCTCTTGCTAAAGCTGAAAAGGAAGAAAAAGCTCTTCAATATGGTAGTTTTAAGTCTTTACTTTTAAATAATAAGCAGTGTATATTTGAACGTAGGGTAGATGATGATAGAATTATGGTTGCTATCAATGCAGACGGTGAGGATTTCATAGCTCATTTTGATGCTCAGGCCGGCAGGGCTCATGACCTTATAACCGGTGAAACTGTTGACTTTGGAGGAGGATTAGAGATCCCGGCATATACATCTATGATTCTTAAACCATATTAAATATGATTTTATCTGTTTTTAACTCAGTCGGAGAAATCCCCCACCTCTAAGCCAGATCGTAGGTGGGGGTATTGACAAATTATACTCAGTCGGAGAAAATCCTCACTTATAAGTTTAATGCTTTTTTTAGAAAACTAAAGGAAAAAAGGTGATTTTTATGGAATATAAATTTTACGGATGGGAGGGGGCTACTTTGCCTCCTGTAGATAGTAAATACGAAAAAATCAAGAGTCCTCAGATGCTCTATGATTTTTTGTCTGATATTTGGTGTTCATACACTTGTGCTCCAAGACTTAGGGATGAGTGGAGTGAAGATAATAAGACTTTGGGACAGTGCTCTATAACGGCTTTTCTTGCACAGGATATATTTGGCGGTAAAGTGTATGGCATCCTTAGACCGGGAGGAAATTATCATTGCTATAATGTAATAGGGGATGTGATTTTTGATCTTACCAGCGAGCAGTTTGGGGATGAAAAGCTCGATTATTCCGATAATCCTGAGCAGTTCAGAGAGGTTCACTTTGAAAAAACAGAGAAGAAAGAGCGATATGAATATTTAAAAGAAAAGCTTAATGAGAGACTTAAGTGAAATTATTTTCTAAAAACTTAAAAATCAGGAAAATATTTAATGAGAAGTGTATTAAGGAGAATAGTAGCATGATAAATATTAACTTAGAAGGGAAAACAGCTCTTATCACCGGTGGAACCGGCCAGCTTGGAAGAGTGATTTGCGAAACATTTGCCAAGGCAGGTGCTGATATAATAATTAATTATAACAGCAATGAAGAAAAGGCAATTCACATGGAGGAGGAGCTAAAAAAATATGGGGTTTCAACCTACAGGATTCAGGCAGATGTCACTAAGAAGGACGCAGTAGATCACATGAAAGAGTGCATCGAGCGTGATTTCCACATGCCGGATATAATTGTAAATAACGCTGTTATCCAGTATATATGGAAAACGGTTCTTGATCAGGATATAGATGATTATTATAGTCAGTATGATTCCTGTGTCATGCAGACGGTTTATATGACGAAAGCATTTATTCCTCATATGATTGAAAATAAATGGGGAAGAGTACTTGTTACGAATACAGAGTGTGCTGCTATGGCAGAGGCAGGGCAAAGTGCTTATGTTGCGGGAAAGAGAGGACTTGATGGAGTGGTGCGGTGCCTTGCAAGAGAAGTTGGAGAGTATGGAATAACAGTAAATCAGGTTGCTCCGGGATGGACTATAAGTGAGAACGACCGAAAAAATGGAACAGAAGTTCAGCCGGATTATGATAAGACTGTTCCTTTAGGACATAGAGGCAGAGATCAGGACATAGCAAATATGTTTGTATTTTTAGCATCGGATATGGCTGCATTTACCACAGGTTCATACATAAGTGTTTCAGGCGGAAGGGTAATGCCCGCAATTTAAGTGAGGTTAATCATATGCTTGTTAAAAATTTTCAATTAAGTGAAGAGTCGTTTTTGGTTATAAAGGAGATTGCTAAGTACATGCCCAGTGGTTTCTTTATATACAGAGCAGATGAAACCGAGGAGCTTTTGTACGCTAATCAGGCTACAGTTAACTTGTTTGGATGTAAGGATCTTGAAGAATTTAAATCTCTTACAGGGTATACATTTAGGGGAATGGTGCACCCTGAGGATTATAGCGAAGTATCAGCATCCATAAAAAAGCAGATTGATGAAAACGAAGAGAAGCTTGATTATGTTCAGTACAGGATTATTAGAAAAGATGGTACTGTAAGGTGGTTAGATGATACGGGACACTTTACGCAAACCAAGACATATGGGCCTGTGTACTATGTTTATATATCGGATATTACCTACAAGGTTCTTCAAAAAGAAGAGAACCTAAGACTTATGGAGGAGGCAAAGTCAGCTGTTAAGCAAGAAATGCAGGATGAGATTCTTAAGCAGCAGAAACAGAGCGAACAGGCTGATAAGATGATAACTGCACTTGCTTCTGATTACAGAAGTGTATACCATGTAGATCTTGACAGAGACGAGGCTGTTTGCTACAGAGCTGATCCAAATGACAAAGAGCAACACCCTCAGGGTGTGCATTTTAGGTATTTAGAGAGCTTTACGGATTACGCTAACAGATTTGTATCCGAAGATTATAGAGAAGGTTTTTTTGATTTTATCGAGCCTGATAATATCAGGGAAGCCCTTTCGGATCATCTTATAATTTCTTACAGATATCTGGTTAAGAGAAACGGAAGAGAGTATTATGAAATGCTTCGTATGGCCGGGGTTCGTCATGCTGAGGATAGAGATGATCATATGGTCCATGCTTTGGGACTCGGTTTCACAATTATAGATGAACAGATGCGCGAATCTATGGCAAAAAACAGGGCGCTTTCCGAGGCGCTCGAAGCGGCGGAGGAAGCCAATAAGGCTAAGACTGCATTTCTTTCCAATATGAGCCATGAGATAAGAACTCCCATGAATGCAATTATTGGACTTGATAATCTTGCTCTTCAAGATGAAAATCTATCTGAAAAAACAAAAGAATATTTGGAAAAAATAGAAGGAAGCGCAAAGCACCTTTTAGGACTCATAAATGATATTCTTGATATGAGTCGTATAGAATCCGGTCGACTTATGCTTCGGAAAGAGGAATTTTCTTTTCGAAATATGCTTGAACAGATTAGTTCCATGGTGATGTCCCAGTGCTCTGATAAGGGACTAAAATTTATATGTAATTTGGATAGTGAAGTTGACGATTATTACATTGGCGATGACATGAAATTAAAGCAAGTTTTAATAAATATTTTAAGTAATGCCATAAAATTTACAGAAGCACCGGGTAGTGTAAGCATGGATATTACTAAGATTGCCAGTTTCGAGGATCAGTCTACTATTCAGATAATCATAAAGGATACAGGAATCGGAATTGATAAAGAATTTTTGCCGAAAATATTCGATTCATTTGCCCAAGAGGATATTAGTAGAAAAAATAAATATGGAAGTACGGGCCTTGGTATGGCCATAACAAAAAATATAGTTGAGATGATGAATGGAACGGTAAGTGTAGAATCAGAAAAGGGGAAGGGCTCTACATTTACGGTTGTGTTGACTCTTAAAAATTGCGAACATGAGATAGCAGAGGTTGCTTACATTAATCCAAATGATATGTATGTACTTGTGGTGGATGATGATCCTATCGCCTGTGAGCATGCCAGACTTTTGTTAAGTGAGGCCGGAATTAACACTGATACCTGTCTTGGCGGAAAAGATGCACTTGAGATGTTGGAAGTACAGCATGCTAAACATAAGCCCTATAATCTGGTGATTCTTGATTGGAAAATGCCGGAGATGGATGGACTTAGCGTGTCTAGGGAAATTAGGAGGAGGTACTCCAGTGAGACAACTGTTATAATTTTGACAGCCTATAATTGGGATGAAATCATGGATGAAGCCCTTCATATAGGAGTGGACAGCTTCCTGGCAAAACCGCTTTTTGCATCAAATGTGATAGATGAATTTCAACGTTTGGCAAGAAGAAATAGTATGAATCTTTTCATGAAGAAGAACAGAACAGATCTCAAAGACAGGAGAATTCTGCTTGCTGAGGATATATATATAAATGCGGAAATTATGAAGGAGCTTATAACCATTAAGGGTGCCCGGATAGATCATGCTCGTAATGGTAAGGAAGTATTGGAGATGTTTGAAAAAAGTCCGATAGGTTATTATGATGCTATACTTATGGATGTCAGGATGCCTGAGATGGACGGCCTTGAAGCTGCAAAGAGGATATGTGAACTGGAAAGAGCGGACGCAAAGATTGTACCGATTGTTGCACTTACTGCCAATGCATTTGATGAAGATGTACAAAGGTCATTGCAGGTTGGAATGCGAGCTCACCTGTCAAAGCCGGTTGAGCCAAATCACCTATATAAGACTCTTGAAGAGTTGATATATGAGGCAGAGAACATGAGATAAGGAGGTTTACTTATGTGTGGTAGTAAAAATTATTCTGAATCAATCTCTGAAACTGAGGCATTTAATTTTTGCCCGGTCTTTGATTATGTTGAAGTTAAGTTTTCGGAAGGGACAGAAACAGGTTATTTTGTGGAATTCACAGAATGACAAGAAAACTCTGATTTGACCACAAATCGCAACTACCCGCCCCAAGGGGCAAAAGATAGAGCAAACTCTATCTTTCGGAATCGAACCCACTGGTCAGTTCTTGCAACTACCACCCCTGTAAAAAAAAAAAACCAAAGCTGAAGCTTTGGTTATTTTTTTACAGGGGCGGTAGGAATCGAACCCACCTCTGGAGTTTTGGAGACTCTTATTCTACCGATGAACTACGCCCCTATGTGATTTTTTTCACAACAGATTAAATTATACAAATCCAATGTGCATTTGTCAAGAAGTTTTTTGTCAGAGATTGTAAAGCTATAATCTCAACATTTTTTCGGACATATGTCGGATAAAAAACATTTATCGCACTTTGGGCTTCTGGCGGTACATATCTCTCTTCCTAAAGCTATTATCTGTATATTGTAGGAAATCCAATGATCCTCGGGAAGAATCTTCATAAGGGCATACTCTACCTTTACCGGATCAGTTTCCTTAGTAAAGCCAAGTCTGAAAGACACTCGTTTGACATGAGTATCAACTACTATTGAAGGTATGTCATATATATTACCTCTCACCACATTGGCGGTTTTTCTTCCGACTCCGGGAAGTTTAATAAGTTTTTCGATTTCTGTAGGCACCTCTGAGTTATACTCATCAACAAGTATACGAGCAGTCTTCCTTATGTTAGAAGCCTTTGCTCTGTAAAATCCTGTAGAGTGTATATCGTTTTCGAGCTCTTCTTGCGAAACTTCGGCGAAGCTTTGTAAATCAGGATACTTTTTAAAAAGCTCTCTTGTAACCATATTTACTCTTGCATCTGTGCATTGTGCACTAAGAATAGTAGCAATCAGTAGCTGCCAAGGATTATCATGTTCTAAATATACTCTTATTTCTTTTCCGTATCGCTCGTCCAATCTTTTTAGGGTTTTAGCAATTCTTTCTTTTTTGGTGATTTTACTCATGATATATATTTTTCCGTTCTTTTTAAGATTATTTTTATTAATTTCGGTTATTGGGATTTGGTTGTTTAAAGAGTTTACATTAAGTTGTTATTATTGCTTGGGTTTGGGTGTTTTAATCGTTTACATTAAGTTGTTTTAGTTTTTGAGACTTGGTTGTTTTAACTGCTTGATATGGCTCCATTTATCCGGTTCTTCTTCGTAGCGTGCGCAAATCCAATCATAGGCTTCTTTTAAGCCTTCATCCGTAAATGAAAATTCATTTTCTTCAATCAGATCAGAGTCTGTTTTTTCAAAGCAAAAGGGCTCCGGCCATATAAAAGCTGATAAAAGCACATCGTCCGAACCAAGATTTTTTGCTTTTATCATATAGCGCATACCCTTATAGCTTGCTTTGTGTACACCGCTTTTTTTACTATAGAAAGTTTTTATATCATATATGCTTTTAAAACTATTCATGATTTCCTCCATGCCAAAGCTGTTTGTTGTTATAAAGACTTTAACAATGTTATTTTAAACCTTAAGGGAAGTCCTGTAAATATAATATTATTTAAACCCAAAGAGATGCTTGACTAATCAGACCCTTTTCTATAAAATGTTTTAGATATACTTATATGTATATAGTTTAACCTCACAAAGAGGAACACTATTCAATAAGAATAACAGAATCAATGAAGATGGAGGTCAATATGAATTTTTTTAAGAAGAAAAATCAAAAAAGAGTTGCTGTTGTTATCTGTATAATTCTTGCAGTAGCCATGATTGTTACATTTATTCCATCTGTATTTTAGAATACTAAAAAGGCATGAATTATAATATATGAATTATTATGAATTATAATGAGATTATATCTATATGTACACTAAAACGGTATGAATCATAATTATAGATTATATCTATATGAGCAACAAACCGGTGTTTGTGGCTTGTAAATTAAGTTTTTATGTGTTCTTAAAAAAGGATAGAAATATATGAATAAAAAAAGATTATTTGCAGGAGTTCTGTATCTGATAGCTGCACTGGCAGTTGTTGCCATTATTTTGTTTGCTGTTATTTACTCATCCAATAATCTTGGTAATACCGATAAGATTACTAAGGGGATTACCATAGGCGGTATAGATGTTAGTAATATGACAGTTGCACAAGCACAAACTGTTGTAGGGGACTATGTAAAGAATGTTTCCGAAAAGAGTGTAACAGTTGATGTTAATGGAAATACTGTTGTAGCTACATTTGGAGCCGTAGGTTTTACTTATACAAATGAGGATTATGAGAAAAAGGCTTTGATGGTAGGTAAAAGCGGTAATTATTTTGAGAGGATTTCTGAAATTACGAAAGCATCGAAGGGTGATATTAATTACGATTTAAAATTCTCCATAGATGAAGTAAAGCTGAAAAGATTTATACGCAAGAACTGTCGCAAATATAATGTAGAAGTTAAGAATTCCCGTCTGAAACTTAAGAATGGAGTTCTTAAGGCAACTAAAGAAAAGACCGGACTTAAGCTGGATGTAACTGCGACAATGGATACTCTTATTAAAAAACTTAAAGAAGAGCTTTACAAGACCGAAGATGTAAGTGTTACTGCAGTTTGTAAGGTAACAGAGCCTGAGTACACGAAGGAACAGCTTAGTGAATGTACAGATCTTTTGGGTGAGTATTCTACAAATTACGGAACATCCACAGCTGAAAGAGCAACCAATGTCGAGCTTGCAGCAAAGAGGATAAATGGTTTTGAACTTTATCCCGGTGAGACATTTTCTACTGCAAAAACCATAAAAGACAGAACTGAAGCCAATGGTTATAAGCAGGCTGCAGAGTACTCTAACGGAAAAGTAGTTGATGGTATCGGTGGAGGTGTATGTCAGGTTGCAACAACTCTTTACAATGCAGTTATTAATGCTGAGTTAGAGATAGTTGAGAGAAAGCCGCACCAGATGGTGGTTTCTTATGTGCCACTTGCAAGAGATGCAGCCATAGCAGGTGATTATCAGGATTTCAAGTTTAAAAACAATCTTGATTATCCGGTTTATATCGCCGCAACAGCCGGAGGAGGGTATCTTAACTTTAAGATATTCGGACATGAAACCAGATCGCCTGAAAGGACTATCAGCTTTGAACCGGAAACAATAGAAACTATACAGCCGGGAGAGAGTGTTATAGAAGAAGATCCGACAAAAGATGCTTCCTACAGGGAAGTTACACAGACAGCTCACATAGGTTATAAAGCTAAACTTTGGAAGATTATATATGAAAATGGAGTAGAAGTTGAAAGGGTCGAGGTTAATACCAGCAATTACAATGCTGTTCCTGAGTATGTAACAGTTGGAAAGCAGACTTCGACTACATCTCCAAGTCCATCTCCGAAGCAGGGAGATAAAGCTTCTGCTAGTCCGGAAGCGAGCACAAGTCCTAATAGTACAGCGACTGCAACTCCTACACCTGCTACCCAGACAGCTACACCTACTCCTGCTCAGGAGTAGAGCGTTACGGAGCATACTACACAATAGATTATGGCTAAGTATTAAAGTATAGCAATGAACTTAAAGATAAGGTGTTACTGAGTACAAGACTCGCAAGCGAGTCTTGACTATAAAAAAACATAGAAAAATGAAACATGAAACTATCATTTATGCAGGCTACACAGGTTTAGCTGCTGTAAAAAAGCATATAGAAAATGACTGGGAAAAACTTAGTAAAACACTACCGGAAAGGCTTATAAAAAAAGCATCCAATGATTGTGAAAGGCTTCTGAATAAGGATTTTACATTTGTTTTAGGAGTTACTTACAAAGCTTCATACATTCATAGGTTACAGGACGAAGGAGTTTATAAAGCCTTGTGGAAGCTGGGAGAGAGCTTGAATTCCGGATTTAAGGTGTATCTTAAAAGTATTCCGATTACTCAGGAAATAATAGAAATCAACGAGTATTATGGGTTAAACCCATATCTTGAAGATTCAACAGGTGATGTGCTTATATTAACAAGTGAACCTGTTTACTTAAGAGATATGTTCAGAAGACAGGGTATTCCTTCGGAAATACTTGGGTATATTACAGATGAAAACGCCAGAGTAATAGTGGATGGAGAGCAAGAAAAAAATCTCGGAACATTTGCAATTAAAGAGTGAAAGAAGTTCTCTTAGTATATTTTTACAATGGAAATGAATCTATTTTTTACAACAAACTTTCTAGAAACGGAGGTTAATTATGAAAAAACAAATACTTGATATCATCAGTTCTAACAGTCGTATTCCTACAGATGACATATCAGCTATGCTTAATGCTGATAAGGAAACTGTAGAAAAAGAGATTAAGTGTATGGAGGATGCGAAGGTCATATGTGGATATCCGACGCTTATCAATTGGGATAATACAGATTGCGAAAAAGTAACAGCTCTTATAGAGATCAAAGTAACACCACAGCGTGATATGGGCTTTAATAAAGTTGCGGAGCGCATATATAAGTTTGAAGAGGTAGAGAGTGTTTACCTTATGTCGGGCGGATTTGATCTTACTGTTATCATAGAGGGAAAGAGCATGAAAGAGGTTTCAAGGTTTGTTACCGAGAAGCTTTCGACTCTTGAGTATGTTACATCTACAGCTACATATTTCGTTCTAAAGAAGTATAAGGAGCATGGAATAATAATGACAGATGAAAAGGAAAAACAGGAAAGGATGTTGATTACACCATGAGAAATCCACTTTCAAAAAAGGTAGAGCCTATAAAACCATCAGGCATAAGAAAGTTTTTTGATATTGTAAGCGAGATGGATGATGCCATTTCTTTAGGTGTTGGTGAGCCTGATTTTGATACTCCTTGGCATATAAGGGAAGAGGGCATATATTCACTTGAACAAGGAAAGACTTTCTATACTTCTAACTCAGGTTTAAAGGAATTAAAGCTGGAGATATGTGCATATCTCGGAAGAAGATTTGGACTTCAGTATGAGTTTAATGATGAAGTATTTATTACAGTTGGAGGAAGCGAGGCAATCGACCTTGCACTTCGTGCTATGTTAGACGAAGGTGATGAGGTGCTTTTGCCACAGCCGAGTTATGTTTCTTACGAACCGTGTATCACGTTGGCTGACGGTGTTCCTGTGATTATCGAGCTCAAGGAGGAGGATGAGTTTAAGCTTACTCCTAAGCAGGTTCTCGATGCTCTGACAGATAAGACTAAGATTCTTATCATGCCATTTCCTAACAATCCAACCGGAGCTATCATGACAAAGGATGAGTTAGAAGAAATAGCTAAAATATGTGTCGAAAAAGATATTTTTGTTATATCTGATGAGATTTACTCTGAGTTAACTTATAACTCAAATCATGTATCTATCGCATCTCTTCCGGGTATGAAAGAGAGAACTATAGTGATTAACGGCTTTTCAAAGTCCTACGCAATGACAGGTTGGAGACTTGGATACGCATGCGGACCGGCTATAATCATAGATCAGATGTTAAAGATTCATCAATTCGCAATCATGTGTGCGCCTACAACTAGTCAGTATGCAGCTGTAGAAGCTCTTAGAAATGGAGATGAAGATGTAGACAAGATGAGGACTGCATATAATCAGAGAAGAAATTATCTGATGAGCGAATTTAAGAAGATAGGCTTGGATTGCTTCGAGCCATTCGGTGCATTTTACGTATTTCCCAGTATCAAAAAGTTTGGCATGACTTCGGATGAATTTGCAACAAGATTGCTTATGCAAGAAAAGCTGGCAGTGGTACCGGGAACAGCATTCGGAGCTTGTGGCGAAGGTTTTTTACGTATCTCATATGCATATTCATTAGATGATTTAAAGAAAGCATTGAAGCTTTTGAAGCATTTTATAGATTCCCTGGAAAAGTAAAAAAGCAAGTCTTTATATTAAGTCAGGGTTTAAGCACCACAACCAATTTCATTATTTTACTCCGGAAAGGAAGAAAAAATGCTCAATATAGTTCTATTAGAACCGGAAATGCCTGCAAATACAGGTAATATAGGTAGAACCTGTTGCGCAACCGGGTCCAGACTTCATCTTATCGAACCTCTGGGTTTTAAGATAAATGATAAGATGCTTAAGAGAGCAGGGCTGGATTATTGGGAAAGGCTTGATGTGCATAAATATGACTGCTATGAAGACTTTCTTGAGAAGAATCCTGAAGCCATCGGTAATACATATTTTGCAACCACAAAGGGAAAGCATATATATTCTGAAGCTCACTTTGATGCTAATTCTTTCATTATGTTTGGCAAAGAGAGTGCAGGAATTCCTGAGGAAATACTTGTTGAGTATCCTCAGAATTGCATTAGGATTCCGATGAATAACGATATAAGGTCACTTAACCTCTCTAATTCCGTCTCCATAGTGCTTTACGAAGCTTTGAGACAGAATGGATTTGCAGGGATGCAGACCGAGGGAGAACTTCACAGATTGAAGTGGCAGTAATAAAAATCGCACCCTACTTTTGTCACGAGTCGTCGGTCAGCTCTGCTGACAGCTTCATTTCGGCGGTTTCGCGATAAAAAGGCTATACACTAAGTTAAAAGTGTATAGCCATTTTTTTATAATCTTTACTAAAGGTCGGATTTGAATCAGTTAGAAATCTATCTGATTGCTTATGAAGGTCTGCTTGCAAGCTCGAGTGCAACTTCATAATCAAAATCATCGATAGTCTTAGTCATACTGAAAGCTTCCATGATATCCACATCATAAACCTTACCATTCTTAAAACCGACAAGACGATTTTTCTTTCCTTCATCAATTATCTTTACAGCATATCCACCCATAATAGATGCGTAAACTCTGTCTCTTGCTGTAGGTGTTCCACCACGCTGTACGTGTCCAAGGATGGTAGCACGTGTTTCAATACCGGTAGCATTTTCAATCATCTCTGCCAGCTCTGAAGAATGACCTACACCCTCTGCATTTACTATAATCTGATGAGTCTTTCCAACTTCTTTGTTTTTCTTGATTTGATCTATAAGTTTAACATAATCATAATCAAACTTTTCCGGTAAAAGAATCTGCTCAGCACCGTTTGCTATACCACACCAAAGGGCTATATAACCTGCTGATCTACCCATAACCTCTACAACACTGCATCTATCATGTGAATTAGAGGTTTCGCGAAGCTTATCGATAGCTTCCATAGCAGTGTTTACAGCAGTATCAAAACCGATAGTGTACTCTGTATAAGCTATATCAAGATCAATTGTTCCCGGAAGTCCTATAATATTAACACCGAATTTAGAAAGATTTTTAGCTCCTGTAAATGAGCCGTCGCCTCCAATAACAACAAGGTGTTCTATACCAATTTCCTTACATATTTTAGCCGCTTTCATCTTTCCTTCCATAGGACGGAATTCTGAACTTCTTGCGGTAAAGAGAAATGTACCGCCATGCTGTATCTTTTCTGAAACATCCTCAAATGAAAGTTTCTTTATCTCGTGATTGAGTATGCCATTGTAACCATGTACAATTCCATATACTTCATAACCTCTTGAAAGACCTGATCTGACTACAGCTCTAATGGCTGCATTCATACCCGGTGCATCTCCTCCGCTTGTAAGTATGGCAATTTTTCCTTTAGAATTGCTCATTTTTATAGTCCTCCGATCTGCCGTGGTTTTACTCACGACATTTAGTTCATAAAATTATCTCATCTATTTTACATGGCTAAGAACAGAATTTCAATAGAAAATAAAAAAAAAATCACATTAAAAATAAAAACAATATTAATTTTTTGTTAAATATACATATCTAATAAAAAAAAAGATGATTTTTTCTGTCAAGTATGATATAATTCCGTTAGCTAACTGAACATGTTTTTACTGCAAAGCTTATTAATAGGCGTGCGTTAACGGTAACATGGCGTATAGTTTGCTTTTAGGGTCATATCGCGAGTGATCCTCGGAGCAAAAAAGTCTGCAGGATAGGCGGACTAGTTTAGGGTATTGGATATCATTGGAGTAAAGGGGATGAGTTTATGATTAACACTAGCGATGTAATACTGGATGCTGTCATACTTTCGATTGTCGCAAGAAACCCTGAGGGAACTTATGGTTATAAGATTACACAGGATGTTAGGTCTAAGATGCCTGATGTACCTGAATCAACATTCTATCCGTTGTTGAAGCAGATGCAGGCAGACGGCTTGTTAGAGGTATACCATAAGGATCTTGGCGGCAGAAGCAGAAGATTTTATAAGATTACGGTTGCAGGAAGTGCTAAGCTTGAATCTTATCAGAATAATCTTTTAAGTTACATGCAGCAAGCCAGCGATATTATGTCGGATACATCCGGTTCCGGGGTTCAAGAGGGTATCGGTGGTAGCGTTGAGACCATGTGGACTCCTGCAGAAGGAGAACTTGGTGAAGGCGACTTACTTGGAGATATTCCTAATGAGATTGAGGGATTAGGATTTGGAGATGCGATGTCATCTGATGGATTTGGCCAGGAGTTTTCTCTTGACAGAGAAGAAGAGCCGGTCATGGTTGAAGATGATACAGATGGTGATGCCGGGTTATTTAATGTTCCCGGATTTGAGGCGACTGAGAATTCTGGTTATGGTCTTGGTTTGGACATGAGTGAGTATAATCAGATCACAACTATGGAGGAACAGCTTTTCCACAATCAGGAAGAGCTGGAGCCTAATATCAATGATATTCCGCAACCTTCAGTAGTGGATTCTGATGCTCCGGTAGATGAGGAGGATATGGCAGACTTTATGGCAGAGATGGCGATGGGTGCAGTTGAAGAAGCTGATGACAGCTCTGATGAGATGTTAGATCTTGATTTAGCAGAGCTTGATAAATTCTTAAGTGCGTTGAATGATCAGCAGGAAAGCATAATCAAGAATAAAAAAGAGGAGACTTCTGAAGAGGTTAATCCTGAAGATGTAATTGCTGAAGCGGGAGAGGCACTTGAAGCAGAAGCAGAGCCTGAGAAGGCAACTACAGCCGAAGAAGAAAAGAAGGCAGAGGAAACTGCCGAGGCTGCACCGAAAAATGTTGAGGCTGTAGAAAAAGTAGAAGAAAAAGCAAAGGAAGCAGTAGAAAAGGTTGAACCTGTTAAGTCAGAGGCAGTTGAACCGGTTAAAGTTGAGAAGGTTGAAAGTAAACCTAATCAGACTCAAACCGGACAAGCTCCGGCTGAAAGGGGAAGTCTTGGAAGTAGTGGTACTTCACAGACAGCAAATATAAACACTCGTAGAGACGGCTTTAGAAGCGGAGAGGAATCGGGCAATGTAGATACTCTTGCAGAGCTTTTAAAGGATACAGGAACTAAGAAAAAGAGGAGAGGTCTCTTTGGATTTGGTGGTGGATCAAAGAAGAAGGAAGCAGAGCCTGAGAAGGCACCTGAACCACCAAAGGCAGTTGAGCCGCCAAAGCCTGCAGCTCCACCAAAGCCTGCAACCCCACCAAAGCCTGCAACCCCACCAAAGCCTGCAACTCCACCAAAGGCAGCTGCGCCGGTTAAGAAGGAAGAGCCTGTTAAAAAACCTGAGACATCAAATGCACCTGTTAATGCAGCTGCAGCTAGAGCAGCAGCTACTTCTTCACGCGCACCTTCACATGATACTCGTGGTATGAGTGAGATAAGAAAGAGCGGTGGAGATGGTGATGTTGATGCACTTGCAGCACTTCTAATGGATGACGGCTCATCTTCAAAGAGAGGTGGTCTCTTCGGATCAAGAAAAAAGAAGGAAACTCCAAAGGCAGAGGCACCAAAGCCTGCAGAGCCTGTTAAGGTAGCAGAGGCACCAAAGCCGGTAGAACCACCTAAGCCGGTTGAACCACCAAAGGCAGTTGAAAAACCACGTCCGGTTTCTCCGTCAATTCCAGCGGAAGCTGTTAAGAAACCGGAACCTGTTAAGGTTGAAGAGCCTAAGAAGGAAGAATTTGTTATCAATACAGATAATAGTTTGACTGATACTTCCATGGGAGATGGATTTAGTATTGGCAAAGTTGATTCAGATGACGCATTTGTTATTAATACAGACGGCTTTGAGGATTCATTGGATGCAGATCCATTTGGTATGGATACATCCGGTGTTAGTATGGATATGTTCTCACAGACTGATATTAATACCGGTCTTGGAATAACAGAAGAAACACCTGAAGTACCTAAGGTAGAAGCACCTAAGGCAGAAGTTCCTAAGGTAGAAGCACCTAAGAAAGAAGAGCCTAAGGTAAATACTCCTTCTCGTCAGGCTATTCACTCAAAGCAGGACAAGGAAAGAGTTGATGCAGTTGATACTCTTGCAGATCTTCTTAAGGGAGATAGCGATTCAGGTAATAAGGTTAAGCTTGGTGGAAGAAACATCAACAAAAAGAAAGAAACAAAGACTATTGATGAAAAGGCTTCAGAGAAGGGAGCAAAGGTTGTTGAAACTACTGCTACCGTTACAAAGCCAATAGAAGCAAAGTCTGTAGCTACCAATCCATCAGCCAAGAAGCAGGCAGAAGCTACTAATTCAGCAACAGTAGCTGCTAAGAAGCAGGCTGAAGACATCCGTAAGAAGAGAGAAGAGGAAAAGAAGAAGCAGCAGGAAGACTCACTTGCAGCATTTAAGGCTAGACTTCAGAAGGAAAACCTTCTTAAGGATGGAGACAAATAACCATTTCGGAACAAAAAGTAAAAAGGGCGCATCGGTACTTATAAAACTACGATTATCGATGCGCCATTACAATGTAATATATCTATAATCTTAAGTGTTATATTAAGAAAGGATACGAAAATATGACTAAGTTTGAGTTTTTGGGTGATTTGAGCAGACTTATCGCCGATCTTCCTGAGGAAGACCGTGAACAGGCCATGGAGTATTATGAAGATTACTTTGCAGATGCCGGTCCGGATAGAGAGCAAGAGATTATTCATGATTTTGTTTCTCCTGAGTATATTGCAGCTCAGATTCGTGAATCATCACAGAAAAAGCAATCCGGATCTGCGGCAGCTAATGTTGATGTAGGTTTACTGTCTGCATTGGCAAATGATGCGGCACAGCAGGGAGTTGACGCATCGGTATTTGATACAACGAATATAAATGATAAGCCTCAAACTGCTCAACCGCAGCAGCAGATGAGGCAGGCAGCCCAGCCACAGCAACCACAGATGCAGCAGATGAGACAGGCAGCTCAACCACAGCAACCACAGATGCAACAGATGAGACAGGCAGCCCAGCCACAGATGCAGCAGATGAGGCAGGCAGCCCAGCCACAGATGCAGCAGATGAGGCAGGCAGCCCAGCCACAGCAACCACAGATGCAGCAGATGAGACAAATGGCACAGTCGGGGCTTATGCAGAATGCTCAGGTCAATAATATGAGGAAGTCGTCAGGTGGTATAGTGATAGATGACTCCGAACTTGGAGATTTTACATCAGATGGTGAAGGTAATATTGTAAATCCTTGGGAAGCAAAGGGAAAGGCTGAGAACAAGGATTCTAAACAGGTTGAACAGGAAAAAGCGAGAGCTGAATTAAAAAAAGAAACCGAGAATAGTGAATTTAGGCGTACCAATTCAGGAACAGGAATAAATGAACTTTACGAAGAATCTGATTTTGGTGAAGTTGAGATAGATCCTAAGAAAAAAACTATTGTTACAGCAGTTCTTATAGCTACTTGTCCTATAAGTATTGCATTGATTGCTTTAGCTGTATTGGTATTTGTTGGCTCCATAGCTTTAACACTTTGTTCAATTGGTGCTATAGCCGGTTCATTTGCAGGATGTGTATTATCACTTTATGTAGCTCTTATGGCACTTACTATTTCTAAGCTTGGTTCGATACTTTTCTTCTTTGGATTGGCACTGGTTTTACTTACAGTTGGTATATCGCTTATCTTCTTTGTTATTTTCATGATCAAGCAGGGCATCTCAAGTCTCTACTTTTCTTTGATTGGATTGTTTAACAAGGTTAAGCTGATGATCAGAAATTATACTATAAAGAAGTAAAGGTGGTGCGATAGATGAAGAATAAATGGGTTAAGATAATTATACTTGGGATATTCGGTATAGTATTATTTGTTGCAGGTGTAGTATTGGATGGTGGTGTAGGTGACCTTGGTAAGGAATTTAAGGTTTCAAATGTTGATTCTTCTTTGGTAAAGCTTGAGGCTAAAGAAGTATATCTTCATGCTTCAGAGATTAAAAATCTTGAGGTTAACGTATACAGATCCAATTTCAGTTTAAACAGTGAAAATGAAAAGATATATGATGCAGCTTGGTCAGGTATGGGAGATGCTTGTATCAAGAACGGTGATACTCTTTGTATCGGTTGTATAGAAGGAATTGATTACACCTTTGAAACACCGGTTAAAACTCTTACAGTGTCTGCTAAGGAGCTTGGAAAGGTAATCGGAAATGAAAGTGTTGCAATAAAGGTTCCGGATGGAGTGTTCTTTGATAATGTAACCATAAACGCAGAGGGAAGCAAGGTTGAAATAGATTCTCTCTATGCTAATGAGGTTAATATCAAAAATACTTCAGGAGAAGTAAAGGTTGCCAGCCTGGGAGCTGTAAAGGTAGATATAAGTAATACCAGTGGAGATGTTGAGATAGAAAAGGCTGATGTTTCGACTGTATGTAAGATTAATACAGGAAGTGGAGATATCTCTATAGGTGAAGATGATTCAGAAAGCGTTATCTACGGATTAAATGCAGTCTCAAATTCCGGAGATATAGATATAGCAGGACTTCTTAAAGGTGATTGTACAGTCGACGGAGATGGAGGAGATATAGAACTTGAGCTTGTAGGAAGTAAATCAAGTTATACATTGTATCCAAGTACTGAGATAGAATATGGTTCAGGAAGCGGAACTTCCGATGGAACAGAGAGTAATGGTGTAATAACCATTGTTGGAAGAAGTGGTGGAATAAAAGTAGATTTCAAGTAATAAAACCACAAAAAACCTAATAATAGTTTAAAATAGACAAAATGACACACCTTTGACACATTTTTGACACAATTTAAACATATAATCGGATGTCAGAAAGTTATAAAACTTTCTACTCCCACCCTATTATACGCTGGGTGCTTAGCACCCGAAAGGAGCTCATACTTATGGGCTCCTTTTTCTTGCTTTTTTTCACATTTTTAACATTTTTTGCTGATAATATGTTATCATAACAGTCTAATTAATATTTTTATGTCAAGACTCGCTTGCGAGTCATTTCGCGCCGTGATTCAAAGAGATGTTTTACATCTCTTGGCTGCATTTAGCAGACATTTACCTATCCGAATCCAATAGTTAGCAAAGCTAACTATTCGCATCACTCGCGGAGCTTTTGTGAGTATAATTTGTCAATATCCCCACCTAGATCTAGCTTAGAGGTGGGGGATTTCTCCGACTGAGTTAAATCCGAGTGATAACTTAAATGTAACCGGAGATATATTCGAAGCTCCGGTAAGGTTTGGAATTATTCAGAGCAGTTTAATGGAGAATTAAAGCCCAAAGCATGGCAGTCAAGAGGTACTTAAGATTTCTGCCTGCGGATGCATGGTAAAAAGATATTACAAAAGAATGGAGGTAACTATGGATAAGCCTAAAATATTAGTTGTTGATGATGAACAAAGGATGAGAAAGCTTGTTAGAGATTTTCTGGTAAAGAATAATTTTGATGTAGTAGAAGCCGGAGATGGAGAAGAAGCTTTGGATAAGTTTTATGATGATAAGGATATTGCTCTTATTATACTGGATGTCATGATGCCTAAGATGGACGGTTGGAGTGTAACAAAGGAGATACGTAAGTACTCTGAAGTTCCTATTATTATGCTTACAGCAAAGTCAGATGAAAAGGATGAGCTTTTAGGCTTTGAATCCGGAGTGGATGAATATGTATCTAAACCATTTAGTCCTAAGGTACTTGTGGCGAGAGTAGAAGCAATTCTCAGAAGAAGTAATGTACTTGGTGACGGCATAAAGGAAATAGGAGGTATAACTCTTGACGAAAAAGCTCATGAGGTAAAGATTGATGGAAACGTAATAGAGCTTAGTTTTAAGGAATTTGAACTATTATCATATTTTGTTGCAAATCAGGGTATAGCTCTTTCGAGAGAAAAGATTTTAAATAATGTATGGAATTATGATTATTTTGGAGATGCCAGAACCATAGATACTCATGTAAAAAAACTCAGAAATAAAATGGGTGAAAAAGGGAAATATATCAAAACAATATGGGGCATGGGTTATAAGTTTGAACCAAATCAATAATTATTGAGAGGCAAAATGTATGATTAGTTTTATAAAAAATACAAAGTGTTATATAGGACAATCTTTGAAAATAAAATTTATGCTTGTTGTAGCATCTATTATATTTCTTTTAATATCAGGTATAATCTTTGCAAATGTCGTTATTTTGCCTCACTATTATCAGTGGAGCAAGATTTACACTCTATCCAATACATTTGACAAGGTTAATAAGCTTACACAGGAGGAAGATCTAAAGGAGTCCGAAAACACAGTTGAAGATGATATCGAGCAGACCTTTCCGGAGCTTTCTGATGAGACGATACTGGAATTTGAAAAAATGGAGACCAATAGATCTATTTATATGTACGTTTTTGACGTATCTTCTTTTTGGACATATCTAAAGATTAATTATGCATATCCCAAAACACAAAATATGAATGAAAGCGAGAGGGAGAATGTAAAGCAAAAGGTGATGGATTACGTTCTCGCTGATCTCGGAGCAAAAGAAGGAGAAAATATATTAGATGATCGTGAGATTATAAAATCTTCTTCGGATTTTAATGTTTATAAGGTTTATGATGACAGAATCGGATCAAATTATATGGAGCTTTTTGGTAAGTTGAAATCCGGTAGATTTATTTATTTAAGAACTAATTATCAAGGTATGAATGAGGCTGTAAATATATCCAATAAGCTTCTTGGTCATATAGGAATTATTGGTATATTTCTTGGTATGATTTTGATGTACTTTGTTTCAAATGAGTTTATAAATCCGGTGAAAAAACTTACAAAAATTGCGACTAAGATGGCTGAACTTGATTTTGATACAAAGTATCCTGTTAAAACCGATGATGAGATAGGAAAGCTTGGAAACAGTATTAATACTCTTTCTAAGAACTTAGAGGAGATAATTTCTGAGTTGAAGTCCGCCAATAATGAGCTTCATAAAGACATAGAGAAAAAAATTCAGGTAGATGAGATGAGAAAGGATTTTCTTTCCAACGTTTCTCATGAACTAAAGACACCTATAGCTCTTATACAGGGTTATGCAGAGGGCTTGATAGACAATGTAAATGATGATCCTGAGGAAGTAAAATATTACTGTGAGGTTATACAGGATGAAGCCATGAAGATGAATAACCTGGTAAAAAAACTGCTTACATTGAATCAAATAGAATTTGGAAGTGACCTTGTACAATTTGAGCGTTTTGATATAGTTCAGGTGGTTAATTCCGTGGCAGCATCTGCAGAGCTTTTGGCTTCTAAGAAGGATGCGACCATAGAGATAGAGAATCATGAGCCCGTAAATGTATGGGCTGATGAATATCTGATAGAGGAGATAATCACTAACTATGTAAGTAATGCCATAAATCATGTGGATTATGAAAAAAAGATAAATATAAGTTTTGAAGATAAATCAGATGTAATTAGGGTTAATGTATATAATTCCGGAGATCCTATACCTGAGGAGGATTTGGATAAAATCTGGATTAAGTTTTATAAGGTTGACAAAGCAAGAACAAGAGAGTATGGAGGAAGCGGTATAGGTCTGTCTATAGTAAAGGCAATTATGGAGTCACTTAACAGAGAGTGTGGAGCATACAATACGGAAAATGGTGTGGTTTTTTGGTTTGAACTTGATAAAAAAAGCGACCTGTGATAGTATCAATTGGTATAGGAAATAAATCAGAGATTTATTATTAGTAAAAAAAGAATTTTACTTTAGGCAATTCTAAATTTTGTATAAGATGATGTAACGGAAAGGGTGATCATCAAATGAATGTTGATAAAAACCTTAATATTGCGTTGAAAAATGATAAGGAAGAATCCCAGGAAGAAAAGGATACTATACTTGAGTACAGAGTTGGTGATAGCTTCTTTGCAATAGAAGCTAATTATGTAAAGGAAATATTATCTGTTCGACCGCTTACTGCATTACCGAACTCCAATCCCAATATAGAAGGGATATTTATGCTAAGAGATGAAGTGAGTTCTGTTGTTGATATGCCGAGAGTGTTAAATAAAGGAATAGGTGAAGAGGCACCATATGAAAGGTATATAGTTATTCAGGTGGATAATATGAATATTGCTTTTCATGTTCATGAAGTTTCCAGGATGACGCGTATCTCTCCATCAGACATAAAGAAACCTGATGAAGCCCTGAAGGCTGTGGGTAAAGGACTTTATAAAGGAGTTGTGCACGATGGTGACAGACTTGTGATTGTACTGAATTATGATATGATATTGAAGGGATTAAATCCTGAATATAACGGAGGACTTGTATGATAGCAATTATTGATTATGATGCCGGCAATACAAGAAGTGTTGTTAAGGCTGTAGAGTACTTAGGTTTTGAGTGTGAGCTTACCAGAAATCATGATTTCATAAGAAAGGCTGATAAGCTTATCCTTCCGGGAGTAGGCTCATTTGGAGACGCTATAGAAAAATTAAAAACCTACGGGCTTTTTGATCTGATAAGAGAGGAAGTAAAGGCAGGAAAGCCAATACTTGGTATATGCCTTGGATTACAGCTTTTCTTTGAAAGCAGTGACGAATCCGAGGGAGTAGAAGGACTTTGTCTGCTAAAAGGAAAAATCAAAAAGATTCCTCCAAAAGAAGGTTTTAAGATTCCTCATATGGGATGGAACAGTATTTCTATAAATAAGGATAAGAACTTGTATAAGGGGATTAAGGACTTATCTTACGTGTATTTTGTGCATTCTTATTATCTTGAATGCGAGGATAAGGATGCAGTTGCTGCAACTACAGAGTATTGTACGCATATAGAAGCAAGCGTAGAACAGGATAATATATATGCCTGCCAGTTTCATCCTGAGAAGAGTGGAGATGTGGGACTTAAGATATTAAAAAACTATTGCGAGGTTTGAGATGTTTAAGGGGACGAAAAAGAGAATAATTCAAATAATAATCGCTTTCCTGATATCTATTTCCATAGGCTTTGTTTCAGGTAATATTATGCTCTTTCTTGAGGGACTTGTAATAGGAAAATGGAATTTTAGCTTTACTATAGCCTGTATTTTGGCTGTTGTTATTTTTGATATAGCAATGTACATTTTTGTCTTTCGAAACAAGGAGTGGCAACAATTTAGTAAGCTTGCCTGTCTTATGGTTTCTTATGTTACCGCCGCATTTTCCATAGGTATTATGAGAGGTGTGTGGCATAATATACTTTTTAGTGACGGAGAACTTACAGTTCAGGCTTTAAAGACAGGAAAAACCGTGCTCGAAGGTGCGCAGGCACTCTACGCTAATGCGATTGTAATGTATGTTACATTTTTACCGATTTCATTTGTTTCGATTATGGGAGCATATGCAATTTATATTGTCCTAAAAGTTGTACAGGTTATAAAAAAGGAGGACTAAATGTTTACAAAAAGAATTATACCTTGTCTGGATGTAAAGGACGGAAGGGTAGTTAAGGGAATAAATTTTGTTGATTTAAGAGATGCCGGAGATCCGGTTGAAGTTGGAAAGGCCTACGGAGAAGCAGGTGCTGATGAGCTTGTTTTTTTAGATATTACTGCTTCTTCTGACGCAAGAAAAACTGTTGTTGATATGGTTAGAAGAGTAGCTGAGACAGTATTTATACCATTTACGGTAGGTGGTGGTATACGTACTGTTGATGATTTTAAGGAGATTCTTCGTGAGGGTGCTGATAAGATATCTGTTAACTCTGCGGCTATCATGAATCCGGATCTTATTAATGAGGCTGCTTACAAGTTCGGAAGTCAATGTGTGGTTGTTGCAATTGACGCTAAGAGAAGAGAAGACGGAGGATGGAATATATATAAAAACGGCGGCCGTGTAGATATGGGAATAGATGCGGTTGAGTGGGCATTGGAGGTTGAAAAAAGAGGTGCCGGAGAAATACTTCTTACAAGTATGGATTGTGATGGTACAAAGGCCGGATATGATTTAGAGCTTACAAGAACAATTTCTGACAGTGTGGGAATTCCGGTAATTGCATCGGGAGGAGCGGGAGAGCTTTCTCACTTTAAGGATGCTTTTACAAAAGGACATGCGCAGGCTGCTCTGGCAGCATCTTTGTTTCACTACAAGGAGCTTGAAATACGAGAAGTAAAGAATTACCTTGCAAACGAGGGAATAGAAGTACGTCTGTAAGAGGTGATATTAATCATGGGGATGTTAGAAAATGACTGGCTTTATGCTATGGAGGAAGAATTTAAGAAGCCTTACTACAGAGAGCTTTATAAGTTTATAGTTGAAGAGTACAAAACTCATGTTGTTTATCCTCCATCTGACGATATATTTAACGCTTTTCATATGACTCCTTTATCGAAAATCAAGGTTGTCATACTTGGGCAGGACCCTTATCATGAAGAGAATCAGGCTCATGGTCTTTCTTTTTCTGTGCCTGAGAGCCAAAAGGTATTACCACCTTCTCTGGTAAATATTTATAAGGAGTTAAATAGTGACCTGGGTATAGAGATTCCTAAGACAGGATATCTTAATAAATGGGCCGGGGAGGGGGTGCTTTTACTTAATACAGTTTTAACAGTAAGGGCTCACGAAGCATTTTCCCATGCAAATCATGGCTGGGAAGAGTTTACGGATGCGGCAATAAGGGCAGTTAATAAGGAGGACAGACCTATAGTATTTATGCTTTGGGGAAAGCCTGCTCAGAAGAAGATGAGTATGCTTGATAATCCGAAGCACATGGTGTTAACATCCAGTCATCCTAGTCCATTATCTGCTTACAGAGGATTTTTCGGTTGTAAGCACTTCAGTAAGGCAAATGAATTTTTAGAGGAACATGGTATAAGGGGGATTGATTGGAATCCTGTGGATTAGTCATTTACGAAAGGCTTGACATGAAAAAGAAGAAAAAGAGAAAGGATTGCAAATAAAAGTGTATTATATAAAAGATTATAAAGAGGGACAGAAGTTTTACGGAGTATATCTTTGTAAGGTTAAGCAGATGCTTAAGTCAAAAAACGGAAAGACTTATATCAATATTGATGTTCAGGATAAGACCGGAGTCATCAATGGTAAAGTCTGGGATATTACCAATGCTATCGAAAGCTTTGAAGAATTGGATTTTATCCAGGTAGAGGGTATGATAACCAAATTTCAAGATAAACTTCAGGTAAATATAAATCGTATCAGAAGGGCTCAGGAGGGCGAGTACGACGAAGCCGAGTACATACCTGCGTCAAAGTACAATAAGGATAAAATGTTTGAAAATCTTATCAAACTTGTGAACTCGGTTGAAGAAAAACATTTAAAAAAATTACTGGAAATGTTTTTTGTTGAAGACGAGGAATTTGCAAAAAAATTCAAGATCCATTCAGCTGCAAAAACTATGCATCACGGTTTTTTATCAGGTCTTTTGCAACACTCCATAACCGTTGCCAATATTTGTGATTATTTATCTAAGCTTTATTATATATTGGATAGAGATTTACTTATAACTGCAGCACTTTTACATGATGTTGGAAAGATAGAAGAACTATCTTCCTTCCCTCAAAATGACTATACTGATGAAGGTCAGCTTTTGGGACACATATTTATAGGAGCTGAAAAGATTAGCAGGATGACGGATAGGATAGAGGGCTTTCCTGAGAAGCTTAAGACTGAACTTTTGCATTGTATACTCGCTCATCATGGGGAGTTAGAGTTTGGTTCACCTAAAAAGCCGGCTATTGCCGAGGCTATGGCTCTTAGCATGGCCGATAACATGGATGCGAAGATGGAAGGCTTTACAGAACTTTATGAGGCAAATGAACCTAATACTGCATGGCTTGGATTCCAGAGGATGTTTGAAAGTAATGTAAGGCAGTCAGAGGGAACAGTAGAGAATCGTAAAAAGAAGGCTTAATAAAGAAAAATGTATAAAAAGAATGATTATTTGATAATCGATATAACAGACCTTGGAAATGAAGGAGAGGGAATAGGGCATGCCGAAGGGTATGCCATATTTGTAAATGGAGCAATACCGGGAGATAAGCTTAAAGTAAAGATAATAAAAGCAAAGAAAAAATACGCTATTGCAAGGATTGAAGAGATTATAAAACCTTCGCCCGACAGAATAGAAAATGCTTGTCCATATGCACTTCGTTGTGGTGGATGCAGATTGCAAAGTATTACCTATGAAAAAGAGCTTGAATGGAAGGCTAAGAAGGTGCTTAATTGTATTACCCGTCTTGGTGGATATAGGGAGGACGAGTTTGATTTTGATAGAATAGTAGGAATTGATTCAATTAATAATTATACAAATGGACCGGCTCACTACAGAAACAAGGCCCAGTTTCCTGTCGGTACCGATAAAGATAATAATATAATTACCGGCTTTTATGCAGGAAGAAGCCACAATATCATACCAAATACAGACTGTATGATGCAGGATGAAATAGTAAAGTATGTAAATGAAGCAGTAATAAAGTTTATGGAAGATTCTTTTGTTAAAGCGTACGATGAAGAGTCTCACACAGGTATTGTAAGGCATATAGTTACCAAGGTCGGCATAGCCTGTGGAGATGTGATGGTTTGCCTGGTTGTGACAGAGTCCAAAAGTTTGGACAGGGAGAAATTGGTGTCTTTCATACAAAATGGTATTAAAGAGAGTGGTCTTTCTAACAGACATCTTTCATCGGTATGCTTAAATATCAATAAAGAAAAAGGCAATGTAATCCTTGGAAGAAAAACACTATGCATATATGGAAATTCATACATAGAAGATAAGATAGGTGATATAAAGTATCATATTTCCGCAGTTTCATTTTATCAGGTAAATCCTTATCAGACACAGAAACTTTACAATGCAGTAAAGGAATTTGCTGATTTTAAAGGAGATGAAGTGGTTTATGACCTGTACTGTGGTATAGGAACCATATCACTTTTTGTCGCAAAGAATGTAAAACAGGTTATTGGAGTAGAGATTGTACCTCAAGCAATAGAGGATGCAAAGGAGAATGCTTTAATTAATAGCATTAAAAATGCTAGTTTCCACGCAGGAGAGGCAGAGGTGATAATACCAAAGCTTTACGAGGAGTCAGGTGGCAATCTGAAAGCAGATGTAGTAATACTTGATCCGCCCCGAAAGGGATGTGATGAAAGGCTTATAAGAACAGTTGCTAAGATGAAGCCTAAAAAGGCTATTTATGTAAGTTGTGATCCTGCAACCCTTGCAAGAGACTTAAAACTTTTTAGGCAGTTAGGATATGAACTTAAGAAAGCCAGAGCATATGACATGTTTGGAAGAAGTACACATGTTGAGACGGTAGTATTGATGTCAAGGTTCGAAGGAAAATAGCCGCGAAAGCTTAAGTATACTGCGGTTTTCGGGCTATCGGGCAAATTAGGCGTCTGGCAGGACGAACGCTTCTCGGTAACTTATCCAAGGCCAGATCAGTTCAAAAAGTGTGAGAGTTGAGTTGCCACGATAGATGTCACTATGTTGAGTTGCCGAGTTAGATGTCGGGGAGTTGTGGCTGTCTGCGCAGAATGCGGGGAGGAAATGAGCATTCCGGGTCTTATTGATAAGAATGTTCAGGAAATCGATGAGCAGTACAGGACGGCAGAGGGGCTTGTATCGATTGATGATATCGAAAGGCTGATGAAGATTTATAAGATTGGAAAAGCTCCATTGTCTCTGGCGCTTGGGTTCGGAGAGGTGACGATTCCGAGATACCTGGAAGGACAGGTGCCTTCCAAAGAGTATGGGATACAGTATTTTGATGATATTTATGTTGTGACAGGACATACACCGACGCAGGAAATAAAAAGCAATCCCAGACCGGGATATATTTATTAAGGAAACAATCATATTGCTATTGATTGTGGTTGCTATAGACCAGATGGGCGGTTAGCAGCAATTTGTCTTGATACAGGGAAAGAATAATATGTATCAAACCATTAGAGAGTACAGGAGCATTTTGCATGGGATTCTTATCAAGATTGTTTGGCGGATATGAAGAGGAAAGTGAAGGAAGGTATAAAAATAGTTCTATACAGCCGGATGTGATTTATGTAAATGTTGAAAAGGTGTGGCTGGATGATGAGGCAAAAGAGTTTTTGAGGCAATATGATTATTATTTGGCGGGTGCAAAAGAAGGGATAGCAGAGGCGCAGTTTGAAGTTGGGAAATGCCGCAGCCTTTATCATAGATCGTGAAGCACTCTGTTCTTTATAATCCACTTCATAATCACTAAGATTTAATAGACCTTCCGTAAATGATAATCCATTTGTTGTTACAAAATCTCTTATTTCATCAAGATGAAGTTTCATCTGACTTAATTTCAATAGATCCAGATTTGCCATTAACTGATTGTATGTACTATTACTCATAATCATAAACCTTTCCTATAATATCAAGATTTTCTTTTGCCATATCTATTATGTGCTCATTTTTGAAAACATGTGATTTTCTGGCTATTGCTACATAATGTTCAGAAATCTTATGATTGACTCAACAAAAAACACTTAGGAGGAACTTGTGGTCATGAGTAAGATTAAGCAGTTTTTTAAGAATATCAGCCCCTTAAACAATCGAACCGATATGCCGGGGATACTTTATATCATTAAAGTGTTCATAATATTCTGGTTTGTGAAAACAGGTGCTGAATTGATTGGTGAAGGTGTTGTTATAGCAGTCTGTTTTGCATGTGGTAAGAACCCGCTTCAG
>JAEEJA010000019.1 GCA_016281605.1 Lachnospiraceae bacterium
ACTCGTAGGTAAATATAATGACATAATAGAGCATATCGATCAAATAGATGCCATAATCGAAGAGAAGTCCGTAGGGTGGCCTGTGAGTCGTATAGCAAAGACGGATCTTTCGGTTCTTCGTATAGCTATTTATGAAATTATCTATGATAAGGATGTGGCTCTTAAAGTTGCCATGAAAGAAGCAGTCAGGATAATAGGTGAGTACGGAACCGATAAGTCATCATCCTTTGTAAACGGAGTGCTTGGCTCTGTAGTAGAGGATGAAAACATCGAAAAATGTGAGAAATCAGAGCGAGTTATAGAAAGCACTAAGAGGGCCGAGGATGCTTCAAAGTGATAATATAAAATCAGTTTCACAGATAAATTTATATATAAAAAACTTATTTCAAGGTGATTATAATCTTGCACGTGTTAAGGTCTTAGGAGAGGTGTCTAATTGTAAGTACCATTCATCAGGTCATATTTACTTCTCCTTAAAAGACCGAACAGCTACTATATCCTGCGTAATGTTTGCATCTGATCGAGTGAGCGGTCTTTCATTTGACATGAAGGATGGTGACAGCGTAGTAGTTTCCGGAAGAATCAGCGTTTATGAGAGGGACGGAAAATATCAGATTTATGTTAGAAGCGTGGAAAAGCAGGGAAAGGGCGACTTGTACGAAGAGTTCGAAAAGATTAAGAAGCGCCTTACAGAAGAGGGACTCTTCGATGATTCCATAAAGCAAATCATACCGCCCTACGCAATGAAAATCGGTATTGTAACAAGTAGGACCGGTGCAGTTATAAGGGATATAGTAAATGTATCAACAAGGAGAAATCCCTATGTTGAGCTTTTTTTATACCCTGCAAGTGTTCAGGGAGAGGGCGCGCATAAAAGTATTATAAAGGGTATAGAGTACTTCAATAATACGGATGTGGATACAATAATTATCGGAAGAGGCGGCGGAAGCATAGAAGATTTATGGGAATTTAATAACATAGAGCTTGCCTATGCCATAGTGGATTCGGTAAAGCCTATTATATCCGCAGTTGGACATGAGACAGATTTTTGCATATCGGATTTTGTGTCGGATTTAAGAGCACCGACTCCATCTGCAGCAGCTGAATTGGCTGTGTTTAGATATGATGAATTTATATGTGATTTAGAAGAATATAAGTCACAGTTTACAGACATCATAAATCAAAAAATTGATATGTATAAGGAGCGCCTTAACAGCAGGGAAAGACTGCTTTATTCGTATTCTCCACAGGAGCTTATAAATCAAAAAAAGATATATGTAGACAGTATACAGGAAAAGTTAAATATTCTTATGGAGATTAAGATAAAGGATATAAAAAGCAGATTGGTACATGATTCTGAACTTTTAGACGCTTTTTCGCCTCTTAAAAAGCTAGAAAGCGGTTTTTCTTATGTATCCACAAATGAAGGAAAAAGGGTTAAGGATATTGACGATATAGAAGTAGATGATGATATAGAGCTTTACTTTAAATCAGGTAAAGCTAAAGCATGCATAACAGGAATAGAAGAATCAAAAGTTCATATGAAAGGTGGTTTAGATGGCTGATAATAATTCCATAGAACAGTCTTTTGAAAAGCTTGAAGATATATTAAGCGAACTCCAAAGCGGAGAGCTTACACTTGAAGAGAGCTTTAAGAAGTACGAAGAAGGTATAAAGGTTATAAATAAAAGCAGAAAACTAATAGAAAAAATTGAAAAGAAACTGGTTGTAATAGAAGAAGAACAGGAAATAAAGGTATGAATTTTGATAATATTTTAAAAGAAAATGTAGCATTTACAGAAAGTATACTTGCAGAAAAATTGCCTGAAAAAACAGGAGAACAAAAGGTGATTTTTGAGGCTATGGATTACAGTGTCATGGGCGGGGGAAAGAGACTCAGACCCATGCTTATGATGGAAAGCTATGCTCTTTTTAAGGGAAGAGAGGAAGCTAAAAACGATGAGGTACTCCGCACGTTTATGGCTGCTCTAGAGTATATACACTCCTATTCACTTGTTCATGATGATTTGCCTGCCATGGATAATGATGAGTATAGGAGAGGAAGAAAAACTACACATGTGGTATATGGACCCGGAATGGCAACTTTAACAGGCGACGCACTCCTAAATTATGCTTTTGAAATATGTCTTGAAGCGTGTGTATCTTGTGATGCTTCCAAAAGAGATGCAGGTCTGAAGTCAGCTCTTATTTTATCTAAAAAAGCAGGAATCTACGGGATGATAGGAGGACAGGTGGTAGATGTAAGTCTTACAGGACATACCCCTACTTTAGATCAAATATCATATATTAATAAGCTTAAAACCTCTGCACTTATTGAGTCTGCTCTTATGATTGGAGCATGCCTTGCAGGAGCGAGTGATAAGGACATACATGAGATGGAAAAGGTTGGTTCTTATGTTGGACTTGCTTTTCAGATACAGGATGACATACTTGATATAGAGAGCACCACTCAGGAGCTTGGAAAACCTGTACACAGTGACGAAAAAAACGATAAGACAACATATGTCACACTTCTTGGAATTCAAAAAGCAAAGAGTAGTGTAGAGAGCTACTCAAAAGAAGCTATAGATATTGTAAATAAGCTTTATGAGGATTCACGAAACGACGAAACTTTTCTCTCTGAGCTTATAAACAGACTTATAACCAGAAGAAAATAAAAAAACTCGATAGTACTTATGGAGGTCGGGACATATGATTCTTGACAATATTAATAAAGAGAATGATATAAAAAATATAGATCCAAAGGATTATAAGGAGCTTGCCAAAGAGATAAGACAATTTATAGTAAATAACGTTAATAATACAGGTGGACATCTTGCTTCAAACCTCGGAGCGGTTGAACTTACCATGGCGCTTCATATATGTGCGGATCTTCCTAAGGATAAGATAATATTTGATGTAGGTCATCAGTGTTATACTCATAAGATACTGACCGGAAGAAAGGATTCATTTTCCACTCTTAGGACTTATGGTGGACTGAGTGGATTTCCGAAGGTTTGTGAAAGTGATTGCGATGTATTTGATACCGGACACAGCTCCACATCCATTTCGCTTGCCCTTGGTCTTGCCAAGGCTCGTGAAATAAAAAATGAGGATTATAAGGTGTTTGCCGTAATAGGTGATGGCGCTCTTTCCGGAGGTATGGCCTATGAGGGACTTAACAATGCCCTTCGTTTAAAATCAAATCTGGTGATAGTTATCAATGATAATCAGATGTCCATATCAAAAAATGTTGGTGGAATGTCTAATTATCTGGCAAGAATAAGGACCAACAAAACATATACAGGCCTAAAGTCAAGCGTTGAAAATGCTCTCGATAAGCTTCCCGGTGGTCAGAAAATGGTTAAAAACATAAGAAAGACCAAGGATATAGTAAAGAGAGTTTTCGTTCCCGGGATGCTCTTTGAGGATATGGGACTTACCTATATCGGACCTATAAATGGACATAATGTATCCGAGATGGTGGATGTATTTGAGAGAGTATCAAAGGTAAATGAGCCGGTTATAGTTCATGTTTGTACTAAAAAGGGAAAGGGATTCAAACCGGCAGAAAAGAATCCGTCAAAGTTTCATGGTATACAAGCGGGAGCTACTGACAGAGTAAAAGATAAAAACAAGGAAGCAAGAAAAAAGGATTACTCTGCAGTTTTTGGGGATAAGATAGAAGAGCTTTGTAAAAAAGACGACTCTATTATTGCTATAACGGCTGCTATGCCGGATGGCACCGGACTTGGTAAAATGGCTAAAGATATGCCTGACAGAGTTTTGGATGTTGGAATAGCAGAGGAGCACGCTGTTACTACTGCGGCCGGACTTGCAAAAGGAGGTATGAAACCTGTAGTTGCTATATACTCTACATTTTTGCAAAGAGCATATGACCAGATTATATCGGATGTCTGCCTTCAAAAGCTGCCTGTTATCATAGGTGTTGACAGATCAGGACTTGTAGGTGCTGATGGCGAGACTCATCAGGGAATATATGATATACCTTATCTAAGTAGCATACCAGGGCTTACAATCATGGCTCCTGCAGATGCACGAGAGTTAGAATTTATGATAGAAAAGGCTTTTGAGTTAGGCTCTCCGGTAGCTATTAAGTACCCAAGAGGAGAGGCTTACTATCCTGAAGCAGATACACTTCCTATAGAGTATGGTAAATCTGTGATTGTAGAGAATGATTATAAAACTAAAGATAGAAAAGAGAATGTGTCCAAGAAGTTGGACTTGATAGATAAGGCCGACGCAGTTATCTTTGCGGTTGGTAATATGGTTCGGACCGCTCTCAAGGTAAAAAAAATACTTGAAGAGAAGGGCCTAAATCTTACAGTAGTAAATGTAAGATTTATAAAACCGATGGATACTAATTTTATCTGTGAGGCTTCTGAAAAGTATAAGCATATATTCACACTGGAAGAGGGAATAACAGAAGGTGGATTCGGAGAAATGGTTGCAGGGTGCCTTGCTGATAAAAATGCACTTGTACATATTATGGGACTTCCATGTGAATTTATAGAGCATGGTTCTGTTTGCGAATTGAGAGAAAAGTACGGCCTTACGCCTGAAATTATAGCTGAAAAAATCATAAAGCAGATAAGTGTTTCATGATTTTAATAAAAAAATCGCAATTTATAACTTAAAAAATAGAGGAAAATATGAAAGAAAGATTAGATAACCTTCTTGTAGAAAGAGGATTTGCAGAGAATCGCTCCAAAGCAAAGATTATGATTATGGAGGGAAATGTTTTTGTAAACAATCAGAGGGAAGATAAGGCCGGTAGTATGTTTAAGACTGATGTAGCTATAGAAGTTAAGTCACAAGCGTTAAAATATGTAAGCAGAGGCGGATATAAGCTTGAAAAAGCTATGGAAGTTTGGCCGATTGACCTTAAGGGTAAGGTCTGTATGGATATTGGTTCTTCAACCGGTGGTTTTACGGATTGTATGTTGCAGAACGGTGCTGCTAAGGTGTTTGCAATTGACGTCGGAACCAATCAGCTTGCTTGGAAACTAAGAAGTGATGAAAGAGTGGTTTCCATGGAAAAAACCAATATAAGATATGTGACACCTGATGATATCAAGGAGCCTGTTGATTTCGCCAGTGTGGACGTTGCATTTATATCTATAACCAAGTTCATGCATACTGCAAAACTTCTTTTAAGAGCCGGAGCACAGATGGTATGCCTTATAAAGCCACAGTTTGAGGCAGGCAGAGAACAGGTAGGTAAAAAAGGTGTAGTTCGTGACAGTAAGATTCATGAAGAGGTCGTACTAAGATTATATAAGTATTTCATATCCGAGGGCTTTATTATCAAGGGGTTGACTTATTCACCAATCAAGGGACCTGAGGGAAATATAGAATATTTGATTTACATAGAGTATCCGGGTAGTTTTGAAAAGGCGGATGAGGATTCTTATGGAGAAGTGATAAGTATTGAGCCGGAGGAAGAAGAAAAAATCATATCTGTCACGAAAAAAGTAGTGTCGGATGCATTCGACTCATTTAAACAATAATGTTTTTATAAGAGAGTTTAACCTTTATTTGGAAAGGAATATTTTTACATGAACAGGTTTTGCATAATTCAAAATTCAGATAAAGAAAATATAGCGACAGCATCTAAGTGTATAAGTGAGAGCCTTTCGTTAAGAGGTAAGGAAAGTGTTATACTTCCCAATGTGATGAATGTAGTGAATCAGGAAGTTCACTATACCGATACAGATCTGATTCCGGATGATATGGAGTGTGCTATAGTTTTGGGTGGTGACGGGACTGTTATTCAGGCAGCCATAGACCTTGTTAAAAGGGATATTCCCATGCTTGCAGTGAATCTTGGTACTGTGGGTTATCTTACAGAGGTAAATATGGAGAATATCGAAGATGCCCTTGACAGACTGATAAATGATGAATTCAAAATTGAAGAGAGAATCATGCTTAAAAGTCATATAAATGATAGAGAGTTTCATGCTTTGAATGATGTAGTTCTTTTTAAGAATGGCTCAAACAGAATCATTACTTTAGATGTATATGTAAATGACAGACTTATGGATACATATTGCGCCGATGGAATTATAATTGCAACACCCACAGGTTCCACAGGCTATAATCTTTCGTCGGGAGGACCGGTTATGGACCCTCATACGAAGGCAACTGTTATTACGCCGATTTGCCCCCATTCTCTAAATAAGAGAAGTATAGTCCTTTCTTCCGATGATAAGATTAGGATAATCATCGGAAAGACCAAGGAAAATGTGGATGATACGGCAAATATGATTGCTGATGGAAGAGAAATAACAAGTGTAAAAACCGGTGATGAAATTATGGTTACAGTACCGGATGAAGTCACACGACTTATAAAGCTCTCAGATGAAGGTTTTTATGAGAGGATGAGAGTAAAACTAAAGAGTTAATGTCTTTAGCTCTTCCGGTGAAAATGTATACTTATGACCGCAAAAGCGACATTTAATTTCTATATCTTTATTATCTGCAATCATTTCTTCTAGATTCCTTCTGCCGGCTGCAATCAGAGCTCCCTTTACAGTATCCTCATTACAATTACAGCTAAAGGAAACAGGAGAGGATTCAAGTATTTCTGGTTCAAGACCGGTTAGAAGGCTTTTAACCATATCCTCAGGAGTGAGACCGTTTTCAAGCATTTGAGTAACGGAAGGTGTTTTAGCAAGCTTATCTTCAAGCTGTGTAATAATATCATCCGAAACTCCGGGCATAAGCTGTATTATAAATCCGCCTGCCTGTGCCACCGTATTCTCCTTAGACATAAGTACTCCAAGTCCTACGGAAGACGGAATCTGCTCTGAAGAGGCAAAGTAGTAAGTAAGGTCCTCGGCTATTTCGCCTGATATAAGTTCAACTGTAGAGCTGTAAGGCTCTTTTAAGCCGGTATCCCTTATGACATTAAGATAACCGCTTCCGATTGCACCTGCAACATCAAGCTTTCCTTTGGCATTTGCAGGGATTATAACCATGGTTTGTCCTACAAAGCCCTTTACATGTCCTTTATTATCAGCTGTTACGCAGATGGCACCCACAGGACCATCTCCATGTATATTTAGTGTAAGCCTGTCTTCTTCGGATTTCATAAAGCTACCCATGAGACAACCTGCAGTAAGCAGACGTCCCAAAGCAGCTGTAACAACAGGCGAAGTTTTGTGAATCTGTCTTGCTTTTTCAACCAAGAGTGTACTTCTTGCGGCAAGTATCCTTATATGAGCACCCGCAGCTGTGCCCCTAACCATATAATCATTCATACGAAAAACTCCTTTTCAAAAAAGTCAGTGTGATTATGCCATATATGCCACTTTTCGTCAATCCACATATTTTTCTAAGCATTTTTAGTACTTGCCAAAACCTAATCTTTATTGTAAAATTTAGTAAATGTGCGTTGCGAGTGAATGGAGGTTATTATTTTATGCAGGAAATAAACAATACACAGTTTTTTAAGTTTCAGAGAGATCAGCAGTTTGATGTAAAGGATGTTATCGACAGAGTTTATGATGCTCTGAGTGAAAAGGGATACAATCCTGTGAGCCAGATAGTAGGTTATGTTATGAGCGGAGATCCAACTTACATAACCAGCCACAAGGATGCCAGAAGTTTAATTATGAGAGTAGAGAGAGACGAGATTATAGAGTGTATACTCGAGTTTTACATAAAAGAGCATTATCAATAGACTAATTATAAATTGAATTAATAATAGAATCACTATAAAGGAGTTTGTTATTTGAGAATTATCGGACTTGATTTTGGAGAAAAAACTGTAGGGGTGGCTCTCAGTGACGAGATGGGGCTTACTGCCCAGCCGTATACTACAGTTCATAGAGAAAGAAGAGATAAATTAAGGCAGACCTATGCCAAACTCGAAAGCATTATGGAAGAGATGGAGGTAGGTCTCATTGTTGTGGGATTACCGAAGGGTTTGGATAATATAGAAGGTGAGATGTGTGAGCGTGCACGTAACTTTGGTGATAACCTGTCGAGAAGGACGGGAGTTGATGTGGTTTATGTTGATGAGCGCCTTACTACCCGAGCTGCAGACGACGTACTTAAAACCGGAGATGTAAAGAAGAAAGACAGAAAGCAGTATGTAGATAAGATTGCTGCTTCACTTATATTAAAAACATATTTAGAAACTAAGGAAAACAACTGATTGCATGTCAGTTTACAATTTTGGAGGTAATTATGTCAGAAGAAAGAGAAAATGTAATTGAATTTACAGATGAAGATGGAAACTCTGTTGAGTTAAATGTTTTATGTCAGACAGAGATAAACGGAGATACTTTCTTTTTAGTAACGGAAGATGTTGATTTTTCATTTGATGAAGAAGATGATCAGGATAATGAAGATGATTTAAGATTTGTTTACAAGGATGGAGAGGTAACTCCTGTTAACAACAAAAAAGATGAACTTGATTGCTATATTTTAAAAGTCACAGAAGAGGGCGATGAAGAGTTAACTCTTGAAATGTTGGATGATGAAGAAGAGATTGAAGCAATATTAAATGTTTTTGGAGAAATCATGAACGGATAAAAAGGTCAAGACAGTCTTGACTTATAAGAATATTACGAAAAAGAATAATACAAAAAGAATCATGAGGAGGTAAATCGTGGCAGCGACCAGTAAAAAAACGGATAAGACTACAGCAGCTGAGGGTGAAGTTAAGCCTCGCAGAAGGGGAAGACCACCTAAAGTAAAGACAGAACCAAAGGAAGAAAAGCCTGAGGTAGTTGAAGAAGTAATTGAGAAAAAATTTACAGAAGTACCTGATGAAGATGTCGAGAAGCTTCTTTTATCAAGTACTGAAGGTGACGGACTTATAGAGAGTTCCGTAAATATGCTTTCGAATCCTTACGGAAAAAAAGCATCAGAGCTTATAGGAAAGGGGCTTAAGATAGTTCCACTCGGAGGTCTTGAGCAAATCGGTATGAATATTACCGCATTTGAGTATGAGGATTCTATCATTGTAGTAGACTGTGGTCTTTCTTTCCCTGATGATGATATGCTTGGAGTAGATTTGGTTATTCCTGATATCACATACCTTAAGGATAACATCGATAAGGTTAAGGGCTTTATCATAACCCATGGACATGAAGATCATATCGGCTCTCTTCCTTACGTTTTAAAGGAGGTAAATGTTCCAATATTTGGTACTAAGCTTACCATGGGACTTATCGATAATAAGCTTAAGGAACATACTCTTCCAAAACCTGTAAGACAGAAAATAATGGAGTATGGCCAGGCAGTTCAGCTTGGTTGCTTTAAAGTAGAATTTATAAGGACAAATCACAGTATATCGGATTCTGCAGCTCTCGCTATATTTTCACCTGTCGGAATCATAGTTCATACAGGTGACTTCAAGGTTGACTTTACTCCTGTTAAGGGTAAACCACTTGATCTTCAGAGATTTGCAGAGCTTGGTAAGCAGGGAGTGCTTGCTATGCTTTGTGACAGTACCAACGTAGAGAGACCGGGTTATACAATGTCCGAAAAAACTGTTGGTAAGTCATTCGATACCATATTTGCAGATAATGCAGACAGACGTATAATCGTCGCTACATTTGCATCTAATGTAGACAGAGTACAGCAGATAGTTAATTCTGCGGTTAAGTATGGCAGAAAGGTAGTAGTAGAGGGAAGAAGTATGGTAAATGTTATCTCTACCGCTACAGAATTAGGATATATAGAGGCTCCTGATAATACTTTTATTGAGATGGAGCAGATGAATAATTACCCGCCTGAGAAGCTTGTGCTTATAACTACAGGTAGTCAGGGTGAGTCAATGGCTGCACTATCAAGAATGGCTGCTAATATCCATAAGATGGTTTCTATAAATCCCGGAGATACTGTTATATTTAGTTCCAGACCTATACCGGGTAACGAAAAGAGCGTTTCGAAGGTTATTAATGAGCTTTCAGCTCACGGTGCAAGAGTTATTGTACAAAATACTCACGTATCGGGACATGCTTCCGCTGAAGAAGTTAAACTCATGTATTGCCTTGTTCAGCCACAGTATGCAATCCCTGTTCATGGTGAATATAAGCACCTGGTGGCTCATGCAGAGCTTGCCAGACAGATGGGGATACCTAAGGAAAATACTCTTATCCTCACAAGTGGAGATGTACTTGAGATTGATTCAGAGCATGCAGCTTTAGTAGGTAAGGTACAGGCTCAGGGAATCATGGTTGATGGACTTGGAGTCGGTGATGTAGGAAATATCGTCCTGAGAGACAGACAGCACTTGTCAGAGAATGGTCTTATCATAATTGTTATCACTCTCGAAAAGTACACAAATCAGATACTTGCCGGACCGGATATAGTATCGAGAGGTTTTGTTTACGTAAGAGAATCAGAGTATCTTATGGATGAAGCTAAAAATGTTGTTTACGCTTCTCTTGAGAGGTGCCTTGATAACAATGTTACGGACTGGTCACGTATAAAGACTGAAATTAAGGATTCTTTAAGCGACTTCCTCTGGAAGAAGATGAGAAGAAATCCTATGATTCTGCCTATCATTATGGAGGTTAATTCATGAATTTACCCGACGAGTCAGATATTTTGATGGAAGATATAATCGATTCACTTAAGAGCAGTACCGAATATAATCAATACATATCAGTCTTATCAGAGATTAAAAGGGCTCCTGAGCTTTACAATCGTGTTGCGGAGTTCAGGAAGAGAAGCATGGAGATATCTATAAGAGAAGATGTGGATTTTATAAAGGAAAATGAAAATCTGCAGAGCGAATTTGCAGATCTGCTTATAAATGAATTGGTAATTGATTACATGTCTTCCGAAATGAGATATGTAAAGAAGGTCAGAAAGCTGAGAGACAGATTGCTTGAGGGAGCTAATATAGATATCAGTATGATAGAGTAGACCGGTAAAAAGGGTGCAACGTATGAATTCAAATGACAGAATGACAGATTTTATAGATTATCTGTCATGGAAGCTGCCTGATTATCTCTATGAAGTGTATGATCAGGCAGTTGACAATAAAGTTCCTGTAATCAGGAAAAGTACACAATCATTATTAAAAACGATACTTTACATGAAAAAGCCTGTAAGTGTTCTGGAAATCGGAACAGCTATAGGCTTTTCTTCGATGTTGATAAGTGAGTACGTGGGAGAGGAAACCAAGATTACAACTATCGAAATGATCGAGAAGAGAATTGAAGAAGCAAAAGCAAATTTTATTAAGTACAAAAAAAAGGACAGGATAGAACTTCTTGAGGGTGATGCAGGTGTAATACTTGAAAAGCTCTCAGAGGAAGAGATAAAATTTGATTTTATATTTCTTGATGCCGCACAGGCACAGTACTCAAGCTATTTAAAAAACATATTAAAGCTAATGGAAAAAGATGCTATACTAATCTCTGATAATATTCTTTGTAATTCTGATATTATAGAATCCAGATTTACTGTTAACAGACGCGATAGAACCGTGCACAAAAGAATGAGGGAGTATCTTTATGAGATAACACATAATCCTTATCTTTCTTCCACCATCCTGCCCATAGGAGATGGGTTGTGTTTGTCGGTTAAAATCTAAAATAGTGTATATTGGGATATAAAGATGATTTTTTTGATTTTATCGAGTGAATTTATATATTGCCTTCCGGGTAATTGCATTGACAATTAAAGTAGTTAGCTATATAATATAAGTGTAATGTTAACGTGATTAGGTTTTTATATAGTGGGAGGTAAACTGGAGGAGATGTAGAAATTGAGATATTTGCAAAAACCGGATATATGTTTAAAAAAGGATTTTTCGATGAAAAATCAGATAATTACTTTGGAGGACAGGGCAAAGATAAGTATTTAAATTATGTTGATGATGGGGGAGAAGTAGTTCCTTATGTTTCGGTTGATCGTCCTGAACCGGAAGAATTTGAAACCTACGAGGAGTACGTTAAATTCTGTGAGGATAATGATTTAATAGTATATTATCCGGATGGATTAGGAAATTATGGAAAATCATCCGGAACGAAGCTGTGTCTGTTGAAATATAACTGGCCAACGGCATTTTCGTTCAGTATCAGATTCAGTGACAGGACACCGTATGTAATAATTGGATCTGATGGATATATGCATGGTGATTTTATTATAAAAAAAGGAAAACTTTTGCAAAGAGATCGTGATTACAAGACTGTAAAAAGTATGAAAGTTGGATTATCATCAAAAATAACATCAATTTCAGAAAAAGCAGTTATTATTAATGTTAAAAAATCTACAAATAAGTTATCAGTTGGGAAATGGAAAATACCACTAAAAAATGAAGGTAATAATATTATAGCTGATTTTAGTGGAAGAAAAAAATTATCATGAAAAAAGTGTTGATTATTATTGTTTTTTTGCTCGTATGTTTTTCATCTGCAAGAGAGTGCAGTGCAGCACTTCCTCAAGCTACATTTGCTTACCTTGATGTAGGTCAGGGTAATGCTGAGATTATGAAGGTTGGAAACAGGTCTGTCCTTATAGATACTGGTTATGCAGGTAAGTACGCCCAATTGACATCTCAGCTTAGTAAACTTGGGATAAATCATATTCACACTCTTGTTGTTACGCATCCTCATGCTGACCATATGGAAAGCGCTGATAAGATTATACAGCGATATAAGGTTAAGAGGATAATTATGCCTAAGATTACTACGACCTCACAGTGTTATGCTCGTATGATAAGGGCAATAAAAAGGTATAAGGTCAAGAAAATAGTACCTACTGTAGGAAAGATTATAAAATTTGCTCAGAATCTAAGTGGAAAGGTTTTGGCAGTTGATACAAGTACAACAGATCTAAATGAAGCCAGTATAGTAATGCGTGTGACATATGGAGAAAGATCATTTCTTTATATGGGAGATGCAACCGCAAGAGTAGAGAATAATATAATTGAGAGCGGTGAAGAGATAGGTTCAGATGTTTTTTTGCTTGCTCATCATGGTGCCGACACATCTAACGGAATACTGTTTCAGAAAAAAGCTTTAACATCAGAATACGGAATAGCTGTAATATCGGTAGGTGAAGGAAATTCATATGGTCATCCGGATAAATTTGTACTGAGAAGAGCTATGAGATTTTCTAAGGATCTTTATCGTACCGATCAAGATGGTATGATACTTGTAAAAACTGATGGAGATAAGTTGGAGGTAAACACCTTAAAAATCACATGATAATGACTATTAACGTCTTATTAATATCATTGAAAGGAGTGGGTAATTATGACAAAAAAAATAAAAATATTTGGAATTATCTTGGTTTTAACATTCAGTTTTATGATTTTTAGTAAAACCGGTAAGGCAAACTCTGGTTTACGTTTTTTAAATAATTCAAATATAGAATTAGGTATTGGAGAAAAGAGTCAATTATCATTTAGTAAATATGCAAAAAAGAGAATAAAGAAGATTGTCAAATGGAAATCCAGCAATCCTGAAGTTGCTAATATAAAAAGAAATGGGAAATTTGAAGCATTAAGTGAAGGAAATACAACTATTAGTGCAAAGGCTAAAACTGTTTCAGGTTATGCTATTATCTGTTGTACTATTACTGTTACAACAAATGAAACTGAAAGAATAAATGATAAGGGGACTTTAGATTATTCTTCAGAATTATCGAGTAGTTCAGGATATCTTGCTAGTGATGTTGTAAAATCAGATAGTGCTATAAGCTCTGAATCAACAATAAATGGCGAGAAACATGTTAGGACACCGGAAGAATTAAAAGAATTGATTACTAATAACCCGGATTATAGATGTTCTATTGAAAAAATTGATGAGGATATAGTGAAAAAGGAAGCTGAATTATATTTTAAAAATTATGAAAATATATATGACCCTGATCCTGTTGCTCAAATGAATCCAAATGATTTAACAGCAGAGGATTTTCCGGATTACTCTGATTATATTGATTATTGTATATATCATAATATACCAATTAAAAACTAATAAGTATTGCTATGTAAAATATAGTGCTAAGCCGCAGATTATAACCTGTGACTTAGCATCTTTTTATTTGTCCATTTATAAAAAAATCCGGAGCTCTCTCTATTTTTGTATTTGTGTTTTAGTAAAAAAATAGTGGCAATATGTACGAATTAGTGGTAAAATATGCTTTGCTGACGTAAATTTAAAGCGTCCGGTCTTATTATCAGACTTGAATATTAAACAGAAAGAGGTGTCTTTTTAGTTGGCTGAAAACAAGGATAACAAAACAGGAAAGAATAATACAAAGGAAAACAATAAAAAACGAAGATATTTATTACCCAAAACAGCTTTTGATTGGATTTGCGATATAGTAATATTACTGGTAATAGCTCTTTGTTTGGTAGCTATAGTACCGCCTGCAGTGAAGCACTTTAAGGATAAAGCAGAGAGAGAAAAGCAGCAGGAAGCTCTTAAGGAAGCTCAGAAAAATGCTACTCCTACTCCTACAGCTACACCACTGCCGGATAATATCATTGCTTATGATCAGCTTATAAAATCAGAAAATGGAAACAACGATACTACATTTTCATTGGAATTTAATACAGAAGATAAAACATATGAGGACAGAGTGAGTGCATCTAGTCTTTCGGATGTCATGGATTCCGGATCTTATAAAGAAAAGGATGATAAGATAATAACCAAATCCGAGAAGAACAAAGCAGAGGAAGCTTACATTGTGGATGGAGATTATATAATACTTGAAGAATCTATCTATAAGGGAAAGATTCCAAAGGATGCAGGTGAAGCATTTGATGCAGAATTCACATACTTAAGTGCCAAAAACGGTGTTTACAGAGAACTTCAATTATCCAAAGACGGTAAGTATACTCTGGTAAAAGCCCCATTAAAGGAAGATGTAGAGGAAGCGGATTTAAGTAAGAGTACAGCTGTTAAGGGTGAATATAGTTATGATGGAGAGTTTATCACATTTTTAAGCACCAGCGATGGAGCGGACTTAATCCCTTACTATGTTTATAAGAATAAAATCAGCAATACTTACTACGTAAAGCGAAACGATTAAAAAAGTTTACAGTAACGAAAGGATCATCATGAAGCAGTTTGAAGGATATAATTATATAAATAACGGAGTTTTAGCTTCTAAAGGATTTAGTGTAAATGGAATTAATGCAGGCATAAATCCGGATAAGAGTAAAAATGACTTAGGTGCCGTATACAGCGAAAAGCCCTGTGATACTGCCTGTGTTTATACACAGAATAAGGTTAAGGGGGCTCCTATCATAGTTACACAACAGAATATGAAGAAGTCAGGCAATATATCAAGAGCTGTTCTTGTGAATTCTAAAAATGCCAATACAGGAAATGCGGATGGAGAGCAGGTAGCAATTGAGAGCTGTGAAATAATGGCAGGGAAGCTTGGTATAAAATCCTGCGAAGTTGTAGTTGCATCCACGGGAGTTATAGGGCAGAAGCTTTCCATAAATCACTTTAAGGATCACATGGATGAGCTGATTGAAGGACTTCAAAATACTGATTCTCATCCTGTTGTAAATGCTATCATGACTACAGATACTAAAGAAAAGGAAGTTGCGGTTGAGTTTGAGCTTGGGGGCAGGCTTGTTCACCTTGGCGGTATGGCAAAGGGGTCAGGCATGATTCACCCAAACATGGCTACTACACTTTCTTTTATTTCATCTGACATAAATATCAGCAGCGAACTTCTTCAAAAGGCACTTAGCGAGCTCGTTAAGATAACCTACAATTGTCTTACTATAGATGGAGATCAGTCAACCAACGATATGATTACAGTCATGGCAAATGGAATGGCGGAAAATGAAAGAATAGAAGTTGAAAATGAGGATTATGAAAAAGTAAAGAAAGCTCTTTACATAGTTCTTATGAATCTCACCCGTATGCTTGCAGCTGATGGCGAAGGTGCATCAAAGCTCCTGGAGGTAAATTGTTCAGGAGCACCGGACTTAGATACCGGCATAAAGGTTGCCAAAAGTGTTGCAGGATCAACTCTTTTCAAGTGTGCCATGTACGGTGGAGACGCCAATTGGGGACGTATCCTCTGTGCCATAGGTTATACAGATGCAGAATTTGATATTAACTTACTTGATGTGAATTTTGAAAGCAAGGGTGGCAGGATTGAAGTTTATAAGGGCGGAGCAGGGCTTGACTTTTCAGAAGATGAAGCTGCCCTCGTGCTTAAGGAAGATGAGATAGTAATTAATATAGACATGCATCAGGGTGATTCAGAAGCAACAGCCTGGGGTTGTGACATGACACATGAGTATGTCAGTATCAACGGAGATTATAGATCATAATCATTGAATAATAAAAGTAACAGCTTTACTCGCTTAAGAAATGAGGTGGTAGTATTGAGAGTTATTTTTAAAAGAGTTATTTCTCTGATATTAGTATTATCCCTTCTTCTATGTAGCGACTCATGTATCAAGGTTTTAAAAGCCCAGACTACAATAGATTCGATAATGGACACTAATGAAGAAACATATGAAGAAGATAAGGTAGAAAAGTACCATGTTTTTGAAGACGGAACCATGGAATTTCAGTCATCTATGGGACCTTATTACATGATTGACTTCGTAAACGGCGATATAGTTGAGTGTTCCTGTGGCTCTGCCAAATTAATATCCTGTGAGGTTTCGGAGTCCGGTATCCTTACATTGAAGATTATCAGTTCCCAGATGCCTGTTGAGAAAACATATGTATTTGATGTTAGTTCTCCGGGAGATAAGTTTACAGAAGATGATGCCATAACAGAGTATACGGTTAGTGATGGTGGAAGAATAATATTTGATTCATTGTATGGTCCCTATTATCATATTGATTACATTAATAAGAGTATTATTTCCTGCACTTCAGAAGGTGCTAAAATTATAGATTGTATACTTAGTGAAGATTATAGGAATCTAAAGCTTACGGTATGGTCCAATGAAAGACCTGTTGAAACAACCTATGAGTTTGACCTGACCCAGATTGAACAAAAGGATAAGATTAGAAATTATACAATATATGCAGATGGTGTACTTAAGATAGAATTCACTAAAAGTCCTTATTGCGAGATAGATTATTTGCAAAAAAAGGTACTTGTTTCTTCTTCAGACTATTGTGAGCTTAAAAGATGTGAATTAACTGATGAAGGTAAGATACTAGAGCTTACCTTATTTAGCAATCAGGTTCCTATGGACAGAGCCTTTTCAATTGATATGACTAAAAATTGTATCTCAGATTTTTATTATTCCAACAATTCCATTATTACAGAAGCTCCTTACGTGACCGCCTCACCTGTCATAGAGGTTTCACCCGGTTTGAGTCCATTACCGGATGTAAGCGTAAGTTCTGATGTCAATCCGACTCCATATGTAAGTGTAAGTCCTGACGTCAATCCGACTCCATATGTAAGTGTAAGTCCTGACGTCAATCCGACTCCGGGTGTAAGCGTAAGTCCTGATTCCGGCGAATCTCCAGGTGTAAGCGTAGGTCTTGATTCCGGTACATCTTCTGACATAACACCAAAGGTAGGAGAACAAATACCTGTTTCAAATTCTGTTTCTATAGGAAGCTATGAGCAAAAAACTGAAACAGAACAGGATGAATCCGATAAGATAAGGATTAAGAAGATTAAATGCGATAAAGAAAATGCAATTATAACTTGCACGGGAAAATTACAGGAAAAAAATAAAATATGTATTTATCGTCAGACCAAGGCTGAAGGAAAGTATAAAAAAATCGCTACCGTAAAGAAATTCAAGTACACAGATCACACAGTTGAGGCCGGCTACACTTATTATTATAAGATAGGCGAAAAGGGAAGCACAGATTTATCCGATTCTTCTAAGATATATATAGATATGACGGTTCCGGAATTTGAAATTAAAAAGTGTGTAACGGATACAGGTGTTAAATATCTTCAGATTATGGCTAAAAAGTGGAGCGGAGACAGGATAGGAATTGAAGTAAAGGCTGAAGGAACGGATTATAAAAAGGTTCCTTTAAAGGATTCTAAGCTGTCTTCTAAAAAGAACACCTTCAATCTTTCATATAGCAAGGAAGGGAAAAGCCTTACATTTAAACTGTATACATACAAAAATATTAACGGAAAAGTTTTAGAGAGCCGTAAAGTATATATGACAGTTAATCTATAAAAAAAACACAAAAAAATCACAATAAGGTAGTATAAAACCATATTAGATTTTATGAATACAAAAAGCAGATGGAGGTTATAAAAATGGCAAAAATTGATATTATTTCAGGTTTTTTAGGGGCCGGAAAGACAACATTTATTAAGAAACTGGTAGCAGAAAGTTTTAAGGGCGAGAAGCTTGTAATAATTGAAAACGAATTCGGTGAAATTGGTATTGACGGAGGATTTTTAAAGGAATCCGGAATCCAGATTACTGAGATGAATTCAGGATGCATCTGTTGCTCACTTGTAGGAGATTTCGGAAAGGCACTGAGAGATGTTATGGATACATACAGTCCTGACAGAGTTATCATAGAGCCATCCGGAGTTGGAAAGCTTTCCGATGTTATAAAGGCCGTTAAGGGCATAGGAGATGATGTGGATATTAACAGTACCACAACAATTGTAGATGTTAAGAAGTGCAAAATGTACATGAAAAACTATGGTGAATTTTACATCAATCAGATTGAGTCTGCCGGAACTGTAGTGCTTAGTCGTACACAGGAGGTTGATGAAGACAAGTTAAATAAGGTTTTTAGCATGATTCGTGAAAAGAATCCTATTGCTTCCATCATCACCACACCTTGGGACGATATCACAGGTGATGATATGTTAAATGCTATGGAAAAAATAAATACTCTTGAGAAGGAACTAATCGAAGCTGCAAACTTTGATTATGAGGCTGATTTAAAGGAAGCTGAGGAACATAAGAAGCTTCATGAGCATGGACATCATCACGAGCATCACGACCACGATCACCATGACCACGACCATGACCATGATCACCATGACCACGACCATGACCATGATCACCATGACCACGACCATGATCATGATCACGACCATGATCACGACCATGACCACGACCATGACCACGACCACGACCATCACCATCATCATGGACATCATCATGCAGATGATGTATTTGACAGTGTTGGAATCGAAACTGCTCATAAGTTTAGTAAGGATGAGATTGAAGGTATTCTTTCAAAGCTTGCTGAGGGTGATGATTTTGGTGCAGTACTTAGAGCTAAGGGCATCGTTCCTTCAGTTGAGGGAGAGTGGCTTCACTTTGATTTGGTTCCGGGCGAGACTCAGGTTAGAACAGGTGCAGCAGATTATACAGGTAGAATTTGCGTAATCGGAAGCAAGATTGATGCTGCTAAGATTAAGGAATTATTCCATTGCTGATTTAGCCTTAACAAATTTATGTAGAAAAGAGCGATAAATATATGTTCAACAGACAAAAAAATATGATGATTTATGTCATGCTTGGCTTCTTAGAGTCAGGTAAAACCAGTCTTATAAAGGATTTACTTCAGACAGACCTGTATGAAAAGCGCTTAAAGACTCTGATTTTAGCTTGTGAAGAGGGCGAGGAAGAGTACGAACCGGCTTTTTTGGCTAAGATTGGAGCGGTTGTTGAGTATATCGAGGATGAGGACGATTTTAACGGAGATTATATTTTGCCGTTTTTAAAGAAGTATAAACCTGACAGGATATTTATAGAGTATAACGGTATGTGGAGAGCTACTAAAATAATTGAAGTATATAAGCAGCTCTGTGATATTCTCTTTGACAGACAGGTCATGATACAAACTATAGATATTATGAATGACGAGACATTTAGCATGTATATGAAAAATATGCCGTCTCTTATGACCGAGCACTTTAAGGTGTCTGAAACAATTATAGACAACCGCTGTACAGTAGAGCGTACCAATAAAAATGCAGTTCGAGGCAGTATAAAGGCAGTAAATCCGAGAGCTCAGATTGTATTTGAGTCTGAGGATGAAGAGTTCTACAAGATGAAAGAAGTTATGCCTTTCGATAAGGAGGCTCCTGTTATTGATATCAGCAATGATGACTTTGGATTATGGTATATAGATATGATGGAGAACTTAGATGATTATAAGGGACATACCATAAAAATCAGAGGTTTTTGCAATAAACCGGATAGCCTGGAACCGGGATTTGCCGTACTTGGAAGACGTGTGATGACTTGTTGCGCAGACGATATCCAGTTCATGGGATTTTTGGTTAAGTATGATGACTGGAGTAGCTTTAATAACAAGGATTTCATAGCTATAACAGCTAAGATGGATCATGTATTCAGAAAAGAGTATGGTGAAGAGGGACCTGTATTTTATGCAGAGAAGGTAGAAAAAGAACAGGCTCCTGCAGATGATATAGTTTATTTTAATTAATTTAGAAAGATAAACCTAAAATGGAATTATTTGATACGCATGCGCACTACGATGATGACTGGTTTTCAGAAGATAGGGAAGATATTTTGAAAAAAATCGCTGAATCAGAGGTTACAAAGCTTGTAAATATCGGAACCAATGTAGCTTTAAGTAAAACCAGTATAGAACTTGCACGAAGGTATGGTTTTATATATGCTGCCGTGGGCATACACCCTGAGTTTATGGAGGAGGGTGCTTCAAAGGTAAATATAGAAGCTATAAGAAATCTTAGTTTTTCGGATAAGGTTGTAGCTATAGGTGAGATTGGGCTTGATTATCATTATGATGATTCTGATTATGCAAAGAAGCTTCAGTTGGAGACTTTTAAAGCACAGATAGAGCTTGCTTTAGAGAGGAATCTTCCTGTAGTTATTCATTCAAGGGATGCTGTGGCAGATACCCTTGAAACCATCAAGGAGTATTATAAGAGTAAGCCACTTCCCTTATGTCCGGGAGTTATACACTGTTTTTCGGCATCGGCAGAAATTGCCCAAGAGTATGTAAAGATGGGATTTATGATAGGTATTGGAGGAGCTGTTACATGGAAAAAGGCAAACAGGTTAAAGAAAGTGGTTGAGGCAACTCCGATGGAGTATATTGTCCTTGAAACCGATGCGCCTTACCAGACACCGGCCCCGCACAGAGGAGAGAGGAATTCTTCACTTTTCATACGTCATGTGGCTGAGAAAATTGCAGAGTATAAAGAAATAGGTGCTGAAGATGTTGCAAAAATAACTTACGAAAATGCATGTAGGTTATATGGAATATCGTAAACCTTTGCGCTTCATCAATCATCTTGACAATAATAACAGATATAAGTTAAAATAAGTCAAGATTATATCGATTAATCAAATAAAAAACGGAGGTAAAAACTATGGATAAATATGTATGTGGACCATGTGGTTATGAGTATGATCCGGAGGTGGGCGACCCGGATGGTGGAATCGCTCCGGGAACAGCATTTGAGGATATTCCTGATGATTGGGTTTGTCCTGTATGCGGGGTTGGAAAGGACATGTTTGAGAAAGCATAATGAAAATATCAGAGATTTTAAGTAAGAACGAAGTAACTCTGTCCATGGAGGTTTTTCCGCCTAAGACAGAGGTTAATTTTGAAAATGTAAATAATGCGGTTGGTGAAATTGCAGATTTAAAGCCGGCCTTCGTAAGTTGTACCTACGGAGCAGGTGGAGGAACAAGTAAGTACACAGTTGAGATATCAAAAAATATCAAATCCCACGGAGTTGAAGCTCTTTCTCATCTAACATGTGTTTCTTCAAGCAAGAAAACCGTTATTGAGCAGATTGAGAGCATAAAGGAAGCGGGTATAGATAATATCCTGGCTCTTAGAGGTGATATACCTGATGGCTTAGAGTTTCCGGGGGAGAATCAATTTGAGCATGCCATAGACCTGGTAAATGTAATAAAAGAGACTTACCCGGAGGCATGTATCGGAGGCGCCTGCTATCCTGAAAAGCATCCGGATGCCCTTGATAAGGATGAGGATATAATTCATATCAGGGAAAAGGTTATGGCCGGATGTGAATTCCTGACAACACAGATGTTTTTTGATAATTCAATCTATTATAATTACCTTTACCGCTTAAGAGAAGCCGGAGTAGGAGTTCCGATACTTGCGGGCATCATGCCGGTAACCACCAGAAGACAGATGGAGAGAAGCATACAGCTTTCAGGTTGTATTATTCCGGCAAGATTTAAAGCAATAGTAGATGCATTTGGTGATAGTCCTGACAAGATGAAGCAGGCAGGAATCATATATGCTACGGATCAGATTATAGATCTGATAGCAAACGGTTGTAAGCATATTCATGTTTATACCATGAATAAGCCAGACATTGCAGCCGGTATACTAAAAAGTTTATCAAGTATTATCTGAAAAGGAGAAAAAACATTGGATTATAAGGAAATTTATAATGAGTGGCTTGAGAATCCTTATTTTGACGAGGATACAAAGGCAGAGTTAAAGGCTATTACTGATGATAATGAAATCAAAGAAAGATTCTATAAGTATCTTGAGTTTGGTACTGCAGGTCTTAGAGGTATAATCGGTGCAGGAACAAACAGAATGAATGTTTATACTGTACGTAAAGCTACACAGGGCCTTGCTAATTACATTTTACAGACAGGAAAGGATAATAAACGTGTTGCAATCGCTTATGATTCAAGACATATGTCTCCTGAATTCGCAGATGAAGCAGCGCTTTGTCTTGCTGCAAACGGTATAAAAGCATATGTGTTTGAGTCTTTAAGACCAACACCTGAGCTTTCATTTGCTGTAAGAGAGCTTGATTGTATAGCAGGTATCAATGTAACTGCAAGTCACAATCCGCCAAAGTACAATGGCTATAAGGTTTACTGGGAGGACGGAGCTCAAATTACTCCGCCTCATGATAAGGGAATTATGGCATGTGTAGAAGCTGTCAGTGATTGGAATACAGTAAAGACCATGTCTAAGGATGAGGCTGTTAATGCGGGTCTTTATGAGCAGATTGGCGCTTCAATCGATGACAGATATATAGAAGAGTTAAAGAAGCAGGTTATACATTGGGATAGTATAAAGGAAGTGGGAGATCAGATAACAGTTGTTTATACACCGCTTCATGGTACCGGAAATATACCTGCCAGACGTATACTAAAGGAAATCGGCTTTAATAATGTCTATGTTGTTCCCGAGCAGGAATTACCGGATGGTGATTTTCCAACTGTTAGTTATCCGAATCCTGAGGCTGAGGAAGCATTTGAACTTGCTCTTAAGCTTGCAAAGGAGAAGGATGCAGATCTTGTACTTGCTACAGACCCTGATGCTGACAGACTTGGAGTTTATGTAAAGGATACAAAGTCAGGAGAGTATATCACTCTTACAGGTAACATGTCAGGAAGTCTCTTGGCTGAGTATGAAATATCTCAGATGAAGGAGAGAGACGGAGTTCTTCCGGAGGATGGAAAGCTTATAAAGACTATAGTTACATCAAATCTTGCAGATGCAGTAGCAAAGAACTATAATATCGATGTTATTGAGTGTCTAACAGGATTTAAATATATAGGTCAGCAGATACTTGGCTTTGAGCAGACCGGAAAGGGTAAATATCTTTTCGGATTTGAAGAAAGCTACGGATGCCTTATCGGAACCCACGCAAGAGATAAGGATGCTATCGTTGCTACCATGGCTCTTTGTGAGGCTGCTGCTTACTATAAGACTAAGGGTAAGACTCTTTGGGATGTTATGGTTGATATGTATGAGCGCTACGGATTCTATAAGGATGGTGTTCTTGCAGTTACCATGGAGGGTATCGAAGGGCTTGAGAAAATTAAGAACATAATGGAGAAGCTTAGAAATGAGCCTCCAAAGACCTTCTGCGGTTATGATGTTCTTTCATTCCGTGATTATATGAAGGATACTGTTACAGATCTTGCTACCGGAGAAGTTAAGCCTACAGGTCTTCCTGAGTCAAATGTTCTTTACTTCGATATGAGTGACAATGTATGGATGTGTATACGTCCATCAGGAACTGAGCCAAAGATTAAGTTCTATTATGGAGTTGTAGGTGATTCCATGGAGGATGCAGAGGCCAAGTCAGAGGCTATGTCAAAGGCAGTAAATGAGATGCTCGCAACATTTTAAGTATTAATTCAGTCGGAGAAATCCCCCACCTCTAAGCAAAAGCGCAGGTGTGGATATTGACAATAGAAATTAACGGATATAAGATGCGGGAATGGATGATATGAATCTATCTTCCCGCATTTTCTTTTATATCGCAGAGTTCTCATGGGGAAGATGTCAGCAGAGCTGATCGACGACTAGCGAGCGAGTAGGGTGCGATTTTATCTTCCCTACTCGATTGATTTATGTAGTTTTTAAAACTATGTTTAGTAGTAATAAAACACGTGGTACATGGAAAAGAAACCTTGTGTATGTGGGTTTGACAGACTATTTTAACCTCTATATAATTAGGCATGAATAAGACTGATATTTGAACGTATTTTACAACATATAATATCAGTAAACAAAACCAACACCTAATTATGAAATGAGGATACTTATGAAAAAAGTAAGAATTATAACAGACAGTAACAGTGGTATGACATTAGAGGAAGGAGATCGCTTCGGAATCAAGGTTCTTTCTATGCCTTTTATAATCGATGGAAAAACATACTATGAAAATGTTACTCTTACACAAAGCGAATTTTACGATATGCTTGGTGCGGATACAGATATATCTACATCACAGCCAAGTATCCCTGATATAAAAAAATGTTGGGAAGAGGAACTTTCAGAGTATGAATCGATAGTTCATATACCGATGTCAAGTGGTCTTTCAGGTTCTACAAGTACTGCTATGGCTCTTGCTGATGATTATGACGGAAGAGTTCAGGTGGTAGATAATCAGCGCATTAGTGTTACTCAGTATCAGAGTGCTCTCGACGCGCTTGAGCTTGCTAATGCAGGTATGTCAGCAGAGAACATTAAGAGAGTTCTTGAAGAAGTAAAGTTTGAATCAAGTATCTATATAAAGTTAGAAACCCTTAAGTATTTAAAGAAGGGTGGACGTATAACTCCGGCTGCAGCTGCTGTCGGAACAGCTTTAAGACTTAAGCCCGTTCTTCAGATACAGGGTGAAAAGCTGGATGCATTTTCTATTGCACGTACAGGAAAGCAGGCAGAAAAGAAGATGTTAGACGCACTTGAGCATGATATAGAGACTCGTTTTGGCGGTATGGATAATATAGAGAATATCCATATAGAGATAGCTCATACCGCTAACGAGGAAGCAGCTCATGAATTTAAAAATCAGATAACAGAGCGCTTTGGAGTGAAGGAAGTACTTATAGCTCCTCTTTCATTATCCATAGCTTGTCACATAGGACCGGGATCCCTTGCTATAGCCTGCTCCAGAGAAATAAATGATTCTATGTCCGCCCATAGTGAATTACAAAAGACTATGGTTGTTTAGTACTATTAAAAAGCAAGTTCTCTGATTGTACTATGTAATGAAAAAAGGATAATTGATATGAGAAAAAGAGATAAATCATATAAAAAGATAAAGAGGGTGAGAATTTGGTCGTCTCTCTTTGTCTTTTTTATTTTTTTTGTCGGAGCATTTTCAATCTTGGCTGTTTTGGGACAAATGCTGTTTCGCTATGCAGTAGAAGAAAGATTTATAAATGAATATCAGTTGATTAAAAAAATGGCTGATGTTTACGATAGTCCTGAATTTTCAGATAAGAAAAAATTTGAGATTCTCAAGATGGAAAAAAGGGCTTTTGCGGTTAAGGAAAAAGATGGAAAATATATATACAGATACGGAAATCTTTCTATTAATGAAGATGGTGGGAAGGTAATATTACCTAGCTCAGGAGAGAAGATAAATGTATATGCTGATACCATAATGCCTTTTATATATCCTAAGGATAACGATATAAAGGTAAATCCTGCTGTTCTGGAGAAAATATATGATAATATAAATGCTGATGCATTTAAAGATAAAGATATATCCGAAAAATCCGATGAAACCTTTGATATTGATATTACTAATAAGGATTCTTCTGATGAAGTAAATACTACTGATATTAATGATTCATTAACTATAATTAACAATAAAGAAGTCCTGCTTTTGCCATACTGGATTTCCATAGAAGTTAATGATGGACAACAGATAATGTACTGTAGGGCTAATTATAAGATAGATATCCTGGATGTTGCACTTATAATGCTTTTGATGCTTTCATTGGTTTTTATGACAATAGTACTTGTTATATATATTATTGTAAAAACAGTATCAACCTTTATTAGCCAAAAAAGAATATTCAATGTCCTATATACAGATGAAGAGACAAACGGATACAATTGGTTTTATTTAAGAAAGCGTGGAGAGAAGCTGATTCGTTCTCGTATGAATGCGAATAAGAATTACTCATTGATTGCCATCAGTTTCGTAGGATACAGGAATTATTGCATGTGTCACTCCATACAGGAAGGGCAAAAGCTTCTCAGAAAAATATATAGAAAAGTAAGACTTTCTATCGACAAGAAGGAAATATGCGCCCAGAAGTCTTCGGCTAATTTTGTTATTCTGTTAAGGTATTCAGATGAAGAAGAACTTAAAGATAGGATAAACAGTATTATCTCAGAGCTTGAAACCATAGATGAGAATCATAAATGTGCCTTTCATATCGGAGTTGACCTTATACCTTCATCAAAGATTATGAAGGATAAATCAAGAAAGAAAATAGATCTTGATAATGAATACAACAATGCGAGTGCAGCAAGAGAAACTTTATCAGAGAGTGATGATTCAGGCGTGGTATTTTATGATGAAAAACTATTGGAAGAGCAGCGCTGGCTTGATAAAGTTCAGGAATATCAAAAGAAAGCAATTGAAAAGGAAGAATTCTTAGTTTATTATCAGCCAAAGTATAATCCTAAGACTAATACTCTAAGAGGTGCAGAAGCTCTGGTTCGCTGGGAGTCTCCTGAACTTGGATTCGTAAGTCCGGGAAGATTCATACCTATATTTGAAAAGAATGGATTTATAACGCAGCTCGATCACTATATGATTGAGCACGTTTCTGCAGATCAGAAGAGATGGAAGGATGCGGGATTAAATTGTGTACCTGTTTCTGTCAATGTTTCGAGGGCTCACTTTATAGAAAAAGACTTAGCAGAGCAGATATGTGATATGGTAGATAAAGCGGGAACTCCTCATGAGCTTATAGAAATAGAACTTACTGAAAGTGCTTTCTTCGATGATAAGAAGGCAATAGTTGAAACCATAAGAAGGCTTAAAGAGTACGGTTTCAGTGTTTCTATGGATGATTTTGGTTCAGGATACTCTTCGCTCAACTCTCTTAAGGATATGCCTCTTGATGTGCTAAAGCTGGATGCAGAATTTTTCAGAGGAGATAATGAGGGAGAGCGCGGTGAAATTGTTGTATCGGAAGCAATAAATCTTGCAAAAAAACTAAATATGAAAACTGTTGCTGAAGGTGTAGAGATAAAGGAGCAGGTGGACTTCCTGGTTGCACAGGAGTGTGATATGATTCAGGGATACTATTATGCGAAACCCATGCCTGCAAAGGAGTATGAAGAGAGACTTTCAAATCAGTAATATAAAAAAAGGCCCGATTGACTCTGGCCTTTTTTACTATTATGACTATATATAATCAAAAATATTTATTTAAGGTCTTAGATAACTGATTAAAGACTCTAAGCTCTTCCCGTCTTTGATTCCGGGAGATACTTCAACTCCTGTCATAATATCTACATAATCAGGGTGTAATTCATTTATGATTTTGGAAATATTGTCTAGATTAATTCCGCCTCCAATAAGGGTTGTTTTTTGGACAGCATTAATAGAAGTGCAAATATCATCCATATAGGATGAGTGACTTATGGCTTCGCTGTTAGAACTTGCGTTTGAAGCATCTCTATTATCAAAAAGTATGCAGTCGATAGGAGAAGTGTCGATTCTTTTTGCTATTTCAATGAGCTTCTCTGTGCCAAAGGTCTTAATTCGCTCGGAGACCTTCATAGGTATGCTTCGAACACAAGATATACCCATGTTTTTTAATTCTCTTGCAATTTCAGAGCTTTCTTCGTATGTTTCTGTATAATGTAATTGTATAACATCAGGATGGAGTAGATTAGCAATCTTTAGAATCTTATCCTTAGAGCCACCTGTAACTATAGAGATTCTTGAAAGATGAGTATCAAACAGATTCCTTGTTTTTTCAATAAGTATTTGTGCTTTATCGCATGTTAAGTTCCATGGAACAGGAATCGGATAATCAACTACAAATCCAATTAGGTCAACATAGTTATTTAGACATAGACTGACGCTTTCAGTATTCATATTGCCACAGATTTTTATTCCTGTCTTAGAAGTCATAGACTTATAAGCTTTTTCGATATCCGTAGCTAAAAGGAGTGATGTGCCTACAAGTGCACCGTAGGAACCTGACTTTATTACTTCTCTTACCTCGTGAGGATTCTTTATAGAGCTTTCACTTATTAGAAGAGCATCCTTAGGTGCATATTTAAGCAGTGTTTTAGATAGATTATAGTCACCGTCATCTCTTTCAAGTTTTAATATATCCCTGTTGTTAATGCCTATAAGCTTCGCTTTTAATTGCTTTGCGTGTTCTAAATCTTCTTTGGTATGAGTTTCGACGAAGGGTGTAAGTCCCATATCCAATGCTTTATAATAAAAATATTCGAGTTTTTCTTTGCCGAGGCAGGAGTACATAAGAAGAATAGCAGATGCGCCTGCATCGATAGTTTCTTCCAAATCTTTATCGTTTTGTACAAAGTCTTTTCTAAGTACCGGTACACTTACTGCTTGACATATATCTTTTAGCATTTTAAGAGACCCATGAAACTCTGCTCCCTCAGTAACCACAGAGAGTACGGGTGCCCCTGCAAAAACAAGCGCTTTAGCTATATCTACAGGGTTTCTTTTTTTTATAAGATCTCCGTCTTTTGGAGAAAAGCACTTTATATCCGGTATAACCGGATTAAAAAGTGTATTGTCAATTTTTTTTAGTGCTTCATAAAAATTCAAATTAGATTTCATAGGTCTCATTCCTTATTTATTTTAAGTATGCATTGGAACGCTCTTTAAGTAATTCTAAAGTTTCTAGAGCTTTTCCGCTTTCGATTATTTCAGATACTTTTTTGATTCCATCATTAAAGTCAGTTGCTTTATCGCCTACCATAAGGGCTCCCGCTGCATTTAAAAGTACTGCATCCTTCTGAGGACCGGTGATTTTTCCTTCAAATACACCTCTAATGATAGCTGCATTGACCTCAGGTGTGCCGGTTTTAATATCCTCAAGCTTACATCTGTTAAGGCCAAAATCTTCAGGAGCAATCTCAAAGGTATTTAGAGAGCCGTCTTTTAGTTCTACAATTCTTGTTTTTCCAAGAAGAGAAATCTCATCTAAGCCGTCAAGTCCGTGTACAAACATTGCTCTTGTATAACCCAGTTCTTTTGCAACATGTGCAACCTGCTCGAGTAACTCGGGCTTATAAACTCCAAGAAGATGTCTTGGGGCAAAAGCAGGATTGATAAGAGGTCCGATAATAGTATAAAAGATTGTTTTAATTCCAAGAGCTGACTCCGGTGGAAGAACTTTACACATTACAGGGTGGAAAAGAGGAGCATAGATAAATGCAATGTTGATTTCTTCTATTAGCTCTGCAGCCTGCTCTTGATTAAGATTGATATTTATTCCAAGTGCTTCGAGTACATCTGCACTTCCTGAAAGACTTGATATGGAGCGACTACCGTGCTTTGCTATTGGAATTCCTGCAGCTGCCGATATGATTGCAGTTGCTGTGGAAATGTTGTATGTGCTTAAACCACCGCCTGTTCCGCAGGTATCCATCATTTCTGATGTGAGCTTTGGCTTGATAGGAATACAATTATTTCTCATAGCCTTAGCTGTGTAGGTGATTTCATCAAGAGTAGGTACCTTCATGGAAAGAGCTACCAAAAAACCTGATATCTGCCCGTCTGTAAGCTTATCTTCTTTGATATCATTGATAATTTCAAAGATGTCCTCCTCTGTGAGGTTTTCATGGTTGGTAAGTTTCTGTAAAATGTCCTTGTACATAGTTTGTCTCCTTTTCTTTTTTTAATTAATATAGTTTAAAGATACTAATGGTAACAAATTCGAGTTGAATTTGTCATATTGAGCTTGGGACATTTTAGAAATATTTATAAAGATGAATCATAAATAAAACTACGAAAAAAGCTCCTGTCCCAATACTGCTGGGACAGGAGCGATAGTTTACATATCTGTTTCCTGCGGTGCCACCCGGCTTGACGTATAAAACGCCCACTCAACGCATACCATCATATGCTGACTTTTGGTTACGAAGTGTCTTCTCCGTCTCACATACTTTCGCTCAACAAATACAAAACGATTTCTGCTCGCCCTCAGAAGTCCATTCAATCATACTATCCTTGTTGCAATCACACCATCTGCAACTCTCTGGAAAGGAATCATAGGATTTACTTACTCTTCCTCAACGGTTTAAAATAAAATATCATTAATTTAGACTTATGTCAACCCCGAAATTAAAAAATGCTGGACATGTTGTTTGCATTTCGAAATTCCACTTTGGGATGGAATTTAACTATTCCAAACCACAATGCCATCAATAGTGGATTTTACTTTTTCCGAAAATATTATATAATCCTCTTTCCAAACATGGCTAATCTTTCCCGGCAGATATGGAGGATTATCATGAGTAAACAAAAACATTTAACTATTGAAGAAAGAACTGTTATTGAAATTGAACTTGGAAAAAGAAGTTCATTTAAGTCAATTGCTTTACTTATTGGCAAGGACTGTACAACTGTATCTAAAGAGATCAGGAATCATCGCGTCTCTGAAAAGACCGGTGCTTATGGCAAATCATTTAATGACTGTCTGAATGCCGTCACCCATTCATGCAGCACCAAGCATATCTGTGAAAGATGTACTTACCACAACAGACCCTGCTGGGCCTGTGGCAAATGCTCCGAAACCTGCATTGCATATGTCAAGTACAGCTGTCCTAAACTCAATAAGCCGCCTTATGTATGTAACGGATGTCCTGACCGGACTAAATGCTGCCTTGAAAAATTTTTCTACCGTGCCGCAAAATCACAGAAAGAATACGATTTTTTTAAATCTGAATCCCGTTCCGGTTTTGCTGTATCTGAAGAAGAATTAAAACAGCTTGATGAGGTTATCTCACCCCTTATTAAAAAGGGTCAGTCCCTTCGCCACATTTCCATTTACCTTGCGGACAACGGCAGTGAATTCTCCAATCCCACAGCGGTCGAATTCGACAAGCAGGGCAACCACCGTACGCACATGTTCTACTGTGATGCAAATGCTCCTTATCAGAAGGGCAACTGTGAAAACAACCATGAACTGATACGCAGAATAATTCCTAAAGGAACGGATCTTGGTCAATACACACAGGAGCAGATCAACCTTATGATGAGCCATATAAACTCATATGCACGGAAGACTCTCGGTAATAAAAGCCCTTATGAACTGTTTGCTTTCATGTATGGAGAAGAGCTTCTAAAGGTATTCAATCTTAAACTCATTCCTGCGGATGAGATCATTCTTACACCTGCACTTTTAAAGAAAATGTAACTACAGTTTTTAATATATGAAAAAGCAAGCCGGGATAAGAAGTTGTGCAGCCATTATAACACTTACAACAGGGGTGGAATTTAACCTTACAAAGTGGAATTTACTTTTTCAATTCACCTTTATTTTGATTTGTTTTTTACTATTCACGATTGGTTTACTTTCCCGCTCTTATTAGGGGAATTCACTGATTTTAAATCCGGCGTAAACAATACCATAAATATAACCTCAAAAAGCCATATCATTACATTAAACGTAGAACACCCAAAGAATGGAATAGTTTCAAAAGCTGTTGAGTCATAAGGTTCATAGACCAGACCCATTATTATCATAAAGCCAAGATGAACGGAAAATATAACTATAATACATGAACTAATGTATTTACTATTGTATATATCGTCCCTTTTATGCTTTAATATATAATAAATATTAACAGCCATCTTATATAAAACTACTCCTAATAACCCTAAAGTGAGTAGCAAAGCAACAACTCCGTTCTCAAAACCATATTCCTTAAAGCAAGTCAGAATCGGTCCTCTTTCAGCAATGTAATCCCTGATTTGATCACCCAAATATCTGTCTTTATAAGCTGCAAATGCCTCCGATATGGTCTTTCCTTTTTCTATATCACTCAAAACAATTTCCGTATAGAAATCATATTTATATACATGAGGTTTTAACTTCATGGGATCAATATATAAAAGAACACCAAAAACGATATCCTGGATTATAAGTGGATACTTTATTGCATTTTTAGTACCAATCCCCAATAATATGATACTCAGGGTATATAGTATAACAAAAAGGATTGCTATATTATAGTCATTGTAAACAATTGTGATACTCGCAAAAATACCACCTGTTACAATAATTGTAAATAATAAGTACTTCTTGGGTATACCGGATTTACTGCTCCTGTAATTATTGGAAAACTTTAAAATCCCAGGTATAAATAAAAAGAAGAAAAAAATACATATTAATTCAGCCGGTCTGAATAAATAGATATACTTTTTTATGATATCGGTACCATTGATTTTTCCCATACCTGAAAAGCTGTTAAGTATACCCTCCCCACCTTTTAATTTTGACGTATATCCTATTGCCAATAAAACAGGATTACTCTTTTCGGCTAGCTTAAAATCAAAACCAAATCCTGCAAATACAATTGTTATAAATACAAGGTTTAAAATGACAAACAATATTTTTGATATATTAGTTGTTTCATGCTTATATATTTTATGTATATAAATCAAAACTACTGCCACTCCGAATATATTTATAGCGATTGTATGGATATAGTTAATATCCAATAAAGTCAGCATTTTTTCATAAGAAAAAGCAGTAACCTGATGGTATGAAATATATACATTTATAACCATAATACCTAAACAAAGTATTACTAAAAGAATTGATGAAACCTTGATTTTCATGGCATGACCTCGTATTATTTGATGGTAGTGTCATTTGTTAACAATACTTGTAATCAGTTTGACTCTTTATTATCTTTTTATGAAGTCCAATTTTTGCATAAGGTCCCACTCCAATCATAAGACACGCCCTGCGAAGAAAATGCGTTTGAATAATACATTGACCTTTTACAATCATTGAAAGTACTGTATGAACTATCCCATATATATACTATTTGCGCATCATTGTAGTAACCTCTAATTACTATAGCATGTCCATAATCTAATGCTGGATTTGTCCCTTTAACAAACATAGGCTTGTTTGAATCAATATTATTTTTGATTTGTGCTTTTGACGCATGCGTATTATGAACTGTATATGATACTCCATAGTATTGCATGGCCGTATTTGCATTATTCATACCTCCAGTGGCATTATATCCTATACCAAGTAAATTACAAATATCAAATCCCGTTAATCCCATTCCTTTATTATGATTTATAATTGTCGCTGCAGCACTCGCCCAACACATATTATATCCATATTGCTGTTGTGGATTATTTAGATTTAATATATTTGTTGCTCCTAACTTTATCTCTTTATTAGATTGTTTAGAGTGTTTTATCTTAAAGTTGTTGGAATCATTACGTATAATATCGACCTTTTCATGAAAACCTTTTTCAAAAAATTCACTTGTATCAACTTCAGATACTGATGTATCTGTTCCAATAATTCTCTTTTCATATTTATTTTCTATATAAACACTACCTTGATGCGTATATATTATTGAATCAGTATTTGCATACCCTGCCATATTTAATTCATTTATGAATAATCGTTCTGTACTTATTGGATATCTTTCATTTTCATCTTTTTCATTAATTGCAGATATCATATATTTTATTACCCCTTTGTATTTTATTGGATAATAATATACAGGATCATTATGCTCCTTATACTTATAAATAACAAAAGGATTACATAATACGAATTCATTTTCATCTATATCAACAATTCCGTAATCATATTCAATTTCATTAATAACCAATTTTACATAGTTATTCCTAATAAAATCACTGAATTCGCTATCTAACTCATAAATAGAACTAGCAGAGGCATTAACATAACTTGTGGTAACAAAGCATAGCAGTAAAACCATAAAAAACTTAATAATTCTCATATCTTTTTCCTCCTATAACATATAATTGACTGGGGTTAAATCCAATATCTTTTAAATCTTATATTTCATAAAGAATTAAATCACCATTTTTATAAATCTTTATAATCCAAGACAGAATATCTTTTAAATACTCTATTGACAACTACCGGCTGAATCTAATATAACATCGACAGATATATAACCATATAAGCTTCTATACATTTAACTCAAAGAATGCAATTTAAGTTTAAAATCCTCCTTTCTGAATAAATGACAATACCATACCATCATCACTGCAATCCACAGTACACGCATCATTAAGCTATCAAATAAAAAATATAACATCTAATCATACTATAGTAAAAACATTTACCAAATAAAGCAAAAAACTCTACAAGCTATCGTAAAAAAATATAACTTTTAAACAATTCCTAATTATTGAATCAATTATATCATATTTTTTCACAACGTCAGTAGTTTTTTGTCTTAATAACGGAATTTTGTTGCTGGACACACTGAAATTCAAAAGTAATATTAACATCCATGAATAATACTTGACAAAATGTGTTACCATATACTAACATACATGTTGGTTATGGCTAACGTGTATTAGAGAGCCTAAAAATATGGAGGTTATAATGAGCGAAAATAGAAACATGGATTCTTTGGATAAAAAAGATGAGAATATGTACCTGTCAGTACAGGGTGTGAGAAAAAGCTATGGTGAAGGCGGAAGTTATGTTCAGGTTTTAAAGGGCGTTGAAGCCGGAGTGATGGAAGGGGAAATGTGCGTTATACAGGGTACAAGTGGATCGGGTAAATCAACTCTTCTTAATTGTATAGGTGGTTTGGATGAAATAGATGAAGGTTCTATAGTAGTTGACGGGACAGAAATTGGACAGCTGGATGCAAAGGAGCTTTCTGAGTATAGAAGAGATAAACTTGGATTTATATTCCAGTTTTATAATCTGATTCCTAATCTTACTGTAAAGGAAAATATAGAGGTTTGTCAGTATCTTACGGATAATCCTCTTGATATGGAAGACTTAATCGTAACCCTTGGGCTAAAGGAACATGTAGATAAATTTCCTTCCCAGCTTTCGGGCGGACAACAGCAGAGGTGCGCCATAGCCAGAGCTCTTATTAAAAATCCCAAGCTTCTTCTTTGTGATGAGCCTACCGGTGCTCTTGACTCTAAGACTTCAAGAGATATATTAATACTTTTAGAAGAAATTAATAGAAAATACGGAACCACAATGCTTATGGTAACTCATAATAATTCCATAAAAAGTATGGTAGACAGAGTTATTTTCCTAAAGGACGGAGTTGTCAGCAGAGAGTATCTTAATAAAGCAAAAATTCCGGCAGCAGAACTTGAGGATTTATAGGATAATTTATATTAAAAAAGGAAAGTGTATATATGCAAAAAGTACTTAGAAAAAGGATACTCAGAGATTTAAAGAAAAATCTCATGAGGTATCTGGCATTATCAATATTAATTATAGCAAGTATGTACATGGTAATCAGTCTGGTGGATGCAGCTGATATGATTATAGTCGGAAGACAAAGATATAATAAGAAAAATCATGTGGAGTCCGGTTGTTTTACGACTTTCGTAAAGCTTTCAGATAGTGATAGGCAACGACTTAAAGATAAAGGTGCACAAATAGAAGAAGAGTTTTATGTTGATTTTTTACAGGAAGATAAAAGCACATTGAGAATAACAAAGGTTCGTGAAAAAATCAATTTAATTGAGATTGATAAGGGGGCTTTACCTCAAAATGATAATGAAATACTTTTGGAAAAAAGATATGCACAGGAGCATAAATTAAAGGTTTCCGATAGTATAATAATAGCAGGAGAAAGTTATAAGATTAGTGGTATCGGTTGTACTCCGGATTATGATGCTCCTTATGAAAAAATAGGCGACAGTACAGTTTCAAGTAAGACATTTGGAGTGGGTTTTGTTACCGGGAATCAGTATAAAAAATTATCAAATTCCGAAAATCTTTACAAGGCAGAAGAACTGTTATATGCATATGTTTTACAAGACGGTCTTACTCATTCCGCATTAAAAAATGAATTATCTAAGATCAGGGTTTCGCCTAAAAATATAGAAGATGAATATTTTCAGAAGTATTGGGAAGAAAACATCGCTGATGCAGATAAAGTTACAGATGGAGTCGGAGAACTAAAAGATGGAAGCAATAAGCTGACAGACAGTCTTAGCGAGGTAAATTCTAACAATTCAAATCTTCAGGATGCGGCAAAAAAACTCTTTGATAATTACTTGAAAAGTGCGGGGGAATCTTTGAAAAGTTACGGTCTGAAGGACAATCTGACCGAGGAAAACTTTGAAGAAAAAATAAAGAAAATTGCAGATAATGCTGAAAGCTCTATCGTTAACATGAGTATATCATCTGCTCTTGAAGACCTTAAAAATCTAAAGAAATTCAAGGATGGAATAATAGACTATACAGAGGCGGTTGAAAAAATCGGAAAGGGTCAGAAAAAGGTTGACGAAGGAATCAATAAATTAGATGACAAGGTTGATGAGATAAAAAAAGAGTACTTCGTTACTGATATTGAAAATCTCGTTACATTTATAAAGGCATCTGATAATCCCAGAATTAATGCCAGTTCAAATGATCAGATAATAAATAAGTATGCGGGACTGGTGGCCGGAGCTATAGTACTAATTCTTTTTGCTTATGTTATATCTGTATTTGTGATACATGGTATAGATGAGGAAAGCACTATAATCGGTGCGCTTTATGTGCTTGGTGTTACAGAAAGAGATCTTTTAAAGCATTACCTGTTTCTGCCTGTCATTGTTACTGCTGTTTCCGGACTGGTAGGGGCGCTACTTGGCTTTTCTGATTTTGCACTTGATTCGCAGATGGTAGATAATAATGCTTATTTTTCTACTCCAAACTTTGATTATTATTATGCACCTTATCTTATAGTGTATGCACTTATTCTTCCTCCACTCATGGCTTTGCTGGTAAATGTATTTGTAATTCGTAAAAGATTAAATCAGCCTGTATTAAAGCTCATAAGAAATGAGAAAAATGAAAAGATAAAGACAGGTTTTGATATCGATAAGTTCGGTTTTATAAAAAAGTTTCAGATTCGTCAGATAATGAGAGAATCAAGAAGCGCCCTGGCTGTGGTTTTAGGAATGTTCATATGCCTGCTCATTATGTTTATAGGCATCAATTGTTTTGTAATGTGTGAAAGTATAAAGGAAAACTATGTAAAGGATACTAAATTTAAATATATGTATACCTTAAAATATCCGGGAAAAAAGGCACCCGATGATTCTCATAAGGCTTTCGCCAAAACATTAAAAAAGGAGGTCTATGGTTATAATCTGGATATTACGGTATTGGGAGTAGACAAGGATAATCCTTACTTTGATGCAACTATATATAAAAGTAAAAATAAGGTTTCCATATCTTCAGCCATGGCTCAGAAGTACGGAATAAAAGAAGGGGAGCAAATTATAGTTTCCGACGAGATTAATGATGTGGATTATGCTTTTATAGTAAAAAAAATAGTCAATTATTCTACAGGCTTTTATATATTTATGGATATAAAAAGCATGTGTGAGCTATTTGGTGAGGATGAAGATTATTATAATGTTTTGTTTTCTGACAAAGAGTTAAGCATCAAGTCCGGAAGAGTGTACTCTGTTCTTACAAAAGATTCAATTAAAAAATCATCAGGAGTATTTGTAGATCTGATGAAGGGCATGGTTTATTCCATGTGTATCATGTCTATGATCATATTTATAGTTGTTATGTATTTGATGATGAAGGTTATGCTGGATAGATCTGCTCAGAATATTGCTATTATAAAGATATTCGGATTCAGACCGGGTGAGATAAGAAAGTTGTACCTTAATGGTAATTTCTATATTATATCAATAGGAGCGATTATAATAATACCTTTGGCAAAACTTATCATGGATGCACTTTACCCATATATGATAGCCAATGTTGCCTGTGCTATGGATTTAAAATATCCGATATATTATTACCCGGTTTTAGTTGGAATGATAATAGTTTTTTATTTTATCATAAACAGAATTCTTATATTCAGGATAAACCGAATGAAGCCTACAGAAGTTCTCAAAAACAGGGAATAAATAATTTGATTTTTTTGTCAAAGTAATATAGTTAAAAACAAACCTGCTCCATCAGTTGTACCTTCAGCTGCTCCTGCAAAGCCTGCAACAACACAGGCTGTAACAACAGCAGGCGCAGTATTCTCAATCGTTCAGATTGGACCTAAGGCATTTAAGGGATTAAAGAAGGCTACAGTTTCTAAGGTTGGTAAGAATGTTACTGTTATCGGTAAGGGTGCATTTGCAGGAGACAATAAGGTTAAGAGTCTTAAGATTAAAGGAAAGAAGCTTAAGATTTTAGTTCCTAAGAAGAAATTCAAGGCTTATAAGAAGCTCGTCAAGAAGTCAAAGAGCAAGAAGATTAAAGTTAAAAAGTTCTGATAACTTATGACTTAAGTAACAATTATATATAAAGAAAATGTGTAAAGGATGTCCGTTTATATATGGGCATCCTTTTTTATACGCATTTTTATGCTCAGATAATTATTGAAAAAAACCTTTAAATTAGCAAAATATTAATTGAAAAAAAAATCTGTCTATAGTACAATTAAAAATAGCTTATAAACGTTTAAAAAAAGAATAAGGAGGAAGTGCTTATGGATTATAAAAAGACGGCAGAAGAGACCTTAAAACACATAGGCGGAAGTTCAAATATCGTTTCAGCCGCACACTGTGCAACAAGATTAAGGCTCGTCATTGCCGATAATTCAAAGTGTAGCAAAGCAAAATTGGAGCAGGTCGATGGAGTAAAAGGGGTTTTTGAAGCATCCGGCCAGCTTCAGATTATCTTCGGAACAGGAACTGTTAACAAGGTTTTCGATGAATTTATTGCCCTTGCGGGGATTTCAGGGGGAACTAAAGAAGATGTAAAGCAGGCGGCAGCTGCTAAGCAGCCACTGCCAAAAAGAATGATAAAAACATTGGGTGACATATTTGTACCCATTATACCGGCTATCGTAGCCAGTGGTCTTTTGATGGGACTTTTGGAAGGTCTTTGTAATGCATTTCCTTCAATGGCAAATTCATCTGCATATACAATTTTCCATCTGTTTTCCAATGCAGCATTTGTATTCTTACCGATTCTCATAGCGATTAGTGCTGCAAAAACGTTTGGTGGTAACATTTTCCTGGGTGCTGTCATAGGTATGATTATGATTCACTCAGATCTCATGAATGCATGGTCTGTTGCGAGTGCAGATAAGATTCCGACAGCGGATGTATGGTTTGGTTTGTATAAGATTAACATGGTAGGTTATCAGGGCCACGTTATTCCGGTGGTTATTGCCGTCTGGTTTATGTGTATGCTGGAGAAAAAGCTGCATAAGATAGTGCCCGAGATAATTGATCTTTTTGTAACACCGCTTGTTTCTGTAGCAGTTACAGGTTATCTTACACTTACTATAATCGGACCTATATTCTCTACTATTGAGAATTACGTTCTTGACGGAGCAAAGCTTCTCATAGCTATCCCATTCGGAATCGGCGGTATGCTGGTCGGTGCTTTCTATGCACCTACCGTTGTCGCGGGTGTTCACCACATGTACAATGCTTTGGAGGCAGGTTTGCTGTCGGCAGACGGTGTAAATACATGGATGCCTATAGCTACAGCAGCTAACGTAGCTCAGGGTGCAGCCTGTCTTGCGGTTACATTTAAGACAAAGAACAAAAAGACTCGTTCTGTTTCACTTCCTGCAGCTCTTTCATCTTACCTTGGTATTACAGAGCCTGCAATCTTCGGTATTAACTTAAGATTTATAAGACCTTTCATAGCAGGTTGTATCGGTGGTGCTGCCGGTGGTCTTGTAGCAGGATTCTTTAAGATTGGCGCTTCAGCTTACGGTATTACAGGGCTTTTCGGTTTCCTTATAACAACTGATTATACATGGCAGTACGCTTTAGTTATGGTTGTTTCTACTGTTGTTTCATTTGGTATAACCATGGCTATATTTAAGGATCCTGAGGATGCTGTCATAGAGGAAGGTGCTGCAGATGCCGGCGAAGCAGAGTCTGACTCTGACGATTCAGAAGAGTTTTCAGAGTACACACTTTCAAGTCCTCTTAAGGGCAGTGTAATTGCCTTAGCTGATGTTCCTGACGAAACATTTGCTGCAGGTATACTAGGTGACGGTATTGCTGTTGATCCTGTTGAGGGTGTGGTTAAAGCTCCTATTTCAGGCGAAATAACAACCATGTTCCCGACCAACCATGCAGTTGGTATAACAGGCAACAATGGAATAGAAATTCTTATTCATGTTGGAATAGATACTGTTCAGCTTGATGGTAAGGGATATACTTCATTTGTAAAAGAGGGTGACAGAGTAAAGAAAGGCGATAAGCTTGTAGAGTTTGATATTGAACTTATTAAGAGCGAAGGCTTTAAGACTGTAACACCTGTCCTGATTACAAACAGTGATGATTATTCAGCTGTTTCCGGTGCTGCCGAAGGCAATATTGATTTTCTTGAGGATCTTGTGAAGATTACAAAGTAAGTCATTATTTCACTTTTATGGATTTGCTACCGGTATCGTAAAAGACGATTATTATTTACGAAAATGGTGAGGTTTACAAATGAATAAAGATAAAAATTTTCGATTACAATACCATATCATGCCTCCTGTAGGCTGGCTTAACGATCCTAACGGATTATCCAAATACAGGGGAAAGTATCATGCTTTCTTTCAATATTCTCCCGATAATCCAAATGGTGGAAGAAAGCTGTGGGGGCATTACATAAGTGATGATTATGTCCACTTTGAGTATGTGGGCGAAAGCTTGGAGCCTGATAAGCCATATGATAAAAACGGAGTATATTCAGGCTCCGCCTTAATAGAAGATGATAAGATGTTTTTATATTATACGGGCAATGTTAAGCAAGAGGGAGACCATGATTTTACATATTCCGGTCGAGAAGCTAACACGGTCCTTGTTACAACTCCGGATGGTATGAGTGGATTTGAAAAACAGCTTATCATGACTAATGATGACTATCCTGATTTTTATACCTGTCATGTAAGAGATCCTAAGGTCTGGAAAAAAGATAATAATTATTACATGGTTCAGGGAGGAAGACTTAATGGCAAAAAGCTAAATCCGGAGTCGGTAGATAAGGGAGCTGTTCTCACATTTGAATCCATGGACATGAAGAAGTGGAACTGCATATCAAATATCAGTACTGTAAAGCCTTTTGGGTATATGTGGGAATGTCCTGATTACATGGAAATCTCGGGTTTAAAAGTACTTGGCTTATGCCCTCAGGGACTAGAGACAAAGGGGTTAAAATACCAAAATATATATCAGGCAGGTTACTTTGTACTTGGTGATGATTTTGATATAAAAAGAAGATGTCGTCCTGATTCGGAAGAAGACTTTATCATTATAGATAATCCGGATGAAGTTTTTTATGAGTGGGATTACGGCTTTGATTTCTATGCACCACAGACATTTACTGATGATGACGGCAATATAATAATTGTTGGCTGGGCCGGTATTCCGGATGCGGATTATGACAATGAGCCTACAGTTTTAGAGGGATGGCAGCATGCCTTAACATTTCCTCGTGTTATAAGCAGGTCTAAAGATGAGAGGAAGCTTTTATGTAATCCGCTTCCTACGATTCTTGAGTTTAGAGGTGATTCCAATGAAGAAAAGATTGAAAATTACGGTCAAGTATCATTAATCGTTTCGGAGTGCTCTGATACTGAGATTAAAGATATATCAGGGGATATATACATCAATTTTTCTTCATCGGATGAGGAACTTTTTGAAATAAATATTACAAAAAATAATAATGAAATTCATCTTTCACTTAAAATGGATGAGAAAGCCGGAAGAGGCAGAGATAAAAGAAGTGTAACCCTTAAGCATGGTGATAATTTACGTATACTTTTGGATGTTTCCATGGTAGAAATTTTTGCTGATGATGGGGAGGCAGTTATGACTTCCAGATTTTACTTTGATAAAGAAAAGTCGGAGGGTACATTTGACATGACTGTGAAAGGGAATTGTAACTTAAAGACATATATTCTAAATATTTAACTCAATCGGAGTAGTTTCCCACCTCTAAACTAAACAAAAGGTGGGTGAAATGGAGAATGGTATGAAAAAATTACTGGCAATAGGTGAAGCGTTAATTGATTTTACACCTGAAGAAACAGGGATGTCACTTTGTGATGTTCCGGGATTTATGCCTAACGTAGGTGGAGCACCTGCAAATGTTAGTGCGGCTTATGCACTTCTTGGAGGAAATTCTGCTATGATAACTCAGGTTGGAGAGGATCCCTTTGGTGATAAAATCGTGAATAAATTAAAGGATGTAGGTGTTGATGTAAGTTACATACTGCGTTCGCATGAAGCGAAGACATCATTAGCTTTTGTTGCCCTTAAGGAAGATGGAGAAAGAGATTTTTCTTTCTTTAGAAATCCCGGAGCAGATATGCTTTTTGATAGTTCTCAGCTTAAAGAAGAGTGGTTTAGAGATTGCTTTGCTCTTCATTTTTGTTCTGTAAGTCTTGGTGATTTTCCAATGAAGGAGACACACAAAACAGCTATAGAGTTTGCTCGAAAGAGCGGTGCACTGATAAACTTTGATCCAAATTTAAGATTTAATTTATGGGATGATGCAGAGGCTTTGAAAAAGACCGTTATCGACTTTATTCCTTTGGCTGATATAGTAAAGATTTCCGATGAAGAGATTTCATTTATTACGGATGAGGACGATCCGTATGAAGGTATAAAGAAGCTTTTTGTGGGAAATGTTAAGATGGTAATATATACAAAAGGAGGGAAAGGTGCTGAAGCGCATACAAAAAGCGCTAGTGCAACAGTCCCGGGCAACGGCATACCGGCTCTTGACTCAACAGGGGCAGGCGATGCATTTATCGGTTCATTTCTCTTCATGCTTTCGAAGAAGGAAAAAAATTCTGATAATATAGCTGATATGACTTCAGAGGAGCTAGAGGAGTGTCTTGCTTTCTCAAATAAGTATTGCAAATGGAGTATACAAAGGTACGGAGCCATCGAATCCTATGCAACATACGATGAAATAATAAAATATGCGTCGGAAGACCGACAGAAAGAGGTGTAACATGAAAACATTTGATTATGTGATTACTGATGAAGTAGGAATCCATGCAAGACCGGCAGGAATTCTTGTTAAGGAAGCAAAGGGAATGTCGTCTAAGATTACTATCGAGGCTAACGGTAAGTCTGCAGAGGCTACAAAGCTTATGGCTATTATGTCACTCGGTGTTAAGAAGGGTGCAACCGTTACTGTTAAGGTAGAGGGACCTGATGAGGATGCTGATGCTGAGAAAATAGAAAACTTCTTCAAAGAAAATCTTTAACTCAGGCACGCGAGTCTTGACACGTGTACAATTTTTGGGACAGGGTAGGAAGTTCGTCTGTCTCTTGCTTTGTCTTTTTTACAAGATTATTTTCCAGATGTGATGGGAGGTTATTTATGCAGCAATTTACAGGAAAAGGTATAGGCAAGGGTGTTGCCATAGGAAAAATAAAAATATTCGACAAAAGTGAGGAAAAGGTTCGTCGCGTAAGTGTAGAGGATACAGCTGCTGAATTTGCTCGTTTTGAGGAGGCTAAAGCAAAGGCTATAGAGCAACTTGGTGTTCTTTACGAAAAAGCCTGCGTAGAAGTAGGAGAAGAAAATGCAGCTATATTTGAAGTTCATCAGATGATGTTGGATGATGATGATTACCTAGATTCTATAAAGAATATTATAGAAGAGCAAAAGGTTAATGCAGAGTATGCAGTTGCAACTACAGGTGATAATTTCTCTGAAATGTTTGCAAATATGGAGGATGAATACTTTAAGGCTCGTAGTGCTGATGTTAAGGATATATCCGAGAGAGTCGTAAGGATTCTTTCGGGAAGTGATGGTGACAGTTCTTCCATGGACGAACCTGTGATAATAGTAGCCCAGGATCTGGCTCCATCAGAGACCGTACAGTTTGACAAGTCAAAGCTTCTTGCATTTGTTACCCATCTGGGTTCATCCAATTCCCATACAGCAATACTTGCAAGAATGATGAATCTTCCGGCTATTATAGGTATTGAATTTGATAAGGCTTGGGATGGAAAGAAGGCTATAGTTGACGGTTATAAGGGCACTCTTACCATAGACCCTGATGATGAGCAACTAAAAGAAGCTCTTCTTATACGTGAGAAGGATAAAGAAAAAGCGAAGCTTTTACGTACACTTAAGGGTAAGCCTTCTGTTACTAAGAGTGGTAAGAAGATAAAGCTTTATGCTAATATAAAGGGCGTTAATGATACTGCGTCTGCGCTTGATAATGATGCAGAGGGTGTAGGCCTTTTCAGAAGTGAATTTTTATATTTAGAGGGTGATGATTTTCCTTCAGAGGAAACCCAGTTTAGCGCATATAAGACTGTTGCAGAGAATATGGGTGGCAAGCAGGTAGTCATAAGAACTTTGGATCTTGGTGCTGATAAGCAGGTTAGTTACTTTGATCTTGGACAGGAAGATAATCCGGCCATGGGTTACCGTGCTATACGTATCTGTCTTACCCGTCCTGAAATCTTTAAGACTCAGCTGAGAGCCATATACAGAGCATCTGCATTTGGAAATGTAGCGATAATGTTCCCTATGATTATATCCTTGGATGAAGTTTTGCAATGTAAAAAGATAGTTGAAGAAGTTAAGGCTGAACTTAAGGCTGAGGGGATTCCTTTCAAGGAGGATGTTGAACTTGGTATCATGATTGAAACTCCGGCAGCAGCTGTCATAAGTGAAACATTAGCACATGAGGTTGATTTCTTCAGTATAGGAACCAACGATCTTACTCAGTATACCTTGGCTATTGACCGTCAAAATGCAAAGCTTGATAATATCAATGATTCACATCACCCAGCTGTTCTTGAACTAATCAGAATGACAATCGAAAACGGACATAAGGGTGGAGCATGGGTTGGTATATGCGGAGAGCTTGCAGCAGATACGACTCTTACCAAAACATTTATAGAGTATGGTGTGGATGAGCTTTCGGTATCACCGGGCTTTGTACTCTCTGTTAGAAATGAAATCATAAATAACTAATGAATTTATTCTTAATCATTTTTATATTTCTCTTAAAGGCGTACCTGACTTTTCAGGTGCGCTTTTTTCAGTCTAAGCAAACTTGACGCAGACATCTAATGAAAGTATAATAGAAGCATTAGTTATATATAGAAATATATATGCGATATAGAAAAGGAATACCAGATGAACGACAATAGTAATCGTAAAAATGTTAAAAAAATTCAAAGGATTCATTTAAAAATGGTCCTTGTTTTCATGCTTATGATTCTTGTTGCAGTAGTTATCATAGCGAGGATTACAGTAAAAATAACGGATAGAGCCTTGAAAAATGAGGCGGTTTCATTGACAACATCGCTAAATGTTCAGATGAAACTTAATGTGGAAAGTTATATATCCAGAAGAGTGGGCTAAACTTCAGGGAGTTGAAAAGGGAATACCCGTGAGTGAAGCTGCAAGGAAGATATTAGACGGCGAAGGAAAGCTTTCCGGATTGCAGTACGAGGCTTCTGTAGTTATGGATAATAATAGTATATTGAGTCCTATGAGCACTCTTCACGAAAGCAGTGTACTTTATGAAGCTTATATTGCTTCGTGTAATCTTGTACTTTTCGAAAAAAGTAATATTAAAGATGCGTCAGAAAACTTATATAAAGAATTCAAGGAAAATATCTAACTTATATAAAGATTAGGAGATTACTATGTATCAATGTGAAAAATGTGGTGGAGAGCTTCGCTACAACATAGACAAGAAAAACATGAAATGTCAGTCATGCAGTTCTCTTTACTCTCCCTATGCGGTAGCAAAAGAGGAGGATGCAGAAGAAAGTGTGGGTAATAACGACGAAATGCTTATTAATGTATATCGTTGTCCGCAGTGTGGAGCGCAGATTCTTTCGGAAGATCAGGATGTAGCCGGCTTTTGCAGCTATTGTGCATCATCCGTGATACTGGAGAAAAAGCTGGAAAGAGCTAAAAAGCCAGACTATATCGTTCCTTTTCTTTACAGTAAGGATTACTGTAAGGCAATGTACTTTAATCGTCTTAATAAAGATATATATGCTCCTTCAGATCTCAAAAATCCCGACGGAATCGAAGCTGTTAGAGGTATATACATGCCCTACTGGATTTATAAATTCAAGCAGTCAGGGTACTTAACTCTCAGTGCTACAGAGAAAAAGGATTATATATCAAAAGAACAAAATAAAAACTCAGGACAGTACTATACCTTCAATGCGGCTCTTCATGCGGAGTATGACGGAGTGGCACACGACGCTTCATCTACATATCCGGATTTTATAAGCGAAAGACTTGGAACTTACGATGTATATGATAACATGAAGGAGTTTACTCCTGCATACTTATGCGGATTCTATGCTGATTCAGCCGACATAGGAAGCATTAATTATCAGTCATACGAAGCGGAGTGCTGTAAAGAACTTTCGGCAAATAGAATAAGAGACAGAATATCACAGACCCATAATTTGATTTCGTCAAATGCCGAAATAAGAAAGCAAATCAAGTCAGAAACCCTAGAAACAAGGATGGCACTCTTCCCGGTATGGTTTTTATCTTTCAGAAGGCATAAAAGAATGGCTTACGTTGCCATGAACGGACAGTCGGGAAGACTCCTTGCGGATATCCCCATATCCATCAGAAAATATCTGTTATTCAGCTTTTTGTTAACTATACCTTTGTTTTTATTATTTTACTTTATGCCGATTCATTCTAATACAGTTATGCTCCTTTCTGTAATTGCTATGACCCTGGTGGTTCAGCTTGTCTATAATAAAGAGCTTAAGTGGATTATGAAGAGAGACTTAATGATTGATGACGTGGGTCGAAAAATGCGGAAAAATAAAACTCTTGTCAAGGTTATGGATGATAGTCCCGATATAGAATCTATAGCAGGGATGATATCCGGAGGAAAACAAAACATAGGGCCATCTATATTATATACCTTTTTAATGATAATAGCGGCTATTGCACCCAATATGTGGACTTTGAATTTACATGTGGGCACAAGCTCCTTTTTATCTAAGCTTATGATAGGCATATATATTATAACAGTGGTTTCATCTGTTTTGATTTTCAGAAAAACCATAAGGCTTAAAAAAGGTAATAAGCGATTTGGTTTTATACTCTCAACCATAGGAATCTTTGGTTGTGGCAATATAGTAGTTAAGCATACGGCAGAAGAAAGCCAATATGTAGTCGGTGCATTTATATGTATTATAGCGGTTATAGTACTGATTGTGGATCTTTTCCTGAATTATAATATGTTTGTAACTCAAAAAATCCCACAATTGGATTCAAGAAATAAGTGGTAAATGTATAGAAAGAGAGGTAAATATGGTACATTTTTTCGGGAGTCTGTTTTTGGCTATTATGCTATCGTTGGTTATTAATTTTCTAATGGCAAGAAGTTTGTCTATGTCTAAGGAAGTTGATGAAAAAGAGAAGATAACAAAAACTAAAAATTCATTAGAACTGAGTGGACAGATATTCAGACCTTCGAATCCTCTAGGTAAGGTTGCACAGAAATTCACGGATAGATTCAAGTAGAATAAAGGTTTGCAATATATTGACAATTGATATAAAATATTGACTTATCTTAAATAATAAAGATAGAAATAAAATGCAATTTAGAAGGAGGCATATATGTCATATATAGATGAACTTGGTAAAAAGGCTCTTAAAGCTAAGCAGAGCATAATGACAGCATCTACGGACGAAAAGAACAAGATACTAAGAGCGATAGCTGCTAAGCTTGTGGAGAGAAGTTCTGAGATAATCAGGATAAATGAAGAAGAAGTTAAGAGAGCGGCCGACAGGGGTACATCTGGACCTATGCTTGACAGATTGAAGCTTGATGAAGGTCGTATAAAGGGAATGTCAGATGCATGTATAGAGCTTGTTAATCTCGAAGACCCGGTTTACGAGGTTGTGGGAGGTACTAAGAGACCAAATGGCATGAGAATTACAAAGGTGAGAGTACCTATGGGCGTTATAGGTATCATATTCGAGTCCAGACCCAATGTTACAGTGGATGCTGCTACACTTTGTATAAAGAGTGGTAATGCAACTATATTGAGAGGCGGAAGTGAAGCAATCGAAACCAATAAATGTCTTATGGATATCATGAGAGAAGCGGTTTCGGAGTGTGGTTTTAATCCGGATATAGTTCAGCTTGTAACAGAGACTTCCCATGAGGTATCAGCAGAGCTTATGAAGGCAAACGATTACCTTGACCTTTTGATTCCCAGAGGTGGATATCGCCTTATAAATGCTGTGGTACAAAATGCTACTGTTCCTGTAATTGAGACCGGTACAGGTAATTGTCATATCTATATTGATGCTACAGCAGATATCGATATGGCTGTCAATATAACAAATAACGGTAAGACTCAGAGACCGGGAGTTTGCAATGCTCTTGAAACCTGTCTCGTATCAGAGGAAATTGCCGACACTTTTTTACCTGCTCTTAAGGAAAAGCTTGATGAGCATAATGTAGAAATAAGAGGATGCGAAAGAACTAAGGCAATACTTGGAGAATCTGTCGTAGATGCTACAGATGAGGATTATGCTACAGAGTTCCTTGATTACATTATAAGCATAAAGGTTGTTAAGGATGTTTATGAGGCAGTAGAGCATATATCTAAGTACTCTACAGGTCACTCAGAGTGCATTATAACAAATGATTATAAAAATGCATGTGTATTTCAGCAGACAGTTGATTCTGCTTGTGTTTACGTAAATTGTTCAACCAGATTTACAGACGGAGGTGAATTTGGACTTGGAGCTGAGATAGGTATATCTACTCAAAAGCTTCATGCCAGGGGACCTATGGGACTTAAAGAGTTAACAACAATCAAGTTTTTGATAGAGGGAACCGGTCAGATAAGATAAAAAACGGAGTTTATAATTATGAGTACATTTGATGTAGAGCTTAAAAGGGTTGTTGATGACAGCTATGAGATAGAAACAGGTTATGAGCTTTCCGGAAAGCTTATAAGCGACTTACGAAAGGGACTTGTAGGCAAGATAAAGAAGTTTGCAGTCATTACGGACAGTGTAGTAGAGGAGCTTTATGCAAGACATATACATAAGCTGCTTTTGGATGAAGGTTACAGCTCCGAACTCTTTGTGTTTCCGGCAGGAGAGAAGAGCAAGGTTCGTTCGACCAAAGAAATGATTGAGGACGCCATGCTTGAAAAGGAATACAGGAGAGATTGCTGTATAATAGCTGTAGGCGGAGGAGTTGTTACAGATTTAGCCGGATTTATCGCCGGTACATTTGCCAGAGGGGTTCCTTTTATAAACTATGCAACCACACTTCTTGCGGCGGCAGATGCATCGGTAGGTGGAAAGACAGCGGTTGATACACCGAGAGCAACTAACCTGATAGGTCTTTTCAATCAGCCTAAAAAAGTATATATAGATATTGCAACATGGAAGACTCTTCCGAAGAATCAGATTTCAAGCGGCCTTGCAGAAACCATTAAACACGCATGCATGGCAGATGAAGAATTTTTTAACTATCTTGAGAAAAATATGGATAGTATCTTAAAGCTTGAAAAGGAGGCATGCGACCACATATCATACAAGAATTGTGAGATTAAGTATAAGGTTGTTATGAAGGATGAGAAGGAGAGTGGCCTTAGAGAAATACTTAATCTTGGACATACAGTGGGAAGAGCAATAGAGACCTGCAGTGATTATCGACTTCTTCACGGAGAAGCTGTTTCTATAGGACTTGTGGCTCAGACTCACCTTTCCAGAAAGCTTGGGTACATGGATGACAGTCAGGTTGTGAGAGTGAGAGAATTACTTAAGAAAGCAGCTCTTCCGATTGAAATACCTGATTATATCGATAAAGATGAACTTTTGGAAAAGCTTTATACCGATAAAAAGGTAAGGGACTCTAAATTAAGATTTGTGGTCCAGTATGGAATCGGAAGTATGGTAGAGTTTGATAAAAATGATTTTGGAATTTCGGTTTCTAAAGAAGAAGCAAGTGAAATATTAGATGAAATATGATATTATATATTATCGTAATAACCTTTTTTATAATTGGAGGAATTAATTATGGCAGATGTTTATATTTTTCTAGCAGAGGGACATGAAGAAGTTGAGATGTTAACGGTTGTTGACATGCTTAGAAGAGCCGGAATATCGATTGATATGGTTTCCATAACAGGTGATCGTAAGGTTACAGGATCCCATAACATTACATTTGTGGCTGACAGAACCCTTGAAGAAGTAACAGATGAAGATTTTTCTGATGCTAGGATGTTGGTTCTTCCCGGTGGTATGCCGGGAACACTGAATCTTAAGGATTGTAAGAGACTTACTGATAAGATACTTAAGTTCGATGAAGCAGGAAAGGGACTTGCAGCGGTTTGTGCAGCACCTACCGTATTTGGTGGACTTGGTATACTTGAAGGACGCCATGCAACATGCTATCCGGGTATGGAGGGCGACCTTACAGGTGCTATAGCATCAGAGGATGATGTAGTGGTAGATGATTATATCATTACAAGCAGAGGTATGGGAACCTGTATAGATTTTGCAGGTGAGATAATAGCATTTCTCATCAACAGGGAGACTGCAGACAGAATCAAAAAGAGCATCGTTTATAAGAAATAATATATTAAAAACAGGAGGTTTATAATTATGGTTAAGCACGTAGTACTATGGAAATTCAAGGATTCACTTACAGAAGTTGAGAAGGATGGTATCAAGAACGATATCAAGAGAAGACTCCAGAATCTTAACGGACAGATTGAGGGTGTTAATTCCATTGAGGTTCACACAGAAGGTCTTGAAAGCAGCAATATGGATGTTATGGCTGAGTGTGAACTTGCAAACAAGGAAGCACTTGTAAGGTATAATGGAAGTCCTGAGCACCAGAAGATTAAGGACGAGAGCATAACTCCATATATGGAATCGAGAAATGTGTTTGATTGGGTTGATTGATTTTTATTTTCGTAATAATATAAAAAAGGTTTGCAAAATACTAAAAATAGTGTATAATTAATATAACTTTTTGAGGAAGAGGGGTACATAAACATTGGCAAAGAATATTTATGATCAGAGTTCAGATAATGACGAAATTGAGAGCGAAAAGGAATACGAAGAGCAAAACCAGGTGCCTGATTTAGGCAGTATTAATGCTACTAATGTATTCAGTCAAGGTATCTTAAAGGATGACCTTACTGCAAAGGAAAAGGATATTGCTCAGCAGGTATGGGAATTTGTTCGTGAGTTCTCTCTTCCTGCAGATAAGGGTGGTATTACTGATGCAGAGAGACTTGAGGCATTTTCAAGTGCGAGTCCTATGGACATCTTCTCAAGTTTCAAGGATTTTGACAGCATCAAATCTAAGATTATTCAGTGGGATGCTGACAGCATCAAGCAGAATGATGTTATACAGAACAAGACCAAGGGTGAGATTGGTGTTGTTTTGAAGAAGTTTTATGTTAATGACCTTAATGGATATCTTACAAAGTATCAGGTATTTACTGAGGGCGGAATCTTTGCTATCTGGGAGTCAAGCGAGATTGGAAAAACTGATACAGCTATAGAGGGTGCTGATGAAGTATTCGGAAAGATCGTTGATCAGTTGAAGGACGTTAAGGATTCCATGAGATAATTTTATCATGTGAAGCAAAGAAAAGTTAAATATTTTATGAATTCTGAAATCGGGCACTTGTGTGCCCGGTTTTTTCATGTTATACTGTCAAACGTTGCTACAATATAAAGGATAAGAGATAACATGATTAAGTATAGATTAAAAAGAAGTATTACAGCTATTATGATAGCGTGTATGACCATTAGCAGTTCGTGCATCCCGGCTGCTGATTCTCTGGCAGGGATGATAAATACTGCTTCAGAGGGTGAAGATATTAATAAAGACGCAATTTATGATGATTCAGATGTAGATGTAGCCGGTGAAGCTGACAGTAAGTTCATTATTCCTAAGGAAAAGAGTAAATATACCTTAAAGTACGATGACAGACTGACATTTGAAGAGAAGATAGAAAGAGTCGAAACAAAATCGGTAGATTCGTATAAGGTATCTTCACAGGAAAAAGATACAGAAGTAGTAAAGATTGATGAAAATGATAAGAATAAGCTAATTGCTACCGGTTGTGGTAAGGCAGAGGTTTTCCTTGCTTCGGGAGAAAAGAAAAAAATCAAGGTTAAGCCTGCCAGCATTAGTCTTGTTCTCATGGTCGGACAAAGTAATATGGAGGGAAGCCCCAGTAATAAAGATATTATAATCCAGTACCAGCAGCAGTATATACTAAATGAAGAGGGGACGGTTTACAATACCTACGGTCCGAGTAATGGTTGGCATGCCAGGTATATCGGTAATTTTTCCGGTAATTCAGGATATCTGACAAAGGGTAGTGCAGGTGATTTTGTTCCTGATACTCTTACGGATAATACAAGTGATAAGGAATGGGAGCATACCAACAATATCACAGATGCTCCGGGAGCGGTTGGTAAGACCGGTATAGACAGTGCATTTGCAAGTGAATGGTATGACAAAACAGGTGAAAAAATATGGGTTGTTAATGCCGCACATGCAGGAAGTTCTATAACTTCATGGGATCCAAAATCAGGAAAAAACAATAACTTCTGGGAATCAGTTGCCCTCTATAAGGAATGTGAAAAGACATTAAATAAAGAGATTGAAGCCGGTCATTATAAGTTATCTTCTAAGGGATATATGTGGATGCAGGGTGAAGAGGACCATAAGATGAGCTTTGACAAATATTTAAAGCTATTTACACGTATGCATAAAAAGTATAAGGATGAGCTCAAGGGAAGTAAAAACTCTGCATACAAAAATGTTTATAAGGATATAGATTTTGGTGGAGTTCTTATGGTAAGAGCGCATAAGAAACCTACCAGTATGATAGACCTATTATTGACAGGCCCAAGAAAAGCACTTTACTACATGTGTCAGTCAAACAAAGCAGAGTACAAGGATGTTTACCTTGCAAGTCAGCTTTCAGAAGTCTGGACAACTAATTCCGGAGTAAAGAATTACTTTAAAGAAAAGTATGGCAATACTAAGAAGTATGCAGAAAGAAACTATATGAGATCTGTTCAGCAGATGCCTACCAATCTTTCGCAGATACATTACACTATTCATTATTCACAGCTTGGTTACAATGAGTTAGGTAAGGATGCAGCCAAGAACATTCTTTATGCATCAGGTATTAAGAGTGCTCCAAAAAAAGGCGGTAAGGTTTCTCTTAAGATAGTTTCAGATGATGGATATACCAGTGCTTCTGAGCTGGAAAGCACTGAGTTATCATCCAACATGACCTTGCTTTGTAAGGTTTTCCCAACATGGAGAACTAAGAGTCTTTCGGTAGAGTATGATTCCTCCAGGCTGTCATACAGCAATCTGACAGCTAATTATAATCTTTCCGGAATACCTATTACATCAGCAGGAAGTGAGTATTCAATAAAGTATAAGGTTAAAGGTGGTAGTAAGAGCTACTCACCTGCTGGTTAAGTTAGGCTCATTTAAAGTCTGACAGATAAAAAAGCTGAGTCAATGTGAATTGATATATATCAATCGATGACTCAGCTTTTCTTAGTATTCTAATCTGTTTTCTTTATTTCTTCACGTTTCTTCCCGATAAGGAAAGGACAATATGAATTTACAAATTGTATAACCCCCGCAGTCAGAAGCATCAGTTGAAGCAGTACAAAGAAGCATGCCCAAAGGTAGTTTGTATCGTAGTGCTTTGGTATGTATACATATCTTCTCCATCCGAGGAAGATGACAGCTTTAAAACCGAGAGCTGTATGAGTACACATTACTATAAGGCTGTTTTTGCCCCAGTATGAAAGTCCTTTAAGAGATACATATTGTGTTATGGCGTCCAAAAGAAAGATAGCTCCCATAGAACCTATGATTCCACAGATATAGAATAATGGAATCACAGTGCCTTCTTTCAGTGTATTAATATCCACATGGTCATTTAACTGTGACAGCGGGATGTTAACAGCTGTAAGTAGTATACCCAAACCTAGTTTTATCTTTATGTTATCTAAACGCTTATAAAATGTGTATATTATGTATCCTGCACCTAAAAACCATGTAGCTAAAAGGCCTTTTCCAACAGCGTACGCCCATCTTGAAAATGCTTCATAAACGATGGAAGAGTGGCTTGCATGAGCATTGAGCCAGCCTAAGAAATGTTTGAAAAATGTTATGGAAAAAACGCCTGCTATAGCATATAGAATCTGTATTGCTTTAGGACATCTAAGAAGAAAGTAAAAAACGATTTCTCCTATAAAGATTGTTGGTAAAAACCATAGTGAGTGGATTCCCTTTAAGAAGACAGAATCATATATTAATTTTATAACTTCTTTCTTTATTTCAGCAGAAGGAGTGTCTATAAGAGCAAGTCTTCCTGCGTTATAGCCCACCGTAAGAATGCTGAATGAAATATAAGCGATTCCCAGATTCTTAAAAAGATTAAAGAGAAATTCTTTAAAGCTTCTCCTCTTGATAGAACCGGTATAGCTTAAAAGAAATCCTGATATGATGTAAAATATCGATACCTTAAATGATGACATCCAGTTATCAAGTGGATTTGAATAACTAGTAATATGTCCCATCATAATCATGATTATACTTAAACCTTTAGCGGCATCAACATAGGATAACCGTTTTGGCTTTTTTTGTCCGAAATCAGCAGTATTAAATTGCTCCGGGTTTGTTGTACTTGTTTCGTTCACCTTTACCCTCCATGACGAAGCTATTTGATAAAGCATTATCAGTACTTCGACGCTTTACTCAGCTATGATTATACTTTAGAAAAGAGAAACTTTCAATGTAATTTATGTATTTTTAGTATATTTTTATACACAAAAGAATAATTTTGTGGTATAATCCTAAACATCCGGAGCAGTTTTTCTATGAATAATGTGATTGATTGGTTATTATTCAGTCTTTTTCTTTATTATAGAGATAAAAACTGCCTCCAAATATTTATCGCAGAAAGGATGTATTTACTTATGGAAAAGGAGATATGCAAACGTCTGTGTAAGAAAATCGGGGAAGATGATTTAAAGTCTGCGGGCCTTAGCGAATCCTCTATTGAGTATTTCAAGAGTTACGGATATGAGATATGGGAACCGGTGGAGAAGGATAAGTACATATACGTATTTGAACCCGATGACACCAATCACTTGTTTGCTATGGAATTTTTATCATATCAGGGTATGGATGAAGCTTTTCAGATTTGGAAAGACTTATAAAAAAGATATTTAATATTTTTGTAAAATAAACTTTATTTTTATCAAATTAGATGGTATACTACTTATATCTAATTAAAGAAGGACGGTGATCTTTTGAAGGTATACATTGATGACTCAGCACTACACAGATTAGTTGATGACAGAAGACTTCCGGAAGTGAAGTACGATCGCGAGCTTATGGTTATGCTCGTTGAGATTATTGAAAAGGGGAGCATGGATTTTATTGGAAGTGAAGTGCTCAATAACCAGATTAAAGATACTGAGGATGTTTTTAAGAGAACAGTTCTCGAAGTATTATACAGCATGACAAAGGAAGAAGTTAAGGTTACAAGAAATATCTTAGATCGTGCTGAGGAAATCAGACGTAAGCTTGTAGGCATTCATTATATTGACAGCCTTCATATAGCTTGTGCAGAGGCCGGTGAAGTTGACGCACTTGTTACGTGTGATACCAGATTGGTGCTTTTAAGTAAGGGGATTAAGCTTAAAACAAGACTCTTAACCCTGCCACAATGGATGATGGAGGTGCTTAAATAATGGCTATGTCAAAAGAAGATGAAGCTCAGAGAAAGAGTATATTTGCTATAAAGAACAAGGTTGGTGTAGCTCTTGCCATAAAGTCTCTTGAAAAGTATGATAATGGCGGTAGTGGAGATTATACAGCAGCAAAGTATGAGGGAGAACAGGATAATCCAAGTGATGAAGAAATCCGTAAGATGTACGGTTTCTAATGCAGATATTTATCCTTATTCCCGGTGAATATGGTTCTTATTACTTAGTTTCTTATATATATATAAAGTCAGGCGAAGATTTTCTTCGCCTGACTTTTTTATGTCAAGACTCGCAAGCGAGTCTTGACAAACTAAAAACCAACAACCCCGGCTTTTTTTATGAAGCCGGGGCTGTTGGTTATTTATAGGGATTGGATATATTAGCATTTTTCAAGGGATTTGTATAATTCTAAGTTCTTAAAGTCGTTAAGAATGACCGGAACAGAATAGAAGTATCCCTGAAAATTTGTGGTAGGATAATTTTTTATAATATCTCTCATATGAGAAGTTTCTATACCCTCTACACAAATTCCTAAATCTATATCTCTAGCGCACTTTGTTATGGCTTGGATTATAGATTGATCAACTCTATTATCTTCTAAGTTCAGTATAAATCCTCTGTCTATCTTTATGGTATCTACAGGTAAATCTTTTAGAAGCGATAATGAAGAAAAACCGGTACCAAAGTCATCCAGAGCAATCTTTATGCCAAGAGACTTAAGGAAGATTATCTCATTTCTTAAAAATTCCATATCCAGAAGTCTGCAACGCTCTGTAAGCTCTATACAGAGGTTATGAGGCGGAAAAGATGTCTCTTCTAAGATACGAACCAAACTGCTTCTAAAATCACTTCTTTCCAATTGGGTATAGGCAATATTTACATTCAATATAAGGTCCGGATGTGTTTTTATTATATCTAAAGTCTCCTTAAAGGCTTCCTCAAAAATCCAATAACCTAATTCGACAAAAGAATCATCAGTCTCGAGCCAAGGTAAAAATTCACCCGGTGGAACTGTGCCGAATTCGTCACTTTTCCATCTAAGAAGAGTCTCCATTCCCGTAAGAGATTCATTTTGTGCTGAGACTATAGGTTGGAAGGTGAGATAAAAGCCTTTGCAGTTATTATCTATACAATTTCTGATTTCAGACATGAGCTCTATAGTACGCTTATTATTACTTAGATACTCATCCTTATAGAGAACAAATACTCCATGTCGTTTGTGCTTAGATAAATCCAAAGCATAACGAGCACAGCTAAAAAGCACCTGAGGATCGGTCTTTGGATTATTTGAAATAACAGCTCCTGCAGCTATTCTAATTGGTATATGGATACCATTCTCCTTAATATCAGTATTTAATATCTTTTTAATGTTATTATGGTGGTCTTCTAATATTTTGGTGTTCATATCCCCGGTAATTAGTGCAAATCGCATGCCATCCAAGCGATATAACATCAAGTCTGAACCTGAAGCATTGATATACTCATTTATCTTTTCAGCAACAGCACGGAGAACATTATTTCCAAATGAATATCCATACATATCATTTATCTCATGGAAATGACGAATGCTGAATATCTCGAGAAGGAAGGTTTCATCTTCATCATGCCTTGTACGCATATTTTCGAAAAGAAAATACTGGTTGGGAAGTCCTGTGGTTGGATCAAAATTATCGGATATACCATGATTTGTAATTGTGCCAATAAAGAAAGATGGTTTTTCGTTATCATCTTTTATTATACGTCCGTCACAACTACAGGTTACATAATTTCCATCCTTATCCATGGCCCTGTAATTCATAATATGAGAAGAAGCTTCACCGGAAAAGATTTCTTCTATACTCTTGATATAGGAGTCTCTATCCTTTGGATGAATATGTGTAGCCCAAATCTCACCGGCTTTTTCCATGGTTTCTCCGGGCAATCCAAAAAAATCCACTGCATTTTTAGACCATCTTGAAACATCTGTTTCGAGATCTGCAATAAATACATATCGACTTTTTGAAGTTGTGTTAATCGCATCACAAACCTTATAAATAAGATCCAGGTGATCGGTAAATTGCATAGCATCACCCCTATAAACCAATAAAAAAAATTAAATTGCTTTTTTTCTCGAATTAATGATATTATTATATAACATAATTATAAAAAAATCAAGCTAGAAAGGAATTAAAAATGGACATATATAGAAGAAAGGTAAATTATTATGATACTGATCAGATGGGAATAGTACATCACTCTAATTATATCAGGTACATGGAAGAGGCACGTGTACACCTTATGGATGAAAACGGGATAGGACTTCCTGAGATAGAAAAACTCGGACTGGTTATACCGGTTCTTAGTGTAACATCAAACTTTTTACGTCCGGCTCACTTTGGAGAAGATGTTGAAATTCACACTTTTCTAACCGGCTTCAGAGGTATAAAGTTTTCCTTCAGATATGAAATATATAATCCGGCAAATGGAGAACTGCTAAATACAGGAGAATCTTCCCATGGTATAGTAAAGGCTGATATGACTCCTGTAAAACTCAAAAAGGACTACCCTGATCTTTATGCAAAGCTCCTTGCTATATCCGAGAAATCCTTGACCAAATAACTCAGAATATGTATAATTAAAGATAGTTTTTTGGCCCGCGAGAAGAGACGAGATATTACCGATAGGCTTAATTTTCGCGGGCAATCGTTACATAATCATATAATTTAAGGAGGACACGAACAAAATGAAGTTTTTTGTTGACACAGCAGACGTCGAAGAAATCAGAAAAGCCAATGACATGGGAGTAATATGTGGTGTTACAACCAATCCATCACTTATAGCAAAGTCAGGAAGAGATTTTAATGAAGTAATCAAGGAAATCACTGAGATAGTGGACGGACCTATCAGTGGTGAAGTTAAGGCTACTACTCAGGATGCAGAGGGTATGATAAAAGAGGGTAGAGAGATAGCTGCGATACATCCTAATATGGTTGTTAAGATACCTATGACAGTAGAAGGCTTAAAGGCTACAAAGGCACTTGCTGCAGAGGGAATCAAGTGTAATGTTACACTTATCTTTTCAGCTAATCAGGCTTTACTTGCTGCAAGAGCAGGTGCAGCTTACGTATCACCTTTCCTTGGAAGATTAGATGATATTTCTACTCCGGGAATCGATCTTATCGAGTCTATTTCAGCTATATTCGACAATTACCCGGAAATTAAAACAGAAATAATAGCTGCAAGTATCAGAAATCCTATTCACGTTACTGATTGTGCTCTTGCAGGAGCTGATATAGCAACCATACCATACTCAGTTATCGAGCAGATGACACGTCATCCTCTTACCGATCAGGGTATTGATAAGTTTGTTGCAGATTATAAGGCAGTTTTCGGAGAATAATATATCAGAATGGAGGAAGGTTTTATGGATATCCAAAAGCTCAAAGTCACAGCCAATGAGATAAGAAAAGGTATAGTGACAGCGGTGTATAACGCAAAGTCAGGACATCCCGGTGGATCACTTTCAAGTGCTGACATTATGACATACCTTTATTTTGAAGAGATGAATATAGACCCTAAAGATCCTAAGAAAGAGGACAGAGATAGATTTGTATTATCTAAGGGTCATTGTGCACCTGCACTTTACTCAACACTTGCAAACAGAGGATTTTTCCCTGTAAGTGATTTAGAGACACTTCGTCATACGGGTTCATATTTACAGGGACATCCGGATATGAAGCATATTCCGGGTGTTGATATGTCAAGCGGTTCCCTTGGACAGGGTATATCTGCTGCAGTAGGTATGGCATTGGCAGCAAAGCTTGATAATAAGGATTTTAGAGTTTATACACTTCTTGGTGATGGTGAGATACAGGAAGGTCAGGTTTGGGAAGCTTCCATGTTCGCTGCTGCAAAGAAGCTTGATAATCTCGTTGTAATAGTAGATAATAATGGACTTCAGATAGATGGTAAGATTGAAGACGTTAACTCACCTTATCCGATAGTTGATAAGTTTAAGGCATTTAATTTTAATACTATCGAGATTGATGCTCACAACTTTGAGGAAATCGAAGCTGCATTTAAAGCAGCCCGTGAGTGTAAGGGCGTTCCTACAGCTATCATAGCTAAGAGTACAAAAGGCAAGGGCGTATCTTTCATGGAAAACAGTGCAGGTTGGCATGGAAAAGCACCTAATGCTGAGGAGTATGAGAAGGCTATGCAGGAATTAAATAATAATGGAGGTGAGTAAGATGGCTGATAAAATAGCTACAAGAGAAAGTTACGGTAATGCTCTTAAGGAGTTTGCCGCGTCTTATCCGGATTTGGTTGTTTTGGATGCGGACCTTGCAAATGCGACCAAAACATGTATATTCCAGGCGGAGTATCCGGACAGACACATAGATTGCGGTATTGCAGAGAGTAATATGATGGGTATAGCAGCAGGTCTTGCTGCAGCAGGAAAGATTCCTTTTGTTAGTTCGTTTGCTATGTTTGCGGCAGGAAGAGCTTTTGAACAGGTTAGAAATTCGATTGGCTATCCTCATCTCAATGTTAAGATAGGTGCAACTCATGCAGGTATAAGCGTTGGTGAAGATGGAGCATCCCATCAGTGTTGCGAGGATCTTGCTCTTATGAGAGTTATTCCGGGAATGACAGTTATGAATCCTTCCGATGATGTAGAGGCAAAAGCTTGCGTAAAGGCGGCTCTTGATTTGGACGGACCTGTGTATATTCGCTTTGGTCGTTTGGCAGTTCCTGTTATTAACGGTAATCCGGATTATAAGTTCGAGGTAGGAAAGGGAGTTGTCCTTAGAGAGGGTAAGAATCTTACCATAGTTGCTACAGGTCTTGAAGTAAATGAATCACTTCAGGCGGCAGAGGAACTTGCTAAAGAAGGAATAGAAGCTAAGGTAATTAATATCCATACCATAAAGCCTCTTGATGAAGAGCTTATTATAGCTGCTGCAAAGGAAACAGGAAAGATAGTTACAGTAGAGGAGCATTCTATCATTGGAGGTCTTGGAAGTGCAGTTTGTGACGTGCTTTCAAAAGAGTGTCCTACACCGGTACTTAAGATCGGTGTTGAGGACAGATTCGGTGAATCCGGTCCTGCTACAGAGCTTATTAAGCAGTTTGGATTGGATGCAGAGGGCATCGTTAAGAAAATAAAGAATTTTATCTGATTAATTGTTTACAGCGTTGTTGTTTGGCTCAGCACCTGTTACGTGCTGGGTCAAAAACGCTGTTTTTTTCATAACAGGGGATTTGTAATGATATTTGAGGAAATAAAAAAACTTCGATTTTTATTATTGATGATTTTGGTGATTACCAGTATGGGCGTACAGGGGGATATATCACAAGCAAAGAGAAAAAAGAATAATATAAAATTAAATAAAACCAGTATAACTTTAAGAGTTGGCAATAAAAAGACGCTGAAGCTTAAAGGTGCTACAGGAAAGATTTACTGGAACAGTAATAAGAAAAAAATAGCCAAGGTGGGTAAAAGAGGCGTGGTAACCGGTGTAAAAAAGGGAAGCGCACACGTGACGGCTTTACATAAAGGTAAAAAATATACTTGTCAGGTAACCGTAAAAAAGAAGAAGAAAAAGAAAGAAGAAACTCCGGCTCAGGTTACTACCGGAACAGCTGTAAGTATTGTAACAGTACCTGCCATAAAGGTTGACCCCAATGCACTTAAGGAAGTTCACACAGGACAGGCTACATGGTATGGAACAGATAAGTTAAATGGTTATACCAACGGATGTGCAGGGCTTACAACGCTTATTCAGTCTGAACTTATAGACGATATACCGGGAAAACCTCTTTATATTTGTGCCCTCAATGTGCCTGATTTCAGGTCAGGACTTCAGGGAGCATATATAAGAGTAACCGATTCGCAGGGAGAAAGTGTGGATGTCATGGTTGCAGATCAGCTGGATACGCAAGCTAAGCTTGGAGATGTGGATCTTGACAGAAAAGCATTTCCTGTTATAGAGCCTTTGGCAACCGGAAGGATAGATATAACTTGGCGTATCATACCTTATCCTACCACCAAACCTATACAATATGTATTTCAGAAGGGATCTAATCAGTGGTGGTCACAGATTCAGGTCAGAAATCACAGATACCCCATAGTTTCTGTTGAGTATAAAAAGCAAGGGGAGCCGGAAAGTAATTATAAAGAGCTTACTAAGACATATTATAATTATTATACATTGTCAAATGCCGGCTTAGGTCCGTTTGATATCAGAGTTACGGATATTCTGGGAGACAAACTCACTGATACGGTAACTCTTAATGTAGATGATCCAACAGCTACCATAAGCGGAACGAAGAATTTTCCCTACTAATTTCTGTAGTATGGCGTCTCGAAAAAAATTGGCATGGAGGTAAAGAAGCAAATATGAGATATTTATTTGAACAATTTACAGAAAATGTTAAGGTGCATCACAATTCTCCTTTTATATATGATGAATCTACACCTAAGGGCTTAAGCTATAAGGATGTAGACATTTCTTCAGGTAAGGTTTATGCTTATTTAAAGGATAAAGGTGTAGGAAAAGAGGATTTTGTTCTCATTAATCTTCCAAGAGGTATACAGCCGATTATAGCTATAATAGGCATCTGGAAGGCAGGCGCTGCATTTGCCCTTGTAGAGGATAATTATGCTCCTGAGCGCATAGACTTTATAAGACAGGATTGCTCATGCAAGCTTGAGATAAATGCCGATGTTTGGACTGATATCATGAAGTATACATCTTTAGAGGGATATGAGAAACCGGATTATCATGATGCTGCTTATGCCATATATACATCCGGAACTACAGGGAATCCAAAGGGGGTTCTACATGAGTATGGAAATATAGATGAATGTCTTGAATCTTTGAATATAAATGGAGATCCCTTCTTAGAAAAGGGAGATAGGGCAGCGCTGTTAGCTCCTCTTAATTTCGTTGCCTCTATAATGGTTATTATCTATGTTCTGAATTTTTCCGGAGCCAGGATTTATATAGCGTCCTACCAGACTCTTAAAAATCCTATGCTTCTCATGAAGATGTTTATGGAGAAGCGTATCAGTATAACCTTCCTTACACCTTCTTATGTAAGGATGCTCGATGGCAAGACAGGTCCATTCTTAAAGAAGATGGTTGTTGGAAGTGAGCCGGCTAATAAGCTCTATATCAAGGGTGTAAAGATATATAATCTCTACGCTATGAGCGAAAGCGGATTTGTAGTAGGCGTATTTCCTATAGATAAGGCTTATGACACGTGTCCTATAGGAGTTCCGCAGTTTGACCTTGATTATAAGCTGATAAGGGAGGACGGGACAGAAGCGCCTGATGGAGAAACAGGAGAGCTTATATTTAAAAATTCTTATGTAAGAGGATATATAAATCTTCCGGAAGAAACCGCCGAAAGTTTTTGCGATGATGGTTATTATCATACTCAGGATCTTGCAAGAAAGGATGAAAACGGAAATCTTATCCTGCTTGGAAGAGCCAATGATATGATAAAGATAAATGGAAATCGTATAGAGCCTGCTGAGATTGAGGCAGCTGTAAAAAAGGTACTCAACATACGATGGGCTGCTGCAAAGGGCTTCGAGGAGGACGGAAGATCATTCTTATGTGCTTATTATGTAGAGGATGCAAACGTTGACTTAGAAGCAGTAAGAGAAGCACTTTTAAGGCGTCTTCCCTACTATATGCTCCCATCTTTCTTTATGAAGATAGACAATGTGCCGCTTAAACCAAACGGAAAGCTTGACAGAAAAGCGCTTCCAAAGCCGGATACAAGCACATTTCAAAGTGATTATATAGCTCCTTCTACGGAGGTAGAAGAAAAGCTTTGCGATGCATTTGCCAATGTTCTATGCATGAGCAAAGTAGGTATAAATGACGATTTTTATGAGATGGGTGGAGATTCTCTTGGTGCCATAAATCTAATTGCAGTATGTCAGCTGCCCGGATTAAATGCTTCTGAGGTTTTCAGAGGCAGAACGCCTAAAAAAATAGCTGAGATTTATGAAAAAGCCCATGCTGAGGATGATGGTATATCCCCGGATGTAAAGAACGATGAGGCTATGAAATCTTCCCATCTGCTTACTACAGAGCAGCTTTACATGGTGGATTATCAGCTTAGAAAGCCCATGTCCACTATGTATAATCTCTTCACTCTTATGAGAGTAGATTTAAATGACTTCGATATGGTGCAGATGGCTGCAGCACTTGAAAAGACAATAAAAAATCATCCTGCCTTGCTTACTACTTACTCATTTAATGAGGATGGAGATATTATCCAGACTTATCACCCTGAAACTTTGTATCCAATACAGGTCGAAAGGCTTACAGAGTGGGAATTTAATAATATTACAAAGGATATTTTGGTTCAGCCCTTTAAGATTGCTGACCAAAAGGTACCTCACAAGCTTTGCAGATGCAGAGTTTTCCAAACTGAGAAGTATGGCTATATATTTTTTGATGTTCATCACTCTGTATTTGATGGTACGTCTTTTAAGGTATTTATGGGAAATGTCGGTAAAGCTTATTTTGGTATGGAGCTTGATAAAGATTATTATTATCTCATGCTTAAGAGGCGTGAGGATATCATACATACGAGCTTTTACAATGAAAGCCGTAGGTACTTCGAGGAAAAGTACGAAGGAGTGAAGTGGGAAACTTATCCTCATGTAGACGATAATAAAAATGAATCGGGAGAACTGGGTGAGATACTAAGTGATATGGATATTTCTCAAGGAGACTTAAATACAATTGAGAGAGTAAATCGTATATCACGTAATGAATTTTTTATAGCAGCTGCGATTCTTAGTATTGCTATATATAATAAAAGTTACAATGTCATGATTTCATGGATATATAACGGTCGCGAAGATATGGAGCTTATGAGCACTGTTGGACTTTTGTTCAGAGAGTTGCCTGTGGCAGTTAACTTAAATAAGTCAATGACATTGAGAGATCTTTTTAAAGAGGTTCATCTTCAGGTTCAGAAGGGTATAGAGCACAGTTGTTATCCCTATGTAGATAAGACTAATTCAGGAACTCTCAATGATGCGGCTTATCTGCTGTATCAGCAGGACTTAAGAGATAATCAGGGAATGGAAGGCATGGAGATGGAGACGGTGGATATTAGGCAGAATCAGGCTGCTACACAGACTATGCTTGATATAGAAATACTTGATGGATCAGACGGATTAGAGGTTATGATTGACTATGCTGCAGGAATCTATAAGGATGAATCCATGGAGAAGTTCAGATTGCTCTTTATGAGAACAGTTGATGCCATGATTTCCCATGATTCACAGGATGACATAAGTCTTGCTGAGATAAAGAAAGAAATAGATAACAAGAAGCCACTTATAACAGTTGCTTTAAGTAAAGTGAAATTTAAGTTCTTTAATTAGGTTAAATGTATTGTATTTTGGGAGGTAGCATGAAAAAGGAGATAATTACAGGACCTTATGATGAGACACTTGGCGCAAAGTGTATAAACGGTACATATATCGGAAAAAAGAAGGGAAATGTGCTGGAGTTTAAGGGTATTCCCTATGCACTTCCGCCTGTAGGAGCTCTTCGTTGGAAAGAGCCGATAATAGCAGAGGAAGATGAAAATGTTTATGAGGCTTATAATTACGGTCCTACAGCTATACAAACAGTAATAGATACTGAAAAAGCATCCGCAAGCAATCAATCCGAGGATTGCTTATATCTTAATGTCTGGACAGGAGCGGACAGAGAAGTAAAAGGAAAGCCTGTTATGGTATTTATCCATGGCGGAGCCTATGGTTGGGGAGGAACTAATGACCCCCTCTATGACGGATATAATTTTGTAGAAGAAAACAATAATATAGTTTTGGTAACAATTGCATATCGTATAGGAATCTTAGGATTTTTGGATCTTTCATATCTTCCTGACAGTGAAGGCTATGAGAGAAGTCAGAACTTAGGATTGTTAGATCAGATATGCGCCCTTAGATATATAAAAAGAAATATCAAAAGCTTTGGGGGAGATCCTAACAATATAACGATTTTCGGAGAGTCTGCAGGAGGTGGAAGTGTTTCGCTTCTCCCTCTTATACCTGAGGCAAAGGGGCTTTTCCGGAGAGTGATTGCTGAGAGTGGCTCTGTAGCACTTACCTATAGCAAAAGGGAATGCAAGCATCTTACCAGAGAGTTTTTAAAGGCTGCACATGCATCGACCGTAGCCGAGCTTGTGGCTTTAACCGAGGATCAGATTAAAGAGTTAAATGAAGACTTAAACGATGATATTAATTATCCTCAGAGAGACGGTATACTTCTACCTGAAGACCTTTATGAAGCCTATGAAAAAGGTGTGGGAGCTGATGTCGACATGCTTATCGGAACCAATGCTGATGAGATGAGATACTGGATAAAGGATATCGGAAATGTCCATAAGTACAGTGCATTTGGCAGATTTTTATTTGAAAACAACATGCTTAGCCTAAGTAGAGATGACAGGAAGAGAGTTAAAGCATTTATGCTTTTACAGGACAACGAAACTGCTTTGAGACACATATGGGATATAACAGAGTTTTATAATGAGATAATCTTTCGTCTTCCTGCTATAAGACAGGCTACTGCCCATCACTTAAATGGCGGTAATACCTACATGTATTATTGGTCATACCCTTCAGCCATACCTCACCTAAAGGCTTGCCATGCAGTAGAGCTTGCTTATGTATTTAATAATCCGGAAGTTAATACATATATTGGCGAGGATTACAATGAAGAGCTTGGTAAAACAGTGAGAAAGATGTGGGTGAATTTTGCTACTACAGGTAATCCTTCTACTGATGAGTATGAGTGGAAGAAGTATACAAGAGCCCATAGAGAAACCATGATACTGGGTAATGATATAAGAATAGAAAATGATTGGCTCGGAGTATACAGAAAATTATTATTTCCGTTACTCGATCATCATTTTAACGGTTATAGAAATGATCTTACACCTAAGGTGCCTTTAGTTTACAAGACTGTAGGTATAACAGTGCTTGTAACCCTGGCTTTGGGAACCGGTATCTATGCCCTCGTGAATAGGAAAAAAACTTGATTTTTATGGCTGTTTAGGGTAATATATTAGAAGTTAATGTATTGGGAAATAAACATCGGAGGACAAGTGAATATGAACAATATTAACAAAGAAGAATTTAAGAAACAGGTGAAAGACTATCTTAAGGTATTATCGCGTAAATCCATTGAAGAAGCTAACGATCAGCAGCTTTTCCAGGCTGTATCTTATGCTGTAAAGGATTTGGTGGTGGATCAGTGGATGGCTACTCATAAGCAAATCAATGAGCAGGATGCTAAAACGGTTTATTATCTTTCAATGGAATTTTTAATCGGACGTGCCCTCGGAAATATGATTATTAATCTCTCCGCTGATAAGGAGATTAAGGAAGCTATAGAGGAGTTAGGACTGGACCTGAATGTAATCGAAGATCAGGAGCCGGATGCAGCACTCGGAAACGGTGGCCTCGGAAGGCTGGCTGCATGCTTTTTGGATTCCCTTGCAACTCTCGGATATTCAGCTTATGGCTGTGGTATCAGATATAAGTATGGTATGTTTAAGCAGGGAATTGAAAACGGATATCAGGTTGAAAAACCGGATAATTGGTTAAAGTACGGTAATCCGTTTGAGATTAAGAGACCTGAGTATGCCGTTGAAGTTAAGTTTGGCGGATATGTAAATGTAAAGCGCGACGAGAACGGTCGTGATCACTTTGTACAGGAAGGATATCAGTCAGTACTTGCAGTGCCTTATGACCTTCCTATAGTAGGATATAAGAATAATGTTGTTAATACCTTGCGTATATGGGACGCAGAGGCTATTGATACATTTAATCTTGATTCATTTGATAAGGGTGATTATCAGAAGGCAGTTGAGCAGGAAAACCTTGCGAGAACAATTTGTGAGGTGCTTTATCCTAATGATAATCATATGGCAGGTAAAGAGCTTAGACTTAAGCAACAGTATTTCTTTGTTTCAGCAAGTATACAGAGAGCTGTAGCAAAGTATATGGAAAATCATGATGATATTCATAAGCTTTATGAGAAGGTTTGTTTCCAGTTAAATGACACACATCCAACAGTAACCGTAGCTGAGCTCATGCGTATACTTATGGATGAGTACAGACTTGAGTGGGATGAAGCATGGTATATTACCAATAAGACTTGTGCTTACACTAATCATACTATTATGTCAGAAGCCCTCGAGAAGTGGCCTTTAGAGCTTTTCTCCAGACTTCTTCCTCGTATTTATCAGATTATAGAAGAGATTAACAGAAGATTTATCTTAAAGATTCAGCAGGAGTATCCGGGTGATCAGGAAAAAATCAGAAAGATGGCTATAATCTATGATGGAAAGGTTAAGATGGCTCACCTTGCTATAGTTGCAGGCTTCTCTGTAAACGGTGTTGCTCGTCTTCATACAGAAATCTTAAAGAAACAGGAGCTTCGTGATTTCTACCTTATGATGCCTGAGAAGTTTAATAATAAGACTAATGGTATCACACAGAGAAGATTCTTACTTCATGCTAATCCTCTTTTAGCTGAGTGGGTTACAAAGAGAGTAGGAAATGATTGGATTACTGATCTTTCCAAGATTGAGGGAGTCGGTGTTTATGCCGATGATGAGCTTAGTCGCAAGGAATTCATGAATATCAAGTATCAGAATAAGGTTCGCCTTGCTGAGTACATAAAGGAGCATAACGGAATTGAAATAGAACCACGTTCAATCTTCGATGTACAGGTTAAGCGTCTTCATGAATATAAGAGACAGCTCTTAAATATCCTTCACATCATGCATCTTTACAATGAACTTAAGAAGAATCCGGGTATGGATTTCTATCCGCATACTTACATCTTCGGTGCTAAAGCATCAGCAGGATACAGAAGAGCAAAGGCTATAATTAAGCTTATTAACAGCGTAGCTGATGTTGTAAATAACGATAAATCCATAAAGGGTAAGATTAAGATTGTATTTATCGAGAATTATAGAGTTTCTAATGCTGAGATTATATTTGCGGCATCTGATGTTTCAGAGCAGATTTCTACAGCAAGTAAGGAGGCTTCAGGAACAGGTAACATGAAGTTCATGCTTAACGGAGCACTCACACTTGGAACTCTCGACGGAGCAAATGTTGAGATTGTTGAAGAGGTTGGAGATGATAATGCTTACATCTTTGGTCTTACTTCAGAGGAGGTTATAAACTACGAGAACAACGGTGGTTATAACCCAAGAGATATATACAACACAGATTCAGACATCAGAGCAGTGCTCACACAGCTTATAGACGGCACTTATTCACCAAATAACTATGATGAGTTCAGAGAGCTTTATGATTCACTTCTCGACGGAGCAGGCGGAAGAGCTGATCAGTACTTTATCTTAAAGGACTTCCGTGCTTATGATGAAGCCAGAAGAGCTATTTCTAAGGCTTATGAGGATGAAGAAGGATGGGCTCGCTCAGCTATTATGAATGTAGCAAAGGTTGGTAAATTCTCATCTGACAGAACTATACAGGAGTATGTAGATGATATATGGAAGCTTGACAAATTAGAGGTTGAGCTCGACTAATACTATTTATCTTTTTGTAACTATTCAATGTACAGTCTTTACTTATGTAGGGACTGTACATTGTTCTTTATATAGCAAAATCGTCATAAGAAAGAATTAATAAACAAATATTGGGAGAATAATTATGAAAAGGATAAGCAGAAGAGTATTATCGTTTTCTATGGCATTTATTATGTTTGTAACACTTTTACCTTTATCAGTTAAAAGTGACATGAAAAATGCAGAGGCAAAGGATCAGGTTTCTTCTCAAAAGGAGCATACCTTTAATGAAGAAGAGCAAAATACCATGACCTACGGACTTACAAAGCACTTTACAAACGCAAAGAAATTCATAGATTCGGATTTTTATTATAACGATTTATGGTTTGACAGTGATCCGAGCGATATGAGTGAAAAGCTGGCTCTTGCTTCCATACAGTTTTCTTCTGCAGCTTCTTCAAAGGAGACAGCCATAAACCATTTAAATAATTTAGGTTTTAACAATACTAACGGAGTAAACTTTGATGAGAATGATATATTAAAACCTGCTTATTGCTACGGAATTAAAAAGCTTTCTGACGAAACAACCCTTATTGCCATTAATTTCCAAGGAGCAAATTATCCTTCATCCATGTGGGAATCCAATCTATCCATAAATAAGGATGAAGAGGTTTTAGATTACCATTATGGTTATTACTCAAGTGCAAATGCAGTACTAAGTGATATAGTAAATCTGGCAGGATATGGTGATAAAAAGGTTAAATATTGGATAACCGGTTTAAGCCGCGGAGGAGCCATAACAAATATAATTTCTACATTGATTATGGATAAAAAAAGTGAATTTTCTGCATTATCAGATAAAGAAGTGAGTGTATACGCCTATACCTTCGAGGCACCCGGAACATATGATGCTTCCTACTTGGAAGATAAAAATTATAACTACATACATAATTTTAAAACAACGGATGATTTCTTATGTAAATTTCCATTCTGGAATATGAGCTCAGCCGGAAATACTTATTATCTTGATAAGATGGCAGACTCTAAAGAGGCTTTAAAGTATTTTTCTAAGTACAGTCCCGGTACTTCCAAATATGAAGCTCAGGAAATATTTTATAATGAATCGGCACTAGAGATTAATTCCGGATTAACAGCGAAAATCTTAAAGCTTATTCCTGAAAGAAAGGATTACTCTAGGGTTTTGAAGGATACTATCTATCAATTAAGTGAGCAGGGAATACCTCAGATAATAGATGAGGTAACATATTCTTATCAAAAATCACTTGTAAAGCTGTGGCCTGCTATATTAATGATTGCGAATGGAGGAGGGACAATATCTTTCATGGAATTACTTAGTGACGAAGTAGTGTTAAAGTACTTTACCATGCTTCTTATGGCAGGTGTAAGCGATAAGTATAAGGATATGAAAGAGGACCTTACACCTGAGGAAATTGCGAAGATTAAGGTTACGTCCGATAGTCTGTATTATCAGAGTGCTTTGGGATTAAAGGATATATTTAACGAAAAGTTCGGAACTGATTTTGACACCTATAATCTTTATGGCGCTTTAAGAATACTGGCAAATCTTTTGATAAAGGAAAAAAATGTAATCTCTGCATATGAAGACGCTCAAAATCAGGATATAGAAAATATATCTTACTTTGATTTTATTATTAATAATACTGAAATTGCAAAGCTTTCAAGTATTAAAACCATAATAACTTCGCATTTTTTTGAAGTAATCCTGGCAAGATTATACTCTATTGCACTTCCTCCATATGAGGATGAAATAGCATTGATAACTAACGATGATTATCTTCATTCATCCAAAGAGGAGGTAATACAGGAATTTAAGGATAAAGCAAAGGCACTTGAAAAAAAGTACTTAAGTGTTGAAAATGTTCAGATAGAAGGAGACTATGAGGAAGGCAAGGTATGCTACTTAAGCGCAGATTTTTTAACTACAGGTCATATTTTCTCAGATGATCACGTAATCACTTTAAACGGACAGATGCCTAATAATATGATTTTAAGCTATGAGCAGAAAGGAACGCTCGCTACATGTAAGTGGAAGATAGAGGTGGGAACACCTGCAACTTATAAGGTGACATTTGATGTTAATGGTATGGGAGAAAATCCGGAGAGCATGGAACTTAAAGATGGAGAGAATCTAGGCTATGTTAAGTTGCCTGAACTTCCGGATGTAGAGGTAGACGGTTTTACCTATAAAGCTTTCAACTGGGTGGACGAAGATGGAAATTCACTGAGTAATTATATAATAAACAATGATATAACTCTTACCATGAAGTGGAGAAAGATCATAGGAAAAGTCTTATTTAATCTTGATATTCCTGAGTATAACACCAAGGTGGAGGATTATAGTAATCTCGTTAAAGTAAGTGAAGATGCTGATTATGAAGTCTTCAGTGTTACAGTTGCAAATGAAGAGGGAACAGATATTACTTATGATGATTATTATGAAATGAAGGAAGGCACCTACAAAGCAAGTATTATAATATCATTAAACGAAGAATATAACATATTTGCCGGTAAGGATGGCGTCTTTAATGGTGAAGTAATATGTAATAATGGAGATATTACTCCTTATTCTATAAGCTTAAATAATGATGCAGACATACTATATGTTAGCTTGACATTTGATGTCTTAAAGCCTTCAAATCCTTCGAATCCTTCGAATCCTACTGATAAGCCAACTAGTATACCTGCCGTAACCAGCGCTCCTGCAGTTAGCAGTGAGCCGATAATTACGACTACAACAGAGCCTGCCGTAACAGTTATACCCGACGCTACGTCGTCGGCTTCTCCGGTACAGACACCTCCTTCAAAGCAGACTTCTGTGTCTATACTACCTACTACACCCGTTTACTTAAATCCGGGTGATACATTTACTGATGCTTCATCAAATCTTATTTATAAGGTTTTAATAGCAAATAAGGAAACGAATAAAGGGAAGGTGGCCTGCATAGGCTCAGCTGTTACAACAGCTTCAAGTATTTCAATTCCAAATTCAGTTTTTTCATCTCTAGTAACCTACAAGGTAACTCAGGTGGGTGAAAAGGCATTCAATGGATATAAAGAGTTAAAGGAGCTTATACTTGGCAAAAATATAGTAAAGATTAAAGGAGCAGCATTTAAGGGATGCAAGAATTTAAAGAAGATTCGTATAAAAACCAAGAAGCTTAAAAAGAAAGATCTTGCAAAGAGCGCATTTAAGAAAATTGCTGAAAATGCAACCATAAAAGTGCCAAAGAGTAAGTATAAGTATTATAAAAAAATATTTAAATCAATCGGAGTTAAGATAAAAAAATAATTATTTTCGATTGTTTAAAGAGGTGATTTGATTTGAGTGATACACATAAAAGCGCTGAAAAAAAAGAAAGAGTAATTAGTAAAAGAAATACTGACAAGGTAATTTTCGGATATAAGATTATACTTATTTTAATGCTTATATTTATCTTCATGCTGGCTGTTTTCTATGCCATAAAGGATAAAAAGGGTGCGATGGAAATCGATAAGCCTGTATACATCGACCAATGGACTGTTACTGATTCTGAAGGCAATTCATTTACTACAGGCCGTTACCACGTCGCAGAGAAGGATTATAAGGACTACTTTACCATAGAAGCCACCTTACCTGATAAGATAAAGGATAATTCAGTGCTCTGCTTTCAGACAGGAAAAAATGTAGAAGTATATGTAAATGGAAAGCTTCGAAAGGATTTTGTGGAAAAAAGAGATGTAGTTCTTCCCGGAGGAAGTGTAAAGCGCTTTTATATGCTTGTTCCACTTGAATCTGAGGATTCCGGCGGACAGGTGCGTATGGTAAGAGAAGGAACATCTAAAAAAGGGCAGATAGTACCACGTACTTTTGTTTCTTCTATGGCAGGAGTTTATCTGTATATATTAACAAGACACGGACTTCCTTTTATGTTGGCAGAGGTGCTCCTTATCTTTTCGATTGTTGTTGTAATAATAAGCATGGTTCTTGCTTTTTGGCAGAAAAGAGAAATAAACATGCTTTACGGAGCACTGGGAATCAGCATTATATGTGGATGGGTAATAACCAATTCCTTTGTTTTTCCATTTGTTTTCGGACATAATTACATAGACGGAATACTTAATTACATGTTTTGTCTTCTTATCCCTTTCGGATTAGGGATGTACTTATATGTTATCCAAAAAAGAAGATACAGAAAATGGATGTTTGTAATAATGATTGTTTCGACTATAAATGCGATTGTTTGGCCAATTCTTCATTTTACCGATATATTTCACTTCTACGATGCGCTTCCATTTATCAACGTTATACTTGGTTCAATGGCAGTGGCAGCCGTAATAATCATCGTAATTGATATAAAGAGAGGATACGCAAGAGAATATCAGTACACAGCCATAGGATTTATGGGATTTCTTTTCTTTGGTATTATAGAAGTTGTGGATTTACTGTTTTTGAATCCTATAAACGAAGAACTTCCTATGGTTTTCGGTATGACTGTTTTTCTGATTTTTATGGTTGTTCAGCAGGCTTATGATACAAGAAAGATATATTTTGAGAAACAGCGTGCGGTAGATATATCCGAGGCGAAGACAAGATTCCTGGCCAGTATGTCTCATGAGATTCGTACTCCTATAAATTCAGTTCTCGGAATGAACGAAATGATATTAAGAGAGAATAATGATGAGACTATAGACGAATATGCTCAAACCATAAAAAGATCAGGAAATATGCTATTAATGCTTGTAAATGATGTGCTCGACTTCTCAAAGATAGAAGCTGGAAAGATTGAGATAGCTCACGCTGAGTACAATTTTGAGACCGTAGTAAGTGACGTAATCTCTCTTTCGGATGAAAAGGCATCAGAAAAGGGGTTGTCATTAAAGTATGAAATTCAAGATGATGTTCCTGTAGGTCAGGTAGGAGATGAATTTAGAGTAAGACAGATTCTTGTTAATCTTTTAAATAATGCTGTCAAGTATACTGATAGAGGAAGTGTTTCTCTTAATATCGGTGGAAGGTACACAGATGAAGGGTATGAACTTCATATAAGTGTAGCAGATACAGGAAGAGGAATAAAAGAAGAGGACCGGCAGGGACTTTTCGATGCATTTTCCAGGGCAGATATAAATACAAATGTAAATATAGAGGGTACAGGCCTTGGTCTTGCAATAGTAAAAAGTATTATAGATTCCATGAGTGGCTCGATAACTGTTGAGAGTGAGTATGGAGTTGGATCTGAATTTAAGATAGTCCTGCCTGTTGAAGTTTATGACAGGACACCTGTCGTTAAAAATATTATGAAAGAAGTAAAAAGACAGAAAGAAGAAAAGGATGAAAGCTACTTCTATGCGCCGGAAGCCAATATTCTGGCTGTTGATGACAATAGGTCTAACTTAAATATCGTAAGACTCTTACTTAAGAGAACAGGTATTATACCAGATCTTTGTACCGGTGGAAAAGAGGCTGTAGAGCTATGCAAGAGGAAAAGATATGATCTTATATTCATGGATCACATGATGCCCTCACCTAATGGAATCGAGACTTTAAAGATAATAAGAGATGATAAAGAATCATTAAATCATGATACGACGATAATTGTATTAACTGCCAATGCTGTAGCAGGAAGCAGAAATATGTATATGAAAGCAGGATTTGCTGATTATATAGTAAAACCGATAGACTATAGAGTACTTGAGGGAGTAGTTAAAAAATATCTTCCTGAAGAGAAAATCGTTGATACAGGCATTAAAGAAAAGAGTAATTCCAGGTCTTTGAGTGATTTGGATTATAAGAGCAGGATATCTGCAATAGAAGGCTTTGATTATGATACCGCCATTAACTATTGTGCCGGAGATGAGGCATTTTTAAAGGAAATAATGGGCGATGTGTATGGAGAGTGTGATGAAAGAATAGACAGGATGAGAGGAAACATACAAAAAAAGGATTTTGCATCATACCGAATTGAAGCTCATAGTATAAAGGGAAGTATGGCTACTATCGGATTTGGAGCGTTTAGTGAAAGGGCTAAGAAACATGAATTTGCAGCAAGAGATGGAGAATATGATTTCATCTTGGAGGATTTCGATTCATTTGTAGAGGAGTATACAAGTATTTGCCAAAAGATTAAGAGTGCATCTGAGTAATATACAAAAAGCCTATTATAAAGGGGAGGATAAGGTCCTCTCCTTTTTCGATTTATAATAATAAAAAATCATAGACAATTAATAAGTGTTTTGATAAAATAAATTAGTTTAGATTTTTTTTAGGAGGATTATCATGGCACAGAGAACTGACATCAAAAAGATACTTATTATCGGCTCCGGTCCTATTATCATAGGTCAGGCGTGCGAGTTCGATTATTCCGGAACACAGGCTTGTAAAGCCCTTAGAAGTCTTGGATATGAGATAGTACTTGTTAACTCAAATCCCGCTACTATCATGACGGACCCTGAGATGGCGGATGTTACTTACATCGAGCCTTTAAATGCAGAACGTATGGAGCAGATTATAGAAAAGGAAAGACCCGATGCCCTTTTACCTAACTTAGGTGGTCAGAGCGGTCTTAATTTATGTGCTGAGTTAAATAAGCTTGGTATACTTGATAAATACAATGTTAAAGTAATAGGTGTTCAGGTTGATGCCATAGAGAGAGGCGAGGATCGTATAGAATTTAAGAAAACTATGGATTCTCTCGGAATAGAGATGGCAAGAAGTGAAGTTGCCTATAGTGTTGAGGATGGTTTAAGGATAGCTGATGAATTAGGTTATCCGGTAGTTCTTCGTCCTGCATATACCATGGGTGGCGCAGGCGGAGGCCTTGTGTACAATAAAGATGAGTTAAGAACAGTCATAGCCAGAGGTCTTCAGGCTTCACTGGTTGGACAGGTTCTCGTAGAAGAATCTGTTATGGGCTGGGAAGAGCTTGAATTAGAGGTTGTAAGAGATAAAGAAGGTAATATGATTACCGTATGCTTCATAGAAAATGTAGATCCACTGGGAGTTCATACAGGTGATTCCTTCTGTACAGCTCCTATGCTTACCATAAGTGAGGATTTACAGGCAAGACTTCAAGAGCAGGCTTACAAGATTGTAGATAAGATTGAAGTTATTGGTGGAACCAATGTTCAGTTTGCTCATGATCCTGTTTCCGACAGAGTTATAGTTATAGAGATTAACCCACGTACTTCACGTTCTTCAGCTCTTGCTTCTAAGGCTACAGGTTTCCCTATAGCACTTGTTTCAGCTAAGCTTGCTACAGGACTTACACTCAAGGATCTTCCTTGTGGTAAGTATGGAACACTTGATAAGTATAAGCCTGATGGAGACTATGTTGTTGTTAAGTTTGCACGCTGGGCATTTGAGAAGTTCAAGGGTGTTGAGGATAAGCTTGGTACTCAGATGAGAGCCGTAGGCGAGGTTATGAGTATCGGTAAGAATTATAAAGAAGCATTTCAGAAGGCTATTCGCTCGTTAGAGAAGGGAAGACATGGTCTCGGACATGTAAAGAACTTCGATAAGCTTAGTAAAGAAGAACTTTTACATGAGCTTATTACACCTTCAAGTGAGAGGCATTTTGTAATGTACGAGGCACTCAGAAAGGGTGCAACTGTAGATGAAATCTTTGAAATCACAAAGGTTAAGCACTACTTTATCCAGCAAATGAAGGAGCTTGTGGAAGAGGAAGAACAAATACTTAAGTATAAAGGTTCTCTTTGTCCTGATGAATTGCTTATACAGGCTAAGAGGGATGGATTTGCAGATAAGTACTTAAGTGAAATCCTAGAGATTCCGGAGGAAACCGTAAGAGAGAAAAGAGAGTCACTTGGAGTTTCAGAGAGTTGGGATTATGTGCATGTAAGCGGTACAGAGGATGCTTCATACTTCTACTCAACCTACAATGCACCTGATAATAATAAAATAAATGAAGATAAACCAAAGATTATGATCTTAGGTGGCGGACCTAACCGTATAGGACAGGGTATCGAGTTTGATTACTGCTGTGTTCACGCAGCTCAGTCACTTAAGAAACTAGGTTTTGAAACGATCATAGTTAACTGTAACCCTGAGACAGTTTCAACCGACTACGATACATCTGATAAGCTTTACTTTGAGCCACTTACACTTGAGGATGTGCTCAGTATATATAATAAAGAAAAGCCGGTTGGAGTTATAGCTCAGTTCGGTGGACAGACACCACTTAATCTGGCTGCAGACCTTAAGAAGTACGGTGTCAACATACTTGGAACATCTCCTGAGGTTATTGACCTTGCAGAGGATAGAGATCAGTTCAGAGCTATCATGGATAAGCTTGGAATCCCTATGCCTGAGGCAGGTATGGCAGTAGATGTAGAGGAAGCTATCAGTATTGCAAATAAGATTGGTTATCCTGTTATGGTTCGTCCTTCCTACGTACTTGGCGGACGTGGAATGGAGGTAGTTTACGATGATGAAGCTATGAAGGATTACATGGCTGCAGCAGTTGGAGTAACACCGGACAGACCAATCCTTATCGACAGATTTTTAAATCATGCCATGGAGTGTGAGGCAGATGCTATCAGCGACGGAACACACGCTTTCGTACCGGCTGTTATGGAGCATATAGAGCTTGCAGGAGTTCATTCCGGAGACTCAGCCTGCATCATACCTTCAAAGCATATATCAGAAGAGAATTTAAAGACAATAAAAGATTATACACGTAAGATTGCAGAAGAGATGCATGTTGTGGGACTTATGAATATGCAGTACGCTATCGAGGGTGATAAGGTGTTCGTGCTTGAGGCTAATCCAAGAGCCTCCAGAACAGTACCTCTTGTATCTAAGGTTTGTGGTATCAGTATGGTTCCGCTTGCTACAGATATTATTACATCTTCTCTTACAGGACGTCCATCACCTGTCAGTGAACTTAAAGAAAAGAATATTCCTTACTACGGAGTTAAGGAAGCTGTATTTCCATTCAATATGTTCCAGGAGGTTGATCCTCTTCTCGGACCTGAGATGAGATCAACAGGTGAGGTTCTCGGGCTTTCACGTTCTGTGGGAGGAGCTTACTACAAGGCACAGGAAGCTGCTAAGTCAACACTTCCTCTCGAGGGAACAGTTCTCATATCTGTTAATCGTAAGGATAAGCCTGAGGTTCCTGCACTTGCAAAGCTTTTCGATGAAGCAGGCTTTAAGATTGTTGCGACGGGTACAACATATGAGCTTATCAAAGAGAATAATATACCGGTTGAAAAGGTTAAGAAGCTTTATGAAGGAAGACCAAATATACTTGACCTTATAACAAACGGTAATATTCAGCTTATTGTCAACTCTCCTGTTAAGAAGGACAGCATCCATGATGACAGCTACTTAAGAAAGGCTGCAGTTAAGGCAAGAGTTCCTTATATAACCACTATGGCAGCAGCATTTGCAGCAGCTAATGGTATCAAGCATCTTAAGAAGCATGTTAAGAGTGATGTAAACAGCTTACAGTCATGGCATGAGGAAATTCAGTAAAATATAGATTAGTATGCTTATTTCTGAATCCTTATTTTAGGAATGCTTATTTATAAAAAACAAGAACCGCCAAAGATCTTTATTGCTTTGGCGGTTTTTTACTGATGTACACGGATTCGTAACTAAAAAAAGGAGATAATCATGAATCCATTTAAATACAACTCAGCATTACAGCGCTTCATGGGAAGTCTTGCTGATTTTATATTATTGAATTTTTTATTTATGATCTCATGTATTCCCATAGTAACTATAGGTCCTGCATTAAATGCTATGTACAGTATTTTAATTAGTGAAGCAAGACATGAACATGTACCATTTTTTAAGACCTATAGGATTAAATTTAAGGAAAATATATCGAGGTCCCTGATTTTATCGATCATAATGCTGATAACAGGAGTAATTCTTTCTGTTAATTTGTTTTTTTGGATGCAATTTAAAAGCATAATATTTACGATTATTTTTGTAATAATTGTACTGATAATGATTATATATATTTCAGTTTTTCCTTATGTCTTTGCACTAAATGCAAGATATGATGAAAGTGTAGGAGTAACCTTAAAAAACGCCTTATATATAAGCATGGCATATATATCAAAAACTATGCTTATTCATGTTATAACTGCTTTAATAGCGTCAATTTTATACTTTGTAGTCTTGCTAAGAATACCATTTTTTTTGTTTGGATTTTCATATATTTTGTATTGTGATGCTTATATAATTAATAAGATTTTTGAAAAAATTGAAAAAGATAATTCTTCAGAGTAAATTGTTAGATTGGAGAGATGATATATGCGGGCTTTAATGAAAAAGTATATCGGAGACAGAAAATTTTATAATAACCTGCTAAAAATTGCAGTCCCTATAATGATACAAAACGGAATAACAAACTTTGTAAATATGCTTGATAATCTCATGGTTGGACAGGTTGGTACAGAACAGATGTCAGGCGTTGCAATCGTAAATCAGCTCATGTTTATATATTTTTTATGTATATTCGGAGGTGTATCGGGAGTCGGCATATTTACTGCACAGTATTGTGGAAATAAAGATGATGAGGGTATACGTTATACCTTTAGATATAAGCTTATTATGGGAGCTATACTCACAGCCCTGTGTGTGACTGTATTTTTAATATGGGGCAAGGATTTGGTTCAGCTTTACCTAAACGGAGAGAGTGACGGAGGTGACCCTAAGGCAACTCTATCCTATGCGCTTGGATACATGCATATAGAACTTTTTAGTCTCCCTGCTATACTGATATCCATAGTTATATCTTCGACTCTTCGCGAGTGTAAAGAGACCATAACTCCTATGAGAGCCGGAATTGTGGCTGTATTTGTAAATCTGATATTAAACTATCTGCTTATATACGGTAAAGCAGGACTTCCACAGCTTGGTGTTAACGGAGCTGCCATAGCAACGGTAATAGCCCGGTTTGTAGAGATGTCAATAATGATTGTATGGGTACTTAGGCACAAGGACAAGCATACATACTTTAATAATGTACTAAAATCCTTTTATATACCTAGATATCTGGTAAAACGCTTTTTTGTAAAGGGGCTTCCGCTTCTTGTAAATGAATCCATATGGTCTATAGGAATAGCAATGCTTTCTCAAGCGTACTCTATAAGGGGATTAAATGTAATTGCCGCCACCAATATAGCAAATACCATTAATAATGTATTTAATATTGTATTTATAGCTATGGGAGATGCGGTTGCGATTATTATAGGTCAGCTACTCGGAGCCGGAAAAATGGAAGAGGCTAAGGATCAGGATAATAAGATAATTGCATTTTCCATATTTAATTCAATAGTGATAGGCTCTATCATGTTTGTAACATCAGGTCTTTATCCAAAGCTTTACAATACCAACGCACAGGCACAGGCTCTGGCTGCAAGCTTTATCATGGTTCAGGCTGTTATCATGCCAAAGGATGCATTTTTACATACTGCTTACTTCACCTTAAGATCAGGTGGAAAAACCATCATAACATTCCTTTTTGACAGTGTTTTCATGATGGTTGTAAGTGTTCCTATAGCTTATGTGCTTAGTCGTTATACATCTCTTGATGTTATATGGATATTCTTTATAGTACATATGGCAGATCTTATAAAGTGTCTGATAGGATTAATACTTCTTAAAAAGGGCGTATGGATTAATAACATAATTAGTGAAGAGACTTAAAAAAACACTTGTTTTAATAATTGAATGGTGCTATACTCCCCTTTGTGCAAAAAAACAGATAGAATATTAATACATATTACAGAGGGGGAAAAATGTCAGACAAGATAACATCGGGAACTGATGCGGGCTTTTCCATAGATACAGATTCCGATAAAAGCGTTCTTCAAGAGCTCGAATTGGCAACCAAAAAGAAGGAAGCTAAAGAATTTGGAGAAGCTTTAGGAGAGATAGGAAGCTTTGTCAGAGTACAAAGAGAATTAGAAGAAAAAAGAAGAGAGCAGGAAAGAAAAGAAATCATGCTTCTAAAGCAGGCAGCTGAGGAAGCTAAGGCTCTTGAAGTAAAGAAAAAGAGTAAGAAGCGCCATGAAAGAAAGAGTCCGACAAACCCTGCAGAAGCGGTAGCTTTGGATGAATCAACCAGAGAGTATAACAAAAAAATTGCAAAAAAGAGAAGCTTTAAGCTTTTCTTATATATAGTTCCTTTTATTATACTTACATTATGTTTTTCTTATTTTCCACTACACGGTTGGATATATGCTTTCTTTGATTACAATCCGACACTTGGAATATCAGGAAGTGAGTTCGTAGGTCTTAAGTGGTTTAAGATGCTTTTCGGTAATGAAGTACAGATGAAACAGATGGCTCAGGTTCTCGTGAATACATTTGTCATGAGTACTATTGGTATTATTACATCTATATTACCTATGCTTTTTGCAGTTTTCTTAAACGAAATAAAATCAGAAAAATTTAAAAATATAGTACAGACATTTACAGCTCTTCCAAACTTTATCAGCTGGGTAATGGTTTACTCCATAGCATTCTGTCTTTTTTCTGACAGTGGTATGATAAATACATTACTTAATCATCTTGGAATAATAACAAATCCTATTAAGTTTTTGGACAGCGATAAGCATACATATCTTTGGATGACTCTTTGGAGCATATGGAAGGGTCTTGGATGGGGTGCTATTATGTATCTTGCGGCGATTACCACCATATCTCCGGAGCTTTACGAAGCAGCGCGGGTTGAGGGTGGAAGCCGTCTGCAGCTTATCAGATATATAACCATACCACAGCTTATGCCAACATTTATGGTTCTTCTCATGATGGCTATTGCAAACTTCCTAAATAATGGTATGGATCAGTACTATGTGTTCCAAAATTCATTTAATAAGGAGCACATACAGGTTTTGGATTTATATGTTTACAATATTGGTATGACAGGAGGAAGTCTTTCTCTTGCATCCGGAATCAGTATGTTGAAAACCATTATAAGTGTTGTACTTCTTTCTCTGGTTAATTTTGTTTCAAAGAAGACCAGAGGAGAAAGCATCATATAATAAGGGTTTTACATAACAATTCATACAATCCAGGATCGGAGGATATAAGTTTAACATGGAATCTAATAATAAATACAGGGCGCCGGGAAGTGCCGGAAAAGTTCAAGCAGACAAGGCACCGGGAAAACAAGTCACAACTCAATCAAGAAGGGCACCGGGCTCAAGACCGGACCTTTCGATAACGAAGAAAAAGAAGAAGACAAAGATATTCAATACTATTTTTAACGGAGTTATAATTGCTGTTTTTATAATACTTGCTTTTGTTTGTGCATATCCGTTTTATTATATGATCATAAATACTTTAAGTGCCAATGATTTGAGTGCAAATGGTTCTGTGAATTTCATACCTAAGGGGATACATTTGAATAATTATATAGATGTGCTTAATATCAGAGGTATGGGAAGGGCAACCGTTATATCGTTGTTAAGGACAGTTATCGGTACATTTTGCACTGTTATGGCATCTGCCTTTTTGGGATATATGTTTACACAGAAGAGAATGTGGAAGAGAACCTTTTGGTACAGATTTTTCGTTATAACCATGTACTTTAATGCAGGCCTTATACCTATGTACATAACCATGAAGAATCTCCATTTGACTGACAACTTTCTTGTATATATATTACCTGCAGTAGTTCAGCCATTCAATATAATTTTGGTTAAAACATATGTTGAATCAATTCCTGAATCACTGCAGGAAGCGGCTGCACTTGAAGGTGCATCGACTATAAAGATTTTTACCGGTATCATACTGCCCCTTTCTAAACCTATACTTGCAACCGTAGCCATATTCTCTGTAGTTGCACAGTGGAACGCTTTTCAGGATACGCTGCTTTATATAACAGACCAAGGTCTTTATTCTTTACAGTATCTGCTTTACACCTATATTAATCAGGCAAGTTCACTTGCTTCTATGGTAAGAAATAATAATGGTGCTATTGTTAATGCAGCTACACAGCAGACACCTACATCCATAAGGATGACAGTATCTGTAATCGTAGTATTACCGATTTTATTTGTATACCCAATCTTTCAGAGGTTCTTTATAAAGGGTATTATGATTGGTTCTGTTAAAGGATAATTAGATTCATAAAAAACTATTTTACCTCGGTAGTAAAGTGCTACCGGGGTTTTTTACTGCTCCAACACAGTTTACAAATGCTATATGTATATGGTAAAATAATAGACAGCAATTCAGTGGAGGTTTATATGGGGTTGAAAATAGTTTCGGAAGACATACTTCCGATTGAAAAAGGGAGATACTTATCTTTTACGGAGTCTACTCTAGCCGTACTCGATGAATTTAAAAATGTATTGTTTCGTGATAAATCCGACAACTTTATGCTTCTTTGGAATGAAAAAAAGATAGATAAAAAAGGTAAGCTTCACATAAGTATAATTATAGATCATAGGAGTTTAGAGTTACATGATCATCTTCAGATTTCTTATGATGAGGCAGAGTTAGAAGAGCTTAAAGCAGAGGATGAGAACTCAGAATTACCCAAAAGCATATTAAAATTAAATATAGAATCCGGAGAGGAAGAAGAGAGTACATGGGAATATGATTTTATCTTCACAGATAAGGAAAAATTCATGAATTTCTCTGAGCGTGTTTGTCCCGGATTAAATCAAAATATTCAGAAAAATTTTTGGCGCGCAATAAGGTATGAAATGGAGGAAAAGCCCACTTCTAAGCGTACTACATATAAAAAGTGGTGTATGAAAGCAAGAACCCATCATTACAATGCAACTAAAAATAAAGGTTATTAACCTATTATAATTTTTGAAAGAGAGAATTTAAAAAATGGGTAAATTACATTTAATATTCGGAAAACCACAAAGTGGAAAAAGCACTTATATTGTTGATAAAATTATAGATGATTCGAAAAAAACAGGAAAAGAATATAAGAGAAGATTTGTTATAGTTCCTGAGAGCTTTTCTCATAGTATGGAAAAAAAGTTTATAGAAAAAACTGAGGGCAGAGGTCTTATGTTTACCGAGGTCCTCAGTTTTTCGCGTCTTTCCTATCGACTTTTTACAGAACTTGGTCACTCAAACGAAACTGTTTTGGATGATATTAATCAAAATATGCTCATAAGATATTTAATTATTAAAAAAGAGAAAGAGCTCTTATATTTTAAAAATAATGCAAGAATTAATGGGATAGTTTTTGAAATAACGGATCTTATCGATGAGTTTAAAAATTATGGTTATGATTCTGATGATCTATCAAAAATCATAGAGTCTATGGAGAAGGATGATGATACTCCGGCTTCGCTTTGTATGCGCCTGAGAGATGTTTGCCTTATTTTTAAAAGCTATGAAGAATACTTAAAAGAAAAGAAGATGCGTCCAAGTAACAGCTCTCTTGAACTTCTCTATAAGCTTTTAAGTAAAAGAGATGATAATCAAAAGCTTCTCCCTTGTACATTGATAGATGGTGCAGACATATATATAGACGGATTTATGGGATTTATGTATTATCAGTTTGAGATAATACAAAATCTGCTCGAAAGATGTAATAATGTTTATATAACATTTTCAACCAATCAAAGAATAGTAAGCGGATATTGCGATAAGATTTTTGATCCTGTAAAGCATACTGTAGATCGCATAGTCAAAAGCGCATCCGAGATAATTGATGTAGAAGATATATCAGTGGAAATAACCGAAAAGGACAACTCTGATGATAGTAATGAATTTGATTTCTTACGCGAAAGGCTTTTCAGAAGAGGTAAAAAGAGCTTTAACAGTGTGAATAAAAATATTTTTATCAACAGTTTTAAAACAGCAGAAGATGAGGTAAAATTTCTTATTAAAAATATAAAAAATATTCTTATCAAAGAGAAGAATAATGGAATTCACTATACAGATATTGCTATTATTTCAGGAGATGTAGATAATTATGCTCATTTAATCAAAAGAAGTTTTTCTTCACATAGCATTCCTGTATTTATAGATAAAAAAGTTCCTTTGGCAGAAAACGTGCTATTTCGATTTACGTCTGATATCATACGTATGATTGAGCTGGATCTTGATACTTCTTATGTATGTAGAATACTAAAAGGTCCTTTTTTAGAGTTTAATGAAAATGAGGTTGATGAACTGGAAAATATGCTTCTTGCTACCGGTAAAAGAGGTTACTCTATATGGCAGAAGGAGTGGACTATGGAGGGAATAGAGCCGGAAGGTCAATCAGAGAATAAAGAGGTACTAAATCCGGATGAAGAGGATAATGAGTTTAAAGATGAAAAGGATTTTAAAGAAAATCCCGAGATTACAAGACAAAAATTTATGGACATTTTCGGTGAAATCATAAAAAAACTTCATACCGGAAAGCATACCATCGGTTTTTATATAGACAATCTATTAACTCTTTTTGATTCTCTTAAAATAAAGGAAAAGCTTGAATCTTTGCGATCAGATGCAGAAAAAGCTCTTGATTTAGAAAAAGAGAATCAGTTTCATCAGGCTTATCCCATACTACTTAGTCTTTTTGAATCCATGAAACTTTTATTAGGTGATACAGAGTGTACATTAAGAGAGTTTTATGACATATATATAGGAGGAATAGAGAGGGCCTCGATAGGAGCGCTTCCCGAAAAGGATGGCATACTTTTTGGTGACGCAGTAAGTTCAAAGCTTGATAGTGTAAAGTATCTCTTTGTGATTGGCACCAATGATTGTTTCATACCGGGAAGTCGTATGGGAGGAGGCATAATAAATGAATCAGAAAGAGAATATATAGCATCAAAGGAGTTTGAAGGAAGACCAGTTAAGTTATCTCCCGGAGTATATGAAAAAAACAAAGAAGATGAATATAAGCTTTTTATAAATCTTTCAAAAGCAACAAAAAAGCTTTATATATCTTACTTTATGAACGATGCGGAAGGAAAAGCTGCTAACCCGGCTTTTGTAATTAACAGATTAATTAGTATATTTCCGGAAGCAGAAAAGTCATATGCAAAAAGTTTACCTGAAGAAATCCTCTACGATGACTTTGGAAAGACCTATCTTTTGAATAGCATCAGAAATTATCGTGCCGGAGCCCAAGAGTTAGTTGACACATATATAGAGGCAGTTAAAACCGGTTTTTCCGAAGAAATAATAGATGAGTGGAATGATAAGGTTATAATCGGAGATAATATGGAAAAAATAGATAAAGACACTATAGAAGAGCTTTATAAGGATAAGGAATTTAGTATATCCCAGTTAGAGAGTCTCGCTGCATGTCCATATAGTTATCTTTTATCATATGGCATCGGTCTTAAGGAGAGAGCGATTCACAGGATTGACCCCATAATTATCGGAAATATCATACACAGCGCCTTGAATAATCTTGTGAGATCCATGAAAAAAAATCGAGGGGATTTTGCTACATTTGATGATGATGATTTTAGCATTCATGCGAATTCAGCCTTTGATAAAACCTGTGAAGAAATAAAAAATCCAGGACTGTTTGAGGGAAAGAGAGGGCAGGCAACTCTCAAAAGATTCAAGGATGTTTTTCTTAGAAATGTTTATGCCATAAGAGAGCAGATGAAGGCAGGAAACTATAAAACCGAAGGAAGCGAAGTTATATATGAGATTGATTCACCCATACCTCTTAAAGCGGTAATTGACAGGGTAGATACAGCAGAGGGTGTATATGAGGATATGAAAACCGGAGAAAAACAGGATGCACTCTTTATTAGGATTACAGATTATAAAACCGGAAATAAAAAGGTTTCGTTATCAGATTTGTTTTACGGATTACAGCTTCAGATGGTTGTATATATGAAATCAAGTATGGAAAAACTTGAAAAAAAGGCGAAAAATAAGATAATCATGCCTGCCGGTGTATTTTACTATAATATTAAGGATGATTTTACGGAAAACGGAGAAGAAGATATGAGGTCTGAAGGACTATTTGAAAAAAGTCCATCTACCATAAAGACATTTGATAATTCTTTAGTATACACAAATGGCGATACCGGTTTTAGATATGCAGAAAAAGCAAAGTCACAGGTGATTAAATTTACTACAACTAAGGAGGGGGAGCCTGACTCTTATACAAAGGCAAATATAGTTGATAAAGAAGAAATGGAAGAGCTTATAAGGTATGCGGATAGGAAAATAACCGAATTAGCTCAGAAAAGAAATAATGGCGATATAGAAACTTATCCCTTTATGCATATGGATAATCAAAATAAGCCTTCAGGTAAAGCATGTGATTATTGTCTCTACAATTCTGTATGCGGATTTGATAAGGAAAGCAATGGGTACAATGTTCATAAAGATGTGAAAAATCAGATTGCTTTGGATATGATAAAAAAATCACTATAAAAATAGAAATATTTATCAGGAAGTAAAAGGAAAAAAGCATCAAAAAGTGCTTATGAATTATAAAAATCGATATGGAGGAGAATAGTGGCAGAGTGGAATGAAAATCAAAAAAGAGTAATAGATTGGAGAAATGCAAACCTCCTTGTATCTGCGGCAGCAGGTTCCGGAAAAACAGCAGCTCTTATAGAGCGTATAGTAAGGATGATAATTGAGGATAAGTTAGATGTAGATAATCTTATTGTCGTTACATTTACCAAGGCTGCTGCAGGAGAGATGAAGGAAAGACTTGAGAAGGAGCTTTTAAATCAGATATCATTACTGGACGCAGATGCGGATCATAAGTTAATAGAGAGACTTGAAAAGCAGATAACCATGACTAATTCTGCTCAGATTTGTACTATCGACAGCTTTTGTAAATTTATAATTAATAATTATTTCTATGAGTGTGAGGGACTTGATCCAAGTGTATCGATTTTAGATGAAGATGAGGGGGTGCTTCTACTCGATAAAGCGCTTGAAAAGACAATTGATAAAAGATATGAGGATGAGGATAGTGAAGAACTTGATAACATAATCAATTGCCTTTCGGGATGGAAGGATATAAGTGGTTTTAAAGGCTTGATTGTAAAGCTTTACAGACAAATACTTACAAATCCTGTTCCTGAAAAGTTATTAAGAGATATAGAGTGCTTTTATGATATAGAGTCCGAAAATTGGGACAGACTCTATAATACCGACTCTGATAATTATATATATAATCCGGATAATTGGATGGAAAATCTTATCGATGATGTATGTTCGTCTGTCAAGACGTGTATTTCTATGGCGGAAAAGGCGAAGGAAAAGCTGGAAGGGTATGAGTGCTTCAATAAGAACATAGATTTAATTGAAAATGATATAAACAAGTTAAAACTAATATTAAAGTCAGATAATGATAGAGGTAAACCAACATTTAACGAGTTATATGATAGATTAGAATCTACTTCCTTTGATAGATTTACGACGTCCAGAAATCTTAATGATGAAGAAAAAAAAGCAAAGGATGATGCTAAAAAGTATCGTGATTATTATGCTCTCTCCTCCGGAAAGATAAATGTAATTACAAATGATTACTTTATGCTTTCTTTTGAAGAATTAAAAGAATCACTTATGCATGAAAGAAGCTTTGTTAATGCAATTATAAAAACTCTAAGAACTCTTCATGAAGAGTTTAGTCGTCTTAAGCATGATAATACTGTTATGGACTTTAATGATATAGAGCATATTGCATTAAGTATTCTTACGGTCGAAGATAATGAAGGCAATCTAAAACCCTCTTTAATTGCTCGTGATTTAGGGAAAAAGTATACTCATATAATGATAGATGAATATCAGGACAGTAATCTTTTACAGGAAGCAATTCTTATGTCCATAAAAGGTGAAACTGTATCTAAAAGACCTTTCGTATTCATGGTAGGAGATGTAAAGCAAAGTATATACAGCTTTAGGTCAGCCAGGCCCGACCTCTTTATAAAAAAGTATGATACCTATGAGAAAGAAAATGAATATATTGAAAAGGCTGATAGTTCTCGTGAAGGTAAGGAGATTCTTATAAATCTTGATAGAAATTATCGAAGTCGTGAAAATGTACTGGAAACATCTAATACTATATTTAGTAAGCTGATGACAAAGAACTTTGGAGGAATAGATTATGATGATTCTGCCTCTCTTAAGTACGGCGGACTGTATGGCGAAAGAGATAATCTGTATAACTCTGAACTAATGCTTGTAGATACAACAGTAGTTAGAGATGATAATGATAATTTATTTACAAAAGCACAGGCAATGGCAGCAGCTATCGGAAAGAGAATTTATGAATTGATGTCCGATGAATCGATGCTTATTTCTGATAGAGATGAAGATAATAATCCTGTTAAAAGAAGAGTTTGCTATAAGGATATCGTGATACTGTTAAGAAGCACTTCGTCATTTGCAGAGCAGTATAAAAAGACACTTGAAGAGATGGGGATTCCGGTTATTAGTGAGAGTAAAACCGGATTTTTTGAGGCCCATGAAATTCAAAACCTGATTTCATATCTTAAAATAATTGATAATCCTTTGCAGGATATCCCTCTTGCAAATGTACTTAAGTCATCATTTGTAGGTATAAGTGAACATACATTGGCAAATATCAGAATAATAGCAAAAGAAGAAAGATATTATTATCATGCTCTTCTTAGGTATGTAGATACCTATAAGGATGATAAACGGAGAAAAGAAATACCTAAGCTTTTAATCTTTTTAGAGAAACTTGCACTTTACCGAAAAAAAGCAAAGACAACCGATGTCTATGAAATATTATATGATTTATATTATACAGAGGGGTATTATGATCTTTGTACAGTTCAGAAAGATGGAGAAAAAAAACAGGCAAACCTTGATGCACTTCTGAAGAAAACTTATAGCTTTATATCAAGTGGAAGCAGAAGTATATATGAATATGTAGATTTTATAGATAGTCTAAAAAGCGGTAATATTGACATGGGAGAAGCGGGTCTTATGGGAGAAGGAAGCGATGCTGTAAGAATAATGACCATACATAAGAGTAAGGGTCTGGAATTTCCTATAGTTTTTGTTTCAAATCTTGGAAATGATTTTAATCTAAAAGACTCCGGTGATAAGTGTATAATAGATGATAAATACGGGCTTGGAGTAGATGATTTTAATTACGATCTTCATACTAAAAAAACTTTTACATTTAAAAAGTACCTTGCCCAAAGAACAAAGAAGCTTTCTAAGGAAGAAGAGCAAAGAGTACTTTATGTAGCACTTACCAGAGCTAAAGAAAAACTTATAATGGTTGGTGATTTTAGAGCCGGCTTAAAAGAGGATAAAGAAATTGCAGATTCGTATACTGAATTATTTGATAAGCATGCTCAAGCTTATTTGACAGATTATAAGGAGCTTGAATCCAAGTCCAACTATCTGGACTGGATACTTGGATGTTTCTATGAGGAAATAGATTTTATGCCGCTGGTTTCTGCCTATGTTGAACAGTTAAGTATATACAGACTTCATAGTGATAAATCCACATTAAGAGCTGATAAACTTGATTTAATGTATGAGTATCCAAGTCTTTCCATAAGGATACTGCATAGAGATAATGTTTTAGAGTATGATTCAACAAAGGCTACAGATGAAAAAAAGAGAAAAGAGAGTAAAACTAAGATATTTGATGAAAGCATAAGTTTGCAGATAGTAAAGCTTTTAAGAGCTCAAAGGGATTATCACTATCCATATGAAGAAGAAAGGCTTACAAAGGCAAAGAAAAGCGTTTCAGAACTAAAGAATACTTCATATCAAAGTGAAGGCTTTACATTGATGCATAGTGATTTCGAAGAAAACTATCCTACGACTGCGCTGAAGCAAATAGATAACAGTAGTATAGATGGGGCTTCTCTCGGAACTCTTTACCATATCTTTATGTTTGATTTTGATTTTACTCATGCAAAAGATTATCAGGATGAAGCATATATAGAGAGTTGCATAGAGAAACTTATAAAAAAAGAGGTAATTACAAAAGAGCAGGCAGATAACCTTGATAAGAAAAAGTTTGTATCGCTGTCCCAAAATTCGGACTACTCATTAATTGAACGAATAATGAGCGCTGCTGTAAAAGGGAAGTGCTTTAAAGAGCAGCCCTTTTTGAAAGAATATGTGATAGATGGTAAAAAAACAATAGTTCAGGGTATCATAGATCTTTTCTTTGTAGACGATGACGGAGAACTAATACTTATAGATTATAAGACAGATAAGATGTCAGGTAATCCAAATTGGTTTAAAAATAAACTTATCGACAGGTATAAGGAGCAGTTTAAATATTACTCTGAAGCTCTCGAAGGTCTCCTTAAAAAAAGAGTGAAGGAGATGTATATATATTCCTTCACTCTGGATAAATTTATAAATGTAACAATCGATAATTAGTAACTTTTTTCAGTCGGAGAGACAATTTCCGGCTGTTTTTTTTGTGTCCTACTCATCACTAATACGTTTATTTACGATATTATAAATCATACTGATAGCAAAACAAAGAATACCGCTTATAAGGAAGCAAAGAGCTCTTGTTATGGTACTTCTGTATTCAATATCAACCACCATAAGCTTTATAATACTTATAAAGGAGAGGGCAAGTCCATAATAACGAAGTGCTTTATACTTCCAAATAAAACCGCCTAGTATCGAGATTATTGAAAAGACAAAGCAACATATACTTATCAGGTAACCCGGAGTTTCAAAAGAAAACAGTATGCATATCATAAGGACTGTAAATTTTAAGCCTACATATATACCGAAGATAACATTTTTTCGATCTTGCAAAAGGTTATGTGCATTTACCATGAAGATTCCTACACCTGTTATGATATAGAGGAAGTGAAGAAAATCATCGTCTGAGTCATATATAAGTGCCATAAGCAGGGCAAACATCAGTATTGCATTTATTATACAGGTAACTACTCTTATAGCAATGTGTGTCTTGACTAAATGCATGGAAAAACCGGTTTTATTTACATACGTATTTAGGACTCCCGCAAAAAGGATAATCATGTAAAGTGCTATTTCTTCATCTATGATATCATTATTGGCAAAACATGCAAATATCGCAATTACAGCAGCACACTGAAAGATATGGAAGATGATTTTAATAACTGTGTGTTCCTCGCCCATCTTTGACTTATTAGCAATAATCATCATTACATTGTAAAGGATTACAATTATCAAAAGGGCAAATGCTTTATATATTGGATTTATATCGGTATTAAATATAAATACAAAGGATAAAAGCAGGGAAGAAAGCTTATATCGCATATCCTTCTTTACATATCCCATTATCATAAAAGGAAGTGCAATTAATATACATCCTGTGTTTTTCTGTAAGGGAAGTATGAGGTTTGAGCTTATACATATTCCAAGAGTTGTAAATATGTATAGGATAATCATATCCGGTTTATAAAGCTCTTTCTTTTCATTCCTGTAATCATACTCTATGTAGATAAGTAAGATTATTGGAAGTGCTATACCGATTAGACCGGAAACAGTAGAGCGGGTATCCGAATTTTCGAAAAGGTACTGTGCAGGTATGGTTGTAATAACACCCGCCAGAATATAGTAAATAATGGAGAAAAGACCTTTAAGCTTTTCTCTTTTAAACTGTATCAGTAAAATCATAACCAAAAGGTATATGATAAGAGCTATAGCAGAGTAAGCCAGGGGGTGCGCAAGAGAAAGATTACCGAGATTTATAAGTTCATCTATCCTAGAGTACCCTTCTCCCAAATAAGAGTGTGTCGAGTAAAATATATATGAAACAGTTGACACTATTAGCTTACCAAGAAGAATGGAACAGCTTATAATATTTGTAATGTGATTTATTATGGTATGTTTTGTGTCATTCATCAGCATGATAATATAAACCATGCTGCCAACTATAAAGTAGATAGTTAATATAAATATGTTTAAGGCAGAGCCTGAGGTTACACCAAATGCAACAGATACCAGTAATCCTGCCTGACCTATGATATGAAATACACCTGACTCTTTTACAGCAAAGTAAATCGTTGCAAATATCCATAAAAGAAGCATGATATATAAAACATAGTTATTCAGTGCATGGAAGTATACATTGCTCAGAAAAAGTGTTATAAATACTGCTCCGCAGCCGCAACCTGCTATAGCCAGACCGAAGGTATCATAGCGGGTCTTCTTTATGATTGCAAAGCCACCTAAAAGCAGTGTGAAGCTAAAGACAAACAGCAGTCCTACTTTGAGACCGGTTGTAAGGTAATCTGAAACTACCGTAGCAAAGAGGATAAGGCTTATAAATATAAGTATGGATGCAGAAACTGCCATTATCCTGCCGCCTAGCTTTGATTCCATAGTCTCTTTCTGGGGTTTGCTAACACCCGAAGAAGGAGTTGGATACGAAGTCGGATACCTGGTCGGTGACTGTGCCTGTGCCGATGCCGGGGTGGGCTGTGCCTGTGTCGGCGTCGGAGTAGGAGTAGACTGTGCTTGTGCCGATGCCATGGTAGGCTGTGCCGTCGACGGAGTAGGAGTAGGTTGTGCTTGTGTAGGAGAAGACGAATAATAAGATGTATCCGGAACAGTATAGGATGGAGTAGGTACAGTAGTAGGAGTGGATTCAGGTGTTACTGCTTCATCAGTCTCCATATTATCCAGAGCATTTTTTAAAGAATTGAGCTCTATGGAGATGCGATTTATCCCCATTTTAAGGGACATCAATTCATCTTCTGCCATTTTTATCCTATTTTTTAAGTTTTCTTTAGAATCTATATTTTGATCAGGCATAGATAATCCTCCACTTTTTTTATTTCCGATTGTCTGAGATAATTCTTAGCTTGCTTATCTACTGATTATAATTGTTAAAATGTGTAATTGCAAGAATATTTACCTTTCGGTCTGTTTCGAACTTTTTTTCAGTAAAAAACTTCAAAATTATTAAAAAAGACTTGAAAAATTCTAAAAAAAGTATAAAATAATAAATATATATGTGATCTTGAATAAAAATAAAAAAATTATATTGTTAATAATATGATACAATTATACAAAATCAAAAAGAATAAAGATGGAAGATGTATAATTGTATTTGTATTTATTCTTATATGTAAGCAGGTATCGTGGAATTTATTTACCGGCTTACATTTGATGTTATAATGCGTATTATCGGGGGTTTTCATAGGAAGATTTTATCGGGAGAATCCATAAAGATAGTAAATCACTTTTAATCAGTTAATCTACTTTTTTAAATCAAAACATTTTTAGGAGGAAGAGTATGAAGGTTACTAAAAAGCAACTATTCAACAAAAGAACATCAAGACGAGTGCTTTCCTGGCTGATTGCATTGGCCATGCTTCTTACAAGCGTGGTAGTGCCGACTGTCTATAAAAGCAAGGTCGCAAAGGCTAAAGTGGGAGATACTATAGCACTTGGAGCTGTTAGCTGGAACGGTGAAAAAACCGAGTATACATTTCCGGATGTAACAGCCAATGTGACAGGAAAGCAAACTGTTTTCACAATTAATGTTGAGAATGGCGGAACATTTAGGATAAACAGTTCAAATACAGATTCTGTTGCTGTTTTAAATGCCATGAAAGAAGGCAGACTTGACGGAAATGTAAAGTTAGGTGATGAGATAAAGTATTCATCAGATATTGAAGCTGATAAAGATTTAACATCGCTTACATTTATAGGAAATTCATATAATGGTATAACAGGTACTCAGATAGAGAATTTTATAAAGGGACTTTCATTTTACAGAAATGGTGCATCAAAAACAGATGAGCATAAGGTTTCTGTAATGGCTAACAGTGTATTACTTGATGGTGAGATGGGTGCTTTGGTTATCGATGGTAAGATCCATTATTACAGGCATGTTTCCATAACTTCCGGACAAAAGGATTTTTCATGGTATTCCGCTTATAATGCATCCAAAAAGCAATTATTTAACGGTATGAGAGGATATCTGGCTACCATTACCTCCTCAAATGAGCAAAATTATGTTTATCATTATACACAAAGTGTTAACGGCGGCTCTGCTTCTACGGATACAACATGGATAGGTGGTATCAGACCCCGTAAAAGCGTAATGGACTCTAATAATCTTTGGGATATACTGGAATATTCCATATATGATGAGGATAATGCTAATCCGGGTGCAGGAGCATCGGGCGCAGGAACTACAAATGATGATAACAGGACATGGTACTGGGCATGTGGTCCTGAAGCCGGACAAAGCTTTTATGTAACTAATGATACCGGTACAAAAGATGCTTCACTCAACAATTCTTCCACGAGAGATATAGATTTTGATGCTTGGAATGACAGTGAGCCTGATAATACCTGGGCAAGTGATTCAGAACCTTATTATAACGAGTATTATGCCTCTGATCCTATAAAAGCTGCAAATGAATATTTTTATAAAAATAATCATCAGGAATATGTCCTTGAATATGGTTTTGGTGGAGAGGGATTATGGAATGATTATAATCCATATAATACACCTTTTACATCAGGTGGAATCAGTGGATATATAGTGGAATTCAGTCCTTATAACTTAAATGACGATGATCCTGATAATGATGCCGACGAGGATACACCGACTATAAGTGATGAAAAGATAATTGTTATTGATAGAAAGCTTGCTTCTGCTACACTCGATAAAAAGACTGTAGTAGCAGGAGAGCCTGTAAGCGTTGCTACATGGACCGGTAATGATATGACAGAGGGAGTAACAGCTACAGATAGTAATGCAGAATATCAATGGCAGATATATGATACTGATCTTTCTGTATGGAAGGACATATCAGGTGCTACAGAGCTTTCATATACTCCGGTAGCTTCAGATATCGGAAAGAGCCTTAGGGTAAAGGTATCTAATGGTACAGATAATGGTAATGATTATCCCGGAAGTGTTTATGTGGGATTGTCAAGCTCAGAAGATTCTGCCGATCCTGATGACCCGGGTGTACCGGTGGTTGCTTCACTTCTTCCCATAACTTATGCGGAGATTCTCAAGGATGGTACAAAGGTTGTAGATGGAGATAAGGTAAAAGTTGGAGATGTTATTTCGATAAATGTAAATAATATCAAAGCTACTGACGCCTCAGTCAATGATACGGATGTTGATGAGATCGTAAACTATCAATGGTATATACTAAATGATGATGATAAACTTACTGCAATTACGGGAGCAACCTCATCTGTTTATACGGTAGAAGCTACGGCAGCAGGCAAAGAAGTTATATGTAAGGTTTCTGCGAAGTCTGCAAGTGTGAAATTTAAAGATGGAGTATATGTAGGGACTAATGTCGAAAGCATAACCGATCCGGATGCAAAGACTGAGCTTGAAGGTTTGGATGTAGAAAAGATTGCAGTAACCATAAGTGGAGATGATATTTATATTAGTCTTGTAGATGCTCAAAAATCGGATACCGATGCTTCAGCAGTAAAAGCCTTATCAGATTATAAAGTTTCAAATGATGAGGATAGTTCCGATGTAACAGATGAATTAGGAAAATATGTAAATGTAGATGTTACTGATCTTAATAATGTTACAAAGCCGGGCGATGTAACACTGACATTAGAAGGTAATAATGGCAATGTCGATTGGACTAACTGCGATATAACGGTTCATGTATATGATAATGTTGATGAAGAGAATCAACCGGAGTATACATATACACATACTAATCATGATGCCAAGATAATATCAAATAATATCAGAATCACGATGACAAGAGCAAAAGAGTTACTTGAATTATCAAAGACTGATTATGATAATTATCTTAAAACACTCTTTAAAGAATTTATGATTAAGGTTTGGTATGATGATAGTCTTGTGATCGATTATGAAACAGATGCTTATGGAGATAATACCCAATTAGTCATAAAGCAGACGCCATATTCGGGTTATTATCATGATTTATTTAAATATAAAAATAATACTTCATTTGATCAAAGAGGAGAAGAAGATTTATCATACGATACACCTTATACTTTGACATTTGAATATCATTATACTTCTGAATTATGGTCAAATACGGTAGAAACTAATCCTACCATCACAATTTATGATGATACTGTAGCTAAGTCACCTATAGTTTCTGCGACCATAGTTAAGTCAGGAGAAAGTACACCGGCAACAACACTTAAGCCGGGTGATACTATCACTATTCTTAATAACAGTATAAAAGCGGAGAATACAGATACTATTCCAAATAATGATTGTACATATGAGTGGTATACAGTTGATTCGGACGGAAATATATCTGCAACTCCTGTAGGAACAGGTAAAACATACACCATAGGTTCTACAGATTCAGGTAAAAATATAATCTGTAAAGTTAGTGTTCCGGATGATAACACAAAGTACAAAGGCTTTATCTATGTTGGTAAGGATGTTATAACAGATCCAACCGATAAAACAGAAGTAAAGACAGATGATATACCAATTAGTGATGTTTATACAGCAACAGGTAATGATGTAACATTAAATCTAAGTGATGTTATAGAAGCTATAGATAATGATACTTTAGAGGATCTCGTTAAAGCGAAAGTTACTGCCTCAGGTACTAAGAATGGAACTCCGGTAGCAGCTTCTGATATTACAGTTACGGTTGATACAGCTACTATTAAGGGAATTGTAGATACTTATGCGGATGTTATATCAGTTAAGGTTGGAACAGCTACAACCAGGTACGATGTTATAGTTGTTGATGATGCACGTGAGTTAACAATCACACCTACCGCATCTCCTATACCGGGTGCGCCTGTAACACCGGCACCACCTACAGTTGTGGATCAGACACCGGCACCCGGAGATACTACAGATCCTAAAGCAATCACAGTAAGAAAGACAATAGAAGTAGATAATGAGACAACATCAGTTAAGCTTAATCCTGCAGCACTTACAGGAACTATAGTAGAAGGTGAGACAAGTAAGGTATCAGGTCCGGGAACACTTGTAGAAGTAACTAAGAATACTACCGGAAATGTGACAGACCTTTCTTATGAAACAGATACAGTAGTTAAGTATCAGGTAAAGGCAGCAAATGGTGATACAACAACCTACATTTATACAATCAAGAGAAAGGCACCATCCGCAGTAGGTA
>JAEEJA010000020.1 GCA_016281605.1 Lachnospiraceae bacterium
ACCATCTTTGAAACTGTTTTCCAGTTCTTCATTCATATGTATAAGGTTTTGTACGGTTGTTCCGGCTGAGTCCATCTTCTCCAGATATACATTTAATTTATAAAGTATAGCCATGTCATATGGGTCCGGACTGCTTTTCTCACTGTAGGACTTAGCCAGAGACTTATAGCTTTTACCAAGGTCATTAAGTCCATTAGCCATGGTTTTCTTTATATTAACTATCTTATTAGCTTTTTCGCGGGCAATATCCGCATATGCAGCAGCCTCATTTTCGTTGATGGTATTTTCATTTAGTTTTAGTGTCTTGTTAAGTGTCACGTTGCTCTCCAGAGTCTCTAATCCGCTTGCTATGGTTCCTACGGGAGCATTTGCAAATGTATAATTATTATTTGCCATAACATTGGAAGAAACACCCTTTGCCAGCACTTTATAATTTTCGATTATATCGTTCATATCTTCCTTGGCTTTTTCAGACACATCGAGCCTTGTTTTTGCTTCAGGTGTACGCTTTTCAAATATACTTTTTCTGCCCTTATAGTACTCAGCAGAAGCTGTTTTATAATCGGAAAGCTTTGCTTGAATCTCTGCAGTGGTAAGGTCTTCATTGCTTAAAGCCTTGATTGCTTCGTCAAGAGTTCTCTCCATATTTTTATATAATCCTGAACCAACCTGACCTATCTCCAGGCGCGCTGCATCCAAATCCTTATTCTCATGTGTAGATAATAAGGTGTTCTGCAGGGCTTTAAGTTCATCCTGCAGTTTCTTTGCTCCGCTCTTATATATGGCAAAGTTGGCTTTAAGTTCCTGCATGTCAGAGGTACTCTTGCTAACACATATATTGCCGCTGACTTTCAGCTTATCATCCTTTCCAAATGTAATGTTCTTTAAACTAATCTCACTCTTTCCTTCTAAGAGTTTTCTTAAAAATTCTACTTTATAACAGTTTTCTCTGGTGACTTCATCTACCTTGGCATACTTTGCACCCCAAAGCTCGGCAGGTGTTTTGCCGTCTACCAGGAGTGTGTCGGACTGCTTTAATCCCGCACCACGTATAACCAGATTATAGTTTTCACTAAACATCTTATTGGACACAACACTAAGCCACTCTCTTGGAAGTATACCGCCTTTAATTCCTTCTACATTATTAAGTTCTTTGCCGGAGTTCAGAAAATCAAGAGTAGACTCTGCGTCATCAGAGAGGTTAAGCAGTGCTTCTCTTGCATCTCCAAACGAAAGTATTCTGATATTTAAGGCAGAAGAGATATTTTCTCTGGTTAAGTCTTTGGTTTTGTAGTGTTGTGTTATTCCTGTTACAATCTTATTGATTTTTTTGTCAAAGGACTTGACATCCTTACCTTTAAGGTAGTTAACAGCTTCTTTCCTGCTTATTTTTGCTATATCTGAGTAAGTTTCATTGAAAGTACGATCCTCGTATATTTCCGAAGACATATCACTGACAAGCTGGGTAAAGTAGTATTTTTTATTACCAAATGCATTCAGAGCTTCATCCAAGGTCTTGCCTCTTGATTTTTTTAGAGTATCAACAGCTATAGACCTGCAGGACGCTACTTTATAAGCGTCTTCAATAATCTTTTCGGATGACGGATTTACGCTGTACTTAGGAGTTTTGACAAAACCAAACTCGACGGACACATGATAATTCTGCAAATCGCCCCAAAATGTAAGCATATCCTCATAATTATCACCTTTGAGGTGCTCCGCTGCAATCTTCTTGGCATCAACGTTGAATTTGTTTTTGCCAAATATACGGTCCTTTTCCTGCGAGAAATTTATATACATCCCACGTATCTTAAGCTGCAGTAGCATAGTTTCCTTCATTTTAGCGGGATCAGAGTAATCAACATCCGGAATTTTTATCTGTCTTGCCCGGTCAGTACCCTTTTTCAAAGCGTCTGCCCAGTTTTTTATGTGCTTTTCAAAATCTTCCCGGGTTTCGGAATTATTGGTAGGATTCTCCTTGCAAAATTGAAGGAATTCTTCTATCAGGGCAGGTTTTTCCGATAATCTTGTAACTTCGTTTGCATCTATCTCCGGGTGAGCGCCAAGAGCCCATATATCAAATACACCCAGCAATGAATCAAGTCTGCCGGTTCCCCAGGTGTTTTTTAAGGTTTCTAAGTTTTTGCTTTCACCGAGAATATGCATCTGGGAATCGATAATCCTGAACTCCTCATCGCACATGTCATAGGAAAAGTCACGGCCCAGGTCATTGGCTCTTTCTTTTTCTATATCATTTTCAGCATATGCATCATCATCATCGTCCCACTCGAAAAGTTCGGGGTAGATTTCATCTACTTTACCACTCTTACGGTCATAAGACTCTTTCTTTTTGAGTTTTTTGTCCTCATAAGGCTTTACAAAGGTATTAAGGAAGTGCTGTGACAATTGTTTTTCATTATTCTCAGCTTTTGATGCAATCAGGTCTTTGACTTCCTGACTTTTCACCCAGTCTTCTATGCCTGATGTAGAGAGTTCCTTAGTGTTTTTTATGGATATTTTTTCTATATTTTCTAATTGATATTGATTATATCCTCCTGATTTTATATAGTGATTTTTGGATTTTTCACGCCAGTTTTGTTCCTTATCTTTAAGCAGTCGATATGTATATGTACCTCTTAAGCTTGCGGCATTTTCTTCATTTGGGTAAGCCTTATGAAATACATCAAAAAGCTTATCATCAGGTTTAGCCTCGATACTATTCAGATAATTGTTTATCTTCTCCGGAGTATCATAACCGGAGTGTTTAACAAAATCTTCAATGGTTGTATTGTCATTGATATTATACTTTTTGATAAGTGCCGTACCCAGAGCAAGTGTATTATCATATGTATCAACCAGATCAGCACGAATAATAGCATTAAAAGAAAAAAGGTACGAAGAGGCGGTAGAAGATTTGGCAGTTATGTAGTAAGCTTTCTTTTCTCTCATGGGATCATCGGTAGGAATAGTACTTAATACTTCGTTGTACTCCTTGTAATATGCCGCATCTATCTCTCCGCTAATCTTACCTAATGTTTCGAATACCTGTTTATGAGTAGCTTCATCTGCATTCAATATATAAGTATTCTTAAAATCATTAAAAAGCTGATTCAATTTATTTTCCTCTGCGTTTGATTGCTTTTCCTGATTCGCAGGGATTGTATAATATGCATATATTTCATGGAAAAAACGCAACTTATCTTCTATGGAAGTTTGTTGCTTATACATATTTTCAATGCGCTCTGCCTTCTCTTCGTCAGTAGCCTCATCAACATACGGTGGCTGAGGATTTGCGGCTTTGTTGGCTGCGGCCTGAGCCTCGGAAGCCAATCTGGTTCTTTCGGCATTAAGTAAGCCTTCGGCGATTTTTTGCCCCTTACCTTCCTCCGTGGGAACTTCGTCCTTTACTTTACGGTTGTTTTGAGGGTTAATCTGCTCATCAAGGGTAAGAGCATCCTTTATTCTATTTACCTGATTACGGCTTGAATTCTCATATGCATTACGTTTTTCTTCATTTAATCTGTTCTCTTCAACTTCTTCAGGAGAAAGAGGGCGCTCCTTATTAAAGCTTTGCAGGTAAGCGTCATCAAGCTGCTTTTGCCCTGCAGCGGAGAAAGAACTTCCCAGGCACTTGTCTGCGTCCTCTGCGCTTATAAGACCCTGACTTTTTAAGGTAGATATATCGTTACTGATACTCTTTATGGTATCATTTCTCTTTTTTGCATGCCAAACATCGGTATTTATGATCTTTTCAATGTTTTTATCGAGTTTTTCATCTGCATTTTTTTCTTCAACTTCATACATAATCCTTATGGCAGCCTCATCCTGTGCTGTTACGATCCAGCCGTTCTTCTTAGCAGCTTCCAGAACCTGCTCTAAAGTAGTCTTCTTAGTAAAATTGCTCATAATCATCCATCCTTTCTTAAGTTGAAGCCATATATCGTTTCCCGTTTGGCTGAGCGACCTGCATCAGCTCCCTTATTGTACTCTATACTGCGTAACAAATGCGCAACATAATGAAGATTTGCAGATACTTAAAATCTTAGCTCCCAATGCTGCACTGACAAAAATATTAGGAAATAATTTAGCTGCATTTTAAAAATCTGCCCTCTTTTCAGAGGGCAGAGCATCATTTGCTTAGAAGCCATTCGAGGGCGTTGAGTTGCTTGATTCCGTTGTGTGATGTGGGCGGATCATCATCGAGCGTCAGAAGATATTTGGGGTTGTGATCGGAGATGCTGTCAAGCGGCGTCAGTTCGCGTTTGAGTGTATTTTCATCACGCACGGTCAGCGCTACCTGATAATACTCTGTGCCGCTGTCGTTGATAGCGATGAAGTCCACTTCGCCGTTATCCTGCCTGCCGACATAGATCTCATATCCCCTGCGTAGCAGTTCAAGGTACACGATATTCTCTAAAATATGTCCCATATCCGCCGGTTTCGTACCGAGCAGATAATAGCGCAAGCCGATATCGGCGAGGTAATATTTCTCCTGCGTTTGCAGCAGTTGCTTTCCCTTGATGTCATATCTGCCGACCTTATACAGCACAAAGCTCTCGCACAGGGCGGTCAGATAGTTGTCTACCGTATGCACCGATGCTCCCTTGCCGCGGCTTTTTAGCGTATTGGCGATTTTGGTAGCGGAGCACAGGTTGCCGATATTATCAAACATAAACCGTATCACGCTCTCCAGCACGGCAACGTCAGCGATTCTTTTGCGCTTGACAATGTCCTTGAGCACGATAGAGGTGTAGATACCGTCGAGGTAGGCGAGAATATCCTTGCGGTTGTTTAGCTCTAAGGTGTACGGAAACGAGCTATTCAACAGATAGTCGCGGTATTTCCTCGGCAGATCGCTTTCGCCGACGGCGCTGATATATTCCTTAAAGGATAACGGAAGCATTTTGACCTCAACATACCGTCCTGACAGCAGAGTAGCAAGCTCGCCGGACAGCAGCCCTGCATTGGAGCCGGTAATATACAGATCGACATTTTTCAAGATATAGAGGCTGTCGCAAGCGCGCTGAAAATCAGGCACCATCTGTACCTCATCAAGGAATACATAATTCATCTTGTTGGGCGTCAGTCTGCTCTCTACCACGTGATAAAGGGCTTTGAAATCCTTGATATCGTAGAATTCGGCAGACTCAAAATTGAGCGATATGATTTGACTTTCTTTGATTCCGTTATTGATCAGGTATTCCTTATACAGATCAAACAACGTTGACTTGCCGCAGCGGCGAATACCCGTGACGACTTTGATGAGCTGCTTGTCCTTAAAATTGATCAGTTGGTTTAAATATTCTTCTCTGTTTATCATAGAAAGACCTCCCATATACGCTTATTGTATGCAGTTATTATAATATAATTCAATATATTTGTCAAGTTTGTGCAGTAGACTGCATAACGCATAAATATTTAAAGGTTATAAGCAATCTAATTTATAAACAGGAGCCTTGCCATGTTTCAATATTACAACATAGGTTTACTCTTAACTTCCTGCGTTTTTGACACTCAAACCATATATTTTCTTTCAAGCGAGAAAATAAAATCATGGACTAGATTTGTTAAGTCCCCTGATTATTATTCGTGGCGTGGAAACTCATTTGAGATAGTATGTTTAAATCATATACCTCAGATTAAAACTGTACTGGGCATATCAGGTATCGAAAGTTCAGAATACTCATGGAAAAGTTCAAAGAAAAAGGGTGTCCGTTTTTTTTTATTTTCTGATGGACATTTGATGGACAAGGGGTGGTATAGTAGAGCACGTAAAGAAAAAATAACAGACTCCTATTGTATATAGGATAGAAAAAAAAGAAGTGTTACAGGTGGCTTTACAGGTAGTCGGACACAATGTCACGCTTCTGACGGGAGGTTATTATGAAGAGATCAATATTCAAAAGAGGAATTGCAGTATGTATGATGACGCTTATGTCTTTCATGCTTCCGATGACACCGATCTATCAGAGTATGGGGAGTGTATCGCATGGGGCGAGCGTAAAGTCCGATGCCTCCTATATAAGTGAGACTAAACTTTTTATAAAAAAGGGTGGAAATGCAGAAGATGCCAAGGCCTGGTGTGAGTCGCAAAACGATGGCTGGCAGGTGCTTAACGGTGACTTAAATGCCGGAGCATCGGGAGCTTTCTCAAAGGATACGGGAGTGTTCTTGTGCTACAAGACAACCACTGATCCGGAGGAAGCTATCACCGACTTCGCTGTGATGAATGAAAAAGGAGCCTACTCTGAGGGCGAGTATGAACGTCTCTTAAAAAAGCAGAAGGAACAATACATGGACATGGTAAAGAACATGAAATCCATGATCACCGAGTATCGTGAAAATTATGAAAAACAGATGCCAATGGCTGTAAATGCTCATGATTTTTTAAATGCTTACATTGATGATGATTCAAATGAGCTTTTGGGTGACCTTCTTCTCACGGTCGAAGATGACAAGTTGTCAGAGATACTGCTCCAGGCAAACGGTGTGGTGGTTCTTACCATCCAGCAGCAGCTCGCATCGGCATGCGACACGGGAAAAAATACCTGGCTCGATCGTATGGTAAAGCTTGGAAG
>JAEEJA010000021.1 GCA_016281605.1 Lachnospiraceae bacterium
AGGCAGATGAATCTTATCGACTGAAGATACTGCTCACCAAAACTATTCCTCCAATCAAAAGGTATATAGCAGCCTTCAACAATAAGGTTCTGCTCATTCTCAGTGGCTGTCTTAATGATTTCTCTGATTATCGGCCACAAGTATTCCGTAAGCTCGTCATCGTCTTCGGGTGTAAGATCAGTGTTTCCACTGCGAATAAGCCCCATCTTCAGATGGTCAATTGACAGATATGGATACTTGTATCTCTCCAGCATCTTTTGTGCCAGAAGCGTTTTCCCAACATGGGATGCTCCCGTTATAATTATTACCATCTTTACCTCCGCAACTCTCGATTTGCTTATTTCATTATCCTGAAATTTAATCTTGCGACAATTTTAGTATAACACACAACCCTTACTTAGTTAAAGTTTTTCTTACTCACCTAAGCAATCTTGTCTTCATACTTTTGAGCTAGTTTATTAAGCTCAGGTGTATCTTTATTTTTTTCATCTTTGATTTCTTCAAAGATTTTTTTGTCTTTTATGATGCTTCTTATATCATTATCTTGATTAATAACAAGTAATAATACAACCACAAAAACTATCATAAAAAAAAGAAGAAAGAGTTTCTTCTTACCTGTAGTAAACTCAACTCTTCCTTTATTTAAAAAAATATTCAATTGCAACTCCTTTAGATAATACTATCTCTATCCTGATATGCATGAAGTAATCGTCTGACTTCCATTATCTTATAAAAGTGGCAAGTATCTCAATTCATATTGATTATCCATTTATTGCACCTCTCAGCTTAGAGAAAACTTCATCATGAGAATATCTTTCATCTGTTTCTTCAGCAAATCTATCTGCAACATCCAATGCTTGTTCAGTATTATCAGTTAAGCGTGAGTATGCGTCAATACTGAGCACTACCATGGAGCCGTATCCATTCTTAGTAAGATATACCGGCTCTCCACTTTTCACTGTGTTTTCGATGTCTGTAAATTTATTTCTTAAATCTGAAACTGGTCTAATCTGAATCATATTATCACTCCTCTATCATAATTTAGATAAAATTGCGCCATTTACAATTTAGATTATACCACATAGCTTCTTCCATTTCAATCATTTCACAGAATCTTATGCACGTTTTTTTAGGATAGTCTTAATTCCTGCTACACCAATCAATATAAAAATAAGTAATTCCAATGGTATACCTTTACCAGTCTGTGGTACATGCGGTCTGTCAGGTATCTTCTCATCCTCAATCTTGATTGTCTGCAACTTACTTGTATCTTCAACAGTGTATTTTACAGGCTTTGCAATCTTAAGAAGCTTGATATTGGTTACATCATCATACATGATAACCTTGGCATCTTCCTTGTCTTCAAAGACTCCTTCTGCGTTCTTAATGGCAACAATCGAATCATCACCATATACAACTTCCGAAGTTGCCGTTTCAGTAGTTGCTTCTGTGCTGGCTGTTTCAGCTTCTGAACTTGCATTTTCCGCATCAGAACTTGCTACAACTTTCTTGCTGTTCTTCTTAACCATGAAATGAATCTCATCGGCAGTAACATATCCGTCAGCAGGTCTTGTCTCTGATAAGATGTACTCTTTGTCATGAAGAAGTCCATGATACAATTTCATTTCCTTCAGTATCACTGATTTTAAGCTTACAGCCTTCAATCTCTTTGCTTCCGGTCAATGAAAGCTTATCAATTTCTGCAAATGTCTCTGTGTTGGTATGAGTAATACCCTTTTCTATCGTATCAATTTCAGCATTCCTATACTCAAAGTGAACAGGAATCTCTTCCTCATCAAGATAATAACTATGCCTTTAAAAAAAATACAATTTTTTAGGCTTAAAAGTTCACCGTTTAACGTTCCTTTTTCCCTGCTAAATATCTTGTTTGGTACTTATCTGATTTCGATAGACATTTGTGTATAACCGCTTAAAACGGTTAGATGTCTTGATTTGATAAAAATCTGATGTGTCAACCAAATCGAATCGTTTATCTTTTTCCAAAACCTTCAAGAACCAACGAATATCATTTTTTGTTCCCTGCAATCTCATCTTAATCACGATTTTACGCCTCCTTCCAGTGTTTTTATTTATGTGAAAGAGAGTGTTTTCTATCATCCAAAAAAAATCAAAAAAATTCAATTTTTTGTATTTGGGACATTTTTCGCCATTTTAAAGCAAAAAAAGAGCCAGACACTACTCTTTCAAGTAAATGTCTAGCCCTTTATAAATGGCTATATCATTGGCCGAAGCCTCAAATATATATATCAACTATTATATCCTTGAAACCCTTGATTTTATGGGCTTCAGACGTATACTCATTCATATCCTCAACATCATCTGTATCGATTTTAACGGACATGAAATACAGTCCATACTCGTTGATTATTAGTTCCTTCCTTCTGCAATTGCAGCCTGGGAGGCAGTTTCATCAGCTCCCACTGTTAGCGGTCGTTATTATTGTAATCCATTCAATCATCGACTTTTATAAGTACATCTTCGAAAGTCTTGCACCATTTAGATGTGTTACCCTATACTCGATGGTACATAATGGTGTGGAATGGTACTTCCATACTCAACTTTTTTTCTTCGGTCTACAATCTATATAGTTATCGCTAATGCAGATTGAATTGCCCCGATAATACCTCCTCCATTTACTTGATTACATGTTCCAGCGAAGTCTCCAACTCCAAAGCATCCAACATGATCTTTTCTCTGATCATAATGTCCTAGAAATTCTGCTTTTGGATTTCGCAAATAATCCCATTCATCCTTTAGATGCGGTAAAAAGCATTTTTCAAGACAGCCTTCATAATCATATCGCATTTCAGGGAATGCTTGGCGACTCCAAAGCCCCACATTCCATAAGTTTTTTCCGATTGGGAAAACCCAAAAATATTTCGATTCATATGCGGGATCATAATACCAATAATAGAATCTATCCTCGTTCAAATCAGTTCGACCTTTAACCTGTCCTGAGATTCCGATACTTTGCCCCTGAGGAATTTTTCCTTCTAACGTTCTTGCTCCTGTGGCCCATATTAATTGATTTCCAGAGTACTCATCGACATTATTTTTTTCACCGTCAAATACCACATTCTGTACTTTATGTTCGAAGCAAAACTCTGCTCCCATCTTTTTGGCCTGCTTCCTAAGAAAGCCATCAAATAAATTTCTTTGTATTCCAAGCGACACTTCCCCATCTTTATACACTTTTTCAGTGACACTGCCACCTTTATAAATAATATGCCCTGAAATTGCCTTTGAATCTAACGCAAACAAAGGCTCTACCTCAACACCTGCCTGAGCAAGTAACTCTAGTGCTTTGAACGATATGCCTCCACCACATATTTTTTCATAATTCGGAGAATGTTGTTCCAAGACAAGGCATCTATATCCTTTTCTACTCAGATTATAAGCACAAATACTACCAGCAACTGAGCCACCAATGATTATATAATCGTATTTCATCAATTCATCATCTCGTATATCTTTTCTATAGACAAATCATAAATATTACTCTGCACTCGAAACAGATTACATTTTTCAAGGAAAATATTATGGAGAATCCTCTCTACATCCATACGGCATTCATCGGGATATTCATTTAAAATCACTGCCGTAATATCTTCTTTACTTATACATCCAATTGAGCATATATTGCTTTTTTGTACAATACATAAACCTTTCACCACATAATACTTAAACGGATTACCATTTATTATTTTGCTCCATGGAGTTCCCCATACCACAGGAGTTTTCTCTATATTTCCTATAACAATTCCATCATCTGCAAATATAAATGAAGATTCTGATTGATTCTCCACCATTTGTTTCGCCAATGTCGATTTTCCACCACTTGCAGGGGCAATAATTATATATGCACGATCATTCTTAACAACAACCGCTGCATGCATAAAGAGTTTGCCCTTACTTACAAGATAATCATAATATTTATTCATAGATAATATTAGTTCACATTGAGACAAACTTAAATTTCTATGTTGATTTTGGAAGGCCTTAAAACAGTTATCTTCTATTTGCAGAATCGCTTCCGAACATTCTGAAGTTATCTGAAATGTCTCAAATCTAAGTTCCGTTTCCTTGTTCTTTGCCGTAAACTCTACAACTTCGTCTGCTATCCTATATTGTTTCATGCTTATTATTACCTATTCCATAAAATACAGATTGTAGCCCGTAACATGCCCCAGTTGAATTCGCTGTGCAACTAGTACCACGTCTCCGTATTTGTAATTTTCAAGATTCACTTTCATCCTATCCGCCAGTAAAGTCTTCAATTCTGATTTATTGCATCTTCCATACAATTTATATCCATTCAATGTTTCCTGAAAGTGAATGCTAATGCCCTTAAGCTTAAACATTCTCTTACCAAAGTCTACTATTTCATCTTGGGCTTGTTGATTAACTGCAACATGTTTTGCAAATCGAGATATTTCTTTTGATATTATCCCTGTATCCTCGATACCTCGGATTCCGTAACGAATTTCTTTCCATATCGTAGGATAAAAATAATAAGCACTTCTTGAAATTTCTTCATTTTCAACTTGATAGCCAACAGTATAATTGCGGAATGACTCATCAAAAATAGATGGAATCACATCAAGTAACGCACGACTCTGTTCATCAAGTCCAGAATAGATAACTTTATGCTGTTCATTTTCAAGATTTACATGAAAATTATAGGTATCTACTTTATTTCCTACCTCTGAATACTCAAAAAGGGATAATGCTTTCTCTTCCATCCAAGAAAAAAGCTGCTTATTATTAATCCTGCATCCATTTGGCTCATAGTATATTTTCTGTTGCTCCTCGATAGGGCCATCCTGATTTCGAAGCAGTCTTATCCCTCTTGAGCGAAAAACTTTCTCCATCATTCTTTAACCCCAAATTTCTTCCTAACTATACTTGTATACTTCTCAGCACGTCCTTCTTTTATATCCTGCATAATCTCATCGTTCACTGCCAAAATACTGCTGAATATTTTGTTTGATTGATTACAACTATACCGCAACAATTCTGGCTTTTGTACATACATATATGACATACATATACAAACACCATTACACACATGAGTTGAGTCGCAGGTTGTGCAGTACTCATTCCTATAACCTTTCAATATTTGTAGCATTCTAATATATTCTGAAGCAGAGAAGCACTCCGTCAAGCTAAAGTCTGCAGATGGTTCACCTAAACAAAACTGGATATCATTTGGTCGACCAAACGGATATATTTTTCCATCTGGATTAAGAGCAATTTCTCTGTTAAACCAAAATGGTTTAAACTGCGTATCACTCCTCAAGGATGCAAATTCTTCAAAGGTATAGAATCTTATTTGGCAAGATTGGTCCTTAACCCAATAACGATAGGTGTCTGTTAAAAATATGATAAAATCATCAGTATCCATTAAAAGTTCACGATCAACAGCTGCATATCCGCGAGGCTCAATCGGAAGAATTTTAAAGTCAATATCGCGCTCGTTAAACCACCTATAGATATTTAACAAATGCTTATAAGAACCACGAGAAATTGTACAAAATACTCTGACATGGCCACCCTTTTCTTTAACAGAGCAAATACGCTCATAAACAAGATCACTATCTCCTCTTAATAAATAATTAAACGGACCATCAAATGATATATTAATCAGTGCATTATGGCTGATTAACAAGTCCATCAGTTCTTCATTTAATAACACCGCATTTGTTGTAAAGTTATTTGAAAACTTAACTTTATACTTTTCTTTCATTTTATCCTGGAAAGCGTAGATTTTATTATAATAATCCAATCCAGCCAAAGTCGGTTCCCCACCATGAAAGGTAATCTTAATATCATGATATTCTTTACATGCAGACTCTATAAACCAGTAAGCTTTTTCAATATCAAGCAGTCCCGAGGCATTTAAATCATCGCCATTAAAGCAATGACGGCATCTCATATTGCAATTCATTGTTGGTTTAATAGTTAAAGCAATTTCATGTACCATAAATTTTCACTCCAGTTCTTCATAGAATTCCCCATCAGAAAACACCAATGCTTTATACTCATCCACTGCTGATAAACATTTATTTTTGCATTTGCAATTTGCATAACAATCTGGAAGCTTTCTGCTCAAATCCATTACTCTGAAGTGACTATGATCTTTAAAATACACAACTATTTCTTCATCGAAACTGTGTATTTCTGCCTTTTCTAAACCTGTAATATCTTTTACACAGGTATCAAATAACTTAATTGTCACATTGTGCTTTGCAAAAAATTCAAAATATATCCTCATGAAGTCCGCCGCATCCTCGTTAGAAACTGAGCTACACCCATTACGCATAGAAACTATTGTATCAGCCATCTTTGTCAGATGGATTGCATTATTAAAGACAATATCTTTATCAAAAGCTTCTTTAATCCTAGATCCATCAGAATCCACTACCATCAATTGATGATTTAAAATCAACTTGATATCTACTGCACACGTTGAAGTGTTAGCAAAATGTTTTAATCCAGCTATGGTCTCTTTATAACTACCTGATATTCCAGTAATCTTGTCATGAACTATCTCCGTTCCATGAATAGGTATCACAAAACGATATCTTTCATTCAACAACGAATAATCCCCCCGTGTCAAAAGACGACCATTTGTATACACCAGTACTTCACACTGATATTTACGCAATCCAAGTAAAATACTTTCTATTTGCGTATGAAGTAATGGTTCACCACCATTTACAATAACTCGATCTTCCCCGTTGAGTTTCATCTCATCTAAATACGCAAAAAAAGCTTCTACATCTATTTCATTGTGTGGCATCGAATTATGCCAGGTATTATGGGAATAGCAAAATACACAATTACTGTTACACCCATAAGTTATATTAAAATAGAATATTCTTTTCATTTGACGTTTAATTTCGGGCAACGCTTATCTCCCATACCCAACTTTCCAAAGAAATGGTATGACATACCTATACAGCCGCCATTACAATATTTTTTGAATTCACAATCCATGCACACAGCATCCTCGAACAGCTTATAATCAGTAAACTGTTTGATTGGTTCATCAGCCAGAATCTCCTCCAAAGCCTGCTTATCCAACTCTCCAACGCAAAAATCCGTAAGACAAGTGCACGGATACACTTTAAAATCCGGATATACATAAATCTTATTCTTGCCACTGCCACAATTAATGCTCCTAAAACGACCCGTTGGCAACTGTTCCAATTCTTCTCTTCTTTGAACATATAAATCAAATGGAAAAATCTTCTGAATTTTCACTTTGAAATTCGCCTTATGTAATAAATCTGCAACGAATGTATTCCATTCATGCGCAGACATCATATTTTCAAACCCAGCACTGCCAAAAGGCATCTCATAAGATATTCTCCAATACCTCATATAGTTCAACTGATCGAGTTCTGGAATGAGGTTGAATATCTCTGTCTTATTCTTATTACTTACAACTGATGCTACCAAATATCTCGATTTTGCATGATCTAACTGAAGTAAGTTATTCCAGGTTCTTTCGTAGGCATTTTCCCCTCTAATACGATTATGGACTTCAATATCCCCGTCTAGTGATATCTGATAATACAAATTCTTAAACTTACTCAGTTCCTGAATATGTAAATCATTGGTACCATTGCTAGCTACGGTCACAGTTTTAGCCTTCCCACACATCAAACGAACGATATCAACAAACTGGCGATGAAGAGTCGGTTCTCCTCCTGTCAATACTATATCGTGGCTACTTAAATCATTATTTTCTATTATCGCCTGCAATTTAGCAATGTTCATTTGTATCCCCTGCTGTTTACCTCGAATGCACATTGCACAGTTCAAATTACAATTTTCTGTTAGTAGTATATAAATTTGCAAAATATTTCCCTTCTTAATCAAGGCCGATGCTGACACCATGTCGGCATCATCCCTGTTTACCCAATCTTGATTCTATTCGAAGATTAGTTTACCTCTCCCCATGAACACATGTCAAATAAGCTAGCGTTATCACATTCTGACGTATTTACTTCTTCCCATGATGTTTCTACCTTTACATTTTCCATAGTGCTTTCCTCCTCTCATAATTAGTTTGTAGCCAAGAGAAATCGGTTACATACTTTTCTTCTTGAGTATAGATGTATGGACATTCTAATCTGTCGGGAGAATTCTCCTCCATCGATTGCTGGCAGTCCATTTCCCATCTGTACGATTAACAGTTACATTACGATATGGTGTCCAAAACGCTATAATGATTCCTTAGGGAATCTAGGTTGTGGTCGCTTCTGTGCACCTCCTGCGGAGCACATACACTACCTCCACGAAAGCTTGAAACCTAGACAATACACCAAAATCTATTACACAAATGCTACACCCCCCGGTTCTAAGGATCTCCAGCAGGACGTTTCTATCGGGCAATGCCGATAACTCGAGGTTTAGACCAGTGTATTGGTTTGAGATAAGCCATGTCCTCTATTTCACACCCTTCCTATGATGAGAAGATGTGATTAACCGTAAAGAAAACCAATTACCTGTCAACTCTGTTTGTCGGGATTGATATAGGATCCCGTACAAACGTTGTTTCCGCTATTAACTTCAATTAGGAGTATCTCATCCGCATGAAGCCTTGGCGCGAAGCCCAATACCTGGCATTGCTGAGGCTTACAAGACACTGCCCGCACATCGCTGAATGTATTGTGTAAGAGAATACCTATGTGCTTAATAACATATTCCTCAAATTCAGCGAGTTCGCCATGATAAAGAAGAAAGACCATTCCTTCATCAACAAATATGGTGCAACCACTGAAGTCATTCTGGAACAGCATGTAACCAATAATGATATCATCATGGCTTTCATTGATTATTTGGTCGAACTGATTGAATCCAGAAGCCGTTGTCGTATCACTGATTCGAAAGAAACTGCGAAACTTTACAAGCTGCCACAAGGGCTTCATACCGTTTGGACAAGGTTATCGCTGAATCGATCACGCTCTATACCAGTAGCTTAATTACTCTCATATTAAATAACTTAATTCTAGCACAACCAAATAGATTTTTCAATTTGAATTATGTAAACTCTCTAACACTTGCATTACATACCACCTAATAACATAACCACTAATGTGGGATGGTGGCAAAAATCATCTAAATGATGGGATGCAGCACTAATACCAGAACCTTCAAATTTCAAATCATTATCATCAGGCAAAACATGTTTTTCTTCAAGGAACTCAACAGCAAATGCCAACCTATACGGATTTCTCCGTTTCCATCCGGCTGTTTTTCCCACACCCTCGCACCATGGTATATAGCGAGGATCCTTTTTGCAAAATTGAGTATTTTGTTATTTATTTCGATATTAGATGGCTTCTTTGCATTTATAAAATCCCACTCACCAACAAAGAATGAATCTATAAGTCCAGCAATTATGCCGCTACTAATAGCAATTGTATAATCATATCCACCAGCTTGACAGGTCAATCTTTCAATATCAGTATACGCATCATTCAATTATTTAAGAAACATCCGTTCCTCTTCAGATAACTGGTAGTTTGAAGCTGAAACCTCTGGAATAACCAAGGTGTATTTTATTCTGAAATCATCTACTGAATTTTGATAATTG
>JAEEJA010000004.1 GCA_016281605.1 Lachnospiraceae bacterium
ACAGATCCAAGTACGGACCCAAGCACAGACCCAAGTACAGATCCAAGTACGGACCCAAGCACAGACCCAAGTACAGATCCAAGTACGGACCCAAGCACAGACCCAAGTACAGATCCAAGTACGGACCCAAGCACAGATCCAAGTACGGACCCAAGCACAGACCCAAGTACAGATCCAAGTACGGACCCAAGCACAGACCCAAGCACAGATCCAAGCACGGACCCAAGTACAGATCCAAGTACAGATCCAAGTACGGATCCATCCACCAGTCCAAGTACAGATCCTACTGTTGAACCCACGCCTGAGGCAACTGTTCCTGAGGGTAGAATCAGTGTTGGTACAGAGGATAGTAACTTCTGGGATGTACTTGCAACAACAATTGAATTTATATTTGGATTCACAAAAGAGGATCAGGTAACTATTGAATCCACAAATCTCACAGAAGATGAAGTAGATATTACTTATTATGTACAGGAATTCCAGAGTACAGATGCTACTACAGGACTTACTGTAGAAGAGCTTGAAGAAAGAAGTACAGGATTTACAAGCTACTCAGGTCCATTTACACTGACAAAGAAAAATTCCGTAGTTTATGCAAAACTTACAAATACAAAGGACAACAGTAAGTATCGTTATATAAGCACAGACGGACTTTCAATCTCATCAGAGGAGATAGTCGAAGCCGGTTGGATAGTTCTTGATGGAGATAGCTACTACACATCTGTGTATGCCGGAGATCAGGTGACCATGAAAGCAACTGTTTACCCTGAAGATGCCACCGATAGGACTGTTACATGGACCAGTGAGAATCCTGAGATTGCATCTGTTAATTCAGTAACAGGTGTTGTAACAGGTATTAAGCCGGGAACAACAGGAATTATAGCAACAACCGCAAACGGTAAGAGTGTAACAGGAACAGTAAACGTTATGGAGGTAGTGGCTTCATCCGTAACACTTAACGCTAACTCACTCACTCTTATTGTAGGAAAGAAGGGAAGCTTAAGTGCGACTGTACTTCCTGAGAATGCTACATACAAAGATATTACATGGACTTCAGGTGAAAAAAAGATTGCAACCGTAAGCCAGGATGGAACAGTAAATGCTGTAGCAGAAGGTAGTACGGTTATTACAGCAACTACAAAGAATAACTTAAAAGCTACATGTAACATCACAGTTTCTAAGCAGGAGATAAAAGCTAAGGATATAAGTGTTACATTTCCAAATGAAGATGATGGTATAGACATGGGCGAGAGCATACAGCTCAAGTACTCTGTAACACCTGAGGATACTACCGATACTATCACCTGGTCATCTTCAGATGAAAAGATAGCAAAGGTTTCAAGCGATGGTATCGTAACAGGTATAAGCGCCGGAACAGCTGTAATTACCGCATCTATCAATGGTTTGTCACGTACTGTGGATATTAAGGTAAATGAAGCTATAGTCGAAGCAGAAAGTATAACAATTACATCAGATACAACAAGTGCTACACTTCAGTACGGCGGAGAAGGTATAACACTTTCAGCAACCATACTTCCTGAGAATACAACAGATAAGACCGTAACATGGAAGTCATCTGATGAAGAGATAATAACGGTAATAAAAAATGAAGACGGAACAGCATTGGTTAAGGCAGCAAAGGAAACTACAGCAACTGCAAAGGTTACAGCAACCACAGCTAACGGTAAGAGTGCAGTTTACACTGTTAAGGTAGTTGTTCCTGTTTCTTCAGTAACCATAGATGAAGCAGATAAAGAAAAGACACTCATAATAGACGAAGATGAAACCCTCAGAATTGGGGATATCGGAGCACAGGTACTTCCTTCCAACGCTACTGATTCAACCCTTTCATGGACATCATCCGATAAGAACGTAGTAACCGTAGATCAAAAGGGAAATATAACAGCTGTAGGTGCGGGAGATGCAACAATAACCGTAGCTTCAAGTAATGGTAAGAGTGACTCTGCAGTTGTACATGTTTATATATCCGGAACCACATTAACACTTTCAGAAACAAGTAAGAGCCTTGTGGTTGGCGATTCATTTAAGATTGGTGCCATCATAGGACCTGAAGAATCAACAGATAAGAATGCAACAGTAACTTATGAAAGCTCAGATCCATATATAGTAGTGGTTAAGAGTGGAACACTGACAGCACTTAGTGAAGGTAGCGCAACTATTACAGCATCATTTAGAAATGTTGCAGGTACTGTAGTAAGTGCGAACTGTAAGATCAATGTTTCCGAAGCGAAGAATCCTCTTAAGAGCATTACCATAAAGGATACAACCTTAAATGTAACAGGAAGTGCAAAGGTTTCTTACACAGAGGTTGCGGAGAATAATGATAAAGAAACAACAGATACTATCGAGTGGTCTGTTGAGGATGAATCAATAGCAACAATCGATTCAATAACAGGTATCATAACAGGTGTTAAAGCAGGATCAACCAATGTTATTGCAAAGGTTAACGGCACAAAGATGGCAACAGCAAAGATTACAGTGCTTAACCCTGCAACAGCAGTAACTCTCAATGATGCCAATATTTACATAGGAAAGAGTGCAGACCTTACCTACTCAATAACAACAGCAGATAAGAATGCAACAACTGATACAGTTAAGTTTAGCACAGAAGATACAGGTATAATCGATCTCAATACCACTTCAGGTACTGTTAAGGGCTTAGCAGCAGGAACCGCAAATGTGAAGGTAACAGTCGGAAGCGTATCCGCTACCTGTAAGGTTATAGTATCTAAAGTAAATGTAAAGAATGTAAACATAAGTGATGAAACAGGTAGCGTTATAAATGATACCAAGCTTAATATGGAGTTAGACGCTTCTGCATCACTTACAGCTGCAATCGTTTCAGAAATTGCAGGTATGGACGTAACAAATCCAGATATCACATGGAGTTCTACGGATGAAGAAGTAGTAGATATAGTGCAAAGTGAAACTGATCCTAAGAAGGTGACTTTAACTGCTCTTAAGGCGGGAGGAAGTGCAACTGTAACAGCTTCCGTAGATGGAAAGACAGCAAAGGTAGAAATAAATGTTATTAAATCAGCAACAGGTGTAAGTTTCACAGCTACGACCACTTCACATGATGTTGTAACCCTTACTAAGGACGGAGAGGTAAGTGTAGGAAATATCAATATCAACGATCAAGTGATAGTTTCAACACAGATTGCTCCTACAAACAGTACAGAGGGCTTCACATGGAAGTCTGAGGGCGATGCATGTACTGTCGTAAGTAGCGATGATAGCGGCATAACCTTATCAGCAGATAAGGAAGGCTCATTTACCATAACAGCTACTACCGACAGTGGTAAGACATCCAAGCTTGTATTTAATGTTAAACCTATAGAAGTTACAGGTGTAACAATTAAGAATGAAGCTGAAGAAGAAATCAGCTCAATCGAAATCATCAAGGGAGATGTAAAAAATATAGCAGCCTTCATCACTCCTGAGGATGCAACTGACGGAAGTATAAAGTGGACAGTAGATGAAGAAGACTACATCAAGCTTTCCAAGACATCTACAGAATCCGGAGAGTTAGTAAATATCTCCGCATTAAAGATTGGAAGCGTTACATTGACCGCAACAGCTTCATCGGGAGTTACTAAGGAGCTTAAGGTGACAGTAGCAGCTCCTCCGGCAGAAGAGATAAGTGTAACACCTGAAGAGCTTTCACTTAAAACAGGTGATACAGCAGAGATTGCATATCACTTAACACCGGCAGATGCTGTAGATAAAGTATCCTTCGAGTCATCTGACGAGTCAATTGCGACTGTATCGGATAAGGGACTTGTAACAGCGGTAGCAGTCGGAAAATGTAGTGTAAAAGCTTTCGTTGACGAATTGATATACGCAGAAGTAAGCGTAGAAGTAAGTGCGAGCGTAATAGCCGCAGAGAGCGTAACTATCTTAGATTACGAATCTCTTGAAGGTAACCCGGGCGATACTTATGAGCTTAGCGCAGAAGTATTACCTGCGAATGCAACCAATAAGAATGTAACATGGACCAGTGCTGATACTGCAGTAGCAACCGTAGACAGTAAGACAGGCAAGGTTACTCTTGAGGCTGCAGGAAGTACCACAATCAAGGCAACATGTGGAAAGGTAAGTGCTTCAATACCGGTAACTGTAACAAAGTTTAAGGTTGAAAGCGTAAACGTAATCGATGAATACGGAGAGTATGCAGGTGAAACCTATGAAGTAAAGCATAAGGAAACCGTAACATTTGAAGCTGAGATACTACCTGAAGAAGCTTCGGACACTGAAGTTAAGTGGACTGTAACAGACGAGGAGTCGTGCTTCTCGGTTTCTGAGCAGGATGGAACGATTACTTTAACAGCTAATAATGTAGGCAATGCAACCGTTACCGCAAAGGCAGACGATGCAACCTATAGCTTTACGATTACATCAAAACCGATTTATGCAGAAACAGTAGAAATCACATCTACAAACCTTGAGATAATAGGTGGTGAGTGTGATCTCATGGATGGAAGGAGCGGCAACTTAAAGGCTGTTCTAAATGGTGGAACATATGACTTCTTAACCGATGAAACCATTACATGGTCTTCAAGTGATAAGAGTGTTGTAACAGTAGATACTACAGGAAAGATTACAGCTCTTAAGACCGGAAGCGCAGTGATAAAAGCTACTGCAGCCGGCGGAGCTTATGACGAGCTTACAGTACATGCAGTTAAGAATCCTGTAACAGACTTTACACTAAATGTAGAAGAGCTTTTGTTACAGTCAGATGACGACCCTGTAACTCTTTCTGTAAGCAATATAACACCTGCTAATGCTAGTTTCCAGAATGTTACATGGAAATCTGACAGTGATGCAGTAACTCTTTCGGCAGAGACAGGAAAGAGTATAACAGTTGAAGCTAATGAAGTAAAAGAGATAACAGATGTAAAAGTAACAGTTACCGTAGATGAAATAGTTAAGACAGTTTCAATAACAGTAGAGCCTATAGCAGTTAAGAGTATATCACTTGATATAACATCTCTTTCATTTGACTTAGGCTCAGACAGCACGGCAAAGACACTTACAGCAACAGTAAACCCAAGCAATGCAGCTAATAAAGATTTGGTTTGGAGCATAAGCGACGGAGAAGGTAAAGTCAGCATAACAACAAGTGAGGATACCCTGAGTGCAGAGATTACTCCGGTTGAAACAGGAAATGCAGTGATTACCGTGGCTTCTGCGGCAGATGAAAGCATAAAGGCAAGCTGTAGCATAAAGATTACAAAGACGACCAACAGTCTCACTCTTTACAATGAGAAGGAAGAAGTAGAAACACAAACTAGTCTCGGCGCATTTATAAACAGTGAAAGTGTATATACGGCAGAGATTGATGAAGGAGCTACCGATACCATAAAGTGGACAAGTAGCAATACAGATGTACTTAAGGTAACAACAAACAATTCCAAGGGTACTTCTGCAACGGTTTCTTACCTGAGTGAAGGAAAGGCAACACTTACAGTAACTGCAGGAAATGCAAGCAAGACTATAACATTCAGCGTATACAAGATTGCTGAAAATGTAATTCTTTCATCAACAGGAGACTATTCACCGGTTAAAGTATCCGATGGAATTTACACCCTCGATATTCCGGTTGGTGAAAAGGTAACAGTAAATGCAGTGGCAGACCCATCCGACGCCATGAACTCTAAGATTGAGAAGTGGAGCGTATCCGGAGATGCGGCAACTGTAGCACAGAATATCACATCAGGCCACTACCCATCCGGAAGTATAACAGCTACGGAAGTAGGAACAGCAGTAATTACAATCAGTACTGAAGCTGTTTCCGGAGAGTATGCTGTGGCAACACTTACAGTAAATGTAAAGAAGGCAGTTCCAAAGTTAACATCATACGACTTTAGTGCAGAGTCAGTAGCACTTGACAATGGAAATAACAGAGAAGCAACAATTTCAATCACGAATATTGAAGACGCTGATCTTACAATTGCTGACCTTGATTGTACTATAACCAATACAGCTGATGATGCTTACAAGGCTGAGTATGATGCAGAAAACGGTGAGATTGTCTTTACCTATATAAATGATGAAGACGTAACAAAGACAGGTGGAAAGGTAACGGTTTCACTGTCATATAACGGAGGAACACCAATAGAAAAGGATATTCCGGTATCTATAACAAGATATGTAAATGAAATAGCTGTAACCGGAGTTCCTGAAGATGAAATTTACGTTGGCATGACACCATTTACACTCAGTGCTATCACAGCACCATCCAATGCTTTTGATACATATAAGGAACTTAAGTGGAAGTCAAGCGACGAAGCAGTAGCAACAGTAGATAACAACGGAAAAGTAACAATAGTTGGTGCGGGTGAAGTAGAGATAACAGCTTACAACACCTCAGGAGTAGAGGGAAGCGCTACATTTACCGCACTTGCAGAAAAGACAGTATCAGTAACAAGCGTTACGCTGTCAGGCGATACTTCAATTAATATAACAGACGACACAGGTTCTACTCACTCAAATATAAGTCTTGAAGCTGAAGTTACAACAGATGATGGTTCTGCTTACAAGGGTGCTATAGCTTGGAGTTCAAGCAATGAAAGCGTAGCAACCGTAGATAGTAACGGTAAGGTAACAGGACTTAAGGAAGGTGTTGTTACTATAACAGCAGCAGCCGGCGAAAAGTCAGCTACTCACAAGATTGCTGTTTACAGTATTGTAGGTACATTTAGCAGTTCAAGTGTAAGTGTAGAAAAGTACAGCTCTACAACACTCACAGCATCACTTTCAACCTCTACAGGCACAGGTGATGCTACCGGACTTATACCTGCAAGTGCAACTACAGCCGATAATATTAAGTTCTACACATCAAGCGACTCCATAAGCCTTAGTAAGAACGGATTTAATGTTAATGTAACAGGAAATGGATATAACACCAAGGGAGCGGCTGTCGAGCTTAGAACTACAGCAGGAACAACTCTTGCAACAGCAACAGTTATAGTTACATTCTTAAAGAGCATCTCTATAGGCTTGAGCAAATCAAGTACAACTCTTGATGTTGGAGATACAGACTCTGTAACAATATCAACCAATCCTACATACGGCTTCAATGAGCTTTCCATGAGCCTTAAGACAAGTAACTCTTCAATTGCAACAGCTAAGAGAAGCGGCAATAAGATTAATATAACAGCTGTAGGAAGTGGTACAGCAAGAATTACATTCTCAGGAGAATATCCAACAGGAGATAATGAGTTCCAGTCATTCTCAGAGGTCATTACAGTAAAGGTAAATGATGTGGACGTATCGGCAGCTACATATGAACCTGATACTGCTGCAAATGAAGGATTCAGATATAGGTTTACCAATACTTACTATACTATAAATAATGGTGTTCAATCAGAGGAGACAGTTACAAGTAATAGAACAACCGATGATTCTGATGGATTTAGTGATACTCAGGAACTTGGAATGTTTATTAATGCAGTTAATGATTCTATTTATGGATATAATGATGTATATTCCACAACCTTTAATTTTACGGGCGGAACTGATAAGGTATATCTTGAAGGTGGTAGCGTAAAGAAGTACTATATCGCAAATCTTGATGAAGCGGATTCTGTAGTTACATATGACGAGGACATGGAAACATGGTATGGTCCATCAGAAAAAGCCGTAAAGAGTTGGCCTAACAGTAAGTGGACAGATTATACAGAGCCGTTTACTCTTGCACATAATACAAAGGGATATGTTATATACACAAAGGTTTACTCAGAGGACGGAAGTACATATGGATTCTTCTGTAATGGAAATATTCTAGGTGTTTACGACTACATTCCTACAAGGGATATATCATACGATAATTATGCTGAGTACCCATCAGCACCTGCAGACGAAGGAAAGGCAGTAAATACCGTAACTGCAGCGAGTGAAGGACAGATGAATACCGGAGCACTTTCATTTACACTTGGCTCCTCACTTCCGACAACATGGACACCACTTAGGGCAGATACAAATATCTCAGGATATACAGTTAATGTTTATAATCCTGGCGATACATTTACAAACCTTACACAGATTTATACCAAGGACGGCAAGGTAGTCGGTGGTGTACTGGCAGGAAGCTACTTCGACTTTGGAGGAATGGTTAAGTCAGGAAATAAGGTATCAGATCTTACAAATAAAGGATTTACATTGAGTGATAATCTCTACACCAGGGAAGTAACTATAAGTGGCACATCTTACAGGATTTGCGCTTTGACAGACCCAAGTTCAAGCAAGGTATTTGCAGTTCAGGTAACTCCGGTTTCAGATGATACAGCTACTTACATTGATCCTGATATAATGGCTGCAGGCCTTACAAAGCATGCAACATACAGCAATGTTTACACAGCAAACGATACAAGCGATATCCGCATGGGTATGTATGAGCTCATCAATGCCTACAGAGTATTTAGAGGACATCAGAAGATGTACTATTCAATTGTTGGTGGAAGTCCATATACGTATGGCTTAAGTACAGATCTTATACAGCCTGTAACAGATAAGTTTGCATCTACAAATACTGATACAACATCAGAGATTACACTTGATACGGTGAAGGATGCAGTTGGCTATGATGCCGGATTCAGTGCATGCCTTGCTCAGGGTGATGTAATCGGTGCATCACCGGTTGGAGCGGTTGCAATGCTTCTCAATGAAGATTGCGGATTTATAGACATGATAGTTGATGATAAGCATATGAATGAAGCAGAAGGCTCTGTACAGTATGGTGGAATCTCTGTAGGATATTCATACAACTCAAAGGTTACCGGAGCTAAGAACGGAGTTGCAAGCTTTGGTGTACTGATAGTTGGACCATAATAAAGAGTCGAATATTAAATGATTTTTATTAAAAAAACGGAGGAAAGCATGAATAACGGAACAAAGAAATTATTAAGCTTTCTACTGGCATTGGCACTTATATTTGCCTCGGGAGTGATTCCCGAGGTGGGTGCCGGCGCAGCCAGAGCACCTAGATTTGCTAAGAAAAAAGTTAGCGTAAAGGTTGGGGGCAAGGTTAAGCTTAAGGTTAAGAATTGCAGACTTGCAAAAGTAAAATTTACTACTTCTAATAAGAAGGTAGCCATAGTTGGAAAGAGAGGCGTGGTACGAGGAAAGAGCGCCGGAAAGGCAAAGATCACAGGTCGCTACAGAGGACGTAGGTTCAACTGTATAGTAACAGTAAAGGGTGACTCAGGATCATCTTCAACTGATAAGCCCGGAACAAGCCCAACACCTGAGCCTTCTTCGAATCCGCAGAAGGAGTACGTTCCGAGTTCATCGGCTACTCCGGTACCGGCTGTAAAAAACCTTACCTATGATAAGAAGATAACAGCTACATTTAAGATAACAAAGAATAAAAAGGCAGCAACTGAAAGCTTTGATTCGTCTGAGCTTGGAGTAGAGCTTCTCAATGCCAAATACTCAGAGCTTGGTACGACTTTTGGATGTACGGTAGATGACACCATTACCATCAATCCAAGCATATCAGACGCAAATGTTTTTATTTATATCATTAGTTATACTAATTTAAAGACATCCGAAGCTGATTTGGAGGCAAAGAGAAGCTTCACTAAGAAGGAATTGGATGCAGTGCCGGAGGCAGATAGCTACAGCAAAGGATTTGCTAAGTACAGCGGTGCATTTTCACTTCCAAAGTACGAGGATGGCTGTATGATTTTCGTTCGTATCAAGAATACCGATAATTCTAAGTACGGATACGCAGCTATTCCCAATACACTGGCGGTTATAAGCGCAGCAGGTTCAGATCCGGGAACCAGCGCTACCCCGTTCCCTACATCTCCTGCAGATCAGGGTGCGTCGGATAAGACCAATCCTTCGGTCGCCGCCAGTGCAACTCTTCAGGTTGGTAGCTCAAAGGCTGTTACTTTAGGAGATTTTGTTGATACCATGAAGGGAAAACTTGGCACACCGACACGTATAGATAAAGCAGTTCAGGGCTTTGATATATATGTTTACAATCCGGGAAATGATTACGCAAATTACAGACAGGTATATGTAAAAGATGGAGCAGTTATCGGATTTGCAACCGTAAATGCTTACTTTGCATTTGACAGCATAGCGTACGGAGGCATGTCTAAGGACGGACTTTCAGGTCTTAGTTACAACACTAACGCCAGAGGTTACAAGGGCAGTTTAAGCTACGGTGGAAACAACTATACAGTAGTTGTGTACGCTGATACTATAGCAAACAGTTCTGAGAAGGGTACAGACACTGTATTCGGATTACAGGTTTATCCATCGGATTACTCTGATAGCGTAATGTTTAAGAATCAATCACCTTACACCTCAACATGTACTGAGAGTGGCGGTGTATATGTAAATTACGGTATTAATATGGAAATATCGGAGTTAGTAAATGCCTATAGAGTATTCAGAGGCAGAAGTCCACTTAAGATAGGAAGTACAGATGCCTATGCTGTAGGACTTAACGATCAGCAAATCAACACAGACTTTGCACAGGCGAGGGCTGCAGAGATGGCAAAATCAGGAGTTGCCGCAGCTGATAAAAACATGACAGACAGAATTGAAAAAGGAACAGAGTACTCGCTTATGCACTGTGCGGAGCTTTTCGGACAGAAGAGTGCAGATGCCTTCGATCAGCTGAAATCATTTATCTATGACAACACTTCAGATGTTGATAATACAAGAGTGATACTCACAACAACAGATACATGTATCTTAAGTGGTTTTGCTTATTCCGGCGATACATTTATGACTGTGGATATTTGGAGCTAAAAAACATGGTATAAAAGTTGTTGAATCATGATTTATGAAAAAAACGGGGTCGATAACCCCGTTTTTTATCTCGGATTTGATGAAGTGAAACACAAAAATATGTACGAAAATAAGTAAAATTTTTCTTGCAAAGAACTAATATTTGTGGTATCATTATCGTCGGACTTTTTTGAAAGGAGGTTGCTGACGTGAAAGTAAGATCTTCAGTAAAACCTATTTGCGAGAAGTGTAAAGTCATTAAGAGAAAGGGAAAGATCAGAATTATCTGTGAAAATCCAAGACACAAACAGAGACAGGGATAATAAGGTGCCATTTTGAGAATATCGGGCAAAAAGACCGATATAAACTCCGGCAATTAATATATCTAGCTTTCTGTAGTTATGATGACTTTTGCGAATGCATATTATATGCATGATCATCATGATATTGTGAGACGGTCTGATTAACCGTCTTTGGACCTTAGGACTCCGTCATAGTCTAAAGGAACGGTGGTTTTAGGTGCTGATGGGCACACATATATGTACAGGCAAAGGGAGGGTATCCCAAGTGCATAAGCACAGCCATTCGCAATGTACTAAAAAGTATATGGTAACTGCTACAATTTAAAGCGGCTGGCAGAGTAATCTGCATTTAATCACATTATTTAAATTTTTATGGAGGAAAACTAAAGATGGCACGTATTAGTGGTGTTGATTTACCAAGAGAAAAGCGTGTTGAGATCGGACTTACCTATATTTATGGTATAGGAAGAGTAACATCCAACCGCATTTTAGAAGAAGCTAAGGTTAATCCTGATACTCGTGTTAAAGACTTATCTGACGAAGAAGTTGCTGCAATCCGTGATGCTATTGAAAAGCTTGAAGTTGCAGTAGAAGGTGATCTTCGTAGAGAAGTAGCTATGAACATTAAGAGACTTCAGGAAATCGGATGCTATAGAGGTATCCGTCACAGAAAGGGACTTCCGGTCCGTGGTCAGAAGACAAAGACAAACGCTCGTACCAGAAAGGGTCCAAAGCGTACTGTAGCAAATAAGAAGAAGTAATTTAATATAATATGTACAAATCTATTTAGGAGGGTTTGACAATGGCTAAAGCAACAACAAGCAGGAAGACCTCAAAGAAGCGTGTCAAGAAGAACGTCGATCATGGACAGGCTCATATTCAGTCTTCTTTTAATAATACTATAGTTACCCTTACAGACTCACAGGGTAATGCAATAAGCTGGGCAAGTGCCGGCGGACTTGGATTTAGAGGATCCAAGAAGTCTACACCATATGCTGCACAGATGGCAGCAGAGACAGCTGCAAAGGCTGCTCTTCCACACGGACTAAAGAGTGTAGATGTATTTGTAAAGGGTCCTGGTTCAGGACGTGAAGCTGCAATCCGTGCTCTTCAGGCATCAGGAATCAACGTAGTTAGTATCAGAGACGTAACTCCGGTTCCTCATAACGGATGCCGTCCACCTAAGAGACGTAGAGTCTGATTGATTGCGGATATTGGTAACATAGCAATAAGTAAAACATATATAATATAAAAGGAGATAATAAAATGGCTAGAGATATGACACCTGTACTTAAGAGATGCAGGTCTCTCGGAATTGAGCCGGGATTCTTAGGAATAGACAAGAAGTCTAACAGACATCCCAGAGTAGGACGTAAGCAGAGCGAATATGGTCTTCAGCTCAAAGAAAAGCAGAAGGCAAAATTTATATATGGAGTTTTAGAGAAGCCTTTCAGAAATTATTTCAAGAAGGCAGAGAAAGCTAAGTATGGTACAGTCGGTGAAAACCTCATCATTCTCTTAGAGCTCAGACTTGACAATGTTATTTTCAGACTTGGTTATGGACGTACAAGAAAGGAAGCTAGACAGATAGTTGGTCATAAGCACGTTCTTGTAAACGGAAAGATGGTTAATATACCTTCATACACAGTTAAGCCTGGTGATAAGATTGAAATCAAGGAAAAGGTTAAAGGTTATCAGAGATACAAGGACATCCTTGAAGTAACTGATGCAAGAATCGTTCCTGATTGGCTTGAAGCAGACCATGAGAATTTCTCAGGTGTGATTAAGGAGGCTCCAACAAGAGAGCAGATCGATGTTCCTGTAAACGAAGTGTTGATCGTCGAGTTGTATTCTAAGTAATACCTAATACGGAGGGGGGCAAAATCGTGCTTGATTTTAAAGAACCAAATATTAAGATTGATGAAATATCAGAAGATAAAAGATATGGTCGTTTTGTAATAGAACCACTTGAAAGAGGCTATGGAAACACCCTTGGTAATTCTCTCAGAAGAGTTATGCTTTCATCATTACCCGGAACTGCAGTAAGTCATGTAACAATCGAAGGCGTTGTACATGAGTTCAGTCCTATACCGGGAGTTAAGGAAGATGTAACTGAGATAATCATGAATATCAAGAATCTTGCTTTAAAGAACCACGGAAGTGATGATGCACCTAAGAGCGCTATTATCGAGGCTTATGGTGAAGGTGTGGTAACAGCAAGAGATATCCAAGTTGATCCTGATATTGAAGTAATGAATCCTGATCAGGTAATAGCTACATTGAGTGGTGGTCCGGATTGTAGGTTATATATAGAACTTACTATAGTAAACGGACGTGGTTATGTAAGTGCTGATAAGAATAAGCGTGATGACCTTCCAATTAATGTCATATCCATAGATTCAATGTTTACACCTATAGAGAGGGTCAACATTAAGGTGGAAGATACTCGTGTAGGACAGATTACAGATTATGATAAGCTTACTATAGAAGTTTATACCAATGCAACTATTGAACCGGTTGACGCTATAAGCGTTTCAGCAAGAGTTTTAAGTGACCATCTTAAGTCATTTATTGATCTTTCAGAGGTTGCTAAGAACATCGTTGTTATCAAGCAGGAAGAGGAAGACACTTCCGAGAAGAAGCTTGAGATGAGCATAGATGAACTTGAATTATCAGTTCGTTCATTCAACTGCTTAAAGAGAGCTGGTATTAATACAGTTCAGGAACTTATTAATAAGACACCTGAGGACATGATGAAGGTTAGAAACCTTGGAAAGAAGTCCTTGGATGAAGTACTTTCTAAACTTAAAGAAATGGGCCTTTCACTGAGCACAGGTGAAGGACAATAATGTAATAAACCTATATTGAAAGAGGAGGCAAAGATATGTCAGGCTATAGAAAACTTAGCAGAACTTCAAGCCAGAGAAAAGCTTTACTTCGCAATCAGGTTACAAATCTTCTTTATCATGGAAGTATCGTAACTACTGAAGCTAAGGCAAAAGAGATTCGTAGAATAGCAGAAGGCATCATAGCACTTGGTGTTAAAGAGTGCAACAACTACGAGATGGAAACTAAGACTGTAAAGGTTCCACGTCTTGATGCTAACGGCAAGAGAATAAAAGAAGTAAAAGATGGCAAGAGATATACAGTATATGATGAAGTAAAGAAGGAATTCAAGAAGGATTCACCTTCTCGTCTTCATGCAAGAAGAAAGATGAACAAGGTTCTCTACTCAGTAACAGAGGTTCCTGAGGAAATCGTTGGACGTCGTAAGAACACAAAGAGAATCAATGTAAGTAACATCGTACTTGATGAGCTCGGACCAAAGTATGCTGAGCGTAACGGTAACGGCGGTTACACACGTATCATCAAAATCGGACCTCGTAAGGGCGACGCTGCTATGCAGGTTATGATCGAGCTTGTATAATTTGATTCATAAGCGAGCATGAAAATTTGATTCATAAGCGAATGAGTTTTGATCGATTATGAGTTTTAATTGAAGTTTAGTATAGATTCTAAACATGAACAATTCGCAATGTAATTTAAGTAAACCGGGTATTTGTCAGGACAACTGATGAGTACCCGGTTTTTTTGATATATGATCTAGAATCCTCGGTTATTCAATAGCCGGTTAGTTTACTGTGATGGGTGGTTTGCGGTGATGGAGGGTTTCTGGTGATGGATGGTTTGTGGGCCTGAAGGGGAGTGGACCCTCTTAAATTGAAAAAAATTTTAAAAAGGATGGTTCTGTGAGAGACTCAGGCGGGAGAGGACCATCCCAAATTGAAGAAAATCTTAAAAGGGATGGTTCTGAGAGAAACTCAGGCAGGAGAGAACCCTCTTAAATTGAAAAAAATTTTAAAAAGGATGGTTCTGTGAGAGACTCAGGCGGGAGAGGACCATCCCAAATTGAAGAAAATCTTAAAAGGGATGGTTCTGAGAGAGACTCAGGCGGGAGAGGACCATCCCAAATTAAAGAAAATCTCAAAAGGGATGGTTCTGAAGATTTGATTTCCGTCCCACAGCCAGGTAGTTTAACTAAAATCGTGAAAAATTCGGGTTCGCAAGGTAATTCTTGGAGAGTGGACCCTCTTAAATTGAAAAAAAATTTAAAAAGGATGGTTCTGTGGTAACCTCAGGCGGGAGAGAACCATCCCAAATTGAAAAAAATCTTAAAAGGGATGGTTCTGAAGATTTGATTTCCGTCCCACAGCCAGGTAGTTTAACTAAAATCGTGAAAAATTCGGGTCCGCAAGGTAATTCTTGGGGAGAGAACCCTCTTAAATTGAAAAAAATCTTAAAAGGGATGGTTCTGAAGATTTGATTTCCGCCCCACAGCCAGGTAGTTTAACTAAAATCGTGAAAAATTCGGGTCCGTAAGAAAATATGAGAAAAAATACCGAAGCACTTGATAATAGCGATATAATAAAGTATGATATTAAGATAAGTGTTTCAAAAAATTAGTGTAATTATTATAAGACTGCTACATTAGATTATTATCGGGAGGGAAAGAAACGTGAAAAGAAATAAAGTTCAAATATGTATACTTATAGCCTTATGCATGATACTTCAGGGATGCAGCATGGAAACCATACAACATAAATCAACTAAGAGTGAATTAGGTGTAAGTACAGAAGCAACAGAAAAAAATCATTCAAGCACAGAATCAAAAACAACTGAAGTAAATACAGAAAGCATATCAAAAAATCTCACATCAAATATTAATTCAACTACAACACAAAAGACTCCTTACTCAGATTATGAGATAGATAAAAGAGCAAACGAAATACTTTCAGGTATGAGTTTGTCTCAAAAAGCGGCACAGATGCTTCTGGTAGCAATTTCCGCAGGTTATGGAGAAGACAGCCAGAAAAAGGATCAGTACGGAGGACTAGTCCTTTTTGCTGACAGCTTCCAGAATTCAAATCCGACACTGTTCAAGGCAAGAATGAAAAAACTACAAAAAGTATCCAAAATAAAAACAATAATAGCAACAGATGAAGAGGGAGAAACAGTTGCCAGAGCTTCGGCTTACACAGCATTTAGAAGTTCAAAGTTTTTATCGCCCAGAAAAGTATACCAAGCAGGTGGCTTTAAAAATGTAAAAAAAGAAGCAAGAGAAAAAGCTGTATTTTTAAAGAAATTAGGCATCAATACAAATCTTGCACCGGTGGCAGATGTAGTATATTCAGCATCTGACTTTATGTACGCACGCTCATTTTCAACCAATGCAAATAAAACCTCTAAGTTTATTAGGATTACAGTAAATCAAAATAACAATAAAGGAGTTATATCTACTCTAAAGCATTTTCCGGGTTACGGCGGAAATGGAGACACTCATACAAATATTATAAGGGATAAAAGATCCCTAAAGACCTTTGAAAACCGAGATTTAAAGCCGTTCCAGGCAGGAATTGATACAGATGTAAAGATGATAATGGTAGGTCATAATATAGTCGAAGCATTTGATAAGAATCAACCTGCATCCATATCACCAAAAGTAATGGAGTACCTAAGAGAAGATATGGGATATGACGGAATTATCGTAACTGACGGTATGGATATGGAAGGAATAAAAGATTTTGTCGGAAGCACCAATGAGGCGGTGATTCGTGCGGTTCTTGCAGGTGCAGACATGGTATGTGTGACTGAGAGCATGGGAAGTAAAAATGCACTGATAGAAGCTATAAAAAAAGGAAGAATTCAAGAAAATTATATAAATGAGGCGGTGCTTAGAATTCTTCGCGCAAAGCTTAAGATAGGAATAATCAAATGATCTAAAAACTGGCAAGATTTTTATATTTGACACATTTATGATATGATTCTGCTTAAAATTAAGGAGAAGTAAAGTGAGTAATATGGAGGAAATAGTAAGTGGAAAAGCTTATAAATCCTGTAGTTACAGCAGGAATTCTTAAAAAATACAACTTTCATTTTCAAAAAAAATACGGACAGAATTTTCTTATAGATTCTCATGTTTTGGATAAGATAATTGGTTCAGCTGGGATAACAAAGGATGATCTTGTCCTGGAAATTGGACCGGGTATTGGAACCATGACTCAATTTTTATGTGAGGCAGCAGGAAAGGTACTGGCTGTTGAAATAGATGACAGGCTGATCCCGGTGTTGGCAGAAACACTTGCAGAATATGATAATGTAACGGTTATTAATAACGATATCTTAAAAATGGACTTCAATGAAATTGCAAATAAGTACAATGATGGAAAGCCGGTAAAGGTAGTTGCTAATCTCCCTTACTACATAACAACACCAATAGTCATGGGACTTTTTGAATCCGGGGCACCACTGGAAAGTATTACTATTATGATTCAAAAGGAGGTTGCAGACAGAATGAGGGCAGAACCGGGTGGAAAGGACTATGGAGCCCTTTCACTTGCTGTCCAGTATTATTCCCAGCCTGAGATAGTGGCTGTTGTACCACCTAACTGTTTCATGCCACGCCCCGGTGTGAGCTCGGAAGTAATAAAACTTACATATCTACACGAAAAACCGATAAAAGTAAATGATGAAAAATATATGTTCGACGTGATTAGAGCGGCATTTAATCAGAGAAGAAAAACCCTCGTGAATGCACTTGGAAATGCAGCTAAGTTATCAGTTTCCAAAGACACTGTAAAAGAAGCTCTTAGTAAAATGGGATTAGATGAGAGAATAAGAGGAGAAGCTCTTTCCTTAGAGCAATTCGCAATAATCTCCGATTTACTTAAAAAGTAAAAACAGTATTTATCAAAATGTGCTCTCGGAAGCTGCCTAGACAACTAAAGTGATAAGTCAGCTTGACAATACCACCCACACCTTTGATTTTATTAGAGATGGGATTATTATCTCTAATTTAGCACAAGAATTATCTAATAAAAAGATCAGGAAAGAAAAAAACATGACAATAAACGAAAAAATCGCTGAATTAAGAAACATAATGAAAGAAAACAGGCTGGATTTTTATTATATAGATACAGCTGACTACCACTG
>JAEEJA010000022.1 GCA_016281605.1 Lachnospiraceae bacterium
GGAAGAAAAGGCTGAATTAGCGGCACAATTATGTCGATGTGATAAGGAACAAGCAATAAATATGGTTGAAAATCAGGGCTTTGAGCTTTATCCTATGCCAGCTGCTGATATCAGTTTAGTAAAAAAAGAGCTGGAGTCTAAGAAATTCAATTTTACTGTATCGCCTGAATATAAGTGGTGAATTAATGTGGATTGATTATTATCTACAAGGAAAGAAAAGGTAAGAAAGGACGAAGATAATGAGTATAATTGGCGATAAAAATTTTTTTGCAATTGAATACAGTTTTTTGAGGAAACAAGGGATACAGAAATAGCTATGTACATGAATAATTGCAACTTCTTAGAATTTGAGAAAGAGGGTAGATCCTTAACAACTCGATGGAATCTTGATGAAATTGCATTATGGTTAAAGGGTTTTCTTGATGATATGAAAGAGGATCCATATCCTGTAGATTGTAGTAGAAAGGATAATGTAAAATAGTGAAAAAATAGTGTAATTATAATGTAATAATTAGCGCGCTCGTGATATAATATATGTGTCAGGAGGGTATTTTTTATGATCAAAACTATTTTGTCAAATGAGATATTAAAGTATATTACGGAGATTGATAAAAACAGGTATAAAGTTTCAGAGGTTTCATTGCCTGTTGCTGTAGCAAGTAAGCTACGAAAAAATTCAAAAAAGAAAAGTTCCTATGCATCTACTAAAATTGAGGGGAATCCTTTATCAGAGCAGCAGGTAGATGAGGTTATAGATAGTGATGAACGAAAGCATTATCTTAAACCAGAGCAGGAGGTGCGTAACTATTTCCTTGCGTTAAATTATCTGGAAGAGAAGGCGGCTAAGAAAGAGCAGTTTTCCAAGAAACTGATATTAGATGTACAGAAGTATGTTGAAAAGGGAGCTTCAAAAGAAAAAATAGGACTTCGAGGACCAATGCCGCCCGGAGTGTTATTTGCGGTATATGATTCTCAAACCGGAAATCCTGAGTACATTCCACCAGAATATATTGATATACCGGATTTGTTGGATGAATTGGTAGAATACGTGAATACAACAGATGATCATCCGCTCATAGTCGCAGCTGTAGTTCATTATCAGCTTGTAACTATTCATCCGTTTGAAGATGGAAATGGGCGAACAGCGAGGTTGCTCTCAGGTTATATTTTAGATATTAATGGATATGGTTTTAACGGAATTGGCTCATTAGAAGAGTATTTTGCGTATGATATTGATGAATATTATGAATCCATCCAGATGGGACTTCCTGCGCTGTATTATTCAGGACGAGATAATCCACCTCACCCGGAGATTTGGATCAATTATTTTCTTCGCATGGTTTTGCTGTATTCAAATAAGGTATGTGAATTATCGGAGAGTTCAAATGGTGAAGAATTGGAAGGAAGCCTATCGTATCTGAAAGGTAAAGAGAAAGCATTACTCTTGCTTCTCATAAAGAATTATAAAAGAGAATTCACGCCTATTGAAGTCAGTAAAGAGCTTAAGGTTACAAATAAGACTGTCATCAATCGACTTGCGACACTTGTAAAAAACGGATTTGTTGTTCCGAATATGGTTAAGGAACGAATACGTTCTTATGAACTTTCTGACTTTACAAAGCAGAATGAGAAGGAAATAAAAAAGCTTTTGAAGTGAGACATGTACTGTTTTGCCGGAATATATCATAAGGATAGAGAAAAATGGGGTGATGAAGGATATATGGTTTGCTTATTAAAATCAGGTGCTCTTGATGGTGTGACAGGTACAACATATTATTATGGTGGATAACTTTTAGTTTTCTAGCGTGCCTGAAGTCGCATGATTGTTAAAAACGAAAAAAGGGATTTGTAAAAAAGCAAGTAGAAATGGAGTTGGCACAGTGAGTAGAAAGGAAACAGATTTACAACCGTGGGAATGCTTGATGAAGCGAATTTTGTGGAAGCAATTAGGAGCAATTCGAGAGGCAAAGGAAGAGGTTGGCGTTGATTTGATGCCGGAAAATGGACAAGTGCTTTTTACAAAGATACGAAAAATCATTTAGGGAAAAATCTTTAATGATATTATGGACGTTTGGTTGTTTGAATATGACGGAGAGGTTGATTTGGGCAATGCCACAACAGATGAAGTTGCACAGGCTGCTTGGATGAATAGGGAACAGATTAAAGAATTATTTGATGCTGATATGTTTGTAGAGACGTTGGAGTACTTCTTTACGGAAGTGGACAAAGAAAGGAGTTAAATGTTTAAATTTATATTTGATTTAGCTACAGAACCATTGGGATTACCGATTGATTGGTATTATGAATGGATTATATTAGGAGTAATCGGATATATTGCATATTTGATTGCGTATGATAAAGTTGGAAGTTTATATCATGGGGATTTTATTTCAGGGAGAGCAGCAGGATCATTTTTTCACTGGATTATTCGAACTATTTATTTTATCGTTATGTGGGCTATTACATATGGAGTGATTTGGACTGGTAAATTTGTTATGGCACATAAAATACAAGTCACTATTGGCATGTGCAGTATTATGGTGGTTGCCATAGCTGTAAAAATATTTATTTGGATTAAAGAACGAAATAAATTGGTCAAGGTGTCAGTAAAAGTTGAAAATAATGATAACTGGTAAAATGCTTTAGAAATAAAGAAAGTTGGTGCATATATGAAAGAAAAAGAACATCAATCCATAGAGTGGAAGGAATCATGGCAAGATGAGTATTTAAAATGGATTTGTGGATATGCCAATGCTTATGGTGGAACAATATACATAGGTACGGATGACGATGGTAATGTTGTAGGTATTGATAATGCAAGAGATTTATTAGAGCGAATTCCTAATAAAATTACAGACACAATGGGAATCATTGCAGATGTGAATTTGTTATATAAAGGCGAACTTGAGTATCTGCAGATAATTGTTGATAAATATCCATCTTTAATAAGTTTTCGTGGGAAATATTATTATCGTTCTGGAAGTACCATGCGTGAGATTACCGGAAAGGAATTGGAAAGAGCTTTGTTAAAAACGCAGGGAAGAACATGGGATGGTGTGCCTCTGCCAAAACTGTCAGTATCTGACTTAAAGCAGGATGCAATACAGTTATTTAAAGATAAGGCAGTGAAAAGAGGAAGGCTTACGAAGGAAGAAGTCAGTGTGGAAGATACTATCTTGATGGATAACCTGCACCTAATTGATGAAGATGGATATTTGATAAGAGCAGCAATGCTTGCATTTTATAAAGATCCAGAGAAGTGGGTAACAGGTTCTTATATCAAAATCGGATATTTTGGAAAATCGGATTCCGATTTGGTGTATCAGGATGAGGTGCACGGGCCTTTGATAGAGCAGGTAGATAAGACCGTTGATTTAGTTTATACAAAATATATGAAGGCCTTGATTGATTATGAGGGAGTCCAGAGAATTGAGCAATTTATGTTCCACAAGGACGCATTCCGTGAGATTTTGTTGAATGCCATTGTTCATAAGGATTACAGTAGCTATAATCCAATCCAGATTAGCGTTTACGAGGATAAGATTTATATTTGGAACGATGGTGAGATGCCTCCAAATCTGGATTCTACTGACAAATTGTTTATGAAACATTCATCAAAGCCTTTTAATCCGAAATTGGCAAATGTCTTTTTCAAAAGCGGTATGATTGAAGCTTGGGGAAGAGGATTTGAGAAGATTAGGGAAGCTTGTGCGTTGTATGATGGACCATTGCCGGAATACGAGATTAATGAGGCTGGAATTATGGTTCTTTGCAAGGCTTGTGATAGGTATTTGGGGTTGTTAAGAGATGATGGTCAACATCCTGACCATCATCCTAACCAAAATGGTCAGGATGTGAATAAGCTGATTATTGATTTTTGTAAAGACCCGAAGTCGGTCCAAGAAATAATGGATGAATTTGATTTTGATAGCAGGACAAGTTTTAGAAGAAAGTATTTAACACCTATGCTGAAAAATGGTGTGTTAAAGATGACTATACCGGAAAAGCCATCAAGTAAAAATCAGAAATATTTTTCGTAAGAAAATAACTTAACCACATCTTAACCAATGTGGTTAGGTTAAGAATATGTGACAGATTATATGGTGGATTTAAATGCGCTTGATAAGGATGGCGAAGTAGAGTGCCCATATTTTATGAAGATAGTATCGTTTTCGTATGGGGCATCAGGTAAGCAGGGTTTGTCAGTGAGGAAATTGTTATAGATTTGTAATTATAGATTATGACAAAATGAAAGCCTTTCGGGTCAGACCGAGAAAAAGGTAAGCTAAAGCTTATGCTACACGAGCGCAGGGGCTACAGATTGTAAGCTACCACTAAGCCGGGGCATAATCGTATGAAAAAAACAGTGATAATAATGTATCATTATATAGAAATGAACTATTCATATTTATTATTAACAAATGGTGTATCACGAGCTCAAAAAAGTACTTCAAAATCAGGTAAGGAGAAGTTGTAATAGGCTTATTAAAGTAACATGAAAAGTATATATAATGAACTGGGAGAGTATGGAGTATATGAGGTGTTCTGTTGGATATATGAAAGCCATATCAAAAAGTGAGGTATTAGAATGGAAGGAATAGACGAACTCAGACAGCAGCTTGCTGACTTACGGGAAGAAAACCGAATATTAAAAGAACTGCTGAAGCGTAATCGCATTTCTTTCAAGGAATATGCTCCTAGCAGTTCTTACCGAATTTCTATTGCATTTTCATATTCATTTACATTACTCATATCATATACCTCAGCTTGTATATTGTGTATATCGAATATATACAATGTATAATATTTACATATACATGTCAACATGAAATAATTTCAACTATACAAGTTTTTTTAAATGATTGTCATAAGAAGGGTGTTGGTGGTATAATTACCCTGCAATCGTGTATATACGCGCGTTAAGGCTTGTACAGGAGTAGTAACCAATCAGGAGATTAAGAGATGCTGAAGTATTATACTGCTATATCAGTGATAGTATGGCTTACTCTTCTCATTCTTTGTACACTTGTTTACGAGAATGACAGGATAAGCACTAGAAAACGGAAAATATTTTATATAACATATGTGCTGATTTTTACTGCCTCCCTGGCTGAATGGGTAGGCGTGTATATCAGTGGAATCACAGGCATCCCTGCAGTCTGCCTTAGAATCGTCAAATGTATCGACTATATCTTAACACCTATAGCCGGCGCAGCGTTGGTGGGACAGATGAGACTAAGAAATGTGTGGACCAAGATTTTGAATGTGGTGATTTTATTCAATACATTGTTCCAATTAGTTTCATTTTTCACAGGATGGATGACTGTAGTTGATGATAGGCATTATTATCATCATGGCTCTCTTTATAATATTTATATTGGAGTATACGTTATAGTTTTACTTCTGATTATTATTCTGTTTTTGAATTATGGAAAGAATTTTAGAAAGCAGAACAGACTGTCGATATATCTGGTCATGGTATTTATGTTTGTTGGAATTATTATGCAGGAAGGTCTTGGAGAAGATGTCCGTACAGCGTATTTGGCAATGGCTATCGGTGCAACGCTCATGTTCATACATTCAACTGAATACAGTCTGCAGAAAAAAGATGATGAGCTGCTGGAGCAGAGGATACAGATAAAGACAGATGCACTGACGGGACTTCTAAGTCGTTATGCATATAATAATGCACTGGATAAATATACAACAGATATGCCTGAATCACTGGTTGCATTTTCAATAGATATCAATGGACTAAAAAGAGTTAATGATACACTTGGACATGAGGCGGGAGATGAGCTGATCTGTGGAGCGGCTGCGTGCATTAAAAATGTATTTGACGAAGTAGGTTCCTGCTACAGAACCGGTGGCGATGAGTTCATAGTACTGGCGAGTGTGAGCAAGAAGGAATCTGTTAAATGTGTTCAGGATATAGAAAAGCTGACTAAAAACTGGACGGGAAGTCTGGTGGACAGCCTGGCACTTTCAGTGGGCTATGCCTTGTTGGAGGAGCATAAGGGTTATAGCTGTAGTGAACTGATACAGGCAGCTGATAAGCAGATGTATATGGCTAAGGATGAGTACTATCGTACTACTAAGATAGATAGACGCAAGTTTTAATGCTAATGATTGCAAGGGAGCCAATAATAGGGCTTATTATGCAGTATTTCAGTTTAGCGATGACCATGGAGACTTAGTAACTCAAAAAATACATTTTGTAAAGAGTGACGTAGTAATGAAAAAGATAGATTTAAGACTAAACAAACTTGGTGATCATCAAATAGCATTTGAAAAAGCTGTATGGTTTTCTGAGGATATAATAATTCATAAGGGATATGAGTTACAGAATAATTTCTCCTCGGTAGAAGCTTTTATTAATTCTTCGTGGAAAGAGGGAGTGAAAGCTGAGTGCAGCAGATTTGAGAAAAACGATTGAAAATCATGTATTTTCCGGAGAGAATAAACATCTGACCATAAGTCTTGGTGTTATAACAACCAATGCCGAGGAGGAGAGTATAGGAATATTTAAAAAGGTAGATGATTGCCTGTATAAAGCAAAGGAAACGGGCAGAAACAAGACGGTGCAATACTAGTACCTAGTATACAGTAATCCGGTTTATGGTGTACCGGTACAGATGTTGATTGCCAGGCACATTCTATAATAAAGGAGCATCCACTGTCTCTGGGCGGTGGATGCTTTTATGATTATCGTAAAACGTTTTACTTGTTGCGCATTTGTTTCGCATGATGTGATATCATGTAGCATGTATTAGTGAGTAATGTGAATATAATGAAAGTTAGGGGGAAAATTATGTCAAGAGAAAGTGAACGTAAAAAGTTTGACCGCAAGGAGATGGCTCCGGAGAGTACAGGAATGGTTAACAACCTAAGTCTTGAAGAGACCAGGGAAAGACTTATTCATAATGGATGGGATATGAAAAACAATCCGGCGGATGAGAATATTCTCAGACGTTTGTTTAATCTTGCCCAAAATGCAACAGGTCATGCGTCCCGAATCAAGGACAAGCTTAAGGAGATAACATCCAAAAGAGTATATAATGAACTTGATAAAAGTGCTGTTTATATGGAGCTTCAGGAGTTTCTCAAGAGAGAATTTCCCAAAAATGCAAAGACAGATGCGCTTAATGCAGAGGGAAATGATCTCAGATATTTTACAGAGCATAGGGTGAAAAGCGCTGAGAAGACAGTAGCTGCACAACAAAAGATATCAAAACAGGTAGAAAACTGCCTTGGCATAATTGAGAGTTTACAGACAATAAGAACATTTGATATTCCTAACCTTACCACAAATCAAAAGGATGGTCATAAAGAGCTTAATTTCCAGTTTCTCGATATAAGTTATATCGGACGTGAAAGACTTAACGATGCATTTAGAAATATGTTTGGTCCCATCATGGCTCAGCAGATGGCAATCGGTAAAGAAAAGGACATAACCGGATTTATATATAATCACTTTAAGATTGTAAGACCGGGAGCCAAGCACTCGGTAAATATAGAAGAAACCGTGAAAAGGGAGTTTGCTGCCCTTAAAAAGACCAATAAGAGTCTTGAGAAGGTAAAGAAAGGTGAAGAAGGAAGGTATCTCGAAGCATTTGCCATTGCCATGGTATTTCAGGCAATGACAGATAATTCCGTGGATCTTTACTTTGAGCCCTACTATAATGCCAAGCGTGATAAGTATGACAGAAAGTCAGATGTAGCAAAGTACCTGAATATAAATAAACGTGGTCCGATTGCGGTTAGTGATATGCCGGGAAGTATGCTTGAACATGCTCCGTCCGGAAGTATGGAGAGTGGAGAGGATATACGTGCGGAGAGGAAGGATATAAATCTTGCCGGGAAGTACTTGGGATTTATGGAAACAGGGAATGTACCGGAGCTTGACAATCCAAGGAAAACCATCAATAAGCAGACTGCTGAGTCAGTGCTCAGGGCTATGAAGGCAAATGGATGGAAAGGCGATGATGCTGATAAAAATCTGGTATATGCAATATTTGATGCATATCAGCCGGGTAAGATAAACTCGCCTGTCATCGAAGGCATGGTCAGGAAGTTTACCACTACAAAGCTTAAGGAAGTCAAATACCAGATTAACAATAGAAAAGAAACAAAGTCTGATAAGTTTGAGACAGCAAGATATGACCTGCTTAATGAATTTAAAAATAAGTTAAAGCCATATGAAGTTGATAATACCAGTAAGGCTCTTAGTGAAATAATAGAAAAAACATCGGATATGACAAGTGCCGACCTGGCAGAGACAAGGCTTGAATCCATGGCTATTAACGAAAGAGAAACGATAAAGCCACCACGAACTGCCAGACTTGCTAATGAAAACTATGTCAGTTTCATGAAAACTTCAAGTGAATCACAAAACGAAAGTATCCGTGGATGGTATGAAAAGTATGCAACAGAAGTGGGCTTTGATGGCTTCTTTAGAAAGGCTTTCAGAGCCGCAGGAGCGGATAGTGAGTATCTTAGCAGTATACTTAGCAGATATATGAGTAAAATCAGAAGAATCTGCAAGGAAGAAAACAATGCAGGAATGTATAATTTCATGTCGGAGCTGAAAGATGACCTTGGAAAGTATATTGACAATATAAGGGAAGATGCGTCCAAAAAGAATGCATTGAAGTATACTGAATCTCTCTACGAACAGGTTTCATTGCTTGCGGACAAGTATAAGCCATATGCTGTTGATGAATTAAATAAGCAGAATAAAGCCGGATGGGATAAGAAGAGGCGAAGATGGGAAATAAGAAGAAATGAGGAAATTAAAGCATTTACATCTCCCGCAAAGAAAGACCCTGAGGCTGAAGAACTCTATGATAAAGCATATGAAGCTATATATACAGTCAATAATCTTAAACTTGATAAAGCAAGAAACATGGATATATCCGGGCTTGTGACCGCAGATGAAGAGCAATTTGTGGGTCCATGGGCAGATATGAAGAACTATGCGCTTCTTGGATACAGGTATCGTGGCAGAAGCTATGACAGTCCGAAATTCAAGGCGGCTGTGGCTGAGTTTGATAATACATATGCCAATCTTTTGAAGCAGCAGTTTAATGTATATAAGAAAGCACATCCTACTGCAGATATCAATAAATTTGAATCAGAATTTTTGAACAATATGAAGGTTATGGTTTCTGTATCGGATGGATTAAAAGAGCTGAACCAAAAAACTATGGATTCATTCATAGAATTTGCCGGATATGATACATATCATAAAGATGATAAATATAAAAAGATGCTAAAGGACTATAAGAAGGTTTGCGTTATACGAGCTTTAAGTGATCCTGATGCAAAAGTTATATATACTCCATATTATCTGGCATATGATAAAAAGGGTAATCCGGTTGCAAGCTATATAACTAAAGCAGATACCGTAACAAAGTATCTGGATATGAATCATAAAGTTAAGAATGTAGAGATAGCTGTTACCAACAAAGATAAGAGGCTTGAAGACCTTGAAAGAGAGATGGCTGCACCTATAGAAGAGGTTAAGGCAGAGGCACTTAATGAAGTTGCAGCAGGAGAGCAGAAAGCTCCTGAGAATGTTGCGGCAGGGGAACAGAAGCCTTCAGAGGAAATGGCTGTAGAGCAAAAAGCAGAGAATATAGTGCTTAATGCTGATGTGGCAGAGGAGCCTGTAGAGATAAAAATTGAAGAAGAGAAGGTAGAAGAACCTGATACAGGAAACTATCCTAAGTTTGATGAAGAACCGAAGGTAGAGAATGCAGCGGAAAACCAGAGTGGATATCCAACCTTCGATGAAGAACCGAAGGTAGAAAATGCAGCGGAAAACAAGAGTGGATATCCAACCTTCGATGAAGAACCGAAGATAGAGCCTGTAGAAGCAGAAGCCGAGGAGAAGGCAGAAGAAGTACAGGCAGAAGAGAAGCCTGTAGAAGCAGAAGCCGAGGAGAAGGCAGAAGAAGTACAGGCAGAAGAGAAGCCTGTAGAAGCAGAAGCCGAGGAGAAGGCAGAAGAAGTACAGGCAGAAGAGAAGCC
>JAEEJA010000001.1 GCA_016281605.1 Lachnospiraceae bacterium
CATTTACTACTTTTAATCCATGATTTTATACACTTTATTCAGTTGTCAAGCTACATTTTTTATGTAAAATATTTATCTTTTGATAAATATTTTTACCCTTTTTTGTTTTAAATTAGTTTAGTTTTCGGACAGTCTCACCTACGATCTAGCTTAGAGGTGGAGGATTTCTCCGACTGAGTTAAATCAGGTAAATCTTTCCATGAATTCTTCTTCAGTAATTATAGGAATCTGAAGCTCTATAGCTTTTTTGTTCTTTGAAGATCTGCTTTTATTATCGTTATTAATAAGATACGAGGTTTTAGAGCTTACACTTCCTGAAACCTTTCCACCCTTATCTTCTATATACTTCTTAAGCACACTTCTGTTTTCATAATGATTCAGAGATCCTGTAACAACAAAAGTAAGCCCTGTAAGCAAATCATCACCCGCTTCTGAATCCATATTCACCTTTTTAATTATAATAAAATTCAAAAGATTATCTATAATTTTTATGTTCTTTTCATCAGCAAAAAAATCAGAAATTGATTTGGCTGTTATATCTCCTATACCGTCTATTTCGCACATTTCATCAGCTGATGCTTCTCTTATTTTATCAAAATCATATGAAAAATATCTACAAATTATGCGTGCTGTGGAAAGGCCAACATTTGATATTCCAAGTGCATTGATAAAGTTTGGCAAATCCGGATTTTTAGAGTCATCGACTGATTTACATATATTTTCAAATGACTTTTCTTTAAAGCCTTCCATCGCTAATATTTCTTCTTTATGATCCTTCAATCTGTATATATCGGCCGGTTCACTTATTAAGCCTCTCTCTATAAACTTTTCTATAGTCTTAACAGAAAGCCCCTCAATATTCATGGCATCTCTGCTTACAAACAGCTCAAAGAAATTAATCTGCTTGGCCGCACAATCGGAATTAGGACACATAAGAACAGTGGAGCCCGCCTCTGTCAAAAGCTCTGTTTTACATCCACACACAGGACACGAATCCGGAATCCTTAATGTATCAGACATTGTCAGATTTTCAGATATTTGTGGAATTATCATATTAGCCTTATAAACCTTGATTTTATCTCCCTCGCCGAGTTTCAACTGTTTTACTATACTTACATTATGAACACTGGCTCTCTGAACAGTAGTTCCCTCGAGCTCCACAGGTTCAAAAACAGCTATTGGATTTATAAGTCCGGTTCTCGAAGCATTCCACTCAACATAAATAAGACTTGTCTCCATGGTCTCATCCTGCCACTTAAATGCAATTGCATTGCGAGGAAACTTAGCCGTGCTTCCAAGCGACTCTCCATATGCTATATCATCTAAAAGAAGCACTAAACCATCTGAAGGAAAATCATTATCTATTATTTTATCCTGAAAGAGCTGAAGCTTTTCAAGTATATTATCTTTATTTACTCTCTCATAACTAACCACATCAAATCCCTGATTTTTAAGGAAGACACACTTATCTTCATTGGAATTATTAAAATCAGGTGATATGCCATTTTCAGTTGCACTTACAAGTGAAAATGCAAAAAAAGAAACCTTTCTTGCGGCTGTGACACTGCTATCTAACTGTCTAACCGAGCCACTGCAGAGATTTCTGGGGTTTTTATACTTTTCCTCTTCCGGAAGTTCATTATTTATCTTTTCAAACTGCGAATAGGTGATAACTGCTTCTCCTCTAAGAACTAATTTACCCTTATATGGTATCCTTAAAGGAACATTGGTAAATGTTCTGGCATTGGCTGTTATAACTTCTCCCACAACTCCGTTTCCTCTTGTAACAGCCATAGTAAGCTCTCCTGCTTCGTATGTAAGAACAACTGTTAATCCATCTAATTTCCATGAAAGAAGACCTTCTTTATCACCCAACCACTGTCTTAATTCTTCTCTTTCCTTGGTTTTATCAAGTGAAAGCATCGGACGCTCATGAGTAAACTTAGGAAGTTCACTTAAAACTTCATATCCAACCCTCTGAGTAGGACTGTTTGAAAGGATAGTGCCTGTTTTTTCTTCCAGTTCTTTAAGCTCATCATACATATTATCATAATCATAATTACTCATGATTTCATCCTGCCCCTGATAGTACACCTTGGCAGCTTCATTTAGTGTATAGATAAGCTCTTTCATCTTACTTATGTCACTCATGCCTCTCCTCCCTTTTCTCTTTAGTCTGGGTTTTGGCTAAGCCCGTCTGAAATTCAAGACTTTCAATCTCTTTTTCACTCAATTCTCTATACTCTCCAGGTTTCATCCTTTCAAGCCTAATATCCATAATGCGTACTCTTTTAAGAGACAAAACTCTGTAACCTAAAGCCTTACACATACGTCTTATCTGACGATTGATTCCCTGAGTTAAAATTATATCAAATGTACAATCATCAATTCTTGTAACTGTACACTTTCTTGTATAAGCATCTATTTTTTTCTCATCATCTACTATATGAATTCCTTGAGAAAGCCTTTTTATATCATCATCCCTTATGTGTTTATGGAGTTTTACTACATACTCTTTTTCATGATGATTACGACTCTTCATGATCCTGTCCGCAAGTTCTCCGTAATCCGTAAGGAGCAGTAATCCTTCTGATTCCTTATCAAGTCTCCCGATAGGATATACTCTTTCAGGATAATTTATATAATCAATTACATTTTGTATTTTTTTACCATTTTCCTTTTCGGCAGTGGTACAAACTATTCCTCTCGGCTTATAAAAAACCAGAACATGCTTCTTTTCTTTAAGAGATGTAAGCATACTACCATCTACACAAACTCTGTCCTCTGAAGAGACTTTATCTCCCATTAAAGCAACTCTATCATTTATGGTAATCCTGCCTTCACTTACAAGCTTATCTGCCTGCCTTCTGGAACAATACCCTACATCGCTTAAATACTTATTTATGCGAATCTGCATACTCATGATTAATTCTTCTTTTTATTCTTTTTGTTTTTATCCTTATCTTTTGACTTACTCGAATCCTTTTTCTCATCAGATTTATTAGACTTTTCCGAATCTTTATCTTCTGAAGAATCACTTTCAAATGTAGCTTCATTATCTATATTTTCAATACTTTCTTCTTCGCTGTCAGCTTCTGTCTTTTCTTTAAGCATCTGATAGAATTGTCCAACTTTTTCATCGTTCTTTATAACATCATAAAGCTCAGATGAAACCTGAGAAGACATATCCTTTACTATCTGTAGTTGGTCAAGAGTATTCATAACCTCCTGCTCTTCGCTGTTGAGTGCCCCCATAAACACCTTAAAGTTACCTTCCTCATCCTCTGTTACGTAGAGAGCTGAAAGAGATGGGATAAGAGTATCTATATTATAAATCTTTACATTATACCTGGCATAAACTCTGTAAGTCCCCTGTACAGCGTTTAGTACAAGACACTCAAAATCAGAATAGCCCTCAACATACTCAGCCTCTGTTAGAAGCTTCTGCTGCTGAACGTTATTTATATCACTTACGCATTCCTCTAATTCAGTCATATCAACCTTCTGCTTAGCATCATAGTACTTAGCAACAAGCTTGTTAATCTCCTTTTGTACTTCCTTATCATCCTTACCAAATGTAGTACTCACAGCACCAAAGGTTGCAATCTTAGAGTAATCAATCTTTAGTTCTCCGATACCAAAAACATGTGCAAGATTTATATTATTAGGAGCAAGCATAGAAAACGGAAGCATACCTAATATCATTATTGTAAAAACAATTATTACTGTTTGAAATTTGCTTTTAGCACTCATTATATCCTCCAAAACTAAAATTCGCGTCTGAAGGGAATTGAACCCCCGCACGCGGCTCCGGAGGCCACTGCTCTATCCACTGAGCTACAGACGCATATAAAACTACGAGGTGCCAAAATACCTTTAAAGACACCTCGTAAAATAATATCATATTTGATTCTTTTCGGCAAGAGCAAAAGCAAAAAAGTCTAATACTATTCTATAATAACATTTACCTTCTTAGTCATTCCGTTAAAGGTTTTTAAGCAAATTTTAGCACTCCCCTTTTTCTTAGCACTTATAAAACAATCATGTTTACCTTGTTTTATAAGTTTACATACACTCTCACCTGCTATGGTTTTATATTTCATCTTATAGCTATAAGCTTTTTTCCCAAAAGTAACCTTTATCTTTTTTCTTTTTCCGGTTTTAAGTCTTATAGTCTTACACGCAAGCTTTTTAGGCGCTTTCATGACTTTAACAGTTATTATTCTTCGGCTGTTATCCCTTGCTATAAGCCTTACCTTTGTTGTTCCGGTCCTAAGTGCTTTTATCTTATAACCCTTAGCAGTTTTGGTAACACTTACACATATCTTTGAATTTTCAGGTAGATTGATCTCAGAAACATTATCATCCTTGAATTTTATCTTTTCTCCTCTTCCAAGCTTTAACTTCTTTATGCGAACAACCGTAGATGTAGAGGGATATGTTTTTTCGCGTATATCTGTGTTATAAACATTTACACCGGCTCCTGAAGACGCGGATGAGTAAATGTTATTTACAGTATTCTCACTTAAATGTGAACCTGATTTTGTAGTTGTATCGCTTTTGTCTCCACTTTGAGAGCTTGTTCCGGCATTTCCATCTGAATTATTTTGTCCTCCCTGATTTGCGTTCTTATCTGTTTTTTTCCAGTTAGTGTAAAGTGTAAGGGTTTCTCCATGTGATACAGGCTTGTATATAATCTCTTCATTCTCATACCGCCTTTCCGACTTATCAGTCCAATAGTCAAATGTATACCCTTCTCTTGTAAATACACATTTATCAAGCTTTACAGCTTCATAAAGTGATACCTTTCGCACTTCCATACTGCCATTAGAATTCTCAGATATGTATTTAATATAATAATACAAATCCTCTTTTGATTTAATATTATCTCCTACATCTATAAATCTTAACTCTTTATTTCCCTCAGAATTTGCAAAATCTACATACTCTTTAGAACTCGAATCTTTTGTAGCATATATATCTTTCGTTCCAAGAGTATACTCATCCTCATATGAAATCTCTGTTTGAGGATTTAAAAGCATCTTATCCGCAGGACACTCATAGAAAGCTCTCTCACAGATTTGTTCCACACTTTTAGGTATGATTATAAATTTAAGTCTGTGACAACCCGCAAATGCATAGGGACCTATCTTTTTAACACTCTCAGGAATCCTATAGTCAGTAGCACTATCTATAAGACCTATCAGCTCATCCTTATTTTTATTATATAAAGCCTCTTCATTATCATCTCCTGCATAGTACGGATTATTATCAGATACCTGTATACTTTTTAAGTCTTTAAGTGCCCATATAAGGAGTCCTAATTTATCTTTTATATCATCACTTACATTTTCTCCGATAATAAGTCTGGCTATTTTTTCTTTACTCAGCTCTTCACTTTTAATATCCGATAATACCTTTTCTACTGCATTATCTGTATTGATAGTCAGAGCCTGGGCAGTTGCAGATATACTTTTATCTTTTTCAAGCTTATATATTTTCTCAAGTGTCACCTCATAAGTTGCAGTACCATATGGACTTATGTAGATTAATTTTTTCTCTCCTTCACTCTTTATTAAAGCTTTACTTTCACCAATTGCACTTAAATCACTTATATAATAATCCTTTATCTCAGGGTTTTCTGATTGTAAATAAAGCTTTTCTATATCTTCATAGGTATTTGCTTTCTTAGATACTATCAGTTTCTCGCTTTTTTGTGTATCTTTAAAATTTAAGTTTAATGTTGCATTTACCTCAAGAGGTACCCACTTTGCAGTAAATGTAACTGTATCTGATGACTTAGAAGAAAGGTTTTTCACCTCTTCTCCTTCCTTATAACCTATGCTTACTCCTTTATTTTTTAACTCCCACTCCTTAAATTCATACCCCGGAACCGTATATGTACACTTATTAAGCTTTACCTCCTCATCATACTTTACCTTTTGGGATGGAACAGTACCGTAGGCCCCACTTCCCATAGAAGTAGAATAACCATTTTTATACACTATATTATATGTTATAGGATTATAAATCATGTAAATATTATGATCTGTTGTACTTGTAACTACAGTATCTTTTGTTATCCTGCTTCCTCCTGTAAGAGAATTGTAAATTCCCGAAAAGACATAACCGGTTATATCGGAAACACTTGCTTTAAGATAAGTTATAAATCCTCCATAGGTTTCTCCAACTTTATACTCCTGTCTTAAAGATGTGGGATTACCCTTATAATCACAGACCGTCACCACACAATAGATTCCCTTCTCCCAGACTGCGTAAAGCACTCCTCCTGCTGCATCCAGCTGACTTATACTTACCTTATCTCCTGCATAAAATCTCTTAGTTTTATCCTCACTTTCCCAATATAAAAATCTATAACGATAATTACCTGTCTTTTGAGAATTCCAATCCCAATCATTTTTAGGATCAGGTATTGTTATATCAGTTCCCGGAGCAAAAGAAAGGATATTCTGATTAGTACTGTCAAGTCTGTCGCTGAAAACTATTTCGGAACTGTTTATCTGCCAGACAGCATAAAACTTATTATCAAATATATCGAGTTCAGTACTTGTTAATGTCTGACCGGCATTTGCTCCGATAGTGTTATCAGCATTTCTCCAATATAAAAATGTATAATTTTTATTATCTGCAAACCAGTACCATCCAGGATACTTCTGTGGATTTGGTAAAACAAGCGAATCAGAAGCACCAACAGGTATACTTGCATACTGACCGCTGCCGTCATTTACGTGAAAGTCCACCGTCCTTATACCACTCCCAACTTCCGATGAAGAGCCACCGGGATTACTCGAACTTCCCGATCCGGCGTTATACTCCGGATTAGCAAATCTTGCAATATAATAATTATGAGTTGTATCACTTATCTTTTTTCGAAGAGCAATATTTATGATGGGCGCTTCTCTTAAGCTGCTGTTTGTTTTGAGATTGGCATTTTGACTTGAAGAAGCTGTAAGACCTGTAGTAGATGCTGACAATGTGGAACTGCCGTCAGTCCAGATTAAAAGAGCATTAAAGTTTTTTCCTTTTACACTTACTGTTGCCAGACCGCTATCATCAAATGATAGTGTTATACTCTCTGCCTGAGGTATATTTGATTCTTTTTTTGTATTAATATAACCATCAGAAAGATCTGTTATGGTCGAACCATGTTTATTCTGTATGGATGTATAAGAATCTGTACTCGAGTTTTTTATGAGTGAGTAGCTGCTTTGGGCCAAAGCATGAATCGGTTCAACTCCAAAAATTACGCATTCCGTAAAGATATTTAAAAGGAGTGAAAACACCATAAAAACAGCTATATATCTTTTATATTTAAAATATTTTTTCACTGTATATCCTCCTAATATTCTATTATTTTCATTTGTTTTTTATTGATATCATAATAGTACAGGCTATCGGATAATATTTCCTGTGGCTTAATGACAGTATGATTTACGTCCTTTATCATATCAATCATATTGTGTATATCAATCATGTTATCATTTATAATTATTGTTTCATGCACACTGCTGGGTATAAGAAAAAATCCCTTTTTAAAAATTTTTGCTAACTTCTTTATAACACTTTCATAAAGGATGCTGGTTGCGCCATTTATCTGATATTTATTACTTACCACAAGTATATCTTTTTTTATATCAACTTCAGATAATTTACATTCTGATAAGTCTTTTCTGGTAAAAAGCATCTGCAAAAAATCATCCATTTTATATATACATGCTGGCAATATTCTCTCTGTATTTTTTCGTGCTAGTTTTAATAATTTTTCTGTATTTAAAGTACTATCTTCTTCTTTAAATGTATCGAATAAATCGTTTGTAATTCTCATACTCGACACGCTGTTATCTTTAACAGATATAACCAGATGAAAGCTTACACATAGATCCAGGTATTCCCAGTGTGGAATAGTATCAAGAATAGCAGAATTCATGTCTTTTGATACTAATTTCATCACTATATTATCTTTATTATGTTCAAAAGACAGATCTATATTATCAAACTCTTTTTCTTTAATACTTTTAAAGTATTTCTTAAGAATCCAATCACATATTTCTTCTATTGCGATTCCCTTTCTGTAGCAATTATATAAATCCTTCACATAAAAATTAGGTGAAACCCTACAATCACTTTTATAAACAGTTATTGCTTCAAGATTTATAGAATTGTTTTTTATGATTGTCTCTTCATAGACTTCGTATTCTTCTCCAAAGAGCACTTTTAAGCGCTTAACAATCTCATCCTTAAACTTTATATATTCCATCCAATGTTTCCTTTCTTTATATTTTCTTGATTTTTTTAACCGGATATAAGGTGAACACAGTGTTCTTGTTAATGTATACATTTAGAATATTATCAAAAACAATAACAAAAATCTATTTACCAAATTTCATAAAAAAAACAAATGAATATTTACATTTGTCTTGAAAAAATCAAAAAAGCCAATCATAAAATCACATTTTATTGTAAGATGTGCTAATTTGACACCTACAATTTGTTAGATTTTACCATTGACTTTTATATATCTCTTTATTTTTGGCACTTTTAGAACCTTCCTTACAGTGCCTTACGTTTATTAATATCTATCTGTATCTGACCCTTCAATTCATCAAGCGATGCAAAAGTAAGCTCAGGCCTTATAAACTCAGTAAGCTCTACCTTTATATCAAGTCCGTAAATATCTTCATTAAAATCTAAAATATGAGTCTCTACATTGATATTTTCACCATTCACTGTGGGACGAATCCCTATATTGGTTACCGACCTGTGCACTTCTCCTCTTACATGAGTTAAACTCGCATATACTCCGCACTTTGGTATTATTTTTGTTTCAGGGATAAGCATATTTACAGTAGGAAAATTAATAGTTCTTCCAAGCTCCTTCCCATGACATACCTCTCCGGTGTAAAAAAAAGCCCTTTTAAGATATTTATTCGCAACATTTATATTACCCTCAGTCAGTAAATTACGTACAAGGGTAGAACTTATGATTCTTTCATCCCACTTTAATTTTTCGTGTATACATACGTCAAAGCCCTTCTTTTCCCCAGCTTTTTTTAAGGTTTTTGCATTACCGGACCTCATATGTCCATAGCAAAAATCTTCTCCAACAGAGACAAAGGCGACTCCCATTTTCTTTATAAGGATATCGTTAACAAACTTTTCCGAACTGATAGATTTAAGCTCCGGTGTAAAAGGAAGTGATACAACAGCATCCACACCCAACTCATTAAGGATATCAAGCTTCTCATCTTCCGTATAAATATTTGCGTGCTTTGATTCAGGCTCAAATGTAAACACTACTGATCTTTCACTACGCTTAAGTATATCCTGTATCAAAAGCTCATGCCCAGCATGGATTCCATCAAACTTCCCTATACAGACTGCTGATTTTTCAAATCTAAAATCCAGATTTTTATATAATTCCATGATTATAATCCTTTATAAAAACATTTTCTTAGCTTTTAAGAAATTATCTTTTAACTCATAGATTGCTTTAAAATCTCCGTTATTATCATAAACTCTGAAAAAACTCCCTGGGTTATATCCCTTAAAATCCTTTATATCCAGATAATCAAAAGGAAGGATAACACCGTTATAAAGTCGCACGCTTCCCTCCGGTTCCACATGTACCGCCGGTAAATCCTTAAAAACAGTGTCTGTTTTAAGTAAGACTTTTTCGAAAAATGTATCGGACTTTCCCTCTTCTAGCTTCTCAAAGCAGTCCTTTATTTCGGACAACTTATATGCATCTTCCAGCTTAAAAATCCCGGACGAACACCTTTCAAGCTCTTCCATACAGGCATAGGTTCCGAGTTTTCTGCCTATGTCAACTATCAGAGAACGTATGTAAGTCCCCTTAGAGCATGTTACATCAATTATAAAGGTTTTTTCCTCTGTATTCACATCAATCAGATTTATAGAGGTTATATTTATCTTTCTTTTCTTAATCTCCACACTCTGACCCTTACGAGCGTACTCATAAAGCTTCTTTCCGTTTACCTTTATGGCAGAGTACATGGGTGGCATCTGCATACTTTCCCCTAAAAAAGAGGAGACAGCCTGGCTAATCTCCTCTTTTGTAACATTACACTCTTTATCTTCGTTTACTATTTCTCCGGTAATATCATAGGTATCTGTTTCAAATCCAAGTCTTACCTTAGCCCTGTAAGACTTGTCCTTTGAAGTAATAAAATCAACAACTTTTGTGGCATTACCTATACATACCGGCAGAACCCCTGTAGCCATCGGGTCTAAGGTTCCCGTATGACCGATTTTTCTCATATGAAGGATTCTTCTAAGGACTGCAACCACATCATGTGATGTATAATCCTTTTCCTTATACACATTTATAATTCCATTTATGTTTGTATTCATCACTCTTTACTCTTTATCTGCAAGCTTATTTGCTCTGTAATGTTATTGATAACATCATGCAGTGATCCTCTCATGGTAAATCCTGCAGCTCTTATATGTCCTCCGCCCTCAAAATAATCTGCAATCTTACTTACATCAACATAATTATTGGATCTTAAGCTTACCTTATATTCCTGCTCTGCTCTTTCTCTGATAAATACTGCAACCTCAACCCCTCTGGTTACCCTGAGTTGATCAACTATACCTTCTGTATCCTCTTCCTCTGTTTCATACATATCAAGCATACTCTTTGTGACAGTTGTGACTATACATTTTCCATCCATAATTAGTATACTTTCTAATAGAGCTCTTCCGAGAAGCTGGGCCTGATGATAGGTACGTGAGTACATACATCTGTCCATAATCCATGAAAAATCTATGCCCTTTTCCATAAGTCGCCCTGCAAGATTCATGGTATCCTTGGATGTAGCAGGATAACGGAATCCACCCGAATCCGTAACCATACCTGTGTACAGAGCCTCTGCAATCTTTACATCTATATCATCATCACTCATCATATGAGCTATAACTTCACAGGCAGAACCCGCCTCTTTATCAACTATATTTATATCTCCAAAACCAATATTGCTGACATGATGATCTATAACAAGTGTCGCCTTTTTCTTTCTAAATTCATTGGCAACCTCACCAAGTCTGTCAACACTGCTTGAATCCAGTGCAATTATCATACCGATTTCTTCCGGTATTTCACTTTTTATTATACTTTTATCCGGGTCCAAATAATCGTACACCTTCGGTGTGTTTTCCAAGTAAGGTGTGAGTCTTTTTTCCGGAAAAAGCTTATGTATATATCTGTATACTGCGATTACAGCTCCGACACAATCACCATCCGGAGCAACATGCCCAGCAATGACTATATCGTCTGCATTCTTCACATATTCCTTTAATTCTTTCATCAATTCTCTCCTAAAACTAAGTAAAAATTCCTTAAGCCTTAATCTTCATCTTCTTCAGAATCTGACTCCTGTAATTCATTTCTTACCTGTTCAATCTTAGCCGCAATGGCAGCTTCATACTCTATTGTATCATCAACTATAAATCTTAACTCAGGTGTGATACGCATATTCATATTTTTTGCAAGCATACGTCTGATTGCCGGTGCAGCACTCTTAAGACCCTCTGCTGTTTTCTTTTTCTCCTCTTCTCCTCCAAATACACTTACATATATACGTGCATTTCTTAAATCTGGAGAAACATCAGCAGAAAGAACACTTGTCATAGGATGTATACGCGGATCGTGTATCTCTCCGGCAAGTATTCTGCTCACTTCACGCATAACTTCATCATTCATACGCTCATATTTAATACTTCTTTTTTTCAATTTCTTTTTCTCCGATTATTACAATTACCTTGGCACTTCAACCATCTTGTATGCTTCAATCTGATCTTCTTCCTGTATGTCTGAAAAGTCCTTAATTACGATACCACATTCGTAGTTTGCAGCAACTTCCTTAACATCATCCTTAAATCTCTTTAATGATTGTAATTCACCCTCATGGATAAGCTCTCCCTGACGATAAACTCTGATAAGTGCGCCTCTCTCAACCTTTCCGTCAAGTACATAAGAACCTGCGATTATACCGATTCCTGATGCCTTAAATATCTGACGAACCTCTAAGTGAGCAATAACCTTTTCCTCATACTCAGGATCAAGCATACCCTTCATAGCAGCTTCAATATCCTCAATTGCATCATAGATGATTCTATAAAGTCTTACATCAACCTTTTCACGCTCAGCTTTATCCTTAGCTGTATTATCAGGTCGTACGTTAAATCCTATTATGATAGCGTTAGATGCACTTGCAAGGTCTACGTCAGACTCATTGATAGCACCAACACCTGCATGTATTACGCGAACCTGCACTTCTTCGTTGCTAAGCTTTAACAAGGACTGCTTAACAGCTTCTACAGAACCCTGTACATCGGCCTTAACAATAAGATCAAGTTCCTTAATCTCACCAGCCTTAATCTGATCAAATAGTCCATCAAGAGTAAGCTTGCTCTTAGTATCTCTGAGAAGCTTCTCTCGACTCTCCTTAACGTAGGTAGCAGCAATGTTCTTAGCTTCTTTATCTGAATCAACAGCCATAAAGATTTCTCCTGCTTCAGGAACATCATGAAGACCGATAATCTCAACAGGCATAGAAGGTGTTGCTTCTGTAACTCTCTGTCCAAGGTCGTTTGTCATAGCACGAACCTTACCGTAAGCAGCACCAACTGCAACATTATCTCCAACCTTAAGAGTACCTTTTTGAACGAGAATTGTCGCAACAGGACCTCTACCCTTATCAAGCTGTGCTTCGATTACTACACCACGAGCATTTCTATTTGGATTAGCCTTAAGCTCACTTACATCTGCTGTAAGAAGTATCATCTCGAGAAGGTTATCTATACCCTCTTTTGTATGAGCTGAAACAGGAACAAAGATTGTATCTCCGCCCCAATCTTCAGCTGTAAGTCCGTGTTCTATAAGCTCCTGCTTTACTCTCTCTATATTAGCACTTGGCTTATCTATCTTATTAACCGCTACGATTATCTCTACTCCTGCAACCTTAGCATGGTTAATAGCTTCTATAGTCTGTGGCATGACACCATCATCTGCAGCTACAACAAGTACTGCAATATCCGTAGCTTCAGCTCCACGCATACGCATGGCTGTAAATGCCTCATGACCGGGTGTGTCGAGGAATGTTATTTTCTGACCATTAATCTCTGTTACGTAAGCACCGATATGCTGTGTAATTCCGCCTGCCTCACGTGATGTAACATGAGTTTCACGTATAGCATCAAGAAGAGATGTCTTACCATGATCTACATGTCCCATAACGCAGACTACAGGAGGTCTCTTAACCATAAGCTCTTCATCTTCCTCATCTTCCTTAAGAAGCTCTGCGATAACATCAACCTTCTCTTCCATCTCAGCTATATAATTGTAAACAAGGGCGATTTCCTCAGCCTCTTCATATGTTACGGAGTGGTTCAATGTAACGATATTTCCCTTCATGAACTGATCCTTTATAAGTTTTGAAGGCTGAATCTTCATCTTATCAGCAAGTTCCTTGATTGTAAGTGACTCAGGAAGACGAATTTCCTTGATTGTATCTGTAGACTCTTCTTCCTTCTTCTCTACAACCGGCTTTATAAATGCACCTGCTGCATTCTTGTTTTTCTTTGGTTTTCTAGGCTTGATTCCATCAGGATAAAGTGGATTATACTCAAAGTTACTGTCTTTCTTACGATTATACTTTTGCTTAGCGTTTCTTTCCTGATTTTTATTCTTCTTATCCTTTGAATTGTCTCTCTGTCTGTTTGGCTTTGTCTCGAAATCATGAGCCGCCTTCATATCGCTTGAGAAATCTCTGGAATCACTCTTGCCTTTATTTCTGTTTTCCTTCTTATCGAATTTTTTACTCTTTCCTGACTTTTCTTTATCATTAAAGGATTTATCAGCAAAGTTCTTATCATTTTTCTTCTTGTCTCTGTTGTCTCTGTTATCTTTATTATCTTTATTATCTTTTCTATCCTTACGATCCTTATTTTCGGGCTTTTTATCTTTATTCTTATTCTCTTCTTCCTTCTTTGGAGCTTTTTCAGACTTATCTTCTGTTTTGGTTTCTTCTTTAGCTTTAACAACATTTTCGTTGTTTTTCTTTTCTTCAACACTCTTTTGTGTTTCTTCGGTCTTAGCCTTTTCTTCTTCCTTCTTTTCAGTTTCGGAAGCTTTTTCTTCTACTTTTTCAGGAGCATTCTTTACTTCCGACACATTTCCTTTTGCATTTTTTTCTGGAGAAGAAGCGCTACTCTTCTTAGCATCATCCACATCATTCTCACTGTCGGTCACTTTTGTTTTGGAGGTCTTATTGTCCGCAGTTGTAGACTTTGCCTTCTTGGTAGTAGTCTTTTTCTTAGCTTTTGGAGTATTATTTAACTCTTCTTTGTCTGAAAGATTCTTAAAATAATTAAGAATAAATGCGATGGCAAGGTCCTCGATATTGCTCTGAGCACTCTTAACTTCAAAACCATTCTCATTTAAAAGGTTAATAATATCCCTACTTTTAATATTCGGAAATCTTCCCTCTAAACTCCTTGTAATCTCATAAATCTTCATCTTAGCCATATACTCTATTCGACCTCCTTATGTATATCCGACATATTTATCTTCTTAAGGACTGCATCCGAGAGTCCTTTATCTGTTATGCACATTGAAGCACAAACTTCTCTTCCAATCAGGTGTCCCAATCCCTCTTTATCAAGATATTCAAAATATGGAACATCATAATATGTGCATGAATCCTTAAATCGTTTTTTTGTATTATCAGAAGCATCTGTGGCAACTATGCATAGGTATGCCTGCTCGGCTCTGATACACTCAAGCGTCATATCCTGTCCGCTTGCTAAGTGCCCCGATCTCTTTGCAATCCCCAGCAATCCATCTATTTTTTTTATCATATTTTACTCTTATCTTCTTACCGGCACTAAAAGCCTTTAACCTTTCAAAATCGTATCTTCAAGCTGTTGATATATATCATTACTAACATTCATTCGAAGCGATCTGTCAAGGCTTTTCTTTTTATAAGCAATCTTAAGACACTCTGCATTGTTGCATATATACACGCCTCTTCCGTTTTTTCTGCCGGTGAAATCAATCAAAACCTCACCCTCAGGAGTACGTATAACTCTTATAAGTTCCTTTTTTTCTTTTCTTTCATGGCAACCTGCGCACTGTCTTAAAACCTCACGCTTTTTTTGTTCCATCGATTTCTCCTTTTATACTTACATAAGCATATCAAAGAATCAGATATAAATCTTAAGTGAATTAAAAGTCAAGCAATCCACTTTCACACTTGATATCAATCTTATATCCTGTAAGCTTAGCAGCAAGTCTTACGTTCTGACCTTCTTTTCCGATAGCAAGTGAAAGCTGATCGTCCGGAACTAAAACCTCTGCACTCTTCTCTTCTACATCTACATCTACTGTAATTACACTAGCAGGACTAAGAGCATTCTCAATAAGAGTGGATGGCATGTCGCTCCATACGATAATATCTATCTTTTCTCCCTGAAGCTCTTCCACAACAGCATTTACTCTGGCTCCGTTGATACCAACACAGGCACCAACAGGATCGATATTGGTATTGCTTGTATAAACAGCCATCTTTGTACGACTTCCTGCTTCTCTGGCAATACTCATAATTTCAACTACGCCTTCCTGAATCTCTGTAACTTCCTTTTCAAAAAGTCTCTTTACAAGCTCAGGATGTGTACGTGAAACTATAACCTTTGGATCCTTCTTTGTTTCCTTAACATCAACCACATAAAGCTTGATCCTGTCTGTTGGCTTAAAATGTTCTGTCTTAACCTGCTCATTCTCAGTAAGAATGGTATCAAGTCTTCCAAGATTAATCTGTATATTGTTACCATTATACCTCTGTACAACACCTGTAACGATATCATGCTGAAGTTCTTTGAAATTATTGAAAAGTATATCTCTTTCTACCTGACGTATGGTCTGAACAATATTTGACTTAGCATGTTGAGCAGCTATACGACCAAAATTCTTAGGTGTTACTTCGGTGGAAATTATATCTCCAATCTGCTTCTTATCTCCATACTTTAAATGTGCATCTGTAAGTGATACCTCTTTAACATCATCATAATACTCATCATCCGCAACTACTACCTGATCTGAGAACACTTTAATTGCTCCTGTTTTACGATCAATCTCAACGCGGATATTATCATCACTACCAAACTGATTTTTACATGCAATCTTTAATGAACTCTCGATTGCAGTAAACATAACTTCCTTGTCAATCTGTCTCTCCTTCTCGATAGCTTCGAGCGCTTCGATAAGCATAGCACCATCATTTTCTGCAGCTTTTTTTGTTTTCTTTGCAGCCATAAGAACATTTCCTCCGTTTTCCTGTGTTTATAAATATAATTAATGTTAAAAGTCAATTCCCATCCTTACTATGGATACATCTTTTCTGTCAACTGTCATGTCAGAACCATTATACTCTATAGTAATACTGTTTTCATCAAAAGCCTTTAATATTCCGGATAGAACCTTAGTAGTCATCGGCTTTTTCCTTCCTATGTCAAGCTTTACGCTTTTGTAAAGATGGATATCTATAAGCTCTCCTAAAGCTCTTTCAAAATCCTTATCTTTCTTAAGTTTTCTGTCTATTCCAGGTGATGAAACCTCTAATATGTAGGATTCTTCTATAAAATCCTCCTTATCAAGAAGATCACTTAACTCTCTGTTGATTTTTTCACAATCATTCAGTGTTATACCACCCTCTTTGTCTATATATGCTCTAAGAAACCAGTTTCCGGCCTCCCTTACATACTCAAGATCGTAAAGCTCAAAGCCTGCAGCGTCGAGCAAGGGTATTATAAGTGCTTCGGTTTTTGAAACCGTTGTTTGTTTTTCAGCCAAAATATAACCTCTCACTTCTGTTCGCACCTCAGTGCATAAATAAAGTGGACTGCCATCAGTCCACTTTCTAGTAAAATATATTCAACCATGTAATAATAACACTTATAATCCCTAAAATCAAGTGTTTTTACTAATTTTTTCTGAATTCTTTTAATTCCAGCCCCTCATTATCCTCTAAAACCATGCGTATCATCCAGTCATTTACAAACAAAAGAAGTGGATTTCCCTTCATATCCTTAACTGCCTTAACATTATTCATTCGCTTAAGGCGAGTCGGATCTGTAGCCGGATCGCCTATCCATCGTATAAACTGATATGATAGAGGTTCAAGTCTTACTTCGCAGTTGTATTCATTTTCCAATCTGTATTTAAGGACATCAAACTGGAGTACACCTACGACACCAACTATGATTTCGCTCATTCCCAGATTATAATCTTCAAATATCTGTATGGCGCCTTCCTGCGCTATCTGCGTAATCCCCTTTACAAACTGCTTTCTTTTCATGGAATCAAGAGATACAAGTCTGCAAAAGTGCTCCGGAGCAAAGGTTGGAATTCCCTCATAAGAAAACTTCTTTCCCGGAGTATTTAAGGTATCTCCTATGGCAAATATACCGGGATCAAATACACCTATAACATCTCCCGCATATGCTTCTTCTATGATACTTCTCTGCTCAGCCATAATAGTCTGCGGTTGAGATAACTTTAATCTTCTTTCAGACTGAACATGATAAACATCCTTCGATGCATCAAACTTTCCTGAGCAAACTCTCATAAATGCAATTCTATCTCTGTGCGCCTTGTTCATATTTGCCTGAATTTTGAATATAAATCCGGAAAACGGCTCTTCTACCGGGTCGATAACACCCTCATCCGAAGTCCTTGCAAGTGGATGTGTAGTCATCTCTAAAAAGTACTTTAAGAAGATTTCCACTCCGAAGGTATTGAGCGCAGAACCGAAAAACACAGGTGAAAGCTCACCTTTTCTCACTTCATCTAAGTCAAACTCGTTTCCTGCTTCGTCCAGAAGCTCTATCTCCTCTAAAAGCTGAGAGTAAAGCATATCTCCTGCTATTTTCTTAAACTCATCCGATTCAACAGGATAATCTGTTTCTTTAGCTTCTTTAGCGCCTCCTACAGCAGTCTGTACAAAGGTCCGAACTGTCTTAGCTCTCCTATCATATATTCCCTTAAACTCTTTACCGGAGCCTATTGGCCAGTTGATGGGAACTGTTTTTATGCCTAGCACTGATTCTATATCACTCATAAGTTCAAAAGAATCTCTTGCATCCCTGTCCATCTTATTGATAAAGGTAAATATAGGTATATGTCTCATAACGCAAACCTTAAAAAGCTTTATGGTCTGTGCCTCCACACCCTTTGAAGCATCTATAACCATCACAGCCGAGTCTGCAGCCATCAGTGTACGGTACGTATCCTCCGAAAAGTCCTGATGTCCGGGAGTATCAAGGATATTGATACAATAATTGTCATACTCAAACTGAAGAACAGATGAAGTAACAGATATACCTCTTTCTTTCTCAATATCCATCCAGTCAGATACTGCATACTTTGAGTTAGCCTTTCCCTTTACGCTTCCTGCTGTATTTATGGCGCCTCCGTAAAGAAGAAACTTCTCTGTAAGTGTAGTTTTTCCTGCATCCGGATGAGATATGATTGCAAATGTTCTTCTACGTTCTATTTCATTTTTAATATCAGACATGATTAATTAATTTCCCTTTATTTCTTAAGATATTCCTTATATCCGATTTCCTGAAGCTTATCATTCTTTGCTACCACCTGGCTCTTTAAATCATCTTTAAATGATTTTAACTTTGCTAAGAGCTCTTCATCCGAAACAGCAAGAATCTTTGCTGCCAAAATAGCTGCATTCTTTGCACCATCTATAGCAACTGTTGCTACAGGGATTCCGGATGGCATCTGAACTATGGAGTAAAGCGAATCAACTCCTCCAACAGTCTTTGTACAGATAGGTACACCGATTACAGGAAGAGTAAATATAGCTGCGCACATTCCCGGAAGATGAGCCGCTCCACCTGCACCTGCGATTATTACTTTGATTCCTCTTTCCTCTGCACTCTTTGCATAATCTACAAATACATCAACTTCCCTGTGAGCTGATATAACATTTACTTCATACTCAATTCCAAACTCCTCAAGCTGCTCCATAGCTTTAGCCATAACAGGAAGATCCGAATCACTTCCCATTAAAATTCCTACCTTTGGCATAATAATCCTCCTTAAAAATAAAAATGTTTTTTATCACATAAATTCACTCATACAAAAGTTACTTAAATCAAGTCCCTTATGTGTAAGATGTATCTTATCACCTTCCGCATTATAATCCAGAAGAGAAAGATTAACAAGCTTTTTTATAACATCTCCGTAAATATCCTTAGCACTCACTTTAAAATCATTTTCAAATTTCTTTAGCGATACTCCCTCGGTTTTTCTTAAACCTAAGAAAAAAAACTCCTGCATGGCTTCTTTTTCAGTCAAAAACTGTACATCGTCTTTTTGTATGTGTGAGGGGGATTCCAGGAGTTCTGAGAGCGAAGATACTTTCTTTAATCTATCTACATAACTTTTATAGGTTTTATGACTTTTGGGATTATTAAATCTAACTCCGTAACCCTTATCTTTAATATACGAAGAAGCACCTAAACCTACCCCTATGTAATTACCTCTATTCCAGTAAACCAGATTATGAATACACTCGCGCCCCTCTAATGCATAATTAGAAATTTCATAACGCTTATACCCTATCTTTTTTAACTTTTCTTCAGTCATCTGATACATAAGTCTATCTGTCTCTTCATCAGGTATAATTAACTCTCCCCTTTTTTCCATATCAAAAAATATTGTACCGGGTTCTATGATAAGGCTGTAAGCCGATATATGTTGTGGCTTTAATCTTATGATTTCATCAAGAGTACTCCGGTATGACTCGAGGGTTTGTCCGGGAATATCAGCCATAAGATCAATATTTATATTAGCGATTCCTATGTCTCTAAGTCTATGATATGTTTCAAGAAAATCCTTAAAATCATGGACTCGACCAAGAGCCTTTAATTCACTATCTATAGCTGACTGACATCCTATACTTACTCGATTGATTAGAGACCTTTCCAAAACTTTGCAAAGTCTTTCGGTTAAAGTTTTTGGATTTAATTCTATCGAGTACTCTTTTATGGACATGGTGTCAAAGCTTTCTCTTAAAGTTTTATCAATCCTTTCGATTGCCTCAGGCAAAAGAGACGGTGTCCCTCCACCTATAAAGACTGTCACAAGGTTAAATTGAGTTTGAAAGAGTCTCCCTATCTGACTAATTTCTTCACACAAGACATCAATATAATCCTCATAAGAGTCTTCATACTCCCTTAAGGGGAATGAAAGAAAATCACAATATAAGCACTTTTTAATACAAAAAGGAATATGAATATAAAGCGACAAATCCATCCTTCTTAATCCTCATCAAGCTTTAACACACTCATAAATGCAGACTGTGGAATCTCTACATTACCAAACTGTCTCATGCGCTTCTTACCTTCTTTTTGCTTTTCTAAAAGCTTTCTCTTACGTGAAATATCACCACCGTAACACTTAGCAAGCACATCCTTACGCATGGCTTTTACAGTTTCTCTGGCTATTATCTTACTTCCGATAGCAGCCTGTATAGGTATCTCAAAGAGCTGTCTTGGTATCTCTTTTTTAAGCTTCTCAACCATCTTTCTACCACGCTCATAAGCAGTATCTGCATGAACTATAAAGCTTAAAGCATCTATCTCTTCATGATTTACAAGTATATCTAACTTAACCAGCTTTGCCTCCTCATATCCCTTGAATTCATAATCAAGGGAAGCATATCCTCTGGATCGTGATTTTAGAGCATCAAAGAAATCATAGATAATCTCATTTAGAGGAAGATCATACTTTATAAGGGCTCTGGTTTCTTCTAAGTAATCCATTCCCTTATAAATTCCTCTTCTCTCCTGACAAAGAGTCATGATAGCTCCTACAAACTCAGTAGTTACCATAATTTCAGCAGATACAACCGGCTCTTCCATGTGGTCTATTTCTGATGGATCCGGAAGATTTGACGGATTAGTAACATCTACAACCTCACCATTAGTCTTATAAACCTTATATATAACTCCGGGAGCTGTAGTAACTAAATCAAGGTTATATTCTCTTTCCAGTCTCTCTTGTATTATCTCAAGGTGAAGAAGCCCCAGGAATCCACATCTAAAACCAAATCCCAATGCTATAGAAGTCTCTGCTTCAAAGTTAAGAGAAGCATCGTTTAACTGTAATTTTTCAAGTGCATCTCTTAAATCAGGATACTTAGCACCATCAGAAGGGTAAAGACCGCAGTAAACCATGGATTGAACAGTCTTATATCCGGGAAGTGCTTCATCACAAGGTGTTTTAGCCAGAGTCACTGTATCGCCAACTCTTGTGTCCGCAACATTTTTAAGACTGGCTGTTATATATCCTACCATACCTGCACTTAGCTCATCAGCCGGGATAAATCTTCCCGCGCCAAATATTCCGATTTCCACCACCTCAGCCTTTGCTCCGGTAGCCATCATAAGTATCTCATCACCCTTTTTAACGTTTCCGTCAAATATCCTGCAAAATATAATAACACCCTTATAAGCATCATAGATAGAATCAAATATCAAAGCTTTTAAAGGTTTATCAGGATTCCCGGACGGAGCGGGTATGGTATTAACTATCTGCTCAAGTACATCCTCTATATTAGTTCCCATTTTTGCGGATATAAGAGGGGCCTCAGAAGCATCTATACCGATAATATCCTCAACCTCTGCTTTTACTCTCTCCGGCTCGGCACTGGGAAGATCAATCTTATTTATTACAGGCATAATCTCCAGATTATGATCCAGCGCTAAATAGCAGTTTGCCAGGGTCTGTGCTTCTACTCCCTGTGCAGCATCTACTATAAGAATTGCACCTTCACAGGCTGCCAGACTTCTCGAAACCTCATAATTAAAGTCCACATGACCGGGTGTATCTATAAGATTAAATGTATACTCTTCTCCATTCTTTGCTGTATATATAATTCTTACGGTCTGGGCTTTTATGGTTATTCCGCGTTCTCTTTCTATATCCATATTGTCGAGAACCTGAGCCTGCATCTCTCTTTCTGTAAGAGCTCCCGTCTTTTCTATTATTCTATCAGCTAAAGTTGATTTTCCATGATCAATATGCGCTATGATACAAAAATTTCTGATATGTGATTGATCTTTACTCATTTATCTTCTCCTATATTACGTAATTCTAAAGCTCAAGTCTGATATTTTTTCCGCTGGTTTTATATGCTCTTTTTTTAACTCCTGCAACGTCCATCATACGTTTAGCAGCTATGGTACTGTCAGAACCTGAATACTTATCACTAAAGTAAATAACCTCTTTAATACCTGATTGAATTATCGCTTTTGTACATTCATTGCAAGGAAATAGTGTAGTATATAATCTGGCATTTTCAAAGCTTTTTCCGGAATAATTTAATATAGCATTTAACTCAGCATGACAAACGTAAAGATATTTATTATCAAGCTCTTCTTCTCTATCTCTTTCCCATGAAAATATATCATCAGAACAACCACGAGGCATGCCATTGTAGCCAACTGATAATATCTTATTATCATCGCCTACTATACACGAACCAACTCTGGTATTAGGATCCTTACTTCTCTCAGCTGAAAGAAGAGCAATCCCCATAAAATATTCATCCCACTCTATATAATCATTTCTCTTCATACCACGATTGTCCTTTCTTTAAAAATATAATATAAATCAACTTTTTTAATAATTAACATCGACATATAGCCATAACTCACGAAGCGGTTGACTCAGTCGTAGCCCAAAATCCAACTGAGTTAAAAAGAAAAAAACAGGCTACCTCACACCTTAGGTAGCCCTAAAATTCATTATAATATTAGTCAAGCTTATTAACTGCAAGTGTAAGTCTTGAAATCTTTCTTGAAGCTGTCTTCTTATGAAGAACACCCTTTGATACAGCCTTAGAAATCTCTGATGTAGCTCCCTTTAAAGCAACCTCAGCACTAGCCTTATCCTTTGCATCAATTGCAGCATAAACCTTTTTAACTGATGTCTTAATTGTTGACTTAACTGCTTTGTTTCTAGCAGCATTTCTACGATCAACAAGAATTCTCTTCTTTGCAGACTTAATGTTTGCCATCTTTATACCTCCAAGTATACGTTGTTTTCATTTTTGGGTTTATATTGAATGCAACGAACGAGACACGGGCAGTTCGCCACATACCATGTAATAATATGACAGAATCCCAAATAAGTCAAGCGAAAAAATAATCTTCATCAAAATACAGATAGTACTATAGTTTTTTTCATAACAGTCAATAAGATTTTAAATTATTATTCGCCAATACTATAATTTGGAGCTTCTTTAGTAATATGTATGTCATGAGGATGACTTTCCTTAAGTGAAGCTGCTGAAATCTTTACAAACTTAGATGTCTCGCGAAGTGTCTTTATATCTTTTGCTCCACAGTAACCCATGCCTGATCTGATACCTCCGATGAGCTGGAATACTGTATCCTCAACTGTTCCCTTGTAGGCAACTCTTCCTTCTACACCCTCAGGAACAAGCTTCTTTGCACCTTCCTGGAAGTAACGATCCTTACTTCCGTTTTCCATAGCTGCGATTGAGCCCATACCTCTGTACACCTTATACTTACGTCCCTGATAAAGTTCGAACTCTCCCGGGCTCTCATCACATCCTGCAAATATGCTGCCCATCATACATACGCTCGCTCCGGCAGCAAGTGCCTTTGTCATATCACCTGAATACTTGATGCCACCATCAGCTATGATTGGTATACCATACTTCTGAGCAATGCTATATGAATCCATAATTGCAGTAACCTGAGGAACACCTATACCTGCAACAACTCTGGTTGTACATATAGATCCCGGACCGATACCTACCTTTACGCAGTTAACTCCTGCCTTTATAAGAGCCTCAGTTGCCTCAGCTGTAGCTACATTTCCTGCTATAATCTGTAAATCAGGATATGCATCTCTTACCATCTTTACAACTCTTATAACGTTTGCACTATGTCCATGAGCGGTATCGATAACGATACAGTCTACCTTTTTCTTAACAAGTGCATCTACTCTGTCTAGTATATTTGCTGTAATTCCTACGCCGGCACCGCAGAGGAGACGCCCCTGTGAATCCTTAGCGGAATATGGATATTTAATCTGCTTCTCAATATCCTTAATAGTGATAAGTCCCGTAAGATTACCTTCATCATCTACTATCGGAAGCTTTTCTTTTCTTGCATCAGCCAAAACCTTCTTCGCTTCATCCAGAGTAATACCCATCTTTGCTGTAACAAGCCCCTCAGAAGTCATGGATTCCTTAATTTTCTTAGTAAAATCAGTCTCAAACTTGAGATCTCTGTTTGTAATTATACCTACGAGCTTTCTTCCTTCTGTTATCGGAACACCTGAAATTCTAAACTTTGCCATTAACTCGTTAGCATCAGCAAGAGTATGCTCAGGAGACAGATAAAATGGATCGGTAATAACACCATTTTCAGAACGCTTTACCTTATCAACTTCATCAGCCTGGGCTTCAATTGACATATTTTTATGAATAATTCCTATTCCACCCTGTCTTGCCATAGCTATAGCCATGCGATTTTCTGTAACTGTGTCCATACCAGCACTCATCATAGGAATATTTAATTTGATTGATGGTGTAAGATATGTCTCCAAAGACACCTCATTTGGTATAACCTCAGAATACTGAGGAACCAGTAAAACGTCATCAAATGTAATTCCATCTCCAATTATTGTAGCCATTTCTCTCCTCCTAAATAATAATCATATAAATAAAACTCAAAAATTAGTACAAACACGCAGGTAAAATATAATACCTGCGTGTTAATTAATTTTGAAAAGTTTACACCAACAAAAGTGGAGTGTCAACCGATTTTGGTAATATTTTATTGTTATTTAATATCTAAAACATTTTAGTGGCAAATCTGTGGCATAACTTACGCAATTAATCAAATTAATCAAATTCTTTGGATACATCCTTAATAAGCTTAATTATCTCTAAGTGCTGAGGACATACACCTTCACACTGTCCACACTCTATACAGTCAGCAGCTTTTCCGAACTCCTTCGTAAGATTAATATAATACTCTCTCTGCGGTGTCCATCCCTTTCCTTCTATTTCCTGATGTTCTGCATTGTAAAGCGAAAAATACTTAGGAATCGGTATATTTTGTGGACATCCACCCGTACAATATGAGCATCCGGTGCAAGGTATCACAATATCGTTATTGATAATATCAGCAGCCAGCTTTACAATTCTGTATTCTTCTTCATCAAACGGCTTAAAATCCCGCATATATTCGGTATTATCCAGCATTTGCTCCATATTGCTCATACCACTTAATACCATCATGACCTCTTCATGACTTGCTGCAAATCTGATAGCCCATGAAGGAATCGAAGCTAAAGGTGAATGATTCTTAAACAGATTTTCAACTTTCTCCGGTACATTTGCTAAAGTTCCTCCCTTAACAGGTTCCATAACAACTACCTTTTTTCCATGCTTTACAATCGTTTCATAGCACTTTTGAGACTGAATTGCCACGCTTTCATAATCGAGATAATTAAGCTGTATCTGAACAAAATCAACCTCCGGATGCTCACTTAATACCTTTTCAAGCACATCAGCGCTGTCATGGAATGAAAATCCCATATTCTTTACAAGTCCGGCTTCCTTCTTTTTTTGAAGCCATCCAAAACAGTCATACTTCTTATAGGTCTCATAGGAATGAGAATTAACATCATGAATCAGATAGTAATCGAAATAATCAACACCGATTTTTTCTAATTGTTCATTGAAGAGTCTCTCAGGATCTTCGGGTCCATGAATATACATAGAGTGTAGTTTAGTAGCTATAGTATACTTATCATGACTGTAGCGTGATGTGAGAGCTACCTTAGTAGCTGCCTCACTCTGCTCTCCGCAGTACATAAGTGCCGTATCAAAGTAAGTAAATCCTCTTTCCAAAAATGTATCGACCATTTTTTTCATTTCTTCAAAATCAATGTCTCCGTCGCCACCACCCTTTACAAGCGGAAGTCTCATAAGACCAAAGCCTAATTTCTTTGCCATAGTTTTACTCATATTTCTTAACCTCCCTCCAAAAATAATCATCGCTTTATGTTACTCTATACACAAACATTGCAATGTCAACAGTAATCCCAACAAAAATTATAGATAGTGAGCTCTTATCTCATCTCCTGATAACTGTGAAAGATAAGCAGGTGCTATATCAAATACGGTTTTGGCACCGCTTATGCCTTCCTTATTCATTTTGTAAGCTGCTCTTGCATAAGCTACCAAAACAGCTCCTGTAAACTCAGGATTTGAATCCAATTTTAAACTGTACTCGATTACATTTGTATTCTTATTATCCATACCTGTCTTTCCTGTATAAATAACAGAACCGCCATGAGGAAGACCACTGTGATCTCTTGCCATCTCTTCTTCACTTATAAAGTGAACAGTTGTATCATAATCTGCAAAATAATTAGGCATAGTCTTTATTGCCTCTTCTATTGCTGACGTATCTGCACCCTCTTCTGCAACCACAAAACACTCTCTTGTGTGCTTCTGTCTGGTGGTTAGCTCAGGATTTATACCACTTCTTACAGCATTTACAGATTCCTCAACAGGTATAGTATACTGCCTTGCATCCTTAACTCCCTGGATTCTGCGAACAGCGTCAGAGTGTCCCTGACTTACGCCCTTACCCCAGAAAGTGTAATCCTTCCCATCCGGTAAAATAGATAAAGCATATAATCTGTTTAAAGAAAACATTCCCGGATCCCATCCGCAAGATATAATTCCAATCTTTCCGGATTTTTTAGCTGCATTATCTACATTTGAAAAATGTTCAGGTATCTTAGCATGTGTATCAAAGCTGTCTATAACATTGTATTTGCTAACATACTTTGGAGTCATCCCGGGCAGATCAGTCGCACTTCCACCACAGATTATAAGGACATCAATCTCATCTTCCATATTCTCAAGCTCATCAGCTGACTTTACACTAACCCCTTCTGTGTTAATCTTAAGTGTTTCAGGATTACGTCTGGTAAAAATCGCCTTTAGCTCCATGTCAGATGACTGCTTTATGGCACACTCAACTCCTCTACCAAGATTTCCATAACCCATTATTCCAATTCTAATACTCATTTTTTAAACCGTCCTCCTAATATATATTTTTCTTGTGATTATTAATCTAGCTATTAATTTTATCATAATTAATAAAAAATGTAAATTCCACCTTTAGCGTAGCATATCAATTTCCACCTCACTGAACCATTCATTTTTACTAATTTAGTTAAAATGTCGGGCTGTGAGAAGGAAATCTTTTCATCTGAACCATCCATTTTTGTGAATTTTTATATTTAGGATGGTTCAAATCCTGATTTCCGTGCTTCTGAACCATCCATTTTTACTAATTTAGTCAAAATGTCGGGCTGTGAGACGGAAATCTTTTCTTCCGAACCATCCATTTTTTTGGTTTCTTCAATTATGGATGGTTCCAAAAAATCATTCATAGTTAGCTAACTCACTTCACTAATAGTCGCCTACAAAAAAACACCCGATAAGAGTACTGATATCTATACGAATATCTTAGGCCCCTATCAGGTGGAAATTGTTTTTATTTATTATTTTTCTGTATGAACTTTTATTGGAGATTTTGATTTCATCTCTTCTATAAGTCTCTCATCGGGTGTAAATTTCACAACATAGTTACCATTTTCACCACTATTTATGACGAACCAAAAATGATTGTCTTCAGCTCTGTTTGAAGAATAATTCTTAAGCGGAAGATTCTTATGAGAATCTAAAACATGTGATCCTTCGGGAGCAACAACTACTGCATCATCTAAGTCTACTCTGTCTATATGCTTTCGGCTGTTTCCTGCGATTATTTTATCGAAATCTATCTGTCCGTCTACATATACATATTCAAACTCAACCTTTGTGCTTGGCAAAAACCATATCAAAAGAACATCAATGATAAGAATGATAACAAACAATCCCGGGTTTTTCAAAAATATAGCAAGACCTATTAAAAGTGTTACTGCTGCAACAATTATCATTATATATCTCAATGCTTTTCTGGCGCCGGCTATTTCAACCTTTACCAGAGTATCTGAGTATGAGCCTTCGTTCATATATTGGTTCCTTTCTTTAATATAAAAATAAAGGTCCTACACGTCGCCTGACTTCACGCTGCGTAGTACCGCGCCTATTATTCGGGCGGTCCTACACGCTTCGCTTTCTTTTTGCCTGACTTCACGCTGCGTAGTACCGCTCTCATTATTCGGTGTTTTCGCTTCGCTCTACTGTCTGCTTCGCAGACAAACACCTCATATTCGGGCGGTCCTACACGCTTCGCTTTCTTCATCTGAACACAAGCCTCCCTTAAAATCCTATTGGATTTTAGGAATGCTTGCATTCAGATGAATCAGCGTGAAGTCTGTAGGACTCTTATGCTATTACATCATTCCCATGCCTGGTGCGCCGCCTGCTGGCATAGCAGGTTCTGCTTCTTTGATTGTTGATACAACAGACTCTGTTGTAAGAAGTGTTGAAGCTACGCTTGTAGCATTCTGAAGTGCACTTCTTGAAACCTTTGCGGGATCAACGATACCTGCTTTAACCATATCTGTATACTCTTCCTTAAGAGCATTGAAGCCGGTTCCTGGTTCTGATTCTGAAACCTTATTTACGATAACTGCGCCCTGAAGACCTGCATTCTCAACAATTGTGAAAAGTGGAGCTTCAAGTGCCTTAAGTACTACCTTTGCACCGGTCTTCTCATCGCCTTCAAGTGTATCAGCAAGATCTGCAACCTTCTTAGCTGCGTGAATATAAGCTGAACCACCACCTGATACAATTCCTTCTTCAACTGCTGCTCTTGTTGCTGCAAGTGCATCTTCCATACGAAGCTTAGCTTCCTTCATCTCAGTCTCAGTTGCAGCACCTACTCTAATAACTGCCACACCACCTGCAAGCTTAGCAAGACGCTCCTGAAGCTTCTCTTTATCAAAATCAGAAGTTGTTTCTTCTATCTGATTTCTAATCTGTGCAATTCTTGACTCAATAGCAGTAGAATCACCTGCACCATCAACTATTACAGTGTTTTCCTTATTAACCTTAACACTCTTTGCTCTACCAAGCTGATCTAATGTTGTATCCTTAAGATCAAGACCAACCTCATCTGTTATAACCTGTCCACCCGTAAGGATTGCAATATCTTCAAGCATAGCCTTTCTTCTGTCACCATATCCTGGTGCCTTAACAGCTACTACATTAAATGTACCACGAAGCTTATTAAGAACAAGAGTTGTAAGAGCTTCACCTTCAACATCTTCAGCTATTATAAGTAACTTCTGTCCTGTCTTAACAATTTCCTCTAATACAGGAAGTATATCCTGAATATTAGAAATCTTCTTATCTGTGATAAGGATATAAGGATCATCGAGTACTGCTTCCATCTTATCCATGTCTGTACACATATAAGCTGATACATAACCACGATCAAACTGCATACCTTCTACTAAGTCAAGCTCTGTAAGCATTGTCTTTGATTCCTCTATAGTAATAACACCATCGTTAGAAACCTTATCCATAGCATCAGCAACCATCTCTCCGACCTGATCATCTCCGGCTGAAATTGCTGCAACCCTTGCAATCTGCTCTTTAGAGTTAACCTTTACACTCATACCTTTTATAGCCTCTACAGCAACATCTGTAGCCTTCTTCATACCCTTACGAAGAATGATGGGATTTGCACCTGCAGCAAGGTTTTTCATACCTTCTTTGACCATAGCCTGAGCTAAAACTGTAGCTGTAGTAGTACCGTCACCTGCTACATCATTAGTCTTTGTAGCAACTTCCTTAACGAGCTGGGCACCCATATTCTCAAAACCATCCTCAAGCTCGATATCCTTTGCAATAGTTACACCATCGTTTGTGATAAGTGGTGCACCATATGATTTATCAAGGACAACATTTCTTCCCTTAGGTCCAAGTGTAACCTTTACAGTATTAGCAAGCTTATCCACACCTGCTTCAAGAGCGGTTCTGGCATCTGCTCCAAATTTAATTTCCTTAGCCATTTTTAATTTCCTCCTAATTTATGTTAGTTAATAATTATTTTCATAAAGAATAAATATCTTTAATTAATGTTGGTTTTCTCGCTACACATATATTACTGAACTTTAGCAAGTATATCGCTCTGCTTAACAATGATGAACTTATCATCTCCAAGCTTAACGTCTGTTCCGGCATACTTTGAATATATAACCTTATCTCCAACCTCGACCTGCATAACTACAGTCTTACCATCAACTTCTCCACCCGGTCCTACAGCAACAACTTCCGCCTGCTGTGGCTTTTCCTGAGCTGACTCTGTTAAGATGATACCTGAAGCTGTTTTCTCCTCTGCTTCAAGCTGCTTTAATACTACTCTGTCTCCTAATGGAACTAAATTCATAATAATTCCCTCCTTTTATTGAAAAAATAAATATTTAAAGTGTTTTAGATTAGTTTGTTAGCACTCTTATACTTTGAGTGCTAACCACAAGAACTACTATATTACAATTTCATTAATAAATCAAGTCTTTTTTTCTAAAATAACTGAAATTTCAAAATAATCTAAAATATTATTAATATATTTCTTCTTTTCTATTCTTATATTTCATTATCAACAAACAATTAAAAGCATCGGAAGTTTCATCCGATGCTTTTAAAACTAATTGACCACAAAAATCAACAATATTAATAATCAAACTCACATATTATTCCATTAGATAATAATTCATTTTGTGAAATAACTGCGTTCTTTGGTATAATAAGACGATATTTCCCATGACTAAAATATTCCTTAATATATCTCAGTGTATACACGACATTACTCTTAATTCCGGGAGGATACCCAACTACTACTGCTTCTACAATATTATCCTCAGATGTTTCTACTTTTGTCCATCCACCATTCTCCAATTTTTCAACATAAAAATCTCTACCGAGCCTTATTTCTTGCGTGGTATTATTGCAAAACTCAACATTAATAACAACACTCGAGCCAGTAGCACTTACACTGTTTACCTTTCCGGTAAAAGTGTTATTAACACCATTAGCCTCAGAAACATTATTATTTGACTCTTCATGTTCGTTAGAGTCAGCATACACTTCTACTTTACATACATATCTACTCTTTTTGTATTTTGCAATTATATTTGCTTTACCAACAGAGAATGCTTTTAATTTACCCTTTTTAACCTTTACTATTTTTTCATTAGAAGATTTCCATTTTACATTCTTCTTTTTAACATTTTTTAAAACCAATACATAAGTATCACCCTTTTTTAAATTAACGTTAACATTATTCAATTTAATTTGTTTTGCATTTGCAAATCTAGGGCACATAAAACTAACTGCATAAAGCAAGAGTAAAAATCCAATTATTTTCTTCATATAATCCCCCCTTAAAACAATCATCAAGTCATCCCTCGGACGTAATTTCCTGCCCGAGGGAATATACTTAGTTTAGATTAGTCTAAATATCTTATAAGCGACAATTATCAATACGCTTATTCTCTATCTCTCTTTATCTGAGCATCTGCTATTTCCTTAGGTGCCTGCTCATACCTGCTGAATTCATATGCAAATGTTCCGTATCCTCTAGTCATGGAACGAAGGCGGGTATCGTATCCTAAAAGCTCTATATAAGGTATCTCAGCCTCTATCTCCTGATATCCGTTATCTATAGGATTCATGCCCATAACTCTTCCGCGATGCTTGTTTAAGTCACCCATAACATCACCTGTATTAGCATCCGGCACACTAACCTTAATATTTGCAATAGGTTCAAGTAACACAGGATCTGCCTCCATAAAGCCTTTCTTAAACGCCTGCATGGCTGCAACCTTAAATGCATGTTCCGATGAGTCTACGCTGTGAGCTGAACCATCGTAAAGAATAGCCTTTACGCCAAGTACCGGGTAATCCGCAAGTGGACCTGTCTTTACAGCCTCTGCTATACCCTTTTCTACTGCAGGTATGTAATTTTTAGGAACTGCGCCCCCCACTACTCTCTCTTCAAATTCATATGATTTTGAAAGATCTCCCAGTGGCTCAAATATAATCTTAACATGACCATACTGACCATGTCCTCCTGACTGCTTTTTATACTTAAATTCACTATCTGCCTTTTTACGAATAGTCTCACGGAAGGCAATCTTTGGCGGCTTAAGCTCTATCTCAACTTTATACTTTTCCATAAGTATATTCTTTGTTATCTCTAAGTGCTGTTCGCTAATTCCATAAAGCAGTAACTGTCTGTTTTCACTATCGTTTACATGTGCAAGTGTCATGTCTTCTGCGAGCATCTTACTTAATGCCTGTGAAATCTTATCCTCATCACCCTTCTTAACAGCACTGTAACTTAAGTAAACATAAGGCTTAGAAATAGGTGCTCTTAAGTAAGCAATTGGATTCTTTCTGGTTGAAAGTGAGTCGGTTGTAAGAGTAGCATCCAACTTAGCTATAGCTCCTATATCCCCCGCATGTAGTTCCTTAACCTCTTCTACTTTATTTCCAAGCATTACATAAAGCTTTCCAAGTTTCTCATCTGCATCCCTATGATAATTATACATAACATCATCCGTCTTAAGAACACCGGAATTAACCTTTATAAATGAGTATTTTCCGATAAATGGATCGATGATAGTCTTAAATACATAAGCTGATTTCGGCTTTGAGAAATCATAATTTGCCTCAAATACTTCATTGGTAACCGTGTTGATACCGGCATTTTGTACACGATCGGGACTTGGGAAATACTTAATAATGTCAGCCATCAGTGTATACATGCCTCTTGCAAGTAAATTAGAACCCATAAGTACCGGAGCGATGTTACAATCACAAACATTCACTCTGAGAGCCTGACGGATCTCATTATCGGAAAACTCATCTCCATCAAAGTATCTCTCCATGTATTCTTCACTTGTCTCGGCCACAGCCTCTATAAGTGCATCCCTGCATATGTTTAAATTCTCTTTAGAGTACTCAGGCATTTCAACCTTATCTATGGTCCCCTGTGCATTCCACCTCTTTGCTCTTTGCTGCACAACATTTACATATCCAACAAATTCCGTATTCTCCCTTATAGGTAAATGAAACGGTGCGATTTTCTTTCCGTATAACTCCTGTAAGTCTTCAACCACCTGACGGAAGCTGACATTATCAACATCCATATCCGTAACAAAAAAAATGCGAGGCAATTTACGTTTTTCACATAAATCCCACGCTCGTCTCGTACCCGCTTCAATTCCTGCTTTACCTGAAATCACAATGATGGCAGCATCAGCCACACTGACAGCTTCCTCGACCTCTCCTATGTAATCAAAGTTGCCGGGTGTGTCAAGTACATTAATCTTGTGTCCATCAAAAAGGACAGGATACATCGCAGTCTTTATGGAAAACCCCTGCTTTATCTCCTCTTTTTCATAGTCACTGATAGTATTGCCCCCTTCAGTCGTACCCATTCTGTGAGTCTGACCTGAAAGAAATGCCATGGCTTCTAAAAGCGATGTCTTGCCAGAACCGCCATGTCCCAATAATACAACATTTCTGATTTTGTCGGTTGTAAATACCTTCATAAACCCCTCCAATCCAGAGTAAATCCCCATTTCACTCCAAATTTGAACAGAGCAAGGGGACTTCGCATAAGAAGTCGGTCCCCTACTCTATATTAAAGAAATGATTTGTTATTTACTCTACTGTTACTGATTTTGCTAAGTTTCTAGGCTGGTCTACATTGAGTCCCTTTGCGTATGAGGTATAGTAAGCAATATACTGCAACATAACCGCAGCGCCGAAAGGAGCAAAATCCTGATCAACCTTAGGTAGTACTAATATATGATCACACAGGGATGTGTTTACATCTACATCTTCTGTGGTTATCATTATAACAAATGCGCCTCTGGAACGTACTTCAACTATATTAGAAACAGTCTTTGCAAGAACATCCTTCTGTGTTGCAACTGCTATTACAGGAACATTATCCGTAATTAAGGATATGGTTCCGTGCTTTAACTCACCTGCAGCGTAAGCCTCTGAGTGAATATATGTAATTTCCTTAAGTTTAAGTGAGCCTTCACATGAAAGCACGTAATCTAAACCTCTTCCTATGTAAAAAAGACTGTTTGCATTGATTATCTTATTGCTGATTTTTTGTATAGCCTTGTCTGAGTCAAGGATTGTCTTAACGTAGTCAGGTACATGAATAAGCTCTGCAGTTAGTCTTCTAACCTCTGCTTCATCCACGGTTTTCTTAAGAAGTGCAAGTCTAAGCATGATGAGATACATAACTGACATCTGTACCATATATGCCTTTGTGCTTGCAACTGCTATCTCAGGACCTGCATGTGTATAAAGCACATAATCACTCTCACGAGCTATGCTTGAACCCTTTACGTTAACAATTGAGAGAGTCTTAGCATTTCTTGCCTTTGAAAGTCTGAGAGCCTCGAGAGTATCTGCTGTCTCTCCTGACTGTGATACAAGTATAACAAGTGTATGCTCGTCTACTATAGGATTCTTATATCTGTACTCTGAAGCAATCTCCACATTTACAGGTATTCTTACATACTTTTCTATAATTGTCTTTCCGATAAGTCCCGCATGCATAGCTGTTCCGCAGGCGGTGATAGTGATATTATTTATTCCTTCAAATATTGAATCATCAACTCCATCAACACTGAAATCAGGTAAACCACCTACTATACGAGGAACTATGGTATTGGTAAGTGCTTCAGGCTGCTCATGTATCTCCTTAAGCATGAAATACTCATATCCGCCCTTCTTAGCGGCTGTTGCATCCCAGCTTACATGCATCATATCAGGCTCAACCTCACGGAACTTTAAATCCATGATACTGATACTATCCTTGGTTATGGTAGCTATATGATGCTCAGGAAGTACGAAATAATCCTTCGAATACTTAACTATTGCAACCATATCTGAAGCTATAAATGAGCCTTCATCAGTGTTGGTCGCAACCAAAGGACTTCCGTTTCTTATTGCATATATATTTTCAGGATAATCATCAAATATTATACAAAATGCATATGCACCCTTAAGACGCTTAACAGCTGCCTTTACCGCTTCTATAGGATTATCTGTATAACAGTCATTGATAACCATGGCAGCGATTTCCGTATCTGTCTCACTGACAGGCTCTAAGCCCTTTTCCTTAAACTGTGCAGCAAGCTCCTGATAATTCTCTATAATTCCGTTATGAACAAGTGTAACCTTACCTGCCCTGTGAGGATGAGCATTCTCAGCTGTTACTCCACCGTGAGTCGCCCATCTGGTATGTCCTATACCTGTTGTAGCTTTAAGAGAATCACCATACTCATTTACTTTATCAACAAGATTAGAAACCTTACCGACAGTCTTAATATTTTTAATTCCATTTTCAGTTTCAACAGCTATTCCCGCACTGTCATAACCTCTGTACTCAAGTGCCTTAAGACCATGTAAAAGCACGTCCTTTGCACTTATCTCTCCTGTAAATCCTACGATTCCACACATATTTCTTTCCCTCCATATTTTGTGTTTTTCTTTTGGTGTAAATATACGCCTTGTTATTTCTTTTCTCCAAATGTATCGTCAATGATATCTTCTATAATTGTTTTTTTAAGATATACATCAAAACTCAGCATACATATAAACATAAAATTTGTTAAAATTTTCTTATCTTCTTCATCCTCTATATCCTCAAAGCTTTCCATGGAAATCTTTAATTTTCGGATAATATCATTTACCTGTGAAGATATATTTTTTTCTTCATTTACAACAACCATATCATAAATATCAGATAATGTGAGTCCGTTCTTCTCAGCATGAAAATAATCTTCCTTTATGGGTTCGATTATTTTTTGTATATCACTGATAGATAAGAAATTCTTAAGATAATAAATATATATCAAAAGCAGCATATGCTCCTTTGAATACTTCTTCTTAACAGGTGGTGGAAGCATGTCATTTTTAGTATAATTATTTATCATCGTTTTGGTAAGAACCTTGTCATCCTTATATCTCTTGGAGGACTTTAGATGATCTTCCATAAACCTTGTGACCTGATCCATGTACAAATCTATATCAGGTATGTCTGTTGGCTTTACATAATCAGTATTCTGTAAAGTACGAAGAAGCTTTAGTATCTCCTGCTTTTGTTCTCTTATCTTTTGCTTATCTTTACCATCGCCGGTATTATTATTTTTTATGTTTTTTCCTTTGGAGCTATCCTTACCGCTCCTCATATTATCATTTCGGCTTTCTCTTAATTTTTTTTCTTTATCCGTTTCTTTCATGTTACATCTTTTCTTTCATTTAACTACTTTTTTATCTAATCTTCTCTCTTATCCCCCCAGAAGAAAATAGCCACTGTTCCCGGACCGGTATGACTTCCTATGGTTCCACCTATAGGATATATATTAACCTTACCATCCATCTTTGTAAATTTTTCTTCGATAAGATCTGCAACCGCTCTTGCATCCTCATAGCAATCAGAGTGACTCAAAAAAACCTTTCCGGAGTAATCAAGTCCTCCCTCTGCATGTGCTTCCATCTTTTCTACAATTCTCTGTATTACCTTTTTCTTTGTTCTGATATTCTCTCTTGGAATCAAATGTCCTTCATTATCTACATTTAGTAAAGGACAGATATTTAAGATATTTCCTATAGTTCCTGCAGTTTTAGAAACTCTTCCTCCCCTAATGAAGTAGGTGAGATCTGTAGAGAAGAACCAATGGTGCATATTTAACTTATGCTCTTCGATCCACTTATAAGCATCTTCAAGATTCATATCCTCATCTCTAAGGTCACAAAGCTTATCTATCAGATGTCCGTATCCTGTAGAAGCTCCCAGTGAATCGACCACATATATCTTTCGTGAAGGAAACATCTCCTGAACCTCATTTGCAGCCATAACTGCAGAGTTATAGGTTCCTGAAAGACCACTTGAAAGGGTTACATGAAGAACATCATTTCCCTTACTTAAAAGATCCTTAAAATACTCAAAGTACTCAGCCAGCGTAACCTGGGAGGTCTTTGTCATGGCTCCCTCTGCCATTCTTTTAAATAATTCCTTATGTGGAACTGTTTTTCCCATATCATCTGGGTAATCTACTCCATCTATCTCAATATGAAAGTATATACATCTGACATTTCTCTTTTCCATATAGTCTAATGAAAGATCAGATGAAGAACAACATGATAAAACAAACTTTGCCATAACGGTCCCTCCACGTAAAAAGTAATTGTAATGATTTTACCACATCCACACCCTACAATCAAGATTTATTGAAATTCTCCAAAAATGAATGAGCTTCTCCCTTTGTCTTATAACCCGGAAATGTATCGAGACAAACCGCATGAATACTGTTAAAGATGCTTTTTTCTATATCAGGACTTCCTTCTTTTAGTTTCTTTAAAAGCTCTTTTACCTCCTGCCTCTTAGACTCTCCAACCCCGTCACCTGCCTCGCTTATGCTTTCCGTAAAACGACAGGCGCACTGTATAAATTCGAGTCCGTTAAACTCTGACCATGATATAATATCCTCTTCATGAACCATGTAAAGCGGTCTTATAAGCTCCATACCCTCAAAATTCGTACTGTGAAGCTTAGGTGGCATAGCCTGCAACTGAGAACCGTAAAACATGCCTATTAATGTTGTTTCAACCACATCATTGAAGTGATGCCCCAAAGCTATCTTATTGCATCCAAGACTGCGTGCCATGCTGTAGAGATACCCTCTTCTCATACGGGCACAAAGGTAACATGGATTTCTTTCGGTAGTACTTGTAACAGCAAATATATCAGACTCAAATATATGAACATCCAACCCCAATAGACTCGCATTTTCCTCTATTTTTTTACGATTTCTCTCATTATATCCGGGGTCCATAACTATATATTCTACGCTAAACTCTACATCACTGATTCTTTGTAGCATCCTCACAAGGACCGCAAGTAGCATAGAATCCTTGCCACCAGATATACAGACAGCCACTTTGTCTCCTTCCAAAAAGAGCTCATAATTCTTGCAAGCCTTTACGAATCTGCTCCATATTCTCTTTCTGTACGTCTTTGTTATACTTCTTTCAACCCGTTCAAAATACTGTAATTCACGCATATTTAAATCCTTCATCCATCGGTTTTATCTATAGGTTATTAAGCAGGCCCTTTAGGCCTTCTTTATCGTATATTTTCTTATATTCACTAACTTCCTCTTTTATCAAATCATCTATAAGATTCATACTAAGCAACTCAACAGGAGCTTTATCATCGGTCATAATATACTCCCCTGCTTCATACTTTTTTAGATTAATCTTATTTAAAAAAGCTAAATCCTTTAACTCATCCGAATCTTCTTCCAAGCTTTTATATTCTAGATTTTTAATAATATCCGGATTATCAGATGCAAAAAGCTCCCTGTTGGTATAGCCTTCCACATCTACTGTGTAAACTGTTCCAAATACATCTGAGATTGTATCCGAAAGATAATCATTTATATTACCCGGTTTATCACTTCTCATGTTCATATTTATAAGCATGACACCATCTTTATTTAAGTGATTTTTCACAAGTGTAAAAAACTCTTTTGAAGCCATCTGAAACGGAACGGTTATATCCTGATAAGCATCTACAAGAATTATATCATACCTTTCTTTTACTGCATTTAAGTAAGCTCTTCCGTCATAAGTTAAAACATCTATAGATTTAGGCATGTAAAAATAATCTTCCGCAAGATCGGTTATTTTTTCATCAATCTCTATTCCCGTGATATCAGCTTTTTTAAAGTAACGCTTAAGCTGGGTAGCATATGTCCCCGAGCCATTTCCCAATATAAGTATGTCAAGCTTTTCCTTAGTTCCTTTTTCCATCATGAAGGGCGCTAATAAAGCATAGTCATAATAGCTTCCCGATAATCCTTCATCCTTTACAAATACAGATTGAACGCCAAATAAAACATTGGTGGAAAGTCTTACCTCTTTTTCATTTTCATAAACCTGCAGATAATTATATATAGATTCGCCTTCATACTTTAAGTTATCTTCCCAAAAAGCAAAATTGCTTTTATGACCAAATATGCATGAAATAATAAATATAATTATACCGCCAAAAACCTTTTTCATCTTAAGAGGATTTGTCTTATTCACAGCAAAATAAATAATCGCCAATACCAATAAAATTCCTGCAAATACCAAAAATGTTATGGACGTTCCAACCGCCGGAATAGTTACAAAAGTTGGCACAAATGTACCTATGATACTTCCAATGGTATTAAAAGCATTTAGATTTCCAACAAGCCTTCCATTATCATCCAGATTGTCTACAGTAAATTTGACAAGAGAAGGTGTAACGGTTCCAAGTAAAAATAAAGGAAACACAAATATAATCATACAAGCTGCAAAACCTGCTATTATTAAAAAATTAGAATTAACTGAAAATATCAGTACTCCGGAAATTCCTATAATTATGTATTTACCAGCGACCGGTATAAGTCCTATCCAGATTGCTGCAATTATAATACGTCCGTAAAGCTTATCCGGATCCGGATTCTTATCCGCACTTCTTCCGCCGTAAACATTACCAAGCGCCATTGCTATCATAATAGTTCCGATGATTATGGTCCATACTATTTGAGATGAACTAAAGTAAGGCGCTAATAATCGGGACGCACCCAACTCTACAGCCATTACAGACATCCCAGCAAAAAATTCTGTCAAGTATAAATATACTTTATTCTTAAGTATCTTTTTTTCATTCATAAGATTTCTCCATAATTGGGGCTTATATTATTTCATAAGAGATTTTTAAACCGTAAAACCTCTCCCGACAAGCTCTTATTATATCATTACTTGTGAATACTCGCAATATGACTTATACTTGACGCAAAAATCTCATGACCTTATAATGTTATGGATTTTGCAAATACAACTGATTTCTTGAAATGGAGGAAATTATGGTCAATTTTCATACACATACATACAGATGCAATCACGCAGCAGGCGAAGACAGAGAATATGTCGAAGCAGCAATCCAGGCCGGTTACAAGGTTCTTGGTTTTTCAGATCACTGCCCCAATGTTTATCCTGACGGATATGTATCGGATATTCGCATGAAACTCTCTGAGATAGACGGTTACTTTGATTCTCTTACCTCTCTTCGTGATGAATATAAAAATGATATAAAAATATATATCGGTTATGAAAATGAATATATCCCGGAATTACTATATGAGCAGGATAAAATCCTTTCAGAGTATCCTATTGATTTTCTGATTCAAGGTCAACACTCCATAAGACAGGAAAACTATTCTCCGTATACAGGTATAGAAACTCTTGATAAAGACATACTATATTCATATACTAAGCTTGCTGTAAACGGGATAAAAAGCGGAAGGTACCTTTACCTTGCTCACCCTGATTTAATTAATTTTAAAGGCGATTCTAAAATGTATGAGGAATGTGCTCATAAAATCTGTAAGACATTAAAGGAGTATGATAAACCATATGAATTTAATATGCTTGGCTATTGGCAAAAAAGACATTACCCTGTAGAAGCTTTTATCGATATAGCTTCTGAATATAAGTTAAAAGCTATAATCGGAACTGATGCTCATGATCCCGGTGAACTTTTAAAAACCAGAGAAAGAGAAAAAGCAACCTCACTTTTAAAAGAAAAAGGGTTTGAAATTATAGAGTATGATTATCTTCTTTCTTGTCTTGAAGATGGCTCTTATAAAAGACCTTACAGCATAGTGTACGATATGTAAAAAACATAAAAACAATATAAGTAGTCCCAATCCTGAAGGGGCGATCAAGGTCGAAAAAGTATCTGGTGATTTTTTTAAATGGAGGAAAAAAATGACCGCATCAAATAACAATATTAATATATCAATATCAGTCAGAAATCTTACGGAATTTTGCTGCAGATGCGGTTCTATAGACTCTTACGGAGATTCTCTTCGAGATCCCGATATACTTTCAGAAGGGCAAAGGGCTCATAAAAAATTCCAAAAAGAGCAGTCTGATGAATACGAATCGGAAGTATCATTAAAGCTGATCAGTGAGATAAAACTGACAAAGAAAATATCTTTTCAAAATTCCACATTAGAATCCGTAACCTACACAATAGAAGGCAGAGCAGATGGCATACATAAGGATAGCTCCACCTCTGTATATACAGTAGATGAAATAAAATCCACCTACAAAAATGTAGATTCTTTTGTGTCTCCATCTCCTACTCACTTAGCACAGGCAAAGTGTTATGCTTATATCTACGCTTGTCAGCATGATTTGAAAAAGATAAGTGTACGTATGGTTTACATACAGCTTGGAAGTAAAAAGATTAAGTATTTTGGAGAAATATATACCAAAAAAGAGATTACAGACTGGTTTAATAGTCTTATTCTTTCATACCATACTTTTTGCTTATTACAGCTAGAGCATATCCAAAAAAGAGATATATTTTTAAAGGACCTCAACTTTCCTTTTGATTATCGAGAAGGTCAAAAAAAACTAATGGGTGATATCTACATATCCATACTCAGAAGAAAGCGCCTATACTTAGAAGCAGCTACAGGCTCCGGCAAAACTATCGCAAATATTTTCCCTGGTATCAAGGCTCTTTCGGAGGGTAAGATTAGCCGTATTTTCTACATAACTGCAAAAAATATTACTCGCACTGTTGCTCTCGATACAGTTAAATTGCTTTGTGATTCTGCTTCTCCTCTTAGAACACTTATACTTACTGCAAGAGAGAAGATTTGTCTTCTTAAACAAGATAAAATCAGCGATGAAGTTAATTGCAATCAGGACAGCTGTCCCTATGCCAGAGGCCACTTTGACAGGGTAAATACTGCTTTACAAGAAATCTTATCTCATGAAAATATAATCAGCAATGATGTACTGCTTTTCTATGCAAGAAAGTATGAAGTATGTCCTTATTCTCTTTCCAGAGATATAGCATACTTTTGTGATATCATAATTTGCGATTATAATTATGTATTTGCACCTGATGTTTATCTCAGTGGTTTTTTTGGAGCAGACAGACAAAATTCCCCTGATATCTATGACGATATCTACAGGTATCTTCATCACGGCTCTAAATCAGACGATGAAACAGATGAAACTAAAGAAAATGAAAACTCTACTTATCTCATACTCACAGACGAAGCTCATAACTTAGTTTCAAGAGCAAGAAGTATGTACTCAGCTTCACTTTCTTATACTTATCTTTTTGAAATCAAAGAATTTTTTACATCCCTTTCCGATAGTCTGATCGTAAATAATAATATAAAAAAGGGCTATAAAAATGTACATAGATTATTAAATCATTGTAGAGCAAATATAAAAACCATCTACAACACCTTAACAGCAATCAGAGAAGAATCTTCCTTTAATTTTCATAATACCTATCGACTTACAGCGGAGGATGAGGAGTTTTTATTTTCAACCGTCAGCATGCTTTTAAATAATTTAGAAAAATTTTTATTGCAAAAAAAATGTCGTGATTTTCTAAAGGAAAAATCAGATAAAAGTACGTTTTCTGATTTTTATTTTCTGATTAGATTTTTAAATGATATTTATGAAAATGAAAATGATAATTATATAAATTATATCTCAATAAGCGAAGATGGTGACAATATATTAACACTGGACTGTATGGAGCCTAAAGAACTCATAGAAGAAAAACTGCAAAAAAGCAGAGCTTGTATATTCTTCTCTGCTACTCTCAGACCTGTTAATTATTTTAAGGAACAGCTTGCAGGAAGAGAAAATGATTATTGCATATATTCTCCATCTCCCTTTGATAAAAAAAGAAGGCTAACCCTGGTTGCAACCGATGTAAGCACTCTTTACTCTCGCAGAAATTCTGCGGAGTACGAAAAGCTTTCAGATTACCTTTTTACTTTTATGTATTCACGACCGGGCAACTATATGTTTTTCTTTCCCTCATATAAATTTTTAGGAGAAATAGCAGAAATCTTATCTGAAAAAATACGAAAAACAAGCTCGACTATACATCCTACTTTGATAATTCAATCCAGACAAATGAGTGAGGAAGATAAAGAAGCCTTTTTGGAGGAATTTAAATCAAATCCTAAAGATTCTTTTAAGGTCGGGTTATGTGTACTGGGTGGAGTTTTTTCGGAAGGAATAGACTTGCAGGGCGAAGCTCTCATAGGAGTCGCGGTTTTAGGAACCGGTCTTCCTATGGTCTGCTCCGAAAATGAAATATATAAGTATTACTTTGATAAAGCACATAAGTCAGGCTTTGATTACGCATATACCTACCCCGGAATGAATAAGGTTACACAGGCAGGCGGACGTCTTATAAGAACCGCTGAGGACTGCGGAGTTATACTTCTTTTGGATGAAAGATTCACAAAAAACTCTTACAGACAGCTTTTCCCCGGAGAGTGGCAGCCTGTAGTTCCTGTAAATAGAAGCACTATCTCTGATAAATTAAATGAATTTTGGACTAAGCTTTAGTGTGCCTCATCCCAGTTGCTTCCTTCGCTTACCGAGACCTCAAGCTCTACTAAAAGCTTAGCTGCATGCTTCATGTTCTCCACCAGGATTTCTTTTACTTTATCTTTTTCATCAATGTAAGTTTCCACGAGAAGCTCATCATGAACCTGTAGCACAACTCTGGATTTAAGTCCTTCATCATAAAGCTTTCTCGACACATTTATCATTGCAATCTTCATAATATCAGCTGCAGAGCCCTGGATAGGAGCATTCATAGCAACTCTTTCTCCGAAAGCTCTTTGCATGTGATTAGAGGACTTTAATTCAGGTATTGGGCGTCTGCGACCAAATATCGTAGTCGTATATCCATCTGTCTTTGCATCCTCTACAAGCTTATCTAAATACTTCTTTATATCCGGATAGGTCTTAAAATACTCTTCTATGTACTCCTTAGCCTGCTTACCTGATATATTTAGATCCTGTCCCAGGCCAAATGAGCTGATACCGTATATAATGCCAAAGTTTACAGCCTTAGCATTTCTTCGCATGATAGGTGTAACCTCTTCAAAAGGAACATGAAAAACTTTAGATGCTGTTATGGCATGAATATCTTCTCCAAGCTTATAGGAATCTATAAGTTCCTTATCACCGGACATGTGTGCCATAAGCCTTAGCTCTATCTGAGAAAAATCTGCATCCAAAAATACGCAACCATCCTTTGGTTTAAATACTCCTCTGAAGCGCCTTCCAAGCTCCATACGTACAGGAATATTTTGCAAATTAGGGTCTGTACTGCTGATACGCCCTGTGGCTGTTATAGTCTGGTTAAATGACCCATGTATACGTCCATCCGTTCCTATGTACGGAGCCAGTCCATCTGCGTAAGTTGATTTTAATTTACTTAACTGTCGATACTCTAGTATTTTATCGATTATAGGATCTTCTCCCTTAAGCTTTTCCAGCACATCTGCGGCAGTTGAGTAGCCGGTCTTTGTTTTCTTAGCTCCCGGAAGCTTTAGTTTCTCAAAGAGTATAACTCCCAATTGCTTTGGCGAATTTATATTAAACTCTTCTCCTGCCAGGTTGTAAATATCGTCAGTAAGGGAATCAATTCTTTCGCCCAAAAGAACTGACATTTTATGAAGTTCCTCTTTATCAGCCTTGATTCCAAGCTGCTCAAGAGTATACAAGTAGTATGCAGTCGGAATCTCAATTTCCTTGAAAAGCTTAAGCATACCGGTCTGCGATAACTTGTCATACAGCACTTTATGGGTTTCTATGCATATAGCGCTCTCATTAGCATAATATGTGCCTATTTTTTCATCTGTTAGCAATCTATACTTAATATCACTATACTTATCTTTACCAAATATTTCAAAAAAGTCAGATGCTTCTATTCCAAGATAAAGCCTTGCGCACGAAGGTGCAGTGTAGGAATCCGCCAAAGGATTTAAAAGGTAAGAAGCTATGGAAATATCAAAAATTTTATTAAAATTGTCTTTAATTATTTTTCCTTCATCAGACTCTTCAAACTCTAAAAAATCACAGTGATAAGGTGTTATAAGATGCAAAAGATTCTTTACATTAGAAACACTTATAATATCCGAAATCTGCATCAATTTACATATGAATTTTAAGAGATTATTTTTATTGATTTTTTCTCCCACTATCAGATAAGTCTTTTTTATCTTATCTCCTATACTTACAGAGATTCCATCATACTCATACAAAGCTTCCTCATGCGTATCAAAAAGATTATCTCCTCCTGAAAAGTCAAGTGTAATCTGAGTTTCCTTCTTTCCCTTACTTCTCTTTATCTTTGAATAATCATTTGACCATTCTTCTCCTATTACAGCAAAAGAAATAATCTTTTTTTCAAGGGATAATATAGCATTTATTATATTTTCCTTTTCAGAATTAAGCTCACTTTCATTCGTAAGCTTTATTATCTTATAATCACTTAAATTAACGTCTTTTGTTGAGTGAGTCTGTCCTGAAATATTATTAAATTTTTTCAAAAAGCTTTTTAAATCCAGCTCTCTCATATAAAGATATGCTTCGTCATTGAACATGTCTTTTATAATAGTTTCTTCCAGATTAACATCTATATCCGCATGTGTATCTATGGTAGCAAGAGCCTTTGACATCTCTGCAGACTCTCTTCCCTCCAATAAAAGAGTTTTTGTTCTTTTTTTCTCTATTCCTTCTATGTTTTCGTATATAGTTTTAACATCAGGGTACTGCTTTAATAAAGCTACTGCAGTCTTTTCACCAACTCCCGGTACTCCCGGTATATTGTCGGATGAATCTCCCATAAGAGCCTTTAGCTCTATAATCTGAGCAGGTGTAACACCATACTTTTCCACAACATCATCCGGATAATAGTTTTCAACTGTTGTTCCACCCCTGCCGGTCTTAGGTATACGTATTAAAACGCGTGAATCTGATAACTGAAGCATATCTCTGTCACCGGATATTATACGGACTTCCATGCCTTTTTGCTTTGCGCACTCTGCATAAGTTCCAAGTATATCGTCAGCCTCATAGCCAGCCTTTTCACATATACTTATATTCATCCTGGTAAGTAATTCATGAATTAAAGGCATCTGCTCTTTTAGCTCGTCAGGCATTCCCTTTCTGGTCCCCTTATAGGCTTCATACATCTCATGTCTAAAGGTTTTTGCATGAACATCAAATGCTACGAGCAAGTATTCAGGCTTTTCCTCATCTAATACCTTAAACATAATATTTAGAAAACCAAATATCGCATTGGTGTGAACCCCTTTTGAATTGGTCAGATTCGGAACCCCGTAAAATGCCCTGTTCATAATACTGTTTCCATCTATCAAAACTATTTTTTTATCCATGCTAATCTCCATAAATCTAATTCTAATACTTATAGGTATGGTCTCCTACTAAGATTAATAACCACACCAGTCAATACATGTCTTCTATAATAAAAAAAAATCCCGAAAGAACTTATCCACTCTAAGCTCTCCCGAGATTCCACATATGCACCAGGAGGGACTTGAACCCTCATGAGATTGCTCTCGACGGATTTTGAGTCCGTTGCGTCTGCCAATTCCGCCACTAGTGCAAAATGAAATATAAAAATCAACTAAGTGCTTTCTTAACTGATTCTATAACTCTGTCTACCTGGAACGGTTTAACAACAAAATCTCTTGCTCCGCTCTGAATAGCTTCAATAACCATAGCCTGCTGACCCATGGCTGAACACATGATAACTCTTGCATTACCATCGATAGCCCTGATTTCCTTTAACGCCTGTATACCATCCATCTTAGGCATGGTTATATCCATGGTAACTAAATCAGGTTTAAGCTCCTGATACTTTTGAACAGCTATTTCTCCGTTTTCAGCTTCTCCGACTACGTTAAATCCACCTTTTGTAAGTATATCTTTTATCATCATGCGCATAAAAGCAGCATCATCAACTATCAATATATCATTACCCATTTGTTGTCTCCCTAAAGGTTAATGTTTGCATCCATAAGCAACATCAAGATTATACAGCATTTTTTTTACTTTGTCAATAATTCAAAGGTATCATGTTTCTTGATTATATCATGATTTATCATACTGCATTCATAGATTTATATTCATCTTTTATAATACTTAAACACTCTTTTATACGTGCATTCACCTCTTCTTTCGCACCTTCCCTGTACGAATTCTTCACTCCGTTAACCATACCGTAAAGCTTTGAATCTCTTGCAAGGTCTGTTATCCTTTCCCAAAGCTCCTCAAAGTTCTTCATATCTGTGGCAGAAGCACTAAGCTTCTCTATTTCATCGATTTTATTTTCAACCGTTACATCTAACTGCAATGCAGTCATAAAACCACAGAAGGCTCTGAATTCACGATTTCTGATATAGGCTTTGGTATAACACTCTCTTGACTTCTTATATTCACCAAGTTTTAAAGCTATAAGTCCAAGTCTCTCGTAAACAGCACTCATTTCTTCATTGGCGTCCTCTGATATATCTATATGCTGTAAGAGATGATTATATTCTCTTTCAGCCTTAGTTAATTCGTTACACTTATAGTAATTAGCGGCTTTGATCTTAATCCTGCCATAATAATCCAGACTTTGGGTTTCTTTCATAATTCCTATAAGATCTTCAATCTCAGCCTGAGTATAATAATCACAGGCACAGCATATGGTCACAACCAAATCCTTTATATCAGCCTTATCCTTGAGAAGTTTTTTTAGCTTCTGAGCAAGATTTGTAATCTTTAATTCTTCTTCTACCCATCTTACAAATTCTTCACCAAAATAATCCTCGCGAATAAGATATATATTGCTTTTTATGTAGAAACACACCTCTTCAATACTGTAGACGTATGTTTTTGTCTTTGGAAAAAAGTATCCTTCAGAGGCATACTCTCCCTTGCAAAGAATAATCTTGCTCATATCGGACCTCTTTCTACTAAAGTTTTAATGTTCTCTCCCAGATACGGTTCGTGGAACGATAAAAATCTCCGAAACCTCTGTCCTTAAGAGTTATAATACATTCGTTAACATTCTTAAACCTTATTCTAAATGTAAAACGTGTCATCTTATCGGGTCTTTTCTCAACATTATTTAACGAAAGCATATGGTATCTCTTTTGTCTTGTCAAAACATTTTCTATAACAATGCAAATTTCATCTTCCTCATCAGGTATGATGTCTACACTTTCATCTATATGCTCCCACTTAGAGCCTGCACTTACAACCTTTAGGAGCTGAATCTGGGCATCAGTATAAACTCTTAAGTAAATATTAGAATCAATTCCGGTAGAATCCATAAGAACTATATCGGTTCTATGATTCTCAGCCATTATCTCATGTGCTAGGTAGCAGGCTCCTCTGGTATAAAGGTTTTCACCCTTAAATATCCTTCTTCCTACACATAGTTTTCTTAAAGACTGATCTATCCATCCGGAAACTATCTTGCTTCCGATAATGTAAACCGTTGTTATATTATGCTTATAAAATATGGCATTTGCCATACTTGTAAATGATGTCACTTTTTCATGTTCTGTCATGGTCTCATATTTTTTCAAGTCCAAATTATCGGTTAAATCTCTTTCATTCCAGCTTACAATAAAAGGATTTGAGCTTCTATCTATGGTAAGCTGTATAAATTTCAATCTTATTTGCAAATCATCATCTCTGTAAAACTCAAAAAGACCGATGTTATTGAGCCACAACTCAACCTTCTGACTTGTTGCGTAGTGCATATAACTTATGGGATGACTTACTATGGAAAATCGCTCCGAATCAAGTCCCGCCTCCAGCACTGATTTACTTAACTTCGAAAGCATTACATCATCTGCACTTGTACAGGTAAATGCACAATAAAGAATCTTTTGATAAGGATATCTGGTTTTAACAATATTTAAAAGTCTTATGATAAATATTCGTAAAAGTTCGGATATTTCAAAACTCATACCTGATACACTTATGCTATCCTCAGTTCGTGCCAATGATAAGAGATTTCTAATCGTAATAAATCCCGAATCATGTTTCCTCTCTTCTGCTTCTACTCCAAAATACCAGATTTTATGGTGTGTATCGAAGGAAAGCACCGATGGTATCTCATATATTTCTTTACCTGCATACCTGTATCCAACAGGAACCGGTTCTTTGGCTTCCTCATCATAGCAGGAAATCTGGGTAAGTAGGTCACTTAAATCTATACCCAGCTTTAAGGTCCTCATATCTTTCATGCTTACCTCCATGTGAAAAGCTTTTACTTGTTAAAAATACTCATCAGAGTTTTTTAGCCTTCTTCCTCTAAGAATCTTTCAAAATTTTCTATGGCGGATTTTCTAAATACGTATCCTGTCAATCTATCCATAAATTCATCAGCATTATTGTTCTCATAAGCCTTAATTATCTTATTTATTACTTCAAAGTTGTTGATGGCATTAACATCAGCGTTTTTATCGCACTCCTCACCCCTGACAGTACCGGTACTCACTGCAACCGTCTCTGTTTCGCCGTCCAGAGCACTTTCTCGGCTTATGGTATAATTACAAATCTCATCTCTAAAAAGCAGCATCCTCTTAACTCTGACACCTTCATAAACATCAGTCATTATTTCTTCGGTAGTCTTTCTTTCATTTGTCTGTGATGTAATATCGCAGGTTATACTGATAACCTCGTTAGGATCTGCTATATACTCTATATAACAATCACTTAATATATCATAAGGCATATCTATCTTATTTGCGAAGCCCTTGTAAAATGAGAAGCAAATCCCTTCATTTATTAGCTTTGTAAGATAATATCCTACATACTCTTCATCATCATCATTTAAATCCACTTCACTCAAAAGCTTTAGAGATGCTATCATACAAGCCTTAGACTCATCCTTAATAGTTGCTTTTTTAAGCAGTCCGATAAGAGACTCCGGAAATACTCTTCCTCTGATTATATATCTGTATGCATAAAGATTAAGAACAGCTAAAATCAAAGTGTGATTTGCATTTTTCTCATCATTGTAATTCTTAATTATATCCGGAATATCATCTGTTAATTCTTCACTTACAACTGCCATTTCAAGTATTCTCTCAGCCAGATTGTGACTAGTGATGGAATTATTTTTAGCAATCCTGTATAGCTGAGCCATATCAAGAAGGGTATTACTTAAATATCTGCAAAGGTAATCTATAGTATTTTCGTCATACTTTCCCTTTTGGAACAGATATAATCCAAGCTTTATAAGGGTGTCATCCTTCTTTAGCGACTCTTCTGTAAACAGGTACTGAGAAGCTGTAAGAAGACTCTTTGCATCAATTCTCTCAAAACCAAATCCAAAGACACCTTCCATAGCAAGTTTAAAGTTATTTCTGCTTATGCATATTTCTATAACTTTCGAAATATCCTCCGAAGGAATATACTTCCAATTAAGTGTTTTTAAAAGTTTATCCAAATCATCAACTTCATAATTGTCATGATAATCCTTTAAAATCTGTACATACAGCTTGCGCTTTAATTCTTTACTGATTCCTCTCTGATAATAAACCTCAACTCTTAGATTTCTTACCTCTTCACCGGTCTTTCCGGTAGATGTTTTCTTATCATAAAGATAAACTAAAAGACCTAAATCATTTTTAATATATTCATAACACTTATTTACAAAGAAGTCAGCTCTCATAAGCTTATTAATCTTATAATCCACACTCTTAGAAAGCCTGTTTCCAAGGGTGTCGGTAAGCAGCACTATGGCATCATCGGTATAAAAATTAACCAGGGCCTTCCCCTGTACTAAAGGCACAAACTCCTCAGATTCTATCTGTGGATGTCTTACATAAACTCCTATAATACTAGGGTCATAACACTCTATCTCGTGGCAAAACAGTACCCTTGCAAGAAGCCCTGCATAATCATTATCTATGTACTCTCTTGTTATAAATTCTTCGTAAAGAACAGCTAAATCCTTACTTACTCGGACATTAGAAAGCTGCTCGACTGTAAATCTTCTCATCTTATCCGCATAAGCTTTGTATATATGTCTAAGCTTATCCTTTTTCTTAACAATATATGCATATAAAGCAGCTCTTTTGGATAATTTTAAGCCGGTATCATAAAGAAAATAATCGAAAACCTTTTCAGGGATTTGCTTTGTAACATCCGATAAATCCATGGAATACATAAAGAATTCGAAAAGTCCTGTAAGTTTTATTCCTCTTTCTACTCCTAATGCATACCACCTATGATACTCTTCATCTGTTTTTGATGTATTAAGGAGTATAGAGCAGATAACAACTAAGTATTCATCGCTTTTATATTTTTCATAGAGATTACACATATCACAAAATGCCATACGCGAATAATCTCTCTTTAATCCAAGATAATATGCGTATCTCTCAGAAGCCTGCGGAGATAGTATGTTATTATCAACTCCCCAATGAAGACATACACTCATGCCATCTACGAGATCAGCAAAGAGTCTTGGCTCGCGATTTATAAGCTTACAAAGAGCCATGTAAACAAGGGGATCACTGTTTCCCGCAAGAACATAATCTATAAGTGATTCATAAATATAATCAGAATCCTCATAAGGTATATCACATAAAACCATGGCTACAAATGCCTTATAATTCTTCTCGCCACTCTTTATACAACTCTTTAAATCATAATCACAAAGCTCAGATAACTCTTCATTATGAAGCCATCTGTAGAATCTTTTAAGTATAACCGCATAGCTTATATATCTTTCTATATCATTATCAAAGAGTATGTCTTTATTATCTTTAAAGTAACTTTCAAGTTTTAAAAGCTTTTCTTTATCTCCGATTAAGGCTGCCTTGTAATAATCAAGTATGCTTTTATCCATACTTCCCTTTGCATTTTCAAAAAAGCGTGAAACCTCATCTATAACTTTAACAAAGTCAGCTTCCTTTATCTTTCCTTTAAGAAAAGAAATTTGCTGTTTCTTTAATTCTACAATAGCCTTCTGTTTTTGAATTTCTTCAGAAAACTTTTCCTCATTCACCCCGGAGGACACTGATACAGTAATAGATACAACAGGTCTGTCTATAAAATCACTTACGGAAATTTCAGACAGATTGGTTCCTTCATTTATAAATCCCGGATCGCAATTAAAAGATAATGAATACTTATCATCAACAAAATCCTCAGTGGTAAATGATTGTTTATCAAGGGCAACAAACCCTTCTTGGCAGCTTACATTAAAGGATGCATATCCCCATCCTTTTTTCTTTAGTACTATCTCTTGTTTCCATGGTGTTTGTGCTTCACTTATATTATACTCAGAACTTTCACAGTATACAGTGACTTTTTCCTTTGCTTTTGCACTCACCAGGAATTCTTCCATGGAAATTCTTACATTCTTATTTTTCTTAAGTCCTCTGTAAAGCTGTATAAGTTTTTCATTACCGCAGATAACATTTTTTTCAAAGTATTCATTCTTAAAAATCTTAGCAGCAAGTGAAATATCATTCTTGTAAAGTTCGACGAAGTCCGATAAACCGGACAGGGTTACGTTATCATTATATGCGCCTTTTTTTACATGTACAGTAATTCTGACAGATGTGTTGCCGCACTCTGAAAATATCCTTATTATCCCCTTTATGATATCCTTATCCTGCATATTGGCAGCATTTACTGTTATTTTAACCTTGTTTTCTATACCCGAAAAAACACTATTTTCAATATTTATAAACTGGGCCTCGGAGAATAATGATCCGGAAAAAGATATACCTTTATCATTTTTTAAAATGAGTACAGCCTCGCCTTCCCCTCCGGCAGGGCACTCCACAAAAAGCTCATTATCAGAGACAATAAGCTTTGGTTTATGATATTTATATTCTTCCTTTGCATATTGCAAAACTTTGCTATTCATACTCATTCCCCTTAACATCACCTTTATGCACCATGACACGAAAGTAATTATATATCATTATATATAAATATACAAGTAAACAACCTATAAATCATGAATCAATATCAGGGATAGCTTTTACGATAAATGTTTATTTTCTATTAGTAAAGAAGGTTCCTATAGGCTTATTATCAAAAAGATCATAAAGCTTAGCCGGGTCCTTGCCACTCATGAGCACAACATCTATATCATGCTTAAAAGCCACTTCAACTGCGTCGATTTTTGCAGCCATTCCGCCGGTTCCAAACTTTGTACCTGCACCCTTAGCAATGTCTTTTATATAACCATCTATGCTTTCAACTCTCTTTATAAGCTCTGCATCCTTATTTTTACGTGGATCATCAGTATAAAGTCCCTCTATATCTGAAAGTATAACAAGTAAATCTGCATCAAGTATACCTGCCACTATAGCTGCTAAGGTATCATTCTCACCTACTTCAAGCTCCAACTCATCTATGGCAACAGTATCATTTTCATTAACGATAGGAATAGTGCCTATACTTAGAAGTCTATCAATGGTATTCATAACATTCACTCTTCTGTCTTCAAGAAGAACATACTTTGTAAGCAGAATCTGTGCAACGTTGATACTGTATTCACTGAAGTATTTATCATATATGTACATAAGCTCACACTGACCTACAGCGGCACAAGCCTGCTTTCCCGGTGTATCCTTGGGTTTTGAGTTTAAGCCGAGCTTTGCGGCTCCAAGTCCTATAGAACCACTTGAAACAAGGATAATTTCATATCCTGTATTTTTAAGATCTGAAAGAGTCTTAACAAGAGCCTCCATACGTCTTATATTTAGCATTCCGGTTTTATGATGTGTGATGGTGGATGTACCTACCTTTATTACAATTCTTTTTCTTTTACTTATGGCTAATTCTTCCATGGTTTTCCTGTTTTCTAACCTTTCTGATTTATATATTTATAAAACTCATGTCTGCATATTTGCTTTTTTGATGGATTTTCTTAAGTAATATGCATATTTTTTCTGCTTAAAAGTAAGTTGTCACAATCCAAGGTATGAGATAAGAAATCGTACACATAATAACAAGTGCAAGGGCTATACCTATGATAATGGCGGGTATTGACTTCTTTACATCCACACCTAGGAGCGCTGCAATAAGAGAACCTGTCCATGCTCCCGTACCCGGAAGAGGTATACCTACAAAGAGTATCAAGCCTACAAATTCATACTTTTGAATCTTATCACTTTTGCTGAGAGCCTTTTTCTCTAGCTTTTCAACCATAGGTTTTAAACGTTTTGTCTGTTTTAATTTATCAAATATATCTGTTATGAGCCAGAGTATGAATGGGACAGGAATCATATTACCCAGAGTACATATTAAAACAGCCTTAACTACAGGTATTTTAAGGATTGCTGCTGCAATTATTCCACCTCTTAGCTCTAATATTGGCATCATGGATATAATAAATATAATCATCTCCTTCGGAATCTTGCCGTTTAGGCTGTCCGTCAGTGCATTTACAAGGTTCTCAACCATTTTTAATCCTCCAAATAATTATATACGGCAAAAAGCCGATAGGTATTATATCATATATATCAAAGGTTAATCAATAACTGTTTTTCATTGAAATCATGTAAGATTTGTAGTAGAATCAGTGTAACGTTAGTATTGGAGGATTAAAAAAATGGAAAACACAGAAACTACACAGGCTACTTCTCAAAAGCAAAAAAAACCATTAATAAAAAGAATCTTTAAAAAGCTTGCCTCAACATTTGCATTCAGCCGACTCCCTATGATTATTATCCTTATTCTTTTCCAGGCAGCTTTATACTTTATAATTTTTAATATTATAGATGATTACTCCAGAGAGTATACACTTTTAAGGGCCTTTGGTATACTTATCACTTCTATCATAATATATAATTATAACATGGATTCTTCCGTAAAGCTTACATGGATGCTGATAGTAGCCATGCTCCCGTTAACGGGTGCTGCCTTTTTTATTTATACACGTTTGGGACTTTCATTTTGGGATATACGTCTAAAAATATTAAATACCATAAGAAGAACAATGAACTTTCTGCCTGTAGATGTGGAAGTCGCTAAGGAGCTGTATTTCGAGGATCCAACAACATTTAATCTATTTATATATTCCAATAATACCGGATGTTTTCCAATCTATAAGGATAGTGATATAACATTTTTTCCTCTTGGAGAAGATAAGTTTGATGATATGCTAAATGAGCTAAAAAAAGCACAATCCTACATCTTTTTAGAGTATTTTATAATCGAAGAAGGCATTATGTGGAATTCTATACTTGATATACTTGTAGAAAAAGTAAAGGAAGGCGTTGAAGTCAGGCTTATGTATGATGGAATGTGTGAAATAACAACCCTTTCCTTTGATTATAAGGATAAGATGAAAGAACTGGGCATAAAGTGTAAACCTTTTTTCCCTATAACACCGCTCATGTCTACTAAGTACAATTACAGAGATCATAGAAAGATACTTGTTATAGATGGTATAGTTGCATATAACGGAGGGGTAAACCTCGCAGATGAGTACATCAATAAAAAAGAGAGATTCGGACATTGGAAGGATACAGCAGTAAAGATTTACGGTACCGCAGCCCAAAGCTTTACCCTTATGTTTCTTCAGATGTGGAATATAGACGCTGCGGAGTATTATGATGATTCTAACTACTACCCTTATATTCCTTACCTTGAGCCTTCAAACAACTTGGAATTAATGATGACCAATTACTTTAACGAGGATGCTATTTCAGAGCTGTACAGAATAGAGGACACTTATACTCCCGATGATTTTCCTAAGGGATATGTACTCCCCTTTGCTGACTACCCTACTGACGGTGATAAGGTTGGAAAAAAATTCTTCTTGGAAATACTGAATCACGCTCAAAAGTTTGTTTACATCATGACACCTTACCTTATCCTGGATGATGAACTGCTCGAAACACTTAAGTATACTGCACAGCGATTTGTGGATGTGAGGATAATACTGCCCGGTATCCCTGATAAAAAGGGTGCTTACGCTCTGGCTAAATCACATTACAGAATACTTAATGACTATGGTGTAAAAATCTATGAATACACTCCCGGATTTGTACACGCTAAAATAATAGTTAGTGACATGAAGAGAGCAATAGTTGGAACAATTAACTTTGATTACAGAAGCCTGTATCATCATTTTGAATGTGCTACATATATGTACCGCTCACCTGCTATCATTGATATAGTAGATGACTTTAAACAAACACAGAAAAAGTGTCGTCGTATAGATGAAGATGCAATCAAAAACGAAAAATTATCTTATAAAATACTAGGCAAAGTGCTTAAGCTTGTGGCACCGTTAATGTAAAACGCTATATAGTATACTAGGAGGAAGACATGTTAGATTTTTACTTTTTATCCAATGATAAACAAACAAAAATTCACGCTGTTGAGTGGTTTCCGAAAGATGTAGAAATAAAGGGAATTGTTCAGATATCTCACGGTATGACAGAACACATACTCAGATATGATGATTTCGCTAAGTATCTTAATTCTATCGGTTTTATAGTAGTCGGACATGATCACTTAGGTCACGGTGACTCCATACAATCCAAGGATGAATATGGATACTTTGCAGATAAAAATCCTGCTTCAGTTCTTATAAAAGATATACATAAATTAAGACTTATAACACAGAAAAAATATAGTAATCTGCCTTACTTTATGTTGGGGCACAGTATGGGTTCATACCTTCTAAGAAGATATTTGAGTTCCCGTGGCAAAGGACTAAAGGGAGCACTTATACTTGGAACAGGTTATGTGAATTTACAAAAGTGCCGTGCAGGTCTTTCTCTTTGCAAAGCCTTTTCTGACAAAAACGGTCCTCATCACATAAGTAATCTTTGTCAATTCTTAGTGTTTAGCGGCTCTTACCTAAAGTACGATATGACAGGAAAGAACCTTGAAAAAAACTTCTGTACAAAAGATGTAGAACTACTAAAAGCAAGACAGGGTGACCCAAAGAGTGGCTTTACATTTACTGTTAACGGTTTTTACGGCCTGGTTTCGGCTGTTTACTTTTCAGGGCTTCCAAAGTATATAGATATGATTCCTAAGGATTTACCTATTATCATTGCTTCCGGAGATAAAGACCCTGTCGGAGGCATGGGAAAGGGTGTAAAGAAGGTACATAGGCTCTACAGCAAGGCAGGAATAAAAGACCTCACCTTTAAGCTTTACGAAGGAGATCGTCATGAAATCCTAAACGAACTTGACAGAGATGAGGTCTATAAAGATCTTGGTAATTGGATTTTAGATAGAATCAATTAATGATTTTATATAATTTCTTTCACTACATAATCTTTTGCTTCAACAGCAGACTTAAGTATATCATCACTAAGTGGTGCAGAGAGTGTTACTACTGCGCGACCTTCCTTGTGACTAACCTCTGCACTGCTTACTTCTGAAAGCCCCTCGAGGGCTTTTTTTACGCTTGCTTCACAGTGTTCGCACATCATACCCTCTATTGTCATTGTTTTTGTCATACTGATTTCCTCCTTTTGTTCTGTTTTTATGATTTTAAATCTATTTAATCTTAAAGCATTCATACATACACAAAAACTCGAAAGACTCATGGCAAGTGCCCCGTAAACAGGCTTCATCGCCAGTCCGAATACTCCCATGGCAAGAGGTATACATATTGAATTATATATAAATGCCCAGAATAAATTCTCATGAATATTTTTTATGGTTTTTCTGCTAAGTAAAACAGCGTTAACCACATCCATAAGAGAGTTTTTCATAAGTACAACATCAGCAGAGTCAATTGCAATATCTGTTCCGCTGCCTACTGCGATACCTATATCCGCAGTTGTTAGTGCAGGGGCGTCATTTATTCCATCTCCCACCATAGCTATTTTCTCTGATCCCTTTAGCTTTTCAATAGTCATTGCCTTCTCATCAGGCATAACACCGGCGTAAACTTCAGAAACACCTGCTGCATTGCCTATAGAGCGAGCAGTTACCTCATTATCTCCGGTTATCATAACTGTTTTTACACCTATAATTCCAAGTCTATCTATGGCTTGAGCGCTATCAGGCTTTATAGTGTCTGCAACAGCAATTATTCCTGCTATTTTTTTATCATATACGAATATCAAAGGGGTCTTTCCTTCCTTTGATAATGTATCAATCTTCTCCTCGACTGCTTTATCTATCTTAGAAACAGTACTTATAAACTTTTGATTTCCTCCTAAAATCTCTATTTGCTCATCTTCTTGATTATCATTTTTATTTCCTTTACTGTCCGGAATAATAACTGCAGAGAGGCCATTTCCCGCAAAAGTCTTAAAGCTCAGTGTATCCGTGAGATTAACATTATTCTCTTCTGCATAAGTATTTATGGCTTTTCCTAAAGGATGACTTGACTTTACTTCAAGTGCATAAGCTGTTTCAAGCAAGACTTTTTTATCTGTATCTATAGGAATTATGTCCGTAACTTTAGGTTTTCCTTCAGTTATGGTTCCGGTCTTATCAAATGCAATAATTGATACACGTCCCAAATTTTCAAGAGCCTGAGCATTTTTATATAGTATAGAGTTTTTCGCTCCCACGCCGCTTCCCACCATAACAGCCACCGGTGTAGCAAGGCCCAGAGCACACGGGCAACTTATAACCAACACTGTAACTGCTCTTGCAATTGAAAATGAAAAATCCTTGCCAAATATAAAAAACCACCCTAAAAATGTTATAAGGGCAATAGAAATCACCACAGGAACAAATATAGCGGATACCTTGTCTGCAATTCTTGATATAGGAGCCTTTGTAGCAGATACATCGCTCACCATATGGATAATAGCCGAAAGGGTTGTATCCTCTCCTACACTTATTGCCTCACACTTTATAAAACCGCTTGTATTGGTAGTTGCTGCATACACCATGTCACCTTTACTCTTATCCTTAGGTATGCTTTCTCCCGTTAGCGCCGATTCGTCCAGAGATGCTTCTCCTTCTATGATTTTACCGTCAACTGCTACATTGTCTCCCTGCTTAACGACAAAAATCATACCCGGACGCACCTCATCAACAGATACTACTCTTTCGTTATTTTCATCATCTACAATTACTGCAGTCTTCGGAGCAAGCTTCATAAGTGCTTTAAGAGCATCTGTTGTCTTGCCCTTAGACTTAGCTTCAAGCAGCTTTCCGACTGTTATTAATGTAGGAATCATGGCAGCAGACTCAAAGTAAAGATTCATAAGTTGTTTATGAAGACCTTCTACATTTCCTATGCTCGCTTGCCAAAACATAATATATAAAAGCACTAAAGAATATATAAATGAAATGCCTGATCCAAGTGCTACAAGTGTATCCATGTTGGCTGAAAGATGTAAGATACCCTTAAATCCATTCACGAAAAACTTTTTATTAATAAACATTATACAGATACTTATAAGCATCTGTGTGGTACCGATTGCCAGGGGATTGGAAATAGTCTTTGGCAGAGGTGCTCCAAGCATCATATGAGCCATACTTACGTACATAAGCAAAGCAAGGAATATGCATGAACTTATAAGACGCTTTTTTAATATATTAGACTCATTATCCTCTAAGGCAGCATCCTCTAATGAACTTTTAGATTTAGTGGTGCCTTTTTGTGCTGATGACGCACCATATCCTGCCTTTTCAACCGCATGTATTATCTCAGCATCCGTAACATCACCCTCAACTCCCATAGAATTGGTAAGAAGGTTAACTGCACAGCTTTCTACTCCCTCTAGAGAGGAAACTGCTTTTTCAACCTTTGCGCTGCATGCGGCACAGCTCATACCGGTAATGCTGTACTTCTTCATCGTTAAAACCCTTTCGTGTGAATACTCCAGGACCACCTGTTAGCCTTGGGTAATATAAAATATATCATGTTTAAACATATATGTCAAAGAATGCGAAAGAAAGGTAAATTTCACACATATACTTGCAAATTTTATTCAATGGCTATATAATGTGTAATTGAAATTTTACAAAAACATTAGGAGTCAAAGCGCTTCGGTAGAGGAGGATTAATATGAGTGAAAAAGTTATACTTGCTTACTCCGGTGGTCTTGATACCACTGCCATTATTCCATGGTTAAAGGAAAACTATAATTACGAGGTAATCTGTGTTTGTATAGACGTTGGTCAGGAAAGTGAGCTCGACGGCTTAGATGAAAGAGCTAAGGCTTGCGGTGCTTCAAAGCTTTATATTGAAGACGTAGTTGATGAGTTCTGTGACGAGTACGTTATTCCTTGTGTAAAGGCACACGCTGTTTACGAGAATAAGTACCTCTTAGGAACATCCATGGCACGTCCATTGATTGCTAAAAGACTTGTTGAGATTGCTCGTAAGGAAGGTGCAACAGCCATCTGCCACGGTGCTACAGGTAAGGGTAACGATCAGGTTCGTTTTGAACTTGGTATTAAGTCCCTCGCTCCTGATCTTAAGATAATTGCTGCATGGCGTGATCCTAACTGGACACTTGATTCACGTGAGTCAGAGATTGAATATTGTCGTCAGCACGGTATCACACTTCCTTTCTCAGCTGATTCTAGCTACAGTCGTGACAGAAACCTCTGGCATATAAGCCATGAAGGACTTGAGTTGGAAGATCCTGCCAATGCTCCTGATTTTGATCATCTTCTTGTTCTTGGTGTTTCTCCTGAAAAAGCTCCTGACGAGGGCGAAGAAGTTACAATTACCTTTGAACAGGGTGTACCAAAGAGCGTAAACGGTAAGGAAATGAAGGTTTCAGATATCATCCGTGAGCTTAACAGACTCGGCGGAAAGCATGGAATCGGAATTGTTGATATAGTAGAGAACAGAGTTGTAGGTATGAAGTCACGTGGAGTATATGAAACACCGGGTGGAACAATCCTTTACGAAGCTCATCAGCAGCTTGAAGAACTCATCCTTGACCGTGCAACATATACTGTTAAGAAGGATCTTGGAAACAAATTTGCAGATGTTGTTTACGAAGGAAAGTGGTTCACTCCCCTTCGTGAAGCTCTTTCGGCATTTATCGATTCTACACAGAAGTATGTCACAGGTGAAGTTAAGTTTAAACTTTATAAGGGTAACATCATAAAGCTCGGAGAGACATCTCCTCACTCACTTTACTCAGAGTCAATCGCTTCATTTACCACAGGTGATCTTTATGATCATAAGGATGCAGAAGGATTTATAAATCTCTTTGGTCTTTCAGATAAGGTTCGTGCCATGAAACAAGGACCTTTCACAGAGTTAAATGTAGACTGATTAAAAGACTCTTAGGCGAGTCTTAATACAAAATAAATAATTGCAATACGCACTTAGGGGGAGCTCCTTCAAACGAGCTCCCCCTTCTTCCATCGTCCCCGCCAAAACACTCCTGGCAAAGGACCTCTATATATAATTGTACATCTCAAGTGTTTATACATCGCACAACCCTGCACTCATAATACAGAGCCGTCTTCCATACCTGGCATCCTCAAGCTACACTTAAATCAGAAACCCTATCTGATACGTCCTCAAACACGCTCTCCAGATAGTACATCAATGCATCGATAACAGCAAAGACAACCTCAACTATGTACTCACAGTCTCTCTCGACTTTACTCATCTCCCTCATGTAGATGTCGTGCATCTTCCTGATAAACTTGAGAATATCATCCGGTGTATGAACTGAATTCTCTATCCGACCACGGCTAACCTCATTCTTCCGAACGTAAGCTCTAAAACGACGCTTCAATTCTTCCTCATAATTACAATGATCTTTTAAGTTGCCGGGATAGTTCGAATTGTGCGGGAATGTGAAATAATCCGAAACATAATGTGTAATCACTCCTAACTTCCTGCAGTCATAGCTGCTATATCCTTTATTCGGATTAAAATGTGATACCAGCTTCGCTATTTCTTTCTCCAAGCACTGAAACGAATCCTCAAAAGTGTGTTTTCTCGTCAAAAACGTAGGAACACAATCCGGTAATACGCTACCAACGTAGAATGATTTCTTATGCTCTTTGAATGATTCCATCCCTTCACTGTTCATAATAAACCAAGCCAGAGATATATGGGATTTCTTACGCATACCCACCTCCTTCTAGATTTAACAAACACTTGTTTAAGCATTCGCTCTATTAAAATTAACCCTGTCATCTGCAACCAAAATGTGATTGCAGATTCAAGAAAATCAATTTCAATTAATCTAATACTATTGTATACACAATTTGCAAAATTGTCAAGTGAAATTTCAAATTTTTTTAATTATCTGATATTCTCTCTTATATGACTTTTATTTTTATGATGAAGCGCTTTAATGCCATACATTTCATCATCTGCACGCTTCATAATAACGTCTATATCAGCGGTTTTTTCGCCTTCTCCAAATGCATAACCTATACTAATATCTATGTCATAATTTTTACTTTCTTCGTACTTATATTTTTCAATATTCAGATGAATTTTTTCCACCTTCTCATAGTAATAATCATAATCAAATTTATCACCATCAGATATAAATGCAATCAAAAATTCATCCCCTCCAAAACGAGCACAAATTCCTTCATCTCCGACACATTCTGTTATAGAACTTCCAACTGCCCAAAGAGCAAAATCTCCCTCACTATGACCATATTTATCATTAATTTCTTTAAGATTATCCATATCTATAGATGCTATAAATATTATCTTATGTTTGGTCATATTTTTCTTCATGATTTTTCCAACTTCGCCAAAGAAACCTCTTCTGTTTAAAAGATGAGTAAGAGAATCTTTTATGATGAGATCATGTAACTGAGATTTCTTCAAAACAATACCAAACACTTCCATAAGGCACATCATATATTCATATATTTCTATATAATCAAGGGAGTTCTTATCATGTTTCATGATTATATATCCATAATCTTCATTTTGCCAGTTAAAGGGCAAAAATAATACCTGATTTCCATCTTCAGCGTACTCTTCTATCATCTGCGATTCTATATCAATATCCACAAGCTGCATAGGAAGAGAAGCTTCTGAATCTTTCATAGAAAAAATTCTCATGGAATCATATCCATCCCAATCTTTAGGCGACGGAATGTCTGTCTGATTACAATAATTCTTATTTGCTATTATTGAAAACTGAGAATTTATTATTGCTGAATTTCTATCAGAGAAAAGCACGTCTCCGAGTCCCTCAAGCATCTGCACTACAGAGTCTGCATCAACAAGCTTGGATATAGATGTAAATACACGCTCTAAGTTATTCTCTCTCTTTCTGTATTTATCATACATCTTCATGATATTTTTATTATAAAGCTCTTTACTGTCTACAGCTGCAGTCCTACATCCGCAGGAATCCGAAACATACATCTTATGCGGTATATTTTCATCATAAGGCTCTATTTCGTTATCTGAGAGTATATCATCAGCAAGCTTACCTATGACTTCTGAAAGACTTTCATAATCATTAAATGCAGTGGTAAGACGTGGAATAGTATATCTACCAAGATTTATTCTATCAAAACCTGTAACTATAACATCTTCAGGAACCGATATATTTCTTTCATTAAGACACTCACAAACCGTTATAGCCATAATATCATTACAGCAAACAATAGCATCCGGAAGTGCTTTGCCACTGTCTAACCATCTGTTACACTCTCTTCTGGCAGGGATTTCCCAAAAGTCCCCATGAGCAATCTTACCTTCATCAACTTCTATTCCATTTTCTGTAAGTACTTCTTTATATATTTCAATACGCTTTTCAGAAAAAGAATTTTTATCAAATCCTGCCATTAGATATACATTTCTGCAACCATGGTGAATTACCACGTGCTCAACTATCTGCCTAAAAGCATGAGCATGGTCCATATTGATATTAAAGCAGCCTTTAAGATGGCCTCCGATATTGATTATAGGCTTTCTTGCCATTCTCAATCTCTTAGCGAGCTTCTTGGATGCATCTTCATTTAACATACTTTCGCTAAGAACGATGAATAAATCTATATAATCAAAATTCATCTTGTCAAAAAGCTTTTCCTGACCTCTGACAGAATCACTGTAATAACTGTAATCATCATAAATATTATATATATACACCCTAAACCCTATAGACGCAAGATACTCTGATAATGTTCCGATTATTTCAGGTATGTTTACATGATGAAACCCTGCAGAACATATAGCTACAACACCCTTATAGTTTTTACTCTTTGTGCTCATGCTTAGAGCCTCCCTTCTCCTCCTGTTTATCATAAAGACTCACCATTTTCTTCAAATGATTTCTTATCCTTCATAAAGTAAATAAGACTTGATACAGCACCTATCCACGACATAATAAACATAATGAGTACTATCGTGTTTTTTGTATTAACAGATATCATCCCGTACTTAGAAAAAATCGATAATCCAATAGATGTTACATTTCCAAGCATATGAATGATAATGGCCGGTAAGATACTTTCGGTCTTTTTTAATACAACCCCTAAAAACAATCCCATAAAAAATGCTGTTATCCCTTGTACCAAATTCCCATGATACACGCCGAATAACACTGCTTGAATAATATTTGCATATATATAACCATATGAAAACTCAAGCCTCCTGTAAATTGCCCCTCTGAAAATCATCTCTTCAGCAACAGGTCCGAGTATCATGATATAAAACATATTCAAAGCATTAAAGTCGGCAGTCAGCATATTAATCAAATTATTGTAGGTTTCAAATATATACGGAAAAGCCTTATAAAGTATGGTAAGTATACTTGTAAAAAATATCATTAAAGACAGCCCGCTTACTATAATAGCTACCGTATTGGGTAAGGAAAATGTTTTCTTATAATCAGGTTCCTTGATTTCAAAACCAATCTTACGATAACTGACCACTCCAAAAACAAGTATAAATACCGTATTTAAAAATAATATTATATTATATATATTCCCGCCTTTTAGTGCACTTGATATTTGTGCTGTATTAATATCGTACCCCATTTGCTTCTTGTACAACATCCATATCAATATCACCAAGGCAGTAACTATAATTTGAATAGCACCTATACCAAGCATTATAAGCAATGCCTGCAAAGTATACTTTCTTTGAACTTTTTTCCATATTACAGGATCAAGCTCTAATTTGCTTCTATTATCCTTATTGTCAGAATCTTTTTTCAAACAAAACCACCATCCCGTATATATAAATATAGAGCTACCATCATATACTGTTATGCCCAGATCTGACAATAGCTCTATAGAAAAAATCGATAACTAATTAATTATCTCTTATTATTTTTAAGAAAATCAGGTATCTTCATACCGCCGGCTCCATTGGAATGCGAACTGCTTCTTGGAGTATAAGAAGGAGTACGTCTTACACGAGTAGTATCGCTTGAAATCGAGGTTCTTGTAGGATCAGGTTCAAGTCCGGCTTCAGTTTCATCTACAGTTGTAGAAGTCTGAGAACTCCTTGCTACTGAAGTACGAACTGTGCTTCCTGCCTTAGGAGCATCTGAAACAGCACTTCTGCGAATATGAGTTGAACCTACAGAAGGAGCTGCATGTGAAACTGTTGTAGCAGTAGCCTGAGCTTGTACAGGTGCTTCTTCAACGACTTCCTCCTTAGGAGCAGGTGCATCCTCAGGCATACCCGTAGCTATTACGGTTATCATTACCTTATCCTTCATATCTTCCTTAGTGCATACTCCGAAGAATGTATCAAGATCATCTATGTTACCAACCTTCTCATTGAGCTCATTTACAGCTGCCTGAGCTTCAAAAAGTGATACATCACCTGTGATATTGATAATAATCTCACTTGCACCACTGATAGATGTTTCAAGAAGAGGATTATTAATAGCGTCATTCATAGCCTTCTTACAGCAGTTCTCACCCTCTGCATAACCTATACCAAGATGAGCAACGCCCTTATCCTTCATAACAGAAACAACATCCTCAAAGTCGAGGTTAATGGTAGCATCCTGCTGAATTATATCAGTAATACCCTGAACACCCTGTCTTAAGACCTCATCTGCTCTGGTAAAAGCTTCTTCAAATCCGGCATTCTTACCAAGATCGGAAATCTCTAATATCTTATCATTTGGTATAACTATAATCGTATCAACTACTTCTCTAAGCTTCTTTATACCCTCTTTTGCAACTCTCGCTCTTCTTCCGCCTTCGAATGAGAACGGCTCAGTAACAACACCTACAGTAAGAATTCCCTTATCTTTAGCAATCTTTGCTATAACAGGAGCAGCTCCGGTACCTGTTCCGCCACCCATACCACAGGTAACAAATACCATCTGAACTCCATCCATAAGATTTTCTATCTCTTCAGCATTCTCCTCTGCGGCCATCTGACCTTTCTCAGGCTTTGCTCCGGCTCCTCTTCCGCCGGTAACCTTTCCTCCGATAGCAAGGGTCTTAATACCCTCTGTTTCACAGCGGTTAAGAACCATCTGATCTGTATTTACACAAACAAACTTTACGCTTTGAATCTTATCTTTAACCATTCGCTCAACGGCATTATTACCACCGCCGCCAACACCGATAACTAAAATTTTGACGATTTCTTCATCAATTTCAGGTTTTACTTCTAACACAGTACTTCTTCCTCCTTAAAAAAATATAGCACCTTTTATATAATACAGTTAATGAAACTATAAATCAATGTTTTTTTTATTTTTTTATAGTCTTTTTACTGTATTACCTCACTATCTGTCACGACTTCCTCACCTTCAGTCTTCACAGCCCCTTCAGTAGAAGGCTTAGCTTTCTTAAATCCGGGTCTTTGGAGTATTATCTTATCACCAAAAACAAAGTCAGACATATCTATAGAACCTTTGAGTTTCTTTTTCCTAATTTTTCTGAGAGCTGAAGAAAGAGCTGCCATCTCATCCTCTCCCACAGTTTCTTTATTTCCAAAGTAAACCTTAACTTTACCGACATACATAACTATACCTGTGTCAGTATTTTTTAACTCTTTAACCCTTAAGTTATAGTAATTTATGAGTTCAGTTATTTTTACCAGCCTTTTAAGCAAGGTTTTATCCTTTGCTCCAAGCACCTCACCAACCTTAAATGTATTGACATCAACACCGGTTATCACCGTAACTGCAGGTAATGTAGTGGGAAGAGTTTCTATTACAACACCCTTCTCGTCCATATATGCATATTGATTCATACAGGATACACATGCACTAATCTTTTTTTCATATACCTTAAATACAATATCCGAAGGATTATTAAATTCCAGCTTAATATCCTCGGCAAATGGCATGGGATTTTCACCCTTTAACTTGAATTTCAGGTATAAATAAAGCGAATTATAGGCATATTTATCAGACATCTGGGCTTCAATCACTTCGCCCTCGGTATATATTTTGCTGTTTTCTACAGAAATGTTTTTTATCTTAACCAGAAAGAAAACCAGCACAAGAATTAATATAAGTCCTACCGGTATTCCAATTATTATTTTATACTTTTTCAATCGGCTTCACCTCAATTAATACTTATGTTTTACTGTCTTTGAAATAATTATGACAAATGCTATTTCTATCATCTGAAGCAGGGTTGCGGTACCTCCGGAGCTTATAAACGGAAGAGCAACTCCGGTATTTGGAATGAAATTTGTTACTACCGCTATATTTAAAACAACTTGCAGTCCGAATTGGAACATGACTCCATAGCAGTAAAATGAAGCAAACATACTCGGGGCAGCATTGGCTATGATAATTATCCTCCACAGAAGCATGATGTAAAGAAGCACCAGAACCATACCACCTATCAGGCCCATTTCTTCGCAAATTACTGCAAAAATCATATCATTTGTTTTTTCAGGAAGCGTGTTTTTTTGTACACCCATACCTATTCCTGTACCTGTAAGTCCACCGTTTGCTATAGAAAGCAACCCCTTTATAGGTTGAGTCTTTTCTACTGTATCATCCAAACCGTCGTAGTTCATGGTTTCAAAATAGCTTTTAATTCTTCCCGCTCTGTAACCACCTTCCCACACTATAAGTAAAGCTCCTGCTGCTACAACAATTATCGCAAGTACAATCCATAATTTTTTGTTTTTTGTGATTACAAAACACATAAGATAAGCTATAACTCCAACTATAAGAGCTGAGCTCGTATTCTCAATAGCAATAAGACCAAGCGCCGGAACTATATACCATAGTGTAGTAATGATTCCAAACAGCGAATCAAGCTTCTTTGCCTTATGGTAAATCATATAAGCCACAAATAGTATTACTGCTATTTTTACTACCTCTACAGGCTGCAACTCAACACCTATTCTTATCCATCTTTTCGAGCCATTATGCTCTACTCCTATTCCAGGAACGTAACATAGTGCCTGCAAAATGGTTGCAAATATCAAAAACAATCCCGGAGGACTTACCAAATCTTTAACAATTATGTCCTTTACACCGGTATATTTGGTTTTCTTAATTCTGGATTTTAAATTCTCAAAATTAATAACATCAAAAAAAGTCGGAATCAATATAAGCGCAACACCTACAATTACAAAACCAACTCTGGATAGTAGAAGTGCTTTTCCGCCGATGCTGTACATCATAGTGAGACCTAGGGCTGTTATAAGCAGCATTATAAAAAGCAAAAGCCAGTCAGTCTGATTATAATATTTTGTAAATCTAGCATTTAATGATCTTTTTTCTTCAGCCACTTATCTCACCTCCGTTCCTTTTGACTAAAAAAACAATTCAAATTATTCAGATAATTTATTGACATATTCTTTGAAGAGTCTTCCTCTCTCTTCATAGCTTTTAAACATATCCCAGCTTGCACAGGCAGGTGAAAGAAGCACTGCCCAGCCTTCGCAGGCAAGCTTATGACATACTAAAACAGCTTCTTCTAAGGTATCACATCTTGTAATATTTATAAACCCTTTTTTTCTGGCAGTTTCCTCGATTTTATCAGCCGTTTCACCTATAAGCACAAGTTCTTTAACCTTATCCTTAAAGCTGTCAATCCACTCATCATACTCTGAATGCTTATCATAACCACCACCTATCAAAACAGTAGGTGTAACCATAGCTTCAACTGCCTTTATCGATGCATCGGTATTTGTTCCCTTTGAATCGTTATAATACTTTACGCCCTTAACAGTTTTAACATACTCTATCCTATGCTCTACTGCCTCAAATTCTCTTATAGCTTTTCTTATATTATCCAAAGAAACCCCTGCATTAGCAGTTATAGCGATCGCTGCCATTACATTTTCATAATTATGCACACCTAAAAGATTCATATCATGAATTGTACATACTTTTACAGCTTCCTTATCTTCGCTTTCCTTATATAGAATATCTTCACCCTTTAAGTAAACTCCGGCAGTCAGCTCTGTCTTCGAGCTAAAGAAAACAACCTTTGCCTTTACATAAGGAATTCTTTCTCTTATAAGTTCATCCTCGTAATTCAGTACACATACCAAGTCTTTACCTTGGTTTTTTGTTACGCAAAACTTTGCATCTATATAAGCTTCCATGGTATGGTGTCTATCTAAATGGTCAGGTGTAATATTGAGAATCGCAGAAACCACCGGACAAAAATCCTGTATGGTTTCTAATTGGAAACTGGAAACCTCTGCCACTGTCATACTCTCATCTGTCATAGATAAAGTATACTCTGTATAAGGAAGGCCAATATTGCCAACAACATATGTTTCAGAGTACTGCTCTCTCATAATAGCACCCACAAGAGATGTGGTAGTGGTTTTTCCGTTGGTTCCGGTTATGGCTACTACCCTTCCCTTACCTGTTTTATATCCAAGCTCTAATTCTCCCCAAATAGGGATATAATGCTCTTTTATCCTTATCGAAAGAGGGTTATCCAAAGGAACTCCCGGGCTTAAAATCGCAATATCAACTTCATTAAGTTTTTCATCATCGATATCGCCTATTATTATCTCTACATCATGCTTTAATGTCTTTTTCTCATTGATTCTTTTTAATATTGCTGACCTATCGGCTGATTGGTTGCCGTCAAAAAGAATCGTTCCACTTGCTCCTATTTCATCCAGAAGTCCAACCGCAGATATTCCGCTTATTCCTGCTCCCACTACCAGATATTTATTATCCTTTAAATTCATAATTTCCTCCATGTCAAGCAATCAAATTTTAGTAAATGTAAATCATAGTAATTCTTGTGTTTTTTTATCAGAATATTGCAAATAATATATATGCTGTAGCACAACAAATACATGAAATAACCGTAAATACCACAACTACCTTTGTTTCCTTCCAACCACCCTTCTCAAAGTGATGATGTATAGGAGCCATTCGAAATATTCTCTTTCCTCCTGACACCTTGTAGTAACCTACCTGAAGCATAACTGAAACCGTTTCCATAAGATATATAAAACCGAAAAGAATTATAAATACCTCTGCTCTAAGCATGCATGCGCAAGATGCCACAAATCCACCTATAGCCAAGGCTCCTGTATCTCCCATAAATACTTTTGCAGGGTAATGATTATAAATAAGAAATCCTAAGAATCCACCCAGCATACCCATGGCAACTATGCCAACTGCAGAAGGATACTTTGTGAAGAAATTGACTTTTGGCTCTAAAGACATGAGGTAAATACATATACACACCGGAATTGATACAAATGATACAAGTCCGTCAAGTCCATCGGTAAGATTAGTTCCGTTATCCGTCCCCAATAAAACTATTATTAAAAATATAACGAAAATCACAACAGGGAGAACTATCGGATTTTTAATAAAAGGAATATATATTGCACAAGCACTGTGAATCCTGCTTATGTCCTTACCCCAAAGTATAAAAAGTGCTATAAATACGCCTGTAACAAGAGTTTGTGATAAAAACTTCTGTTTTACAGTAAGACCTTCGCTCTCTTTTTTCTTTATTTTTAAATAATCATCCATAAATCCGACAATTGTATATCCTATAGTAAGTATCAGTATTAAGGCCATTTCCTTTATAAGACTCTGTTTGTAGATTTCGCCTCCGTATTTAAGCGATATAATCCCTGCAATAAGACTGGATATCAAAACACCTGCCATCATGCATATACCACCCATGGTAGGGGTTCCGGCTTTTTTCTTATGAGATTCCGGCCCCTCTTCTCTTATATATTGTCCGAATTTAAATTTATGAAGTATAGGAATGGTAAACTTTTCCGATACTGCAGTAATTATAAATGATATGACTAGTGCTAACATGGGGATGTATATATCTGGATTCATAACTTTCTCCTGTGTTTTCTTTTATTGAATGTTAGTTTCTACACTACTTTCTGTCGCTGTAACCGTAGTGCTATCCGTGACGCCTTCGGCCCCTACGGTTTCATCGGCACTTGTATCCTCTATGCCCTCTATTTCCTCAGGAACGATAATATCGGATGAAACATTATTTTTCTTATTCTTATTGGATTTAGCTACATTATAACTCTGATCTGCATACCCACCTTCAGGAGCACCGTCGTAGAGGTTACCCTTGCTGGTTGAAGGAAGCTTTACAGAAGAGTTGCTCTCATCTGTCTTCTCTCTGGTCGGCTTTATACCAAGTATAGGGAGCACATCCTTTAGAAGGGAGCTCGCAAACTCAGTAGCATAGGTTGAATGTGCCTGATCCTGTGTATCCGGCTCATCTATAACAACATAACACACCAGCTCCGGATTTTTGCTTGGCACACATCCTATAAATGATACCAGATAATTACCAAGTCCGGTAGGGTGTTTTTCTGCGGTTCCTGTTTTACCACAAACTTCATATCCACTTACAGCAGCAGGCTTTGCAGTCCCCTCCTCTACTGTACTGAAAAGATATTTGCACAGAAGGTCTGAACTCTTTTGGGTTATGGTTCTTCTTTCAGCTATATCTGCATAACTCCTCAGCACTGCACCGTTATCATTTACTATCTCCTTCATAAGATGCGGTTTATAGTAAGTTCCGCCATTTACAAGAGATGAAAAACCAGCTGCCATCTGAATCATAGTAACAGTCTGACCCTGACCAAAGCTTGATGTTGCAAGCTCTACAGGCCCCAAAGTATCCTTGTTAAACACCTGTCCGGTAGCTTCTCCCGATATATCAATACCGGTAGTCTTTCCAAAACCAAAGTCTGAGCAATATTTGATAAATTTATCGTATCCCATAGATGCACACATTTGCATAAGAGCATCATTACAAGAATACATCACTGCGTGCTCTAAGTCAACTTGTCCGTGACCTCCGTAGTTATGGGCACTACACCTGATATAAACACCGGAAACATCCTGACCACCATCACATACAAAACTTGAATTGTTATTTACAACTGCTTCATCTAAGCAAGCAGCCACTGAAAAAGGCTTAAATGTGGATCCCGGCTCGTATTCATCACTTATACAGAAAGACTTCCAAACCGCACTAAGCTTTGCACTATCGTTAAACTTAGAAATCTGAGCCTGTGTAAAATGCTGCTTCAAGAATTTATTTAAATTAAAACCAAAGTCTGCAGGATTATTTAAATCATAGGTTGGCTCAGAGGCCATAGCAAGAATCTCCCCATTATTAGGGTTCATAAGTATAACTCCTATGTTTCTTGCACCCATATCATCCGAAAACCTGGCTATATGCTGTTCAACCACACCCTGTACGTTAACATCTATAGTCGAAACAACATTATTGCCATCTATAGCCTCGCGAGATGATTCCTCGTACTCAAGATTTGATTTATAATATCTGTATTTTTTACCGTTTTCTCCGTTTAAATCTTCGTTGTAAGATGCTTCTAAACCGAAAGCTCCTACATTATCAGTAGATGCAATACCTATAAGATCAGCTCCTACGGTTTTATAAGGATAATATCTTTCAAATCTTTCATCAAAGGAAACTCCGCCTATCATGCTTCCGTACTTTTTGATAAGCTCTTCACTTTCGTTGATTTCCTTCTTTTTCTGTTCAAATTTTTTCTTCTTTGCCAATGACAAACCTTTATACTTTTCCATAGGATAATACTGGGAGTTCTTATCCTCTGCTATAGCTTCCTTCACCTGTTCTTCCTTCATGTTGAAGACTTCACCAAGAAGCTTTACAGTTCCGTCATAGTAATCATACTTGTTATTTTCATCTACATCAGCAATCAAAACATGGGGATCTAAGATCATATCATATACTCTCTTACTTTCCGCCAGTACATTGCCATTTCTATCTGTAATATTACCTCGTTTATACTTCGTACTTTTACTTACATAACTAACATCCTGTATAACCTGTCTTCTATAGTCATCTCCATGCTTTGCCATGGTTATTCCGATATTTACAAAAACCAGGATTGCAACCAGAAAAAAAATCGAAAATATTATAACTACATTTTTCTTTACTCTCATGGGAGTTAGTATAGCATAGTCTCTTCTTCTGTCTCTGAAGCTGACATTCTGCTTTTGTTTTCTTCTATCCTTAGCCTCTCTCTTCTGAGTGTGCTCTACATTGGTTTTAGGGTGTCTTTGAGCCGTTCTCCTTCTCCCATCGCTCGTTCTTTCACTCGAACTTTGACCTTTAAAGGCCGACCTTTCATTTCTGTCAGTCATTCTCCCGGTTCTTGTTTCATTCATTCTCCCGGCTCTTGTGTCAGTCGTCCTTCCGGTTCTTCTCGTCGAGGTTCTTGTATCAGTTGTCCTTCCGGTTCTTCTCGTCGATGTTCTTGTGTCAGTTGTTCTCCCGGTTCTTCTCGTCGAAGTTCTTGTGTCAGTTGTTCTTCCGGTTCTTCTAGTTCCGGTTCTTCTTCCGTTATTCCCATCATCGTTTCTTTGCATCGATACCACCATTTCATACAAAATGTGCAAGCCACGCCTTTTAAGCGTGGCTTAGGTTAATGTAACATTCTTTTATTTAGGAACATCAGAGTATTGCTTAACAATATCACTTTTCTTTGTGTTGTATGTAAATGTCTTATTTTCAGAAGCATCTACCATACCATATTCATTAACTGCCTTATCGTAAATCATAGACAAGTCAATCTTATCATTTATATTACTGATCCTGTCTTCCTGTCTGCGTCTGGTCTCTTCATTCTTAGCCTCCAAAACGCTGATATGATTTCTAATTTCTTTTACTCTGTTTTGCTCTCTCATGAAATTAAGTCCCATGAAAACAACTAAACCAACAACGGCCAAAAAAACTAAAAATACAGGTCCGCTGATCATGGCTGTTTTCACCACAGGTTGCTGTTTATAAGGTTTTTCTTTTTCCGGTTCCAGTGTCCTTGGTCTCTCAACCGGAACACTCTCTACCTGTCTGACTGTATTACCATAAACAAACTCAGACTTCTTCTGATAATCCGCTCTTGGTCTGCTTTGTCTTTGAGTTCTTATATTATCTCTGCTTCTTCCAGCATTACGATTATAAGAACGCTGATTATTGTTACCATAGGCATACCGTAGATTTCTGTCAGCCATACTAAGTCTCCCTTTCTTCTCATAGTAAGTGGGGATAGTATAAAAAGGAAATCACCCTTTTCAAATCGCCCAAAGTCGCACTTACTTAGCTTTTAAGCAAGATCGCGCGACTTAAGGCTTGTAATCTGTATGGCCTCTCCCGCCAAACAGTTGTTTTCAGGCGGCGCCCCGTATACGATTGGCGTCGCCAAATTTCCGACAAATCCACCTGATCCCCCAATCCGTTGAACTTGTCTGTTCATACGATGCTTTTTGCTCCTTTCCGTTTAGAGCCAAAAAGCTTCATATATGTTCAAGAATCCGAAGCTTGCTACTCTTCGAACGCGGATTTTCTATCATTTCCGTTTCTTGAGGCAATATCGGTTTACGTGTTACCAGTTTCCCTCGGCGCCTCTCCTCTCTTTTACATACACACACAGGAAGTCCCGGTGGACATGTGCAAGCCGGATCAGCCGCCTCTTTAAAAATACGTTTTACTATCCTGTCTTCTAATGAATGAAATGTTATGACACATATTCTTCCACCAGGCGATAGTCTGTCAATTAGCAGATCGAGCGATTCTCTAAGAACATCAAGTTCATGGTTTACTTCTATCCTGATAGCCTGAAAGGTCTTCTTGGCGGGATGACCTCCTGTTCGCCTGTACTTGGCCGGTATGCTTTCACGGATAATATCAACTAGTTCAAATGTAGTCTCTATAGGACTTTGCTCTCGCTTCTTCACTATATTTTTTGCTATGGCGGAAGCGAACTTTTCTTCACCATACTCTCTAATGACTCTTGTTAACTCTTCTCTACTGTAGGTGTTTACTACATCTGATGCTTTTAACTCCCCCTGTAAGTCCATACGCATGTCTAAAGGTGCATCAAACCTGTAAGAAAACCCCCTTTCAGGATTATCAAATTGATAAGACGAAACTCCTATATCCAGGAGAATCCCATCTACCTTATCTATTCCCAAGCTGTCAAGTACTTCAGGTAGATCGTGATAGTTACTTTTTATGATGTGTTTATTTGCTTTATATTGCGACAGTCTCTCACGTGCAGTTTCAAGCGCTTCTTCATCTTGATCCACACCGACAAAAGTACCACGTTCACTGAGTCTCTCACATACTCCGCCGGCATGACCTGCCCCTCCAAGTGTACCATCGACATAAACGCCATCAGGTTTAATATTTAAGCCGCTGATGACTTCATCATACATAATCGAAACATGTTTAAATATCATTAAGCAAGTCTCCAATATCCATGTTCTCGGCTATTTCTTCCATGCTTAAAGCATTTTCCTGAGCAAGGAAACTACTTACGTCAGTTTCAGGTATAGAGTTAGCTTCATACCTTGATTTTTCCCAAACCTCAATTTTTGAGCCAACACCTGCAAACAACAGCTCCTCACTAAATCCACAAATATCTCTTAAGTTTTGTGGAATTACTATACGTCCTGATTTATCAGGAGTAAGTTTTTTAGACTTAGCCATGAACTCTCTCACCAAAGCTCTACTGGACTGCTTGTTCATAGGAAGCTTCATAAGCTTCTGCTGAAATACTACCCACTCATCCATGGGATAGATATAAGCACAACCGTCTAAACCTCTGGTAATCACAAAACTATCACCTAAAGCTTCACGAAATTCGGATGGTATAACAGTTCTGCCCTTGGCATCTATGCTATGTGTGTATTCACTCATGAAAAAATGCACAATGACCACCCGCCTTTCTTTGAAAAATCCCCATTTAAGTTCATATGATTTTAGTGTGGAATAATATGACACTGATTGGTATTATTTACCACTGTCTGACACTTCGGAGCCTAAAACCACAAAACTTGGATTTATTTTACTATTAAAAATGGGATAATGCAAGCAGAATTTTCAAAAAAATCTCATTTTTTTCTAGTAAAATCAGGCATTTGCTCCGGTTCCATCTTTGTACTATAAATATAGGTTATTTCGCAATTATAGTAATCATGGTATCTAGATACACTTTTACGAACATTTGCTCGCGAAGCGCAATAGAATGGGTGTTCGAGTGTTATTTTGACATATTTTTATTTTTTTCCAATAAGGTTTTTTATATTAGAAATTGATTCAGCATTTTTCCATAAAAAAAAACTAACCATAACACTCTGTTGTTATGATTAGCTTTCTTATATAATCTATTCTTTTATATTATTTACTTTCTTTTGCCCCTTCATCGTCGGATGTTTTGGAAATAACCGCCACTGTCTCATCTGAATCCTTGGGAACATCTGCCACCGTCTGCCTTTTTTTGAAATAATTGAAATAATTAATGGCCATAATTATTCCTACTATCACCACAATCGCTATTGAAAGTGCCATGGACACAGGAATCTTAGTTCCTCCTATCATCAGCTGATCAGTCCTTAAAGCCTCTATCCATATTCTTCCAAGTGCATATCCCATAATGTAAAGGCCAAATATTTCTCCATCAAACTTTTTACGTTTAGAATACAAAAACAGTACTATAAGTAAACACAGATTCCACATGGACTCATAAAAAAAGGTAGGATGAACCTGAATATAGTTTACACCACCTACATTCACCAGATGGTCTCCAAGATTTCCCGTAAGCTCATCTATATTTACATCAGAAAGCTTTACCTGCATGGAAAAAATGCTATTTGTATATCCTCCAAATGCTTCGCGGTTAATAAAATTACCCCAACGACCTACAGCCTGACCTACAAGAAGTGAGCAGGCCGCCGTATCAGCAATAAGCAGGAAGGGATACTTCTTAACCTTCGATATTATAAGAGCAGCAAGCACACCACCTATAATACCACCGTAAATAGCCAGGCCGCCACCCCTTATATTTAATATTTCCATGAGATGTTCCTTATAGTAATCCCATGAAAAAACAACATAATATACGCGAGCGCCAATGATTGCAAGGATAATACCAAGGATTGCAACATCAGTGTATATAGTCGGATCCTGTCCGGTTCTCTTTGCCTGGTAGTACGCTAAAAGATAGCCTAACACCATACCTGCGGCAATTATCATTCCATAGTAAGCAATTGTAAAATCCCCAAGTTGCACACCTCTGGATAAATGATTTATGGTTATTCCAAGTTTTGGAAAAATAATATCGGGACTCATACCAATCTCCATTTAAGAATTCATATTACAAAAGAATTATCCTGTACATAAAAAAGGGTTAGTTTATTACACATTGAATCTGAATTCAACTACATCTCCATCCTGTACCACGTACTCCTTACCCTCTGATCTTAAAACTCCGTTATCTCTGGCAGCTGCTATACTTCCGTACTTAACGAGGTTATCATAGCTTACTATCTCAGCTCTTATAAATCCTCTCTCAAAATCTGAGTGAATCTTTCCTGCAGCCTGAGGAGCCTTGGTTCCTTTTTTAATTGTCCATGCCTTGGTTTCCTTATCACCTGTAGTAATATAACTTATAAGGCCCAGTAAATCATAGCTGGCTGCTATAAGCTTATCAAGGCCGGATGACTTAATTCCAAGATCATCTAAAAACTCTTTCTTCTCATCTTCATCAAGCTCAGCTATCTCTTCTTCTATCTTTGCACAGATTACAAAAGCCTGAGATCCCTCTTCTTTAGCGTATTCTCTTACCTTTTGTACATATTCATTATCTGCTCCGTCATTTACCAAATCATCCTCTGTAACATTGGCTCCGTATATGGTAGGCTTATAAGTAAGAAGATTAAAGCTCTTAAGCATTTCTTCTTCCTCATCTGACTCGGCTTCATATACCTTAGCGAGATTACCCTTCTCCATGTGAGCAAGAAGCTTTTCGGTAAGATCTAATTCACCCTGAAGACTTTTATCTCCCTTTACACTTTTTATAAGCTTAGCTTTTCTTCTTTCAAGTATTTCCATATCTGAGAAAAGAAGCTCGTAATTTATAGTTTCTATATCTCTTAAAGGATCAACACTACCGTCTACATGTACTATGTTAGCATCCTCAAAGCACCTTACCACATGTACAATAGCGTCCACCTCACGAATATTGGACAGGAACTGATTTCCGAGACCCTCTCCCTTTGAAGCGCCCTTTACAAGTCCTGCAATATCAACAAACTCTATGGTAGCATATACTGTTTTAGGTGAATTGGTAAGACGTGTGAGTACCTCTAGTCTTTCATCAGGTACCGGTACCACTCCTACATTTGGATCGATTGTACAGAAAGGGTAGTTTGCAGATTCTGCCCCCGCCTTTGTTAGAGAGTTAAATAGTGTAGATTTTCCAACATTCGGTAATCCGACGATTCCCAGTTTCATATATCCTTATTACCTCCTGAAAAGCCTTATTTTACAAAGGTTTTAAGACCCCTGATTTTTTAGATGCTGCAATTTAGTGCTGCACCTTTTTAAGAGCCGATTCATAAAAATCCATCAATTTTTATACTTTCATACTCAAAATCGGCTATATTCCACTTAAACTTAAGTAATATACCATAAAAATCCAGAAAAAACAATGAGTAATACAGAAAAAGTACAAGAACCGTCAGAAGTCTTCCAACGTTTCTTCAACCAGCCGTCAGAAGTATTGTCAGGAGAATGAAAATCTATCCTGTCAGGCACTTCCTTTACTGAATACGCCAATCGGAAAATGCTCTGGATTCTGAATTTTGTCAATACCCCCACCTACGATCTAGCTTAGAGGTGGGGGATTTCTCCGACTGAGTTAATATATTTACCAAAAAATCATATAAATATTTCAGCAATATAAACCATAACACAGGCAGCAATTGCAACCAGAAGCAAGCTTTCTTTTTTTAATGAAATTATAATTGCAATTATAACTCCTAAGCTGGCAGATATCACAGATGCAGTCGTATAAAATACAGCAGGAATTGTCATAGCTGTCAGAACTGCATAAGGGATATATGCAAGAAAAGATTTAATATATATATTTTTTGTTTTTTCTTTGACTAAGGCAAAGGGAATAGCTCTAATAAGGTATGTAGAGCCTGCCATAACAATCAAATAAATAAAATACTCTGCAACATTCAATTTAACCGGTCTCCTAAAATGTAAAAATTAATCTAATATAACAAAATGCTTTACACCGTAAATATCATTTAAAACAAGTCTTTGATTCAGTGTATCGTACATTTTACCTGTTACATTATCCATAGACTTGATATCCTTTCCTGTTTCAACATAAAGTCCAAAGTCAGGCTTTGATAAATCATAACTAACTGCTTCATCACGATTAAGCTTAACCATTTGTAAATAGTGATTTGTTCCATATGCAGTATATAATTCGTTATCATCACCATAAGTAGCCGAATCATAATCAACAGGTCCGTCTATCATACTAAGGAATTTTACATTCTTAACTTCCACTTCCCCGGAAGCCTTTATAATCACATTCATTCTAAGATTAATCTGATCAAAAAATGTATATCCATCATCAGTGGATAAAGATGTTGCAAATACTAATGGAATATATCCTATGGAAGGGTCTGACGCTTCATGCTGCATAGTAACCAGATGGCTTTTCCCTTTTGTATCTGTAATCTGATAAAAGACAGGCTCAATTTTAGGTGCCTTTAGGTTTACACTGTCTTTATCATATAAAGCGCTTCTACCTTCTATTATGTTAGAAGCATTTTCATCTTCTTCGCCGTTAAAAAGACCTCCGTCAAAAACATCAAGCACCGAAAGAAAATCAGTCTTTTTCGGCACATAAGCACCTATATCTTTTCCTTCGGGAAAGATTGGTTTATCATCTTTATCATTAGCAATTATAGTCAATTCTGTTTCCATTGGATTTGTATAATTCAATGTTTTATATGTACTTGAAGGTACACCGATTTTATAAGAATATTTATCTTCATCTTCCGGTTTCAATAACTCATTTTCTATATTATCTTTTTGAATTATTTCTGATTTTTGCTGTTTAAAGATACCATCAAACCACTCTTTATCGTAGTCATATTCCGAATATAATTGCATTTTTTCTTTTACTGTATCCAAGGTAATATTCTCTTTACCTTCTTCGCTCAGTTCGGATATAGCTTTACCTGATTTCATTATCAAATAATAACTACCTGCTATATCTCTAAAATTTTCGTAGATATGAATCTTTTCTTTTGCTTCTTTATCATCAGATTTTTTCAATGTTTCAATAACAGTATTCATTATCGATACATACTCAGGCGCAGACGTATTATCATTAAACGGGAAAAATACACTTAATCCTGATGATGTAATATTATCAAAAGTAACTACTTCACCATCTTTATTTCTACCGCAAGATAGCTTCACTTTTTCATTCATACTATCTGCATTTTTTGTATAAAATATTTCATCATTATTTAAATAATCATTTAGCTTTAGACTTATATCGGTATACAAATTTCCGAGTTTATAGTCCGATTTATTTGTAGTATTGTCAGTTTCTGTAAGTATAATTCCCAGTGCATTTAAAAATCCACCAAAATCAATTTCTCCGTATCCCTTATAGTGAAGAGCCATTTGTGCACTGTTTAATTCATCATAAAAATTATAGATATTATTTTCACCTTTTTCAAGCGCCTCAGATCTCAAGACATCTGTAAATTCTGTGAGAATTGGAACCATATTCTTTTCAAATTCCTGAGCATTTATTGCACTTAAAGTTACTCTTGAGCCATAATCTTCGTTATCTTTATCGTTATAAAAGGCCTGATAATCATCTACTATCTTTTTGCCAAGCGTAAAGCCATCCGTCATGATATTATCATTAAGCATCTCAAGAAAGCCCTTATAAACCTGTCCGCTTGCCGGCTCTGTCTCAGCTGAAACCACATAGTTATTTGCATAATCAGAAACCAATGTTAAAAATTCGACATTTCCCATGAGACAACATTCAAAGTCTATCATCTCAAATTTTTGTTCCATATTGCTATCTTCTATTGCTTTTACAAATGTGTCGGCAGACATAACCCTATCGGCACCTTCGACTTCAGTTACCTGATCTTCGCCAAAACCAAATATACCATTTCCATGATCCCAAAGTATCAAGTCATACATATCAGCAGGATAGTTCTTTAGAGAATAATCAATCAGATATGTAAGAGGCTTAGAGGAAACATATGACTCATTTTTTAGCTCATCAACATTTTCAAGCAATGTCATCTTACCGTGAGATTCGTTTTCTTTTCCTGTTACTCTCCATAACTGCTTTTCATTTACATCTATTTGTATTGGATTACCATCCTTATCCTGAACATACTCATCACTTATATGATATTTTTGAGTTCCACCTGTCATCATGATTATATTTAGGTTTTCAGAATATTTTGATGACATTATTTCTTTTAGATTCTCTGAAAGAAATCCATATTTTGACTCTAAGTCAACTCCATCAGCAAAGAACATTATTGTTCTGCTTTTCTTATCTTCGGGCGATGTCGCAGGTGTAGATTGTGGAGCCAACGAAGGCTTTAAACTAACTGTTAGAGAAGGCTTAACTGTAGGGACAGTAGTTGTTTTCGATTCTGTTGCCTTAACTGTTACTTTACATTTTAATATTTTTATTACTATTCCCTCTGACTTAATCTTGCATTTTATTTTTGTATTGCCTTCGGCCTTAGCAGTAATTTTACCTTTTCCATTAACAGATGCAACCCTTTTTTTGCCAGAGGACCATTTAATCTTATACTTTTTCATCTCTTTTATGTTTTTCACCTTTAGTTTAAAGCTTTCACCTACATGGAGAGATACCTTTGTTTTATTTAAAATAAATTTTGATTTTGCATCTGCTTTAGCACCAAAAATTTTACATCCATCCGGTATAACGGATGATAAAATAAGTGTAAAAGCAACAATAATAGTAATTATTTTTTTTGTGTTTTTCATATTCATTTTATTCTCCATTCTTTTTTATATAATGATAAATATAGATTATCAAACTATTAAAAAAATTCTATTGTTTTTAGCTTTCATCTTCATCTGAAACCGGAAAAAGAATAGCACATATAACCGCTGCAACCACTGCACACACGCTTATAGTAAGGCCCATGGGAAAGTTCTGAAGTATCTTTATATATCTAAAGCAACAACTAAATACAGCAGAAAGAACCACAACAAAAATTACAGGTTTTTGTTTCTTCATTTCTGGAACTATGATCGCTATAAACATTCCGTAAATTGCTATACTCAGAGCACTCATGATACTCTTTGGTAAGATATCCCCCAGAAGAGCTCCTACGAGCGTTCCGAGGGTCCATCCAATATAGGGAAGAACTGCAAGTCCGGCAAAGTAAGCCCTTGTTATTTCTTTTTCTCTTATGGCAACTGCATAGATTTCATCAGTAACCACATATCCAAGGAGCCATCTCCAAATTCCTGAAAACTTTTTACTTACCTTTTGAGCAAGAGAAACAGACATAAAAGAATATCTGACATTTATTGTAAGTTGAGATATAAGCATCTCTATATAATTTCCAGGCATGACCATAATATTTATTCCTGCAAGCTGCCCTGCTGATGTAAGACAAGTCATGGATATCAATATTGCCTGCCACTTATAAAACCCTAAACTCATAGCCATAATTCCAAATGTAAATGATACGGATAAGTATCCCATACCTATAGGAATCCCGGCTCTTACTCCTTTAATAAATCTTGATTTAACATCATTTTTTTCTATCTTAGTCACATTAAAAGCCTCTCTTTTACGTATGTCGGATATTATTATATATTTAAGATATAATTATTTCAACCACAAAAAAACGTTGCTGCTTTCAGCAAAACACAGAAAGCAGCAACGTATATATCATGTTAAAAAAGTATTTAAAAACTTATATTCAGAATTAATATTTCACATCTACACCGTATACGTAGACACCACAGGACTTAGAATATATATAATATGTTCCTGCTGATGGTACACTGTAGGTAACGGTTGTGTCGCTACCGTTAAGAGTCTTATCTGCAACAAGTGTTCCTCCTACGCTTGAGCTTGTCATACGAAGAGTTCTGGTTGCTGATGTAGAGGTAGATACACCGCTTACCGTTACATTACATGCACCTGTAGTTGTAAACTTGATGTAACGACCTGTAGAATTTCCACCACCATTCATCTTAAGTCTCTTAGAGTAATATGTTCCGTTCACTGTTGTGCTTGCACTTTCTACTGAAACATACTTACTAGATGAAGCACCGATTGTGAAGCTTCCTGATGTAATGTCTGAAGTATAAGCACCCTTTGTAAGGTCATTTGCACTTAAAGTAATATCAGTTCCCGTTGTTGCGCTTGAGCTTGAAGAACTGCTTGATGAACTTGAACTTGAACTTGATGAACCTGAGCTTGTAAGAGAGATGCTTAAAATCTTTCCATCATTATATGCACTAAGCGCAAGATATGAAACTGATGATGAAGATGAAATCGAAAGGCTGCTCTTTAGCTCAGCTACTGTAGTTGTAACTGTTACTGTATCTGTGGCTGTAGCAGATGCACTGTAGCTTGATCCGTTAATCCAGTTTCCGTTTACTGAAGCACCCCATCCGAGTACACCCCAGTAACCATGACTTGAATTTGTGCATGTATACTTGATAGTAACCGTATCTGTATCAGCTGCATTTAAAAGCCATGATGCATCTGAAGTTGAGTAGCTTTCATTTGCTGTATTGCTTGCGAAAATCGTTGTTGTAGTTGATGAAGAAGATGAGTTGCTTGAACTGCTTGAGCTGCTTGATGTGCTGCTTGAAGCAGGGTATACAGCCATAATAGCATCTATAATAGTTTGCTGTGTAACTGCATATGTATTACGATTAAAAAGTGCAAATCCATAAGTATTTGTATCACCATTATCCCACCATACAGGCACACATCCGTACTGTTTTGCATAAGTACAAACCTTTGAAGCAAAGTCTGCACGTCTTGCAGTATTGGTTGAATCATAAGCTGCTTTATCGATAGCGCCATACTCTCCGATTACTACAGGATAACCCTGGCTTGTAAACTTAGAGTAAAGGTTATAAAACTGAGAATTAAGATACGACTCATCTCCATAGCTTGCTACCTTTGAACTGTTTGTTGCATTGCTTCCCCACTGAGTAACAGTACTACTCTCTGCACCACAGAAATCCCATGGATCATAATAATGAACTGAAATCATTATTCTCTTTCCAGAAACACTGCTTGAGAGATAATTATCTGAAGGAAGTGAAAATCCGTAATTACCTACTGTATATTCAATGTTAGTATTCCATCCCGGAATCATAAGCCAACGCTTAGCATTATTTCCGCCTGTCTGACGAACTGTGTCTACAAAGATCTGATTATATGCATTAATATTTGAGTAGTACGTTGTATTTGGTGTACCGTAAGTACCATCAAACTCTTCGTTCATTGACTCAAATATAAGATGCTCATCATAATCCTTAAATGTAGTTGCTATCTGTTTCCAACATGCTTTGTACTTAGCTTTGATGGTTGTCTGATCTGAACCGTTACAAAGAAGCCAGCCGCCGGATACTGAATTATAGCCGTCACCATGCATGTTAATAATTACATAAAGTCCATTGTTAATACACATATCAACAACTTCTTTTACTCTGTTAAGCCAACTTGAATTAATAGTGTAACTTGAACCACTTCCGATATATCCCAAATAAGATACAGGAACACGAATAGTATTGAATCCGGCATTCTTAACTGCCTTAATCATACTGTTAGTGATTGTTGGATTACCCCAGGCTGTCTCAGATGGGATTCCTGATATAGATGCTTCCATTTGATTACCTAAGTTCCAACCGGCTCCCATGGCACTTACCATGGCACTCTGATTTAAATCATTAAAGCTAGCTGCACTAGCTTCTTTTGATTGGGTTAAACCTAACCCAGAAACCCCTGTTACAGTTAATGCTGCAGCAAGAACAGCTGCAAGAATTTTTTTGAAACGCATAGTTTCCTCCTCATAAAAAATGCTTATGACATACACCCCATATGTCACAAAAAAACTAATTAAAAATTCCTTTAAAGCCCCTCTCAAATTTTACTTTTAAAGGATTAATCCGAAACTCTGTAAACGCCTATACATCGAACTCATGAACACTCCGGAGTAAAAAAAATTCATGTTTTCGACGATAAAAAAAACAGATTACAGAAGGAAAAAATAATTTGAAATTTTCCTGTGCATAATCTGTTTAGAATTAAAATTTCGAACCGTGTAGCATTGTAACACTTTTTTATAGTTTTGTACATATCTAACAAAAAAGTTTTTCATTTTCGTGATTTTGTACACAAATAGTACTAACGAAAACTTTTTAGTAAAGATTTTTTTGTGCATGTTGCACAAATTTCATCTTTAAGAAGACAAAAATTTGACACTTATTGGTTATTTTTAACAAATACCTAAGTGAACATGACTCAAATTTGACTTTATTTGTCTTTATATGATAGTATCTATGCAAAATTAGAAACTAACACTTAAGAAAGGTAAATACAAAAGAGGTTACTATGAACACAAGACATGCTGTTTTTTTTGATATAGATGGAACCATATGGGATTATAAATGTGAAATACCCCGAAGTACAATTCAAGCCATACATGCACTCCGAAAAAACGGACATTATGCTTTTTTATGTAGTGGCAGAAGCAGGGGCGCAATAGTAGAAAAAAAGCTATATGATATAGGTTTTGACGGACTGATTGCGGGTGGCGGAACTTATATAGAAATAAAAAACTATAATAATCCTGACGCTTCTCTTACGCGTCCTACCATAACCTCTAATCTGAATACCGACGATATAATCTACGAAAAAATAATTCCATATAATGAGGTATGCAGAGTAAAAAAAAGATCTGAAGAAAAAAATCTAGCTTATATATTTGAAGGAAGAGATGCAATTTATGTTGATGTTGACACATTTAAAGACGACTCTTATGTGGCTTTTCTTAAAGAATCTTTAGGAGAACATTTTAAGACAGGCTTAGAAATAGATGAGAATTCAAACATTAACAAACTTAGTGTTGACAGCAAGTTTACCAATGCAGGTGTTCAACCTATATATGAGGTTTATGGTGACAATCCGGATAATATGTTTGGTTACGAGATAATAAAACATGAATTTGCGGATTATGCAGAAATCATGCCAAAGAACCATACAAAAGCAACCGGCATAGAAAAAGTATGTGATTATCTTTCTATACCGGTTGAGTATACATATGCATTTGGTGATAGTGCAAATGATATTGATATGTTAAAGTACGTTAATTGTGGAATAGCTATGGGTGGCGGCGCCAACTGTGCTAAAGAAGCAGCTGACTTCGTTACAGATTCCATGTATGAAAATGGTATCTATAATGCACTTATAAAATTTGGGCTTATCTAAAACTCCGACTGAGTATAATTTGTCAATACTCCCACCTACGATCTAGCTTAGAGGTGGGGGATTTCTCCGACTGAGTTAAATCTCCTTATATTTTAGCAGTTCTTCCACATACGCTTTTCCGTAAACAGACATCTTACTATCTTTTCTTGTTATATAACCTATGGTCAGCGGATCTTCTTCCTTAAGCTTTATGGAAACCAAGCCTTTAAGTATTGCTTCATCTCCGGAAAGCATACCTGAACCGATAGAATAACCTCCAAGCTTAGCTATTAGTTCCATGGAAGTTGCTCTGTCATCAGACTTAACCATCTTCGGGAAATCGTAATCCGCCATTGCTTCCTCTGTAAGATAATAATTGCTTTCATCACTTTGATCAAAGGACAGACATGTATAATCAGAAAGTTCCTCTATGGATATTTCCTTTCGACCCGCAAGTTCATGATCTTCCCATACATAAATATAGGTTTCTCTTATCATAAGAGGTGTAAAGACTAGCTGATAATGCTTAAATATTTTTCTTAGTATTTCTTCGTTAGCATCGGAAAATGAAACGACACCCACTTCACTTTTCATACTCCTGACATCTTCCAAAACCTCTTTTGTTTTGGTTTCATGAATTGAAAAGATAAATCTATCAGGATAAAATTTATTGATAACTTCCGTAAATGCCTTTATTGCAAAGTTATAATGTTGAGTTGATACTGAGAAGCGCTCTTTGTCGCTATCCTTTGATAGATATTTATCCTCTAGTATTTCATACTGAGACACTGCTCTTTTTGCATAATTTACAAATTCACTTCCGTCTTCAGTAAGTGTGATACCCTTATTGGTTCTGTCAAAAATCAGTATTCCCAACTCTTCTTCGAGTTCTCTTACACTTGCCGAAAGAGCCGGTTGAGAAACAAATAATTTTGTTGCAGCCTCCCTCATAGAAGATGAAGAAGCGATTTCAAGTACATACTTTATTTGATTTATATTCATAATATTTTACACATTTTCCTTTCTATAGCCGTTATGACCAAAATATCAATCTCTGGTTATAGCTCCCATGTTTTTAAGTTGTTTTTTCCTTGCGTACATCAACTGATTCGCTCTTTCAAATACAGTATGGAACGAATTATCCTTTCCCGGTTCAAAATCCGAAATTCCTCCGGAAATAACAACCTTTCCCTCTTTAAGATTTTTTTCTACCTGTCGATTAAAGGAGTCTACAAGCTCATCTCTGTTAGGATAATCCTGTCCATTAATAATAACCACAAACTCATCGCCACCTGTACGAAAAACAGGACTGTGTTTAAATATTTCACATATAAGTTGGCAGGCACTTTTTACGCCTGTAAGAGCATCCTTGTAAGCTATTGTCTTAACAGTACCAAGTTCCTCTGCAGTCTGCGATTCGCACTTTCTTACAAAAACCCAGTTAGATAACATAGTACCGAAAGAGCAAAAGCCCCAAGTCCGGAGACATAGGGCTGTAATTTTTTATTATCTGAAGATGCAATCTCTTTAGCCATAGTAATCCCCTCTTTCAATCATTAATATATCCATCATTTTTATATTGAAATCATTTACTTATATAGGAATTATTATAGCACATTTTTTTTATATAATCCAGTTTTATGACTTGATTGCATCAAATCCCTTTTCAAGATCTGCAATAATATCATCTATATGCTCAACACCGATTGAAAGACGAATGGTATTAGGCTTAATCCCGATTTCCAAAAGTTCTTCCTCCGGAAGTTGAGAATGTGTGGTAGATGCCGGATGGATAACTAAGCTCTTAACATCTGCAACATTGGCAAGAAGAGAGAAGATCTCAAGATTATCAATAAATTTCCAAGCTTCTTCCTGCCCGCCTTTTATATCAAATGTAAAGATTGATCCACCACCATTTGGGAAATATTTCTTATATAATTCGTAATCAGGATGATCCTTTAGCGAAGGATGATTTACCTTTTCTACTTGTGGATGATTACTTAAATATTCAACAATTTTTTTTGTATTTTGTGCATGTCTGTCAAGACGAAGAGAGAGAGTTTCTACACCCTGAAGAAGTAAAAATGCATTGAAAGGCGATATGCTTGCACCCGTATCTCTTAAAAGAATTGCTCTTATATAAGTTACAAAAGCTGCAGGACCTAGTGCATCGTAAAATGATAATCCATGATAACTTGGATTTTGTTCAGTGATATTGGGATAATTACCACTTGCTTTAAAATCAAATCTACCTGATTCAACTATAATTCCTCCTAATGTTGTTCCATGTCCACCGATAAATTTTGTAGCTGAGTGAACTACGATATCTGCTCCGTGTTCAATCGGTCTTATAAGATATGGAGTTCCAAATGTATTATCAACAACTAGCGGAAGTCCGTGCTTATGTGCTATTTTTGCTATCGCATCAATATCCGGTATATCACTGTTTGGATTTCCAAGAGTTTCTAAGTAAATAGCTCTTGTATTTTTCTTTATTGCATTTTCAACTTCTGTTAAATCATGAGCATTTACAAATGTTGTTTCTACTCCATACTGCGGAAGAGTATAAGAAAGAAGATTATAACTTCCTCCGTATATTGTTTTCTGTGCAACTATGTGTCCACCATTTGCTGCAAGAGCTTCGATGGTATATGTAATTGCTGCCGCTCCGGATGCAACTGCCAAAGCTGCGCTTCCTCCTTCAAGTGCTGCAAGTCTTTTTTCTAATACTTCCTCTGTTGAGTTTGTTAATCTTCCATATATATTTCCTCCTGCAGAAAGGCTAAATCTGTCTGAAGCATTTTGACTGTCATGGAAAACATAAGAGGCAGTCTGGTAAATCGGAACTGCTCTTGAATCTGTAGCCGGGTCTGCCTTCTCCTGTCCTACGTGTAACTGTAATGTTTCAAATTTATATGTACTCATAGCTTTAATCTCCTTTCATTTGGAAAATATTTATTATTTGTTCGATGGGTTTATAATAGCACCACATAAGCATTTTGAAAATTCATTTGGTTTTATCGTAAGTGATAGTCTTTACTTATCACTATGATTACGTATTATCTATGCAAAAATACTTAACTTTTTATTACTGAACTTTTACATCCAATGGATACATATTTGTACTGAGATACTTCATACCATTGTCTGCAAGTATTACCACTATATTTTTTCCGGCATTTTCAGAACGCTTACCTACTATTGTTGCTGCCAAAAGAGCTGCAGCAGCTGATTGACCCAAAAATACTCCATCTGTACGTGCAAGTTCGCGTCCAACTGCATATGCATCTTCGCCCTTAATGTCAATGCATTCATCGTAATCAAATCCCACAATAAATGGAGCTTTTGCTTCATCAGGAAAACCCGGATCTCCAAATGGTGCTGTACCATCAAGTGTCTGAGGATTTTCAGATCCTCCCGGTCTTGAGGTAGGATCCGCCTGAACTGCAATTATTTTTATATCCGGATTCTTCTCTCTGAAATACTTTGATAAGCCTGTGATTGTTCCGGCAGTACCGGACGTGGCAACTAATATATCTACTTTTCCATCTGCATCTTCCCATATTTCCGGTCCTGTAGTTTCATAATGAATTCCAGGGTTCGCTTCATTGGCAAGCTGATTAATGAAATAATGTTTTGTTGGCTGCGAATCGCAATAGGCCTGAATAGCATCCTGATAGAATTGCGTTGTAAATGTTCCATTTGTCAATGCTTCCGGCACTCCCGGTACATCAAACATACTCTTTAAGTTAGCTCCATAAGCCCTAAGCATCTTTTGTCTTTCTTCAGACTGCCCCGGTTCAAGAAAAACTGTAAGTTTGTATCCTCTACTTGCTGAGAATGCAGCAAGACCAATGCCTGTGTTACCGGATGTATTTTCAACAATTGTATCTCCTGGTTTTAAAATTCCATTCTTCTCTGCTGCCTTGATCATATTTAATGCTGCTCTGTCTTTAACTGATCCGGAAGGATTAAAATATTCTAATTTTCCTAAAATCTTTGCTTTTATATCATTTTTTTCTTCATAATTCACAAATTCAAATAATGGTGTATGTCCTACAAGTTCCTCAATATTTGTTATTATTTTTCCCATTATCTTTACCTCACTTTCTATAATTCATTAATCAAATATTTCTTTGTATGGATCTTCCAAATAAATCGGATAATAATCACCTGAGTCCAAATACTGTGCTAAAGCTATAAGCGATGCAGCACAACCGGTGCTTCCATGATAAAGTCCGGTATAAGCATCAGAAGTCCACGGTTCGTGCCTGTTCCATGCTGTATACCAGTTAGTATAATGTTTCTTATCATCATAGGTTGACTCACCTATTAAGGTCTCCGCTGCCTCTTTAGCAGCTTTTAAATAAATATCTTCATTGGTCAGCTTATGGATATTTATAAAATGCTCAACCATACCAGCCGCTCCACAGCAGTAGCAGTTGGTTCTCCAATATCCTTCAGAATGTTTTTGTGGGGCTCCGGTTGCCAGGATTCCATTTGTAAGTTTAATAACAAAATCCTTATACTTCTCTTCGCCTGTAATTTCGTATAATTTAAAGAACAATCTGGATGTCCCGATTGGACCCTGACATACACCCAGGTAGAATAAATCTTTAAGATACGTATCATTGTACGGAATTAACGCAGCATCTTTATCCTCTGAATATACTGCAAGACCCTCTATATAATCTGCTGCTCCCTTTGCAATACTTAAGAATTCTTCATCCTTTGTATATTCATATGCTGTAGCCATAATATATCCTGATCCTGCCGCACCATATTCGAAGCCCGGAAAATAACCCCCCGCTTTTCCTATTGTTGGAAAACTTTCCGTATCCATAACATACCAGCGATAGCCACCATTTGGTGCATTTTCTTTTTGATTTGCAACATATGTTGCAGCTTTCTTTGCAATGTTCAAATAATTCTCAACGCCATACCTTTTATAGACATCCAGCAGATATAATATAAGACCGCCTTCGCCCAATATCCCATAAAATCCATACCAGGTAAGACCGACCTCTTCTTCATGTGCTGAATCAACTAAGTCATTTGTTACCTTTATAGCGAAATCTTTATATTTCTCATCGCCTGTAATATCATATAGTTTACTTGCTGCGTATGCACCTCCCGCAGGTCCGTTTAAGAAACCAATCTCGGCTCCCTCCAGGTATTTTGTTTTTGCTATAAAGTTTTCTTTTCCTTTATAATGTGAAATAACATAGTTAATACTTCTCTTTGCATGAAGCAAATAGGTTTCATCGTTAGTTGATTTATAAAGTCGTAGAAAGAAAAGTGCTACGCCTGCTCCCCCGCCATATATTCCTGTCTTGGAAAGTAACAGTTCATCATCTGCAACCTCTTTGCCGGGTTTAATGTCATAATACTCTGTATCACCTTCTATGTGACAGTAGTTTTCAAGCCATTTTAAGGTTTCTTTTGCCTTTTTAATAAGGTCTTCACCGGTTAATGGTTCAAATCTCTTTATCCAGTTGGACTTACTCATCTGTTTTCTTACCTTTCATTAGTTTCTATATAAGTAGCCTTTGTATTTTCTTTTACAACGGTCTCAACATCAGCTGTCTTTCAATGAAAACAGTTGTATTCACAAAACTCTCAACAAGGACATAATTTAAGCGGCAACGGAAGGATCAGCGTTATTGATGAATCGATAAAATTAATATAGAATTTCCACTTATCTTTCCCCAAAACAATTTTTTATTCTATCCAGTGCTTCAACAAGAACACTTCTAGGGCATGCAACATTAATCCGCTGAAATCCTGACCCTGTTTTACCAAATATCCTTCCACTGTCCAGCCAAAGGTTCGCTTTGTTTACAATCCAATCATCAACTGCCTTGGCATCAATTCCGGTTTCTCTAAAATCAAGCCATATCAAATAGGTTCCTTCCGTTGGAACTAACCTTATTCCTGTAAGCTTTTCTTCGATATAATCCTTTGTAAAATCAAGGTTTTCCTTAATATATTTTTTCACTGCCTCATACCATTCATCACCGTAAGTATAGGCAGCCTCTGTTGCTGCAATTCCAAAACGATTCGGCTCATCAAGTCCTGATACATCATACTGCTTTACAAACTTATGCTTTAATTCTCTGTTTGGAATAAATATATTTGACTGCTGTACACCTGCTAAATTAAAGGTCTTACTTGGTGCTGTCGCAGTAATGGTAAACTCTCTAAACTCCGGCTTAATCTCCTGGAAAACGTGATGTGTACCACTCCAGATAAAGTCAAAATGAATCTCATCACTAAACACAATCACTTTATATTTCTTACAAATCTCACCAAGCTTTTCTAACTCTTCTTTCTTCCATACTCTTCCAACCGGATTGTGTGGATTGCAAAGAATAAATAGCTTTACATCATGTTCCTTTATTTTATTTTCAAAATCATCGAAGTCGATTGTATAGTGTCCCTCTCCATCATAGCGCAAATCATTGCTAACCAGCTTTCTGTCATTTTGAAGTATGATATTGCTAAATGGATAATAGACCGGCTGCTGAATAATCACCGAATCACCAATATTGGTATATGCTCTAATTGCATTTGCAATGGCAAAGCACACACCTGGCGTATGCACGTGCCACTCCGGTAATACCTCCCAATCGTGATGTCTTTTCATCCAGCCTGCAACTGCCTCAAAAAATCCATCTCCCTTTTGAATATTTGTGTAACCGTAAATATTATGCGCTACAACTTCTGTCAAAGCATCCTCTACATATGAGGTTGTCTTAAAGTCCATATCCGCCACCCAAAGAGATAATACATCCTCCGGATATCCGCGTTTTACGGCAAAGTCGTATTTTAAGCATTTTGTTCCTTTTCGATCTATTATTTTATCAAAATCAAGATTTCTTTCTGGCATATGAATTACTTCCTCTAATTTAATACTGATACACAATAGCTATTGGCTCGCTTCTCTCTCACTAAATATACTGTGCCTTATAGCCATCATACGAATCTATAGCGTATTTTAAATCTGCAATCAAATCCTTTGCAGACTCAATTCCAACCGACATACGAAGCACACAATCTGTGATTCCATTCGCTATTCGCTCCTCCTCCGGTACGTCAGCATGTGTCTGGGTATAGGGATAAGTGAGAAGCGTTTCCACTCCTCCAAGGCTCTCAGCAAAAGGAATGAGCTTAGTGTATTTTAAAATATGCTTTGTAAGGGCTGCACTTTCCACTTCAAAGGTTAACATTGCTCCAAAGCCTCTTGCCTGCTTTTTACTAATCTCGTAGCTTTCTGTTCCTTCAATTCCCGGATAATAAATATTCTTTACCATTGGCTCCGACTGCAAATACTTTACAATTTCAAATGCATTTTTCTGCGCCCTTTCCATACGAATTCCAAGCGTCTTTATTCCTCGAAGAATCAACCAGCTATCAAATGGTGCAAGTCCTGAGCCAACTGTTTTTATTATAAAACGTAATTTTTCTAAAATATCATCTCTATTTGCTACCACAAAGCCCGCAATGGTATCATTGTGACCACCTAAGTATTTGGTTCCACTATGAATAACAACATCTGCGCCAAGATTAAGTGGATTTTGGAAATATGGTGATAAAAATGTATTATCTACTATCAATAATAAATCATGCTTTTTTGCAATAGCGGCAACCCTTTCGATATCAATGACACGCATCATAGGATTGGTCGGAGTTTCCACATATATTGCCCTTGTGTTTTCCTTTATATAACCTTCTACATCCTCTTTGCTACAATTAATTCTGGTAAATTCAATACCATTTTTTAAATTGATATTATCAAACAAACGAATACTTCCACCGTAAAGGTCTGCATCTGTAATCAAGTGATCCCCCGGTTTAAATATCTCCATTAAAGCTGTAATTGCTGCCATTCCACTCGAAAACGCCAGTGCATCCGTACCATTTTCCAATGCTGCAACCATCTTTTCCAACTGCTGTCTTGTTGGATTCTGCAATCTTGAATAATCAAACCCTGTGCTCTGTCCCACCTCCGGATGTGCGTATGTTGCAGTCTGATAAATTGGGTAAGTGATTGAACCATAATGTTCCCCATACCCCTCTTCACTTTCTATATGCAAACACTTTGTATCGATATCTAAACTCATAAATCTACAACCTTCCATTTTCATCTACTTACCTGGGTCTATAACTAAGCGCCACCTTGCTGTTTAATTGCCACAATTTAACCAACCTTTCTATCAATCAAATCCTGCAATGTTGTTTTTTCTAAAACATCATTTAATGCATCATACATTTTTTTCCAAAGCGGAAGACATATACTTTCACATTTGTATTCAAACACTTCTTCATTTTGTAAGGAGTTATCAGTTGTACAGAAATCTCCTTCTAAGCATTTTATTATTTCACCAACAGTATAACCATTTGGCGTTCTTGCCAATCGGTATCCCCCCTCTGCACCTCTTGCACTAATAACTTTATTATTGCAACGTAACTTGGCAACAATGCTCTCCAGATACTTTTCAGATAATCCTTCCTGCTCTGCAATATCTTTCAGTCTTACAAAGTTTTCCCCTTGATATAATGCAAGAAAAACCATTATCTTTAACCCATTTTTACCCTTAGTTGTTACAAGCATAACACCACTCTTTCTTCACCACAACCAGTCACATTTTTCTAAGTGATTCATGATTATCAATTTTGCCAAAATAAAATGAAATTTTCTCGAGCGCTTCCGCTACTGAACATTCCACATCAAAAACAGAGATTGCTTTTTTTTCAAATTGCTTTTGTGCCTGAAAACCAATCTTTTTACAAACCACAGATCTGCAATCTGAAATGATTGAAACTCTGGATATAACATCCTCAGGTCCGCCACAGGCATTTCCCTGACCATCACAACCATTTCCTGATCCACCACAACCTTTCCTGTCACCGCATTGTGAAGATGTTTTTTCTTCCGATACAATTCTTTCTTCTAATAATTTTATTTCCTCGTCCACTTCGTATATTAAAAATTTGCTCACTTCACCAAATTTCAAATCTACATTCATTCCATCTGAAGAACCTATCGCTATTTTATATGACATAGTTTTCCTTTCATATCTGAACGAATCTGTTCAGAGCCACATCTCGAAAATCCTTCGAATTTTCGAGATATGGCTTATCCTTAAAAACCGAGCATTTTTATTCTGCTTAATGAAATTTTGCTTGGCTCAAAACAGTTACACTTTAATTAAATCTGGATACTGCCACAGTGTAGATATCTTCTATCAAACGTATACCACCTGTGTAACCTACATAGGAATTATCAAAAACAACCTTATCCTGTACAGGATAAGCTATATTTAAAAAGTTTCCCTTCAATTCCTCAGTAACCTCTTTCTCATAATATCCACCTAACACAAGTGGATAGCCATGATAGTCGTGCTGCCGAATCTCACTATGAATCTTAAAGCCATCTGTTTCGAATGAAACCTCTGCCTCAAGTCCATAATTTAACTTTTTAAACTCTTCCTTAATACTTTCTCTTACATTCTTTGGCGTGTCATCCACCACAAACTGCTTTGCCGGAACAAGTCCCAAATCATTTGCAAGGAATTTTGTAATTCCGAGTGCATAATGCGCATCTGAAACCACTGTAAACTGCTTATTAATAACACGATTTTCAAGGAAAAGATCTGCATAACGTTCAATTAGATAATAATAATAATCCTCATGCTCCTTGATTACATACTCAACCTTTGCTTCATCAACACCCGCAAATTTACCAACCTCTCTTAAAAACCTGCTGGTTTCTGTCGCTCCAATAGGTAATGTCTTATAATGCAAGTATGGTGTACCAAACTTGCGCTCCATTTTCTTTACATTTGAGAGCCCCACCCAAGGTGAAACAAGTAAATTGAATTCAGCATCCGGAATCTTATTAATATTTTCAATCCCTCTCTTATATCCAAAGATTGTATTAGGGATAAGACCAAGTTCACTAATTAGTTTTTCTAATTCACGAAGATTTCCAAGCCAAAACAAATCTTGATATGGAACATCAGCCCAAATATTTACAAGTCCCTTTTGCTTCTTATCTGATTTCTTTAAATACTGCTCAATAATCGAATCTACAACCTGTTCATGTCCCTTATAATTATTTCCCTTGAAACCAGCAGTTGGTGCATAAAGAACAGGCTTTGGTGCATCTTCAAATCTTGATACAACCTCACCGGAATCATCTCCTACAATTTCCGGAATACATCCTGTTAATACTACATATAAATCTGCATCAATTACTTTAAGTGCATTTTCAATTGTTGAGTCAAGCTTCTTTACGCCACCAAATACAACATCCTTCTCGTTGATACTTGTACAAGGAAAAATATTTGGTGAAAAATATCCCGAGCTACCTATAGATTCCGATAACTTCTGTGCGCAACCAGGTCCTGAATGAAGTATTGGCAAAGCACGGTCAATTGCCTGAACTGTCTGCATTGCACCAAGTGCACATTTATAACGCTGTTTATCTAATAATTTTGCCACCCTACTTCACCTCCTCAAGAAATGCATCTACATTCTGCTGATACCACCAGTCTGTATATGGCAGCTTAGTTCGTGCTGCAAGATTTGCTTCAAAGCTTCTATTCCGAATTGCATCAAGAATTGTATTTGCAAACTCCAATGTATGCTTATAACCGAAAATCATATACTCATCTGCAACATAGATTGCCGGTGTGCCATTCTTTATTGCCCATACAGTTGAGCCGGGATGTCTTGACAAATACATATCCGGTTTGTATTTATTTAAAATATTCATAACCTCATAATTTTGCTGATCTGCAACGCTCGCCTCAAAATCAATATCATTATCAAGAAGATATTTCATTGATGGAGGAACATCTCCATTTTCATACTTCTTGTCATAATGCCAAGCAAGTGCCCACACAACCTTAATACCGAGTTCTTCAAGTACTCTTGAAACCTCAAAGGTATATCCGGGTCCCATACCAAGAACAGCTGTAAGACCTTTAATTTCTTTCTTAACCTCTTCAATCTGTGGAATATAAATTGCTCTTTGTTCTTCTATGTACTTCTCGATTTTTTCACTTCTACCAGTTACCTTTCCAATTTCACGTAGCCATGTTTCAAAACCGACAATACCACACTGGTTGATACTTCTTACATATGGAACACCATACTTTTCCTCTAATCCATTGCCAAGATAATTTCCCAGGGTTCCGCAAATACAGGTTGTAGCGAGACTCTCTGATAAATGTGAAAGTTCTTCAATGGTTGAGTTACAATATAAAAACACAGGATCCAAATCAAAATTCTTAAACATTTCAATAATCTCCGGCCTTGCACTCTCAAAGAAATTCTTGAAATTGATTTTATTTGTTTTAACGCCCTCTCTTGGTGGCTGAACTATTTCCTGCAAAATAGCATGGTCTGAAATATCAAAGCCGGTCGCCCAAATTCTAGACTTAAATCCTTCACAATGAACCGCCACAATTGGAACCCCAACTTCTTCTCTTACATCATCAACAATACTATCAATATCCTCACCAATAATTCCTGTCGCACATGAGCTTGAAACAAAAATTGCCTTTGGTGAATATCTTTTATTTACTTCTAAAATAATATCGCGAAGCTTTTCTGTAGAACCAAATATTGTATCATTTTCATTCATATCTGTTCCTACATAAACCGTATCACTTGTTACACCTCTCTTCTTCGCCATTACTTTTGTCATATAATATGCACCAGCACTTGCTACAGAGCACCCAGCCGGTCCATGATGAATAATCGCTACATCACGAATACCTGCAAGCTGACCAAGTCCACAAGACGAAAGACAGGTACTAGACTGTGAAAAACATCTTGAACAGCCCTTTAATGTTCCACACTCACTTTGTGTGGCTAAATCTTTTAATGAACCTACATAACCAGTGATAGAACCTATACGGTTTTCTCTGGTTGCCAAGTTTGAATTACCTGTGTTAATAGCCATATCTTAAGCAAATCCTTTCGTTTTATTTAAAATTCAATCGCATCCTCTACTTCATGTCTTATTTTCTGAAGATCTTCGGATAGGTATCTCTCTCCGTTGTCAGGAAGAAGCGGAACAATAAGCTTACCCTCATTTTCCTGAAGTCTTGCCTGCCTAATTGCAACAGCAAGCGATGCACCTGATGAAGCTCCAACAAATATCCCTTCATATTTAGCAAGCAAATGGATTGCTTTTAATGTTTCAGCATATGTAATTGTCACATACTCATCTGTAAGCTCATCATTAAAATTAGCCGGAGCCATTGGTGTTGTTGTTGTTCCATCATGCACAGCATGTATTCCATGGAAACCTCCATCCTCAACTCCCTTAACAATTGGATTTTGTACATCATTTGCATCAGGCTGGGTAATCACAACCTTAATATGAGGATTTTTCTCTTTCAAATACTTGCTTACACCATGTGTAGAACCACCGGTACCTACACCGCCAACAAAAATATCTATTTTCCCTTCCGTATCTTCCCAAATTTCAGGTCCAGTATGCTTGTAATGTGCATTCACGTTATCCGGATTATCTAACTGTCGTGTTGTATATGCACCTTCAATTCCATCAGTCATGTACGAAAGTACATCTGCGAAAGCCGCAATACCCTTTTCAAACACACCTGCTACTAACTCATCCGGAATATCTTCTATTATGTTTGCCTGATACGCCTCAAGAAGCTTACGTCTCTCAATTGATACACCATTTTGTAATCCTATATTAAACTTATATCCTTTTGCCGCTGCAAAAGCTGCCATTGCAACACCTGTATTTCCACTTGTATATTCAATCAGTGTTGTCTTCTCCGGACTAATGTCACCTCGCGCTTCAGCCGCCTCAATTATTTCCAGAGCCATACGATCCTTGTGTGAACCAGCAGGATTAAAATACTCAAGCTTTCCAGCTATTCTTCCCTTTAAGCCAAGAACCTTTTCAAGTCTCCTGAATTCAACGATTGGTGTCTTTCCAACCAGTTCTGTAATAGAATTATAAATTGCCATAAGAATCCTCCTATTCTTCCATAAACCTCTGGTTTTCCAGTCAGTCAATCTAAATTATGTACTTATTTCTTTATTATTAAATCTTGTAATCGTCTGCAAGCTCCATCATGCCGTATTCCATAAGAATTTCTTCAAGTCTTTCCTGTGTCATCGGTGTAGGAATTACAAAATCAGTATTTTCAATAACTGCTTGAGCTAGATTTCTGTATTCCTGCGCCTGATTTGAATCTGGTTTGTATTCAATTACCGTCTTTTTATTTATCTCAGCATGCTGAACGATATTATCTCTTGGAACAAAATAAAGAAGCTTTGTTCCGAGCTCTTTTGAAAAAGCACGCAGAAGATCCAGTTCCCTATCTACATTTCTTGAATTACAAATGATACCACCAAGTCGTACTCCACCGGTTCTGGCGTATCTCTGAATACCCTTTGAAATATTATTTGCAGCGTAAAGTGCCATCATCTCACCACTTGCTACAATATAAATTTCTTTAGCCTTACCTTCACGAATCGGCATTGCAAAACCACCACAAACTACATCTCCTAATACATCATAGAATACGTAATCCAAATCATCTGTGTATGCTCCAAGATTTTCAAGCATATTAATTGAAGTAATTATACCTCGACCGGCACAGCCAACCCCCGGTTCGGGTCCACCGGACTCAACACACTTTGTACCGCCGTAGCCTTCCTTCAGAATAAGATCAAGCTCGATGTCTTCTCCTTCATCACGAATTGTGTCAAGTACTGTCTTTTGTGCCAGACCTCCAAGCAAAAGTCTTGTTGAATCTGCCTTTGGATCACAACCTACAACCATTACCTTCTTACCATGCTCACAAAGACCTGCTGTAAGATTCTGAGTTGTTGTTGACTTTCCAATACCACCTTTTCCATAAATTGCAATCTGTCTAATTTCTCCCATTTTTTCTTCCTTCCTATTCAAATAATTTTTGTATTTTAATATATTTCATTAATTGCTCTATTGAGTTTTCTATAATTCCGGGAATCTCATAGGCCTGAATTCCCATGCAACCGGCTGTATACCTGGCTCCGTCTCCTATACGGCCAACTAGTAAATATTCACAATCCGAAAGAGCTTCTAGATTTTCTCTCAGTCTTTCCTCGTCATGATTACCAAACTCACAAACCGGCTCAAGCTGCCTTTTTTCAAGCATAACCATCTCATCATCTAAAACCTCAAGGATATAAAATGCTTTCGCTCTTCCAAAGTGGTTATTCACAACAATTCCATCACTCGATGCAACTGCAATTCTTATTTTATCCATGCGAAAAAGTCTCCTTCACATTCAGTCGTCTCTGATAAATCCGATCTCCGAATTCCGATTTTCCCGGAACACCAACTGCATCCGCTCTACAGTGTTGACAATGTCTAAATACATCAATATATTTAGAAGCTTTTGTTCTTGCAGCATCAATCTCTGCACACACAGGTGCCTTTACATCTTTTAGTTCATGTTGTGGAATTAAAGGAATTATGTTGTATATGCTTGCACCTGCTTCTTTAACAGTTCGTGCTATTTTTTCGATGTGATCTCCATTTATTTCCGGAACAAGTACCGTGTTTACCTTCACTGTTATTCCACCCGCTGCAACTTTTTTTATGCCTTCTAACTGGTTTTCAATCAGTATTCTCGCACCCTCTACACCTTCTATTTTTTCACCATGGTAAATAATGTATGCATTCAGTTTTTCCTCTATAACAGGATCAACCGCATTTACGGTTACCGTCAAAGAATCAATCCCTATATCCATAACATCCTCGGCTCTTTCGCTTAACAATAATCCATTTGTACTCATACACTTAATTAGATTAGGGAATTTTTCCTTTATTATCCTAAAAGTGTTTAATGCATTATCTGTTGCCAACGTATCTCCAGGTCCGGCAATTCCAGCCACCTTTATGTCAGGACATATTTCCAAAGCCTTTGTAAGTATATCCTCACACTCTTCCGGCTTTAATACTTTTGAGGTTACTCCCGGACGTTCCTCTACATCATTAATTGTTCGGTCACAGAATCTACAAGCAATGTTACATCCCGGACTTACAGGCAAATGTATTCTTCCTGCATTATTTTTATGACCACCAAAGCAAGGATGCGAATTTTGCAAATCCTTGTATGTATTACTCATGTGACACCCTCTTTCAATCTCTATTTTCTTTAGTGATTATGCATCACCAACGATACCGGTTGGATTCGAACCAACATCTTCAGTTTTGCAAACCTATGCCATACCAGCGGCCACGGCATCTTATAAAAATAGAAAGACCAAAGTTCATCCCCTTCAAGAATAAACCTCTGGTCTTTCCAGTCAGTTTTATAATCTTATTTTTTCTGTTTTATCAATTTGTATTACTTTTCCATCCTGAATAATAAGTGTAATATTGCCGTATTTTACTTCTTTAACTAATCGACTGATTATTTCACTTAATTTACTATCGTAAATTGTCTGTTTATCATTTCCCATAAGCACCTCCTATGAATTAAATAAAGGTGTTGATAAGTATCTGTCACCGGAATCCGGAAGTAAAGCAACAATTACCTTTCCCTTATTCTCAGGTCTTTTTGCAAGAATTTCTGCTGCCTTTAATGCGGCTCCTGATGAAATACCCACGAGAATTCCTTCTGATGTTGCAAAAGCTTTTCCTTCTGCGAATGCATCCTCATTTTCAATTGTTATAATTTCGTCGTACACCTTAGTATCAAGTACATCCGGCACAAATCCGGCACCAATTCCCTGAATCTTATGAGCTCCGGGAGTTCCTGTTGAAAGTACTGCACTTGTAGCCGGCTCAACAGCAACAATCTTCACATCAGGATTTTGCTCTTTCAAATACTGTCCTACACCGGTAATTGTTCCACCGGTACCTACACCTGCAATAAAAATATCCACCTTTCCATCTGTCTGTTTCCAAATCTCAGGACCTGTTGTTTCCTTATGTACTTTAGGGTTGGCCGGATTAACAAACTGACCTAAAATAACAGAATCTTCAATCTCCTTATTAAGTTCTTCAGCTTTTGCAATGGCACCCTTCATGCCCTTAGCACCCTCTGTAAGAACAAGCTCAGCGCCATAAGCCTTTAGAAGATTTCTTCTTTCCACACTCATTGTCTCCGGTAATGTAAGGATTGCTTTATATCCCATAGCAGTTGCTACTGCCGCAAGACCAATACCTGTATTACCACTTGTTGGCTCAATAATGGTTGCTCCCGGCTTTAAGATTCCCTTTGCCTCTGCATCCTCAATCATTGCAAGAGCAATACGATCCTTAACTGAACCTGCCGGGTTTAAGTACTCAAGCTTAGCAAGTACAGTTGCCTCTGTAATTTCTCTTTTCCTTGAATATCCATTTAACTGTAATAAAGGTGTTCCTCCAATAAGTTCTAATGCACTCTGTTTGATTTCACTCATGATAAATATCCTCCTTATAATAAAAATAGTAGCTACCTCTTACGGCAACTACAGTTATATTTGTTAGCCCTAAGGGTATAGTTTTTTATATCCTTAATCGGATTGACTATATCCTACCACGCTAGTATGTTTTTGAAAATATCACAAAACTAATCATTGGTGATTAGTTTTGTTAATCACTAAAATTCCTCATATTTCTTAATTTGGATTTCTAAAATGTTCCATTATCTTTTCACTATATAATGCAAATTTCTTTTCCTCTTATTCTTCAAACACATGTGGTCGTTTTCCATTTATCAAATCTCTCCAAAACGGTGACATATTTCTGAGATACTCCACCACTTCTTTAACCGACTGAATCATATAATCAATTTCTTCCTCAGTCACATCCTCAGAAAGGGATAATCTAAGGGAACCATGTGCCACCTCGTACGGTCTGCCAATTGCAAGTAACACATGACTTGGGTCTAATGAACCGGAAGCACAAGCCGAACCCGAGGATGCTGAAATGCCTTTGTTATCTAATAAAAGGATCAATGACTCTCCCACTATTCCCTCAAAACAGAAATTAACAGTCCCAGGCAATCTATTATCTCTGTCACCATTCAATTCTGAGTAAGGGATTGAATCAAGACCGGCAATTAATTTATCTCTAAGTGGTAATAATTTAGCTGCATATCCATCAAGGTCCTTTGTTGCATCCTCTAGAGCTGCCACCATACTTACAATACCTGGTAAGTTTTCTGTTCCTGCTCGTTTTCCTCTCTCCTGTGCACCACCTTCTATTATGTTAGTAAGCAGTATTCCCTTCTTTGCATATAAAATTCCCACACCCTTTGGTCCATGGAACTTGTGGGCTGAGAGGCTTAGCATATCGATATTATCTCTATCTATATCTACAGATATATGTCCAATTGCCTGTACGGCATCAGTGTGAAATAATACATTTTTCTCTCTACATACTGTGCCGATTTCTTTTATTGGCTGAACTGTACCAATCTCATTATTTGCATACATAATTGTTACAAGCGCCGTGTCTTCTCTTATGGCATCCTTTACCTGCCTCGCTGATATAACTCCATTACTATGTACATCTAAAAGCTCAATTTCAAAACCTTCTTTTTCCAACTTTTTTAGGGTATGAAGCACTGCATGGTGCTCAAACGATGTTGAAATAATATGCTTATTTCCCTTTTTCTCTCCTATTCTTGCCGCAGAAATAATTGCCTGATTATCAGCCTCACTTCCACCTGATGTAAAATATATTTCCTTTGCGTCACAGTTCAACACTACTGCCGCTCTTCTTCTCGCATCCTCAAGTGCTTTCTTTGCCTTTTGACCTATCTCATATAGACTGGAAGGGTTACCATACACCTCTCTCATATATGGAAGCATTGCGTTAATTGCATTGTTGCTCATTTTTGTTGTAGCTGCATTATCTGCGTATATTCTCATAAATATCCTCCATTTATAAATATCTCGCCTACCTCAAAGGTGTCTCCCACTTCACCACGGTTGATTTCTGTCCCTTTCTTTACTCCACCGGTATACTTCTGTAAAAAAAGAAATAGCCGGCAGTCGATAACATACTGTCCATCGATTATTTTGTCACCTAAAAGAACAACAATCTCGACGTGCATTTTTAAAGCTAACCAACGATGGACTCATATTGCCAAACTGTTTTCATCAAGCAGAAATTCTTTCGCTCCCATCATCAGATAGCCATTCTCATCATAACGAGGTTTCATACTCTTTTCTACGATAATGATCCTCTTAAATGAATCATTGATTTTTTTGAAAGAAAATGTTTCCTGCACATATTTCTCTTTTTCAGAAATAGCATACGCTGACTGAATATAATACTTTTTACTGCCCAATGTGGCTATAAAATCAATCTCGCGCTGCACACGGATTTCTTTTCCTTTACTGTCTCTTTCTCTCGATTCCACAGTTCCCACATCTACCTGATACCCTCTGAATCTCAACTCATTATATATAATATTCTCCATGATATGTGTTTCTTCAATCTGCCGAAAAGATAAACGGGCATTCCTAAGCCCCACATCTTCAAAATATATTTTATAAGGTGTGCCTATATATTTTCTTCCTTTCACATTATATCTTTTTACACGGTTAAGAATAAACGCTTCTTCAGCATAGCCAATATATTTGTCTATCGTCGATGCACAGGTAGTTTTTCCATGGACCGAATTCATAGTATCAGCTATTTTTCTCGGATTTGTTAATGAGGAAATACCGGAAGCAATCACATCGATCACTTCTCCAAGGGCTGCTTCATCTTTTACTGAGTATCTTAAAATGATATCCCTGAGATACACATTTTCCATTTGGGAGATCAGATAATTGGTTTTCTGTTCTTCCGTTGCCATAAGTGCAACTGCGGGAAGCCCTCCGTATACCGAATAATCGTCATACGCTTCACTTTTGTCTCCTTGCCTGAACCCATAATACTCCGAAAATGATAAGGGAAGAATGTGCACTTCATCTCCCCTCCCTTCAAATTCTGTTAAAATATCTTTCGATAAAAACCTGGAATTACTTCCCGTAACGTAAACATCTACATTATCTTTACGAAGAAAGCCATTAAGTACTGACTCAAAAGCACCGAGTTTCTGAACCTCATCAAGCAAAAGATAATACATTTCCCTGCCACTGATCTTTGGCATTAACCACTGTATAAATTTAGAAGGATCAACTTTACGGTCTTCCTTTGCATTATCAAAAATCAAAGGATCCTCACCGATTTTCATTAAATCCTCTGCTGAGTCAAAGGCGAACTTGATGATATGATCCTCTGCTATATTTTCTTTCAACAAATGGTTATAAAATATGTTATTCAATAGATATGACTTACCACATCTTCGTATTCCGGTGATCACTTTAATAAATCCGTTGTGTTTTCTGACAATGAGCCTCTCAAGGTAGATATTTCTGCTTATTTCCATAATAATTTCTCCATTTAATATTTCTGTCGTAAACGATGTTTTTGTTAAGTAGATTATAGCCTACCTTTCAGCAAATTGCAATTGTCAATTTAATATTTTTTCCGCAATTGACACTTTTAGTCAAGACTCGCTTGCGAGTCTTTTCGCGCCGGTCTCGGATATCATGTCGGTCATTGTAACCTTTGTTTTCTTTGTTCCAATATTCTATAATAAGATGAAGAGCCAGGATAAGCCACTATTATTGTGAATGAGACCGTAGAAAATCTATGATTTTCGTAATCAAACTTATGCACAGCTGGTTCCAGATGGTTCAAGTCCGAAGGACGCAGAAGCATCTGCTAGAACCGAACCATTTGGAGCAGTTATTGTCGAGCTTGCGAGACATTAGAACTGCCCATATGATAGCTGGCAGATGTTCAAGTCTACAGGACGCAGAAGCTTCGACTTGCAGCGAACCATTAGGGTCTGTTTTTAATTGCAAAGATTTATAAAATTGATAATTATAGTAACTATTTTTTCCGGATAATTATAAAACACATACAACTATGATCCATTATCATCTTGTGTGGGGGAGGAATTCCTGCCATTTGATTTATTACCACAAGGAGAGATAAATTATTGCAGTCATTAAATAATAATGACAATCATTTGCTGTATGTGCTATTACAAGCATGTATCATATGCTTGCAACCTCAATTTATATAACAAAATTATTAATTTTAATCACAGATATAACTTGTTTGAATAGTATTTTTTCTGTAATGCATTTACAATTTCATTACAATCATATCCTTTATAATCTGTATCGTATCGGCTATCATAATCACCGAAAGTAATAATATTATCTTTGTGTAATTTTTCTTTCAGATAATCAATCATATTTTCTACTGAAGCATTTTTATTATATATCTTCATATAACTGTATCCCGGATAATCCTCGGATTCGTATTTTATGATTTTTAATTCATCAACCAGTCCTTCATGCAACAAAGAATCATATAAACCATCAATCTTCTTTGTTTCATCTATCAACATAAAATATACGACAGGATGTATCTCAGGTCGTTCTTTTTTCAAGTTTTTTTGCATGAACGGCTGATATTATATATACATATGGATAACTATTCTCAGTAATGTCATAAAGGATAGCCCCATCCATTGCTATAATTGTCTAATCCTTTAGTTTTCTAAATATTTGTTACACATATCTAAAATGTAATAATCAAATGTTCATCGGCTACATCATCATAAACCTCACATTTTTTATCTTTGACATCATATATATGGACAATATCTTGGAGTTCCTCTCCTGATTCAAATTCACTTACAATATCGGGGCATTCCTTAAGTTTTTCCGGTGCAAAATGCATCGTTTTTTCGTTATGGAAGACTGCTGTATATAGGATTTCAGCTTCAACAAGATCTTGAAAGATATGGCTTCCGTAAGACAGCTCCGGATTGTATCCTGCTTTAGATTCTTCAACTTCGCATATTATATCATATGCACTGATATCCGAAAATGCTGTAGGAACCCCAAGTTCAGGAGAGGTCGTACCTATCCTCCCCGGAACAATAAGCATCATATGTTTGTCAGTATCCCGATAATGCCAGTTTACTTTCCCAACCAACTTTGCCACCAAATCTTTCATCTTGTATGGCATGTTGTAATATTTAATGGGATCCACATACACTATAAGATCAAGCTTTGTAGTTTTAGGTATTCCCATTGATACACCTTTACTCTGAAGTAGAATTCTATCTTCAGGTATATTGTCAGGAATCACTGTTTCAGAAATCCCTTTCTGAACCTGCAAAGGCCGACATTGTAGAAGATCTATCGAATACTCCCCATTTTCTGAAATATTTATGGTAAACTCTGTGTCAACAGGATATTGATATTCATCCTGAATGCAGGAAAGTATCTTCTTCATCTGATCCATCAGTATTTTATTTTCAACTAATCCCTTACATGAAATAAATTTGACTTCTCGTCTTCTACCCATTTCAAGCAGTCTTGATTCAGCATCATAGTCATGCTCAAATAATATTTTATCAAGATAATTTGGAATATCAGCCTCTATCTCATCAAGAGAATATCTCTTAATCGACTGCTCTGTCATATTGATTGCTTCTGCCTTCCCTTGAGAAAACTTGTGTTTTTCAGCTGACGATGAATATGATGTTTTTTCCGGCATATCAAGATTTACTATTCGTGGATATGAACCTTCGGTTCGGTCCACTGCCGATGTTCCAAGTCCCATGACTAATCTCAACATACCTGCTTTAGGATCAATGTTTTTCATTATCTTGTATGGACTATACGAATAACCAACACCTGCAGCACAGGGCATATAATTTGAACCATAGTATGAACCTGACACACGCTGTACCAACAATGCCATTTGCTCATCTCGTTTATCAAGACCTCTTCGTTTACGATAGTCAAGTGCTGACAGATTCATTGAACTAGCATATACGACCTTAATAGCATGTTCAAATTCACTCACTCGCTCCTCAATAGTACCCCTGTTCACACAAAATACAGACTCATATTTCCCTGCAAACGCATTTCCAAAGCCATCTTCCAAAATACTACTCGAACGGATGATATAAGGATCCTGCCCATAATACTCAATAATTCTGATAAACTGCTCTCTCATCGTGTCAGAAAATTTTCCATTCATAAGTTTCGAAGCAAACTCATTGGCAAGCTCAAAATATCCCTCTTCCGTTCGTTGCTTTATTCGGATATCCCACAAATTATTATCAACAATATATGTATAATATACATCTGATCCGATATAAAATGAGTCATGTGGTTCTAGTACTTCTTTCAAATCAGGTTCTTTATTACAAATAATTGCTCTTGCCAAAAGCATACCACATGCCTTGCCACCTATCATTCCAGTTCCAATCATATGGTCTCTTACAGAAAAATAATCTTCAGGTTTAAAATGCTTCTTTACCATTTTTCGCATATTCATATCACGAGTCATCATAATATTACACATTCGTGAGCATTCTTCTTTTATATCCATACCATTTCGGGCTAATACTTTTACATTATTAAAAAAACGATCCCACGAATCAGAATACTGTTCTTCAGCTGATCTCTGTGCCAAACCGAGTGTTTGATAAAATCTGCTTGACTTGACACCATCTAATATTGGCTGAAAACTTCCATTTGAAGGATTATATATATGCGGGAGAAACATAGTATCAGAATTTCTATTCCATACCTTTTCCGCACGTACATAAATATTCTTTTCATCTGAATAAACATCAAAGAAAAGCTGTGTTGTATTAAGTATTTTATTAACCGCTTGAACAGAATGCCTGCCTCTTATGATCGGAAAAAAAGCTACCGTATCTAATATAAATAAAAAAGGACATGTAACTCTAAAAAAATTGCCCATCATAAGATCTGTTGCCCATGCAGCTTGAAGTTCAGACAAACAATCAAAAACATAAAAAGCATCTTTCCCTTCTTTTTCGATAGCATTATGAATATCAACTGTAAAATCTTCAAACCTGTGAGACAAGAAAACATTGATGGTCTTTATTTCAGGACATTCATCTAATAATCTCTCATGACTGGCAAATCTAAAATATATAATCTTCCGTTTATCCAGAATAGCCTGTCTGATATATGGTTCCATAAATAATTTAAACTCTGATAATTCAGACACCCGCCATACCACATTATCTCCAAGGCGAATATTATCAAGCGCTTTGTCCATTTCCGGAATACCACTCTTTACCCTTTCGAATGCTGCCATATCGTATTAACCTCCTCGTATTATATAGTCATACCCATTCTTTACCTTCTCTATAGGTATAGGGTATGCTATTGAAGATGCTGTGGATTGGTTTTGTCCTCCTACCGCATAGACGGTTTCAAATAGGCTCCAACCACAGCCTCTTTGTCAC
>JAEEJA010000023.1 GCA_016281605.1 Lachnospiraceae bacterium
AACAATTTGAAGGTGGAAAGTGTAAATACCTATAATTCTTATTTTGCACCATGTGACCATAATCCTGTAATGATAAATGTAACAATAGAAGAATAATATATGAATAAAGACATTAATATAGAAATAAATAACTCAAAAGATAATACAGATAATAAACAGATTCTGCTACTAACGCCGGATAGTAATGATGCTGGCGTAAGAATAGATAAGTATATCTCTGAGGAAATAGAGGGGCTTTCGCGTTCATACATAAAGAAGCTTCTTGATAAGGGTAATATCACAGTCGATAACAAGACTGATGGGCAGGAAATAACTCAGAAGAAGAGTATCAAGGCATCTTATTGTATCACGGACGGTGATAGAATAAGTGTTATGCTTCCTGAACCTGAAAAGCTGGAGATTGTACCTGAGAATATTCCTCTTGATATAGTTTATGAGGATGATGATGTTATAGTAGTTAATAAGCCACAGGGGATGGTTGTTCATCCGGCTGCCGGAAACTATACAGGCACTCTTGTAAACGCGCTTATGTACCACTGTGGAGATTCCCTTTCATCCATAAATGGAGTTGAAAGACCCGGAATTGTTCATAGAATCGATAAGGACACAAGCGGACTTCTTGTTATATGCAAAACGGATCTGGCTCATCAGAAGCTTTCAATACAGTTTTCAGAGCATAGTATAAATCGTGTCTATGATTCCATAGTTTATAATCATTTTGATATCGATAAGATGACTCAGGATGAAAACGGATTATATACATTAACGGTAGATAAACCAATAGCCAGAGCTAAAAATGACCGTAAAAAAATGGCTATTGACCCTGATGGAAGAAGAGCAGTAACACATATCTTCCTTCAGGAGAATATGAATCAAAATTTTGCTTATATCAAATGTAAGCTTGAAACAGGAAGAACTCATCAGATAAGAGTGCATCTTACCAGTATCAATCATCCGCTCTTGGGTGATCCTGTATATGGCCCGAAAAACTGTCCGTTCAACCTGGTTGGACAGGTACTTCATGCAGGAACACTAGGATTTGTACATCCCAGAACCGGAGAATATGTAGAGTTTAGAAGTGAACTACCTGAGTATTTTTCAAAGCTTTTAGAAAGATTAAAGTAAATAACGGGTAATATGTATGGAACAAATGGTATTTAAAAACAGAATAAAAGAAAAGAGACAGTCTCTCAAGATATCACAGCAGGAACTCGCAAATACGGTAGGAGTCTCCAGGCAAACTATTATATCTATAGAGAACGGAAGCTTTAGTCCAACAGCTAAGTTGGCCTATCTTCTTTGTCTTGCACTCGATACTTCATTTGAAGAACTATTTTATTTTGAAATGGAGGGAGAGAAGGTATCCGAAAATGTAATCCTTCCTCTTATAACTTAAAACATAATATGTAAACAAAACTTGACTATACACTCCTTTATATTTAAAATGTAAATAAAACATTACATTGTAAAGGAGTGTATTATGTTTATGATTATTAAAGAATACTATAATAAAATAAATAATTATCTTGTGGCACATAAGCTGAAGGTAATTATTATCTGCACAGTTGGTTTTTTACTTCTTACTAGCTTTTTAGCCTATAGACTGTATATATATGATGAGGTCTCTACGTATTATGACAGCGGCCAGTATTCAGAAGATGATATAGATAAGGTAATAGAAATGTATGAGGATGCTGACAGATTCTATGGCTTTAAGGATATGTCAGTATATGTAAAGCTGTTCGGTGATAAGATAGTAGAGAAATACTGCGAGAAAGAGGAGTTTGAAAAGGCCAGATTCTTCGCAGGCGATAATAGACATTTGAATAAAAAGGCGCTTCTAAGCAAAATTGATACATTAGAGGCTGAAAATAAAAAGAAAAAGGAAGAGGATTATTTTAATTCTCTTGAGGGAAGAACCGAGCGCCTAAGGAAATATGAAAAAAGAAATGGTATAGGTGGCTCTAATGATTCATTCGATGTAATTAACACTGTTTTCGATAATCTGTTTACCTATGATAATAAGCTGGATGAGTGCTTACCTACATGGAATAAAAACTCTGTATATAAGAATATGCTCCGGCAATATATAAATGATGTATGTGGTCCCGGAGACTATTATTATATAAAGCTTGGAACTATAAATAAAAGTAAGCAAACTATAAACGCTTATAAATATAAAAATTATCTCGAAAAAGAGTATAAAATAGATGTAAACGTTGATGATATTATAATATATGAATTTACTTATGTTTCTGATAAAACCACTATATTGTTTGATAATCAAATAAATCATTCAGCATGGAATACACCGCTTAATATAGTACTTTTTAAGAGGTCTGATATGTGGTTTTTTGGCGGTATAATTGAACATAGCTTTGATTATAGTGATGCAACAGCTTCAAACAATTTAAGTGATTATATATATCCCGGAGATGATTCATATTTAGGACTAATAGACGAGGAACAGTAAGTTGGATAAGAATGAAATATTAGAAAACGCATCAAAAAATGATGTTAAAGAGGATGAATTTCATGAGCAGGTTGATATTATCGGCTCATATAATGGTTTTAATATAACTGTGTATGTATGCTTTGCCATTGCTATCATAAAGTATTTTGTATTTCATAAGGATCCTTATGATGTTCTGATGATAGAATTTGCAGGTACCACTAGCTGGTTTGGCTATAAATATAAAATGCTTGGTTATAAGAAGTATAAGATACTTTGGATAACGTATCTTATTTTAAGTATTCTTGCATTATGCTTTTTCTTTATATGGGAGTTAAATGATTATGCAACAGGTAATTGAAAAACTAAAGGACAAAAATGAATCAAACAGCTTTTATCATGATATAAAAGGCGGTCTTACGTCTAGCGGCATTCAAAATGAAGCGCTTAGACTTGGTTTAAATGAAAAAACAACATCCATCAGCTCGACTGATGTAAAGCTTTATTACGAAGCAGATGATGGAAATGTTGTGGAGGAGTATGCTGATACATTTTTGATAAGATTACTTCATAAAAAGAAAGAGCTTAAGAGTCTGGAGATAAAGCTTTCGCCTAAGATAGATTTTGATGTAGAAATTAACTATTCGGTTGATGGCGAAGAAAAGAGTATGAGCTTTGGACTTAAGTATCTGGAGGTTCTTGGAAGTGCATATAACATACTTATTTATGATAAAAATAATATTAAAAACAGCGTAAGAATACTTACCAATAATTCTGATAAACAAAAGCTTATTTCATTTTTCAGGATGATCACTATATCCAATCCGTTTGAAAATGGACCGGTGAAGGTAAGGACTATCGATACTAGCTCATTTAATACCTTTAATTCTTTCAATTTTTCCGGATTTAATCTGTTTGATAAGTCATTTACTACTAATATGAATAAAGAAAACACTGTATCAGAACCATATAAAGAACTGGAAAGTCTTATTGGACTGGATAGCATAAAAAACGATATAAAAGCACTTACAAGCTTCGTGAAAATGCAGCAGAAAAGAAAGACTATGGGCTTAAAAACAGTCCCGGTCTCTTTGCATCTGGTATTTACCGGTAATCCGGGAACAGGTAAAACGACTGTTGCCAGAATCCTTGGGGCATTATATAAGGATATAGGTGTTCTTACAAGGGGACACGTGGTAGAAGTCGACAGATCATCTCTGGTAGCCGGATATATCGGACAGACAGCAATAAAAACACAAGCTAAGATAAATGAAGCAAAGGGAGGGATACTCTTTATCGATGAAGCATATTCCCTCACAAGATCGGATTCAAATAATGATTTTGGGCAGGAAGCTGTTGATACCATCCTGAAGGCTATGGAGGATGGAAGAGACGATTTTATTGTAATAGTTGCAGGCTACCCGGAGCTTATGAAGGAGTTCATAAACAGTAATCCCGGGCTTGAATCAAGATTTAATAAGTATATACATTTTCCTGATTATAATAAAGAAGAGCTTATCCAGATATTTGAAATGCTTTGTAGCAAATACGACTACATGATAGACGATAAGGCTAAAGCTGCACTAGTTGAAATGATAGAAGAAATACAGAAAAATAAAACTGATAATTTTGCAAATGCAAGAACTGTCAGAAATCTCTTTGAAACAGTAATCACTAAGCAGGCTTCACGACTGTCCGAAATCGAAGCAGGCAGTGACGAAGAAATAAAAACCATAAAATACGAGGATATATGCTAGCAGAAGAGGGGAGTACTTCTTCTTGTTGAGGGAATTTTTTGTTAAATGAATTATATAAGCTTAAATGAGTATCTGAGAGATACATTTGGTTGTAAGGTATATAAGGTTTCGATAAATGGCGGTTTTACCTGCCCGAATAGAGATGGCACTTTGGATACGAGAGGCTGCATCTTTTGTTCCGGATATGGATCCGGAGATTTTGCTGAGGATGCATCACTATCTGTAACCGAACAGATTGAAAGAGGAAAAAAACGAATCGAAGCAAAGATGCCTAAAAAGATAAATGCAGCAACCGGTGTGACTTCAAATAAATATATCGCCTATTTTCAGGCGTTTACCAATACTTATGCACCTGTGGAACGTCTGAGAACGTTATATACAGAGGCGATTAGTCATCCTGATATAGTTGCTGTATCTATTGGTACACGTCCGGATTGTCTTCCTGAAAATGTACTAGAGCTTTTGTCGGAGCTTAATCAAATAAAACCTATCTGGATTGAGCTTGGACTTCAGACAATACACGAGAAAAGTGCAGATTATATAAGACGTGGTTACGCTTTGCCGGTATATGATAAAGCGGTGGAAGAGTTGAAGTCTCGGAATATTGATGTTATCACACACGTTATTCTTGGTCTGCCGGGCGAAACCAGAGAAGTTATGCTTGAAACTGTACGATACGTCGGTAAGAGTGGAGTGCAGGGAATAAAACTACAGCTTCTTCATGTAATTAAGGGAACTGATCTTGAAAAAGATTATAATATGGGGCTTTTCAAATGTATGACAATGGAAGAATATGTAGACCTTATATATGACTGTATTTCAGTACTTCCGAAAGATATAGTTATTCATAGAATGACGGGGGACGGAGCTAAGAAAACGCTTGTAGCTCCGCTTTGGAGTGCAGATAAAAAGAGAGTATTAAATGCATTAAATAATAGACTGGCTTGAGAAGGGTAGTAGTAGTCAATGAATCAAAATGTAGTGATAATTCTTGCGTCAGGATCACCACGTAGAAAAGATCTGTTGATGCAGGCAGGACTTGAATTTGAAGTTGTAATAAGTGAAGTTGAAGAATCAGTAACTAAAGATATACCTGAAGAGGTTGTAATTGAATTATCCGAACAAAAATGTAGAGCAGTTACAGATGAATTTATTCGTAAAACCCCTAAAAGCATTTCTGATCTGATAGATGTAAGAAAAGGTGGAATACTTGTAATAGGTGCAGACACAGTTGTATCAATGGATAAAGCAATTCTAGGCAAGCCTGCAGACTCAAAAGAAGCATTTAAAATGCTAATGAACCTATCA
>JAEEJA010000024.1 GCA_016281605.1 Lachnospiraceae bacterium
ATTGCCAAACTTATCAGAAAAGGTATCCTTTGCTCTTCTGAGAAACTCCTTATTTTGTTTTATGACACTATCTATCTTTGACCAGTCCCTGCCGTTTGGATACTTCTTTTTAACATCCTCAAAAGTGACCTCTGAAGGGCTTTCGGTTTCGACATTTACATCTACCTTAGGAGGAGTTATCCTCTTTTTGCCTACGATAAAATCAGAGTGGAGATTATCTACTATATCAAAGACTATAGGTCTATTAGTGCAGGAAAGCAGTCTTCCAAGCATCTGCTTATACTTACCCCAGGATTGAGTTTTCCGCTCCATTATGATACCGGTAAGGGCGTTTGAGTGGTAACTCATACAAAGCATCTCACAGTTAAAGATAAGGTCTATCCTGGGAGTCTCAACCGGTAAAATCTTTGTAGGAAGCTGTCCTATAATACTAAGGTCATCTTCTGAATTTGAGTGAACCTCTGTTGCCACTATCCTGTGATCAGGGAAAGCTTCCTTAAACCACCCTATTACCTTTTCCTTGTTTTCTTTGAGCTCATCTATGAAGCGATAGAATACGATAAAGCGCATATAGGAAAGATCAGGGACTTCCTTGTAGCAGGTATTTCTTATATGCTCCGGCATAAGGCGGGCATCCATTGCCCTTACATCCTCGTCATTATAAATCTTTTCAAGCTCGTCCTTTGTGACTTTCCTTTTTACCCTCTTTTCATGCTCATTTGCTCTCCAACCTATAACTTCTTCGATCCCGTATCTGAAATAAAGGTATCTGGGCTCTTTAAGGATCCCATCAGAGATGGCCTCTTCTTCTGTATAAGGATAGCAGACATGTCCAAGGAACATATCAGATATAACATTTATCCCGTCCATACGCTGCGGAGTAGCTGTTGCTCCTACAAAATGGGTCTTAGGATGCATTATCATAAGCTTTTTTGCAGCTACATATGTCTTGTATGCACCGCTTCCATCCTCGTCTCCGCCCAGTCTTTGACACTCATCACAAAAGACGATATCATAGTCCATCTTTTTAAGCTGCTCGTCAGTCCTTGTAGCAAGCTTCTGATATGTCATGACATCTATTTTCTTTTTAACCTTACTCTTTAGCTTAAGCTTCTTTTCAGCCTCTACCTCAGCAAGGGAGTAAGCATCATCATTCGGGATAAGGAAAAGGCACTTTTTGTATTGCGGCATATTAAAGAGCTTGATGCCTATCCATGTCTTTCCAAACCCGGGAGGACGGACAATAGCACATCTTCTGTGATGATTTAAAAGATACAGGGCATTTTGAAGGGTAAGCTCGCGGTGCCGTCTTGCATTAAGATCTGCCTTATCATACGAAAACCTTGAAACAGACATATTTCCATAGATAAAATCTTCAAATCTTATGCCGCATCTTACCTCTCCATCTTTTATTCTCTTTATAGTAAGATTATCCTCAGATTCCTGTTCTATGATCTCCCACTCATCGCCAAACTCGTCAGTTTCGCGTTCCCCAACCCAGTTAACATCCGTTTTTTTATGAGTGTCGTATATTTTCCCTTTTCTGAAATCATCCCACGAAACGTGGCAGTGGATCTGATTTGAGTGTTCTGCGACTATATCGATATCGTCATCTGAGCGGTAGTTTAGAACGATAAATCGCTCACCTGCGCTGTTTTCATTAATATCCCCAAGTCTTGATTTCATAAAACCTCCAAAAACTCATTATCGTAACTATATGTATTATACCACATATTAGCAAATATTTCAATATCGTATTCTGGTGAAAAATAATGAATGCAAAAAGTAGCTAGAATTTTTATCAAAATATCGCGAAATACATCAAAAAAAGACCTATCAAGCAGAACTCTCTGCTGATAGGTCTTGTTTCTTTTGTTCAAGGAAGCGGGATTCGAACCGTTTGTGGCAACTTATAAAAAGTTAAAACTAACTTTTCTGCCACTTCCCCTTTCAACGAGTTCCCTTTCACGGCTGTCTTATTACATGCAACTCGCTAATCAGGTTTATGTAACTCTCTAACTTAACCATAAGATTAAGTATGGGGCTTAAATTTGGAGTAACGGACTCCTATTTTGCTTATTTTAAGCTACTTTTATCTTTTTAAACTTATTGCAGTTTTCAATATTGATAGCACCATTTTCGTCTCTATCCATAGTAAAACCACAAACATCACAATGATAAGTCCTGTCGGATAATTTCAAATCTGTTTTGATGTTACCGCAACAACTACACATTTTAGACGAAGGATACCATCTATCTGCTAACAAAACCTCTATACCATTCATCTCGCCTTTGTATACTATAATCTGCCTAAACTTATATAAGTTCTGTTCCTGCACCGCTTTGGCAAGTTTAGGATTCTGCATCATACCTTTAATATTTAAGTCTTCGAGGATGATAGTTTGTGGTTTGGTTTTCATCACAGACTTTGCTACCTCATACATATATGTTGTCTGTATGTTGCTTATCCTACGGTATATAAGTTTTATCTGCTTTTCTAACTTCTTTATGTTATTAGTTCTATGGAAAACTTTATTATCTTTGTTATCGTAAGTTACATTTACCTCGTATTTTTTAGATACTTTGCGTTGTAAATGTTTTAATCTTTTTCGTAATCTTCTTACTTCTGACGTTTTGTTGATATTACCAAAATGCTGACCATCAGAAAGGATAGCAAGGTCTTTGATACCTAAATCTATACCTAACTTATCTCTGTCGAAATCTACAATATCATTCTCTGAAGCCTCATAAGAGTAGGAGAGATACCAATATTTACCATCAAAACTGATTCTTGGATTTAAAATATGTTCAGGTAAATCAATACCTTTCAAATCAGTACATTTAACAGGCTTTTTGATGCCAGTAATCTTAATGTGAGTATCATCTGTTTTCTTTATAGTATCTGTTCTTTGAAAGAAAGACTCTTTACTCTTACTTTTCTTCTTAAACTTTGGAAAATACTTATCAGGATTCTTAGGGTCAGGCTTATGTGTTTTTCTATCCTTATAAGCCTTTTTATAGGCTTTCTGTAAATCTTTTATTGCTTGTTTGG
>JAEEJA010000025.1 GCA_016281605.1 Lachnospiraceae bacterium
GCTTGGAAAGATGTGTCACTCAGAGCGTATCGGAGAGCATGTAGCAATAAATGTATACGGAGAGCAAGATCAGAAGATATTCGAATCTGGAGTAAAATATTTTAGTTAATTATTGTTGAAGTTTAAAACCTGTAATATAGGTTTTACTAATTTTTCAAACTGTAAATACGGAAAGAGGAATACATATGTTTAAAATTAATGAGAATTATCTTAAGTTACCGGGAAGCTATCTTTTTTCAACAATTGCAAAAAAGGTATCTGCTTATACGGAAGCTAATCCGGATAAGGATATAATTCGTCTCGGAATAGGTGATGTTACACTTCCTTTGGCTCCATGTGTTATTGAAAGACTTCATAAAGCAGTAGACGAGATGGCATCAAAGGAGACTTTTAAGGGATATGCACCTGACCTTGGATATGAATTTTTAAGGGATGCAATCGCCTTAAATGATTTTAAGATGAGAGGCTGTGATATATCTGCTGATGAAATATTTGTTAGTGACGGTGCTAAGAGTGATTCAGGAAATATTGGAGATATATTTGCAACAGATAATAAAATAGCGGTTTGTGATCCTGTATACCCTGTATATGTGGATACCAATGCTATGGCCGGAAGAACAGGCGTTTATGATCAGGATACTCAGAAGTGGAGTGATGTAATATACATGCCTTGCACAAAAGAAAACAACTTTTGTCCTGAAATTCCTTCACAAACATCTGATATCATATATCTTTGTTTTCCTAATAATCCTACAGGTACTACAATTCCTAAGGATAAACTGCAGGAGTGGGTTGATTATGCTCTAAAAGTTGGTGCGGTAATAATATATGATGCTGCTTATGAAGCTTATATATCATCTGACGATGTGGTTCACTCTATATACGAGTGTAACGGTGCGAAGGGCTGTGCTATCGAAATCCGTAGCTTCTCTAAAAATGCAGGCTTTACAGGAACAAGACTTGGATATACTGTAGTTCCTCATGATTTAAAGTGTAACGGAACTTCTCTTCACTCTCTGTGGGCAAGAAGACACGGAACAAAGTTTAATGGTGCTCCTTATATAATTCAGGCTGCAGGTGCTCAAATTTATACCGAAGAAGGCAAGAAGCAGACCAAAGAGATGGTAAGCTATTATATGAACAATGCAAAGATAATAAGAGAAGGTCTTATAGATGCAGGCTATGAAGTGTATGGTGGTGTGGATGCACCTTATATATGGCTTGCTACACCGGATAAGATGACTTCATGGGAGTTCTTTGATTATCTTCTTGAAGAGCTTAATATAGTAGGTACTCCGGGTTCAGGTTTTGGACCGAGTGGTGAAGGTTACTTCAGACTGACAGCTTTTGGTTCATATGAGAATACAAAGAGAGCAGTTGAAAGAATAGTTAATAAATAATAATATTTTTTATATTATAAAGTTAAGGCTTTCTGATTTTATCGGAAAGCCTTTTGTAAATAAAGGATAAATATCCATAATTTCTTGATTTAATAGCTTGTTTGTTTTATAATAACTGTATATGTAACGGATTAAAGGTCTTTAACGGGAGGCAAATATATATGGACGTTAGTCAGTATCTGGAAATGTTTATAGATGAGTCAAAGGAACATATACAAACTCTTTCCGATGAACTCATGGTTCTTGAAAAGGAACCTGATAATATTGATACCATAAATGAAATATTCAGAGCAGCACATTCTCTCAAGGGTATGGCCGGAACCATGGGTTATAAGCGTATGCAGAAGCTTACTCATGATATGGAAAATGTATTTCAGGAAATCAGAAGTAATAACATGAAGGTGATTCCAGAGCTTGTAGATGTGTTATTTGAGGCTTTGGATGCTATTTCTAATTATCTTGATAATATAATAGAAAGTGCTGATGAAGGAACTGATGATAATCAGAATATACTTGATGCTCTGGCTAAAATTGTAGATGAGGGAAAAGATAAAGAAACACCTGAAGAAGAAACAGAAACCAAAGAATCTGATGAAAACAATGATGAAGTCATAAAGGAAGAGGCCATTAAAGAAAAAGAAGATATAGATAATTCCGATGATACAGTGCCATATAAGAATATCATTTTTTCTGATTTTGAGAAGAAGTCTTTTGGTGAGCTTTTAGATGATGGGATGCATATTTATGGTATAACAGTTTTCTTAGATCAAAATTGTATACTTAAATCAGCACGTTCTTTTCTGGTATTCAAAGTTTTAGAGGAGCATGGTGAAGTCCTTAAATCCGTACCGAGCGTTCAGGATATAGAGGATGAGAGATTTGAATTTGATTTTTCAGTTGTTTACTTATCTGCAGAGAAGGCTGAGGTTATTAAAAAGGCCATTGAAAATGTTTCTGAGGTTGACAAAGTACTTTTCGGTAATTTAGAAGATATATTTGCAGAGGGTGCTCAAGAAAAGAAAAAGGATGATGAAAAAGAAAAGAAGATAGAAGAAAAAGAAGAAAAAGAAGAAAAAAGCATTGAAGAGTCTGATGATACAAAGATAAAGACGGCCAATGTGGGTGGTGGACAAGCCTTAGTAAAGGAAAAACCAAAAGAAAAGAAACAATCTAAGCCTAATGTTGGAAGGACTGTTAGAGTAGATATAGAGAAGCTTGATGATCTCATGAATCTTGTAAGTGAGCTTATTATAGCCAAAAATGGACTTGTTTCAATAAATGCAGAGCAGAACTCGGAAGGACTTAGTAATAATATGTTCAACGAGCAGATAGAGTATCTCGAATCTGTCACTACCAATCTGCATGAGTCAGTCATGAAAGTTCGAATGGTTCCAATTGAGACAATATTTAACAGATTTCCCAGGATGGTCAGAGATCTTAGTAAAAAGCTGGATAAAAAGATTGAGTTTCATGTAACCGGTGAAGAGACAGAGCTTGACAGAACTGTTATTGATGAGATTGGAGACCCTCTGCAGCACCTTATAAGAAATGCTGCGGATCACGGCCTTGAATCAAAGGAAAAGAGAATTGCCGCAGGTAAAGATGAAACAGGAAATATATATCTGGACGCATATCAGGTTGGCAATAATATCGTTATCGAAGTTCGTGATGACGGTGCAGGTATGGATATTGAAAAGATCAAAAACAAAGGCATTGAAAAGGGCATAATAACTCCTGATATTGCTGAGTATATGAGTGATGACGAGGCTATAGAGCTTCTGTTTACTCCTAGCTTTTCAACATCTGATACAATTACAGATATTTCCGGAAGAGGTGTAGGTTTAGATGTTGTTAAAACCAAGATAGAAGAGTTGGGAGGAAGTATAGAGTGTCATTCTGTTATGAATGAAGGGAGTTCATTTATTATAAAGCTTCCGCTTACTCTTGCTATCATTCAAACTCTCATGGTGGATCTTGGAGATGAGAAGTATGCCATCCCTCTTGGAAATATACAAACCATAGAAGATATTCCTCTTCAGGATATAAGAACTGTTCAAGGAAAGGAAGTTATCAATCTGAGAGGAAAGGTTATACCTTTGATAAGACTGGATGCAGTTCTTGATGTTAAGAGCAATGGTTTTGAGCCTGAGAGTCTTACTGTTGTTATAGTTGAGAAAGGTGATAAGGTTGTTGGATTGGTCGTTGACCGCTTGGTTGGACAACAAGAAAGTGTTATAAAACCTGTTGGAGATTACATAAGCGGAAGCAGAGCTATCGGCGGAGCAACAATCCTTGGTAACGGAGATATAGCTTTAATTCTAGAAGTAAATGCACTATTTTAGCATAAAGTGATACATGAAATAAACGATAAAAATGTTAAATATAAACGGAGATTAGTATGGATAAATATGATGTTAATTCCCTACAGAACATAGAAGTTGAGGATGAAGGCGTTGAATATGTTATGATTCAGACCGGTAATGAACTTTATGGTATAGATATTGCCTATGTTGATAATATAGTCAGATATCAAAAGATAACGCGTATACCAAAGGCTCAAAGGTTTTTTAAGGGTGTAATTAACCTTCGTGGTGAGATAATCTCGGTAATGAGTTTTAGATTAAAATTAGGTCTTTCTGAGATAAAAGAAACAAAAAGCACCAGAATAATAATAGTAAAGCCGGAAGCGGAAACTCAGGTAGGTATTGTAGTTGATGAAATAAAAGAAGTTATCAATCTGAAAGCAAATGATATTGATAAGGGAGAGAGCTCTGACAGTAGTGATGCAAAGAACTCATATGTAGATGGTATAGGAAAGTATGGTGATAAGCTTATATCGCTTATTAATATTAAAAATTTAATTGTAGAGCGTGGTACAAGTAATTCTTAATAATAAATGGAGATAATTATGGGAAATGATTTGAGTGATGCTTTTTTGGATATATTAAGAGAGGTTGGTAATATCGGAGCCGGAAATGCAACTACTGCTTTAGCCGGTATGATTAATGAAAAAATCAATCTTAGTGTTCCTAAAGCGGATATTTTGGGGTTTGATGAACTGGTTAATGTAGCCGGAGGCGTTGAAGATATAGTAGCAGGAATATATGTTGATATATCAGGTGACCTTGACGGAGTCATGATGTTTATGGTAGATTTTAACACGGCTAAGAAACTTATACAGATTCTTATGGGATATGAAAAGAAACCGGATGCTACTGATCCTTCTCAGTTTTCAGATATTGAGTTATCAGCTTTGACGGAAGTCGGAAATATAATTACCGGTTCCTATCTGACTGCGATTTCATCGCTACTTGATATGACCATACTTCCTTCTATTCCTTCGTTATGTATAGATATGGCAGGGGCTATACTATCCGTACCTGCTATAGAATTCGGAAAACAGGGAGATACAGCTCTTCTTATAGAATCGCAATTCAATCTTATTGATGATGTTGTGAATGGATATTTTGCATTTATACCGACAGAAGATTCTTATAATAACATGCTTCGGGTATTAAGCAGATATTAATATATGAATACTAATATACGATATGAAAGAGTGAATCTATTTATGTGTGATATATTCAGAGTAGGCATGGCAGATGCCAAGGTGTGTAAGGCACCTGATAAGTTAACAACTCTTGGACTAGGGTCTTGTGTTGGTGTGGTTGTATATGATGAAGAAAGGTCTATAGCAGGCCTTGCTCATATTATGCTTCCTGATAGCAATAGTATAAGACAAAATTCAAATAAATATAAATTTGCTGATACAGGGATAGAAAAGCTTGTCGAAATGCTCATATACAAAGGAGCAGGAAGAAACAATCTAAAGGCAAAGCTTGCAGGTGGCGCCCAGATGTTTAAGTTTATGAGTGACAGTGATTCTATGAAGATTGGAGAAAGAAATGTTCTGGCAGTTCAGGAAAAGCTTGCTTCTTTGTCTATTCCTGTTATTTCTTCCGATACCGGAGGAAATTATGGTAGATCCATAGAGTTTGACATAGCTACATCAGAGTTAACGATAAAAGCCATTGGACATGAAATAAGAGTAATATAAGGAGATAAAAAGAATTATGAGATTCAGACCATGTATAGATATACATAATGGAAAGGTAAAACAAATAGTTGGTAGTTCTTTAAGCGACCGTGAAAACAGCGCCCTTGATAATTTTATATCGGATAGGGACGCTGATTTTTTTGCGAAACGCTATTTTGAAGATGGTTTAAGAGGTGGCCATGCAATCATTTTGAATAAAAAGGGCAGTGAATACTATGAAGATGATATTAATCAGGTAAAAAAGGCGCTTGAAGCTACACCTGGATTTCTTCAGATAGGAGGAGGAATAGATAATGAAAATGCAGAGATGTTCTTATCTATGGGGGCTTCGCATGTGATTGTTACATCTTTTGTTTTTAGGGATGGACGTATAGATTATGATAATCTATGTAAGATATCATCATTAACAGGGCCTGATCGACTTGTGTTGGATCTTAGTTGTAAGCTATCTGATGGAAAATATAAAATTGTAACGGATAGATGGCAGAAGATTACTGAAGAGGTGCTTGGTATAGAAACATTTAAAAGGTTATCCGAGTATTGCGATGAATTTCTCATTCATGCAGTAGATGTAGAAGGAAAGAGACAGGGAGTCGAAAAGGAGGTTCTACATATATTGGCTGATAGCTTTGAGGATGGATTAATAAAGCCGGTTACTTATGCAGGCGGTATCAGAAGTATGGAAGATATCGAATTAATAAAAAAAGAAGGTAAAGAAAAAATAGATTTTACAGTGGGAAGTGCTCTTGATATATTTGGGGGATCCCTTAAATACAGGGATTTGATAACATTGAGTAAATAAAAATCCATTAAAATATTAAGAATATTAAAAAAACGCTTGCAATTATTAAATATTATGTTATAATTGTTACATAAATGTTACATAACTCAGAACAATTATGTAACAAATAATAATAATAAGACTCTTAAAAATCTTTATTTATCGGGGTTATAAAGAGTGTAATGCAAGGAGAATTATCATGATTTCTAAATCTTGTGCCGGTATTATTAAGCACAACTTTAAAAAATTATCAATTTTAACAGCACTTACATTATCAATTATTGTTACAGGACCTGTAGCATATGCTTCAGAAGTAGCTACTGAATCAGCAGTAGCGCCAACAGGTACAGAGGTTGTTTCAACTCAGACCAATGAAGTTGTTACAGTTAATACAGAAACAGTTAAGACAGAGGTTACTACTACAGTTGAAACTGATGTAGATGACGATTCTGATGATGCTGACAGAAAAAGCAGAGCAAAGTCAGATGATAATAAAAAGTCTGACAGGGATGATAGAGAAGACAGAGATAACGATGATAAGAAATTAGATAAAAGATATTACGAGAAGAGCATTGATTATGATTACACAGATTTAAAGCTTCTCTCTAGTATTATGTACTGTGAAGCGGGTATTGAAGGATACCAAGGTCAGCTTGCTGTAGGTATAGTTGTCATGAATCGTGTAAAGTCAGATCTTTTCCCTGATTCCATTAAGGGTGTTGTATATCAGGGTGGACAGTTCACTCCAAGTTTTAACGGATCTCTTTCAAGAAGACTCAGTACTTACGAAAAAGGCAAGAACAGTGAAAGTATGCTTAAGTCTTGTATAAAGGCTGCTAAGGCAATATTAGACGGTCGTAGATTTATAGTTGTTAAGAAGCAGAAGGTTCAATTTAAGAAGTATCTCTTCTTTAGTCGTTATATATCAGGAGCAACTTACACATATAAGCATCATGATTTTAAATAATCTCTTATATATGGTTTTAAAATTTTACTTTAGAGGGTAAGAGCATTAAGGTGCTCTTACCCTTGTATTTTTATCACATAGTCGTCGAAAGGAAGATGTCAGCATAGATGACCGAAGACTTTAACTCAGTCGGAGAAATCCCTCACCTCTAAGCTAGATCGTAGGTGGGGATATTGACAAATTATACTTACAAAAGCTCCGCGAGTGATGCGAATAGTTAGCTTTGCTAACTATTGGATTCGGATAGGTAAATGTCTGCTAAATGCAGCCAAGAGATGTAAAACATCTCTTTGAATCACGGCGCGAAAAGACTCGCAAGCGAGTCTTGACA
>JAEEJA010000026.1 GCA_016281605.1 Lachnospiraceae bacterium
ATTATCATTATAAAGTCTGTACTGTCCCTTACCAACTGCCTCAGTTGCAACGGCATAGTCAGTAAGAAGAGACATCTGAAGTGACATATATTCTTTATTAAGTGACTTGGTATAACTTGTAAGTGATGAAGCAGGTGAATCCGGATTGGAATTACCTAACTTAACACTTGTTCCACCACTGGTAACATCAGTATTATACAAGATATTACCTGCAGATGTAATAATAGCACCTGAACTGATATCTGATATGTAAGCTATATGGCTTCCAACTTTCTTAAAGTCATCACTGTTTTCAGCGTTATCCATAAATTTCTTATAAAAATCAGATGAACCTGTTGTATTAACGTTTAAGTAATAATAATAGATTGGTCCCGGATTGTTACCGTCTGAACCTTCTACACCATCCATAGCTCTTCTGTAAGATACTATAGGATTAGATGCATCAAGATAGGTCCATACATCAAAGTTAGCATACTTGTCCCTATAATCAGCTCTATTAAAGTAATATGTAGAACCTGAAAGTGTAAAGCTCTCATATTTTGCTTGTTCTGCAGTATCAAGAGCATTGTAATCCGTTGAAGCTATAACATACTTTTCAGGTACGTAGTATACCAACTGAGATGACTTGATAGCAAGTGATTCACCTAACTTTATATTAGAATTACTGATACCTGCATCTATCTCATCTTTAGTACCCTTATTTATGTAAGATGTACCGGCAATCATAAGCTTATCTAATTGTGTAAGATTAACACTATTTATCTTACCGCTTGTACCACCATTAAGAGATATGGTAGAACTATATTCTGCAGAAGCATCCTTAGCTAGTCCCATATCATTAACATCGGTGTAATTATATCCGTAATATTCATGCTTAAGAGTTAAGGAATCTGACGCAGCACCAAGTTCAAGATCGTCAGAAACATTCGTCGAAGCATCAAGAATTATATTATTACCTCCAACCTTCTCAGTTCTTATATTTTCAGCCCATACATAGTTTTCTACACTGTGTCCTGCATCTATTGGATTTACAAGCAGGTTACTTCCGTTCTTAAGTACTATATCACCACGGGTAACAACTTCCTGTCCTGACACTGAAAGCTGAGAACCATCAAGTATTATACCATTGCAACCATCAAACTCATCATCTCTTCTGTTAACGGTTCCTGCATACAGGTTACCGCTTACATTAACATCTTTATTAACCAGAATCTGATCATCAGCTATCATCGCATAATCGAGATACTCTGTATAAGTCTCTATAGCAGTCTTAGGAATAGTAATACGAATATCTGTAAGAATACTTGAGTAATACTCCTGACCGTCAGGGGCCTGAACTCTTATATTTCTAAGTATTATATAGTATTTTCCATCCTCTTCTTCTAAGTCAATAAAACAATCATAGGTTTTACCAACATACGTTTCAGGCAAAACTCCAGCGTCATTTTCAGTATATCTGGAAACGTAATACTCATTATCAGCATTTCTCCACTGATTATTTCCTGTATACCTAAAGTCATCACCACCAACCATAGTAGGTGGTAAGTAATTTGCAATTACATTATCACTGTAGTAAAGAGCATATCCTGTTTCATATGTATTGTCTATAAAATTATCTACTGCTTTTTTTACATTTTCAAGCGAAAGTCCACAAACACCATCAGCAAAGCTGGTACTCATGGTAAGAGAACTATAATATGTATCATGGAAATAGTTCTTGTCAGTAACAGGAACTCTTATCTTAGTAGCATCTCTAGGCAGATTCTTACAAGCATTATCTCCTGAATAATTATTATACACATACTGCATAGTATCATGTATCTGATCATCTACACCATACTCTTCTTTATTTGCTATCTTATCAACATTAAGACCAACAAGATCATAAACCATATATCTAAGAAACTGCTCCTGATATATCTTATTAAGAGTTTCAGTACTTGCACCTGTCTTAACCTGTGCATACATACTGAGGGCATCTGCATATGCGTAAGATGCACACTTTTCGGAATCATTTTCCAAACCGGCTATTATTAGTTCCACAACTCCTTCATCATTATAAAACTGTTTCTGTCCACCTGCTTGAGAGGACTTAAGTCTTAAGTTTGATAAAGTAAGCATAATAACCGTTACACCTAATATAGACATAAGGCTCATGGTAATAAGTACCATTACAAGCGAAGAACCTTTTTTGTCCAGAAGTAATCTTTTCATAAACTAACCCCCTTGTGAAAAGTTATCAAATTACCATTATTATCCATCATATCTGTTATTAGCAATATAATTCGGACTACCTGATGTAGAACTTACATATAGATTTTCCGAAGGATCATTCTTTTTATCGGTCTGCCTTACATAAACCTCAATAGTAGCTGTTCTCTGAGTAGTGGATTGATTCGATACTCCTACACCATTATTCCAATTAGCGTAAGTCGGCTCTATACCACTATGATTTGAACCAAAACACTTCTTATCAAGATTAGAAGCCATGGTTACATAAGATTTAGTATCTGATGTCTGTTCTGTAGCAGGATCATCTTTAAAGAACAACTTAACAGTATTAATATAGTTTTTCCATGTTTCATTTTTATCAATAGCAGTAACAGGAGCTGGATGAGTATCATTATACTGTGATATAAGTTCACCATTACTCTCTGTAATAAAGAAAATATTAATACCTTTTCCTGATTCAAAATTTAGAGCACTGATATAATCATCATCTACAATAACATCAGTACTTTCTTCAACTTCAGTACCGGTTAAATCATCTTTTACAAGAGTAGGTCTGGCTGTCATTAAATAAACATTTGTTCCGTTTTCTTCAAGATAGTCTTTCTTAACTCTGGATGAATTCATGGTATATGAACTAGATAAAACTCCGGTTCCATATGGATCACCTGTAATATCACAAGAAAAGATAGTTGATACTTTCATATTAAGATAATCTCCTGCACCTGTTATCTCAATCTTAAACTTTCTTTTAATGAATTCTTCCAAATCATCCTCAGAATGAAGAAGCGAAAGAGTCGAATCTGCTTCAACTGCATTGCAAATTTGATTATAGAAATCCTGTTTCGCAGAGGCTATATCCTTAGATGTCTGTATGGCAACACAATCATTATGAGCATCCATACTTGCATTGGTATACTCTTTATAAGTTATACCCTCTACCTTATGAAATTCTCTTTCATACTGCTGATCAATCCTACTGTAAATTTTTGAATCATCTTGATTACTCTGAACAGTAGTATTAACATCTCCTACATCTATAATATTTCCGTAACTATCATACATACGACGTCCCATGTAAGAGTAAAGCATGGAAAGATAGTAAATCTCACCGTTTTTTGTTCCACTGGTACCGCTTGTATTAACAATTACAGTATAGGGAATACCGTCCATCTCTATATCCCTTGTAAGTACTTCTTCGGGACTTCCTCCTTCATAAAGAGTAATATCTTCTTTCTTCCATTCACCTACATCGGAATTTTTCTTACTATATTTAATAATATCATCCTTAGATGTAATATCTACAGGATATACCTTTAATTCTTCCATTGCGTCCTGAGCAGCCATATTCGCTCCCTGTAAAACCTTGGCCTTATGGTTATAGGCTGTTGAAGTCGAGAAATATGACAAAAGTGGCACAGCAACCATAGAAAGAATCGCAACAGATACAACAACTTCAAGTAATGTGAAACCCTTATTATCCTTTATTACTTTCATAAGCCTCTACCTTTCCTTATATAATAATCATTCTGTCAGGAATGTAACTTTCATATCAAATATATAAGCAATTATAAAATAACTAAAATTAAACAAAAAATTATAAAATTTTTTTAAACCCATAAATGCCATTATTATCCCATCAGAAAAAAACTGATGGGATAATAAATAACTAATTACTAATCAATTTAATTTAACTTATCTAAAGATGTTAGGTGTACCATCTTTAATTCCTCTGATAACAGGAGGCTCATAATCCTTACCTGTTCCACCAAGAGTATAAATATTAACTCCAAGTGTTACATTATATCTGTTTCCTGTTTCTCCAGGAGCTATATTAATATTAGAAATAACCATTCTGTCATCATTTTCATTGATGTAGTCAATAACCTTCTTTATACCTTCATAGGAAGTAGTAAAAACAAGATTAACAGTTGTCTGATATCCGATAAATGACTCTGATCTTTCAATTAGCTCTTCAGTAGTAAAAACATCAACCGTTTCTGCTCCTTCATCAACAGCTGTACCTAGAATATCAGCAGCAGTAAGTTCTGTTTCCTCTTCCGATGATGAAGTAGAGCCATCACTAGCAACACCTCCACTGAAAAATACCGCATTCATATTGAAAGCTTCAGTTTGAATATCTACGCTTCTAATCTCAGAATGATACATATCATAGAATGTTTTAATAACATTCTGAGTTCTTGTTTCAGAAGGAAAAACTGAAATTATATCATTTATATCTTCAGTTTTTGTAGTAGTATCAGCCTTTACTTCATCTTCCTTGGCAACCATACCTTCAAGCTTTGTTACATCAGCTTGAAGAGTTTCATTTTCACTTATTACAGTATCTCTTTTTTCATTAAACTTAGTAAATACAAAAAAGTAAACAAGCGCTACCATTGCTATAGATGCTACCACAAGTAG
>JAEEJA010000027.1 GCA_016281605.1 Lachnospiraceae bacterium
ATATAGATAAGATTGAAAAGGGACAGAAGGCCGAGATAACCATTGGAAATACTATTTATGATGGAAAGGTTAAGAAGATTGCATCGGTAGCAGAGCAGGATAGTAACGGTAAGCCACGTGTTAAGGTGACTATAAATCTAGATACGGATAAAGTCTACCCTGTTATAGGTCTTGAAGCTGATGTAAAGATTACTACATCTGAAACCAAGAAAGCACTTGGAGTAAGCAGAAACTGTATATATACAGATGATGAAGGAACATATGTCTATACTCTTGTGGATAATGAAGTGAAAAAGAAGTATGTTACCATTGGATTAGAGGGTGATAGTAATGTGGAAATAGTAAAAGGCTTAAAAGAGGGAGAAATCATAATTAAGACAACATTATCCGATGATGATATCGGAGAAACATACGATATTGAAGAATAAAAGGGGTTAGATTAGTTTATGCTTCTAAGAAAAATGATAAGGGACTTAAGGCAGAATGCTGTTCAATTCCTTTCAATATTTGTCATGACCGCTATAGCAATACTTGTTGTCAGCGGGTTTGATGCCAGTGATGTTGGAGTTGCAAGGTCTGCTGCTGAGTATCTTTACAGTACTAATTATAAAGACATCGATATACAAGGTGGAATATTTACCGATACAGACATCTCGAGGATTATGCAGGTTGATGGGGTTGTTTCAGTTAACGGCATGCGTCGATATACGGGAAAAACCGGAAAGAATGATGAGATTCCCCTTGTTTTAAGTTATATAAAAGGAAATGATGTATCCAGCTTTCATGTAGTTGAAGGTGAGGGATATACAGAAGGTAAAAAAGGTGCGTGGATTGAGTATATCTATGCTGAAAAAAATAATATTAAGGTTGGTGATACATTTTCCTTTAAAATAGGGGATAAGAGGTACTCAGAGGAAATTCTTGGGCTTATATATTATCCTGAGTTTATGTATTACATTCCAAACAATACATTTACTGAGCCGGAATACGGAAAACATGCATTTCTCGTTATGGATATAAACGAGGTTCCCGAAAGCTCGATAACTTACGACAATCTGATAGTTGACTTAAAAGAGACTAAAGGGCAGGGTATATATCTTACTGAAAAAGAAAAATCCAAAATGGTTGAAGCAAGGTCTGTCATACAAAAGAAGTTTGATAACCCTAATATTTTAATAAAAACTAAATTTGAAAATGATGATTACAACGATTATGTCGGCTCTATGACGTCTAATGATAGTCTTGCAAATGTTTTTTTAGTGATTTTTATGTTATCAGCTTCACTTGGTATAATCACCACCATGACACGAATTACAACTAACCAGCGAACTCAGATAGGTACCCTCAAAGCACTTGGTTTTTCAAGATTTAAAATTACAATTCACTATATGCTCTACTCGGTAACAGTTACATTTTTAGGGAGTCTGACCGGTTTTTTTATTGGTGTTTTTATGCTTGGCCAATACTTAAATGACTTAAATGATTATTATTATCAAAATCCTCTTATAAGACTTGAGCCAACTTCTAAGAGCATTATAATGATAATGATAGCAGTAATTATAAGTATTTTAGTTACTTACTTTTCTACAAGAAAGATTTTATCCGAAAATGCTTCTGAGATACTTCGACCTGAGCCACCTACATCTACAGGTACTCTCTTTTTTGAAAGATTTAAGTTATGGCAGAGGCTGAAATTTGCTACAAGGTGGAATATTCGTGATGTTCATATTAATCTTTTGAGGGTATTGGGAAGTGTGTTTGGAATTCTTATCTGTAGTATGCTTATATATACTGCAGTAGGGTTTTACGAGTGTCTTGCTGCTCAATCGGAGTGGCAATATGGTGATATTATTCAAGCTAATTATAAGATGACATTTACTATGGATGCACCTTATGAGACTGTATATGATTATGGAAAAAAGTATGCTGGTCAGCTTACTGATGAAAGAGATGCAACCATATATTCGGATTCTGAAGAAGCAGTACGTATGTGTACAGTGATAGATGACGGAAATATGGTATTAACACAGGATGAAGATCTTGATTATATGAGTATTCCCTCTGAGGGAGCTTTACTTACTACTAAGTTAGGGGATACTCTGGATGTAGGAGTAGGAGATATAATTACATTTAAGATTCCGGGAGATAAGAACACATATACCGCAAATATAGTAGGTTTTTGCAGACAGTCAGAAAATCAGGGAATAATAATGAGCAGAACTGCTGCAAGAACCATAGGTCTGGATTTTAAACCCAATGTTATATACTCAAGAAAGACAATTCCGGATAACTTAAAGAAACTTCCTGAAGTAGAAAGTGTTGATAGTATAAAATCATTGAAGGATTCTTTAGATGCATCCAACAGTATGGGATATTCCATAAGTACCATAATTATATCAATGGCAGTTATCATGGGTCTTGTAGTACTTTATAATCTGGGTGTACTTTCATATATTGAAAAAACAAGAGAGATAGCTACTCTAAAAGTACTGGGTTTTCAGACTTTAAGTATAAGATTTATATTATTACAACAAAATCTTTCTATAACAGCTTTAGGCGTTATACTTGGTATACCGGCTGGTGTATTTACCCTTGATTTGCTTATAGATACTTATGCAGATGAAACCATGGATATAATTATAAAAACTTCATTTCTTCCGGTGATTATTGCTGTCTTTGGTACTTTCTTGGTATCTGTACTTGTAAATGCATATATTACGTCCAAAATCAAGGGTATTGATATGGTTGAGGCACTAAAGGGAGTCGAGTAGAAGGTGAGTTGTACACATTGTTAATATTATTTAAAATTATTAATGGCACTGACAGTATGCTATTAATGCTTGAATTATTTAATTTTTTATATTATTATATTAATTAAGATATTTATATTACTGAAACATAATAAAAGTAATATATATAGCCCTTGATTAAATAAGATTATAAGTGATTTTTCTCGCATAACACTTAATATGATCGGAATGGAGAAAAATATGAATAAAAATATGAATAAAAACGATGGTACAAATAACAAAAGAGTATTGGAAAATACATTAGAAAGGCTTTACGCTGTCAAGCGAAAGACTCCGTGGAGCATTTTTGTGCTTTTGCTATTATTATATTTTATTGCAAATTTCACTGTTAGTAATTCTGCCGGTTCCTCTACAAACATAAATATAATGGGATATCCTATTCCTCTCTATACTTTTGCAGGGGTGTTTTCTTCATTGTCAAATATATGTATTTTGTTGATTACGATGTACTTTGATAAAATAGGTTTTATTACTTCTTTGTTTTTGTTAACAATTCAGATTCCTGTTATTATATCAAGTATTATATTTAGAAAGAATCTTACAAGTCTTCCGGGAATTTTTGGTAATTTACTGGCAGTAGTTGCTGTTATATTAATATATTTAAATAATAAAAAAATTAAAGATTATAATAAAAAACTTAGAGACCAGGCACTTATGGATATTCTTACAGGTTTACCCAACAGATTTGCCAACTTAGAACTTTTAACCGAGTTGATAAAAAGAGAAATACCATTTGCTGCTGTATCAGTAGATATTAATGGTTTTAAGAGCATCAATGAAACCATGGGTTATGATATAGGTAATAAAACTCTTATAGAGATTGCAGATAGGTGGAAAAAAATTGCAGATGAAAATCTTTCAGGAACACTTGACTTTGTAGTGCGTCACGGTGGAGATGAATTTGCTCTTGTTATAAGAGATTTCAACTCAGAGGATGATATAGTTAAAACCATTAGGATGTATGAGGAGGCCCTGAAAAATCATTTAACAATAACAGAATATGAATTTTATGTCAGTGCAAGTTTTGGATATGCACTGTATCCTGATGATGCAGATGACATTGATTCTGTGTTTTTGTACGCCGATATGGCAATGCAGGAGGTAAAGCATAATAACAGTAGTAATCACATTATGAAATTTACCAAGGATCTAAAAAAAGAGGAGCGCACTCTTGAGATTGAGGGTAAGTTAAGAGAAGCTATTGAAAATGATACATTGTTTTTCAACCTTCAGCCCCAATACGATATGAATCATAAACTTCGTGGATTTGAGGCTTTAGCTCGTATGAAGGATGAAGATGGTAAATATATAAGTCCGGTTGAGTTTATACATATAGCCGAGAAGGTAGGTCTTATAGATAAATTGGATTCTATTGTTTATAAGAAATCAGCTTCCTTTATTGGAAATATGATTAAAAGGACGGGTACAGATATTATGTTAAGTATCAATGTATCCGTTAGACATCTCATGAAGAGTGATTTTTCCGATGAAATCAAGACACTTCTTGATTCAAGTGGTATTCCGCCAAGGTTGCTTGAGATAGAAATTACAGAATCCATTATGATAGATTCTATGGATAAAGCCATGAATAGTATCAAAGAGATTAAAGACATGGGAGTACAGATTGCTATTGATGACTTTGGAACGGGTTACTCTTCGCTTAGTTATCTCAACAACTTTCCGGCAACTCTTTTAAAAATTGACAAATCGTTTATTGATAAAATGAATATGGGTGATAAGTCAAAGCAGTATGTAGCAGCTATTATTTCCCTTGGGCATATAATGGGATTTAATGTAATCTCAGAAGGAGTTGAGGAATCAGATCAGATTGAAACTTTAAGAGAGATAGGATGTGATTATATCCAGGGTTATATATGGGGAAAACCATTACCTCAGGAAGAAGCTGAAAAACTGATTATGAGTACATATAAGATTGACTAAAGATATTTGTAAGCATATTGTTTCTAAAAATATAGTATTACGTTAAGTTGAGCGAGGAAAAAAAGTGATTGATAATAAAAAACTAAAAGGAATAATGCATTTTTTAGTACATAATAGTGTTTTATTTACTGTTGCAATTATGTGTCTTGTTCATGTTGTGTTACTTGTTGTAATGCTTATTTCTGATGTTCAACCATTATTTTTCTTCAATATTTTAAGTGTTGTTATATATCTGTTTTGTTTATTATTATGTAAGATTGGTTACCTATTACCGGTATATATAAGTATTCTTTTGGAAGTTACTTTTTACGCGAGCTTTTCAAGTTATTATTTAGGTTTAAAATGTGGATCTAACCTCTTTTTGGGATCTATTATACCAATTATCATTTACTTTGGATGTATATTATTTAAAGGACGAGACAGGATACTTATTGTTTTTTTACTTTTGGTTAATTTTTCTGTTTTTTTCTTTTCATATATGTTTCTTATGGATGCAAAACCGTTGTATGAGGTTTCAGCTTCGGTAAGATCTTTTTTGCTTGTTTTTACAGCCTTTGTCATGTTTTTTTCAATAGTGTTTTATAATGTGATATACATATATTCAAGTGAATATGAGATGAATACTCTCGAGCATGAAAACAAACAATTATCGGCTGATGCTAAGATTGATCTGTTGACAAATCTCCTAAATAGAAGAGGTTTTTTACCTATTGTTGAAAAGCTTATTAAGTCCGAACCACCCAGACATTTTTGCATAGCTTTTTGTGATATAGATAATTTTAAAAGAATAAATGATACCTACGGTCATGAGTGTGGTGATGAAGTGTTACGACACATAACCAAGCTTATAAAAAAGGAGATGCAGGGTTGTGATATCTGTAGGTGGGGCGGTGAAGAGATTATTGTTCTTATGAAGGATTATGACATGGAAGTCGCAAAGCAGAAGATGGAATACTTAAGAAAATGTGTTGAATCACTCCCTACAATTTTCTATAATCAACGTATATCTGCGACTATAACCATAGGTATTGAAGAGTACAGTGAAGGAATTAAAGATTCTGAAGAGCTCATAAATATTGCTGATAAACGTATGTATTACGGAAAGCAACATGGGAAGAATATAGTTGTTTTTGATGATTAATAATAATTGATGTTAAAATAAAAAATCAGTCGAGGTTAAATCGGATGATTTTTTATTTTTTAATTATATATAAACCGTTATAATAAAACATTATTGTATGTTAATATTATGTTTGAATGAGGATATATATGGAATCCTTGAATCTAAAAAAAATAGAAGTAAAAGGTTTTTGGAAGGAAAAGATGGAGATTGTCAGAAAAAATGTAATCCCTTATCAATGGGAAAGTATAAATGACAGAGTACCTGATGCATCTCCAAGTTACTGTATTCATAATTTTAAAGTTGCAGCAAAAATCAAGGAACAGAAGAAGAATAAAGATTTTAAAGCTCCTTCATATACTTTCAGGGGCTTTGAGGTATTGCCTGAATATCCGGTTATAAAGAAAAGCTTATATCGGGTGAAGCGCCTTTACATAATGAGTATACCGATACTCTTAATACTGAAAAAAGTATAACATTTATCCCTTATTATAAGTGGGCAAATCGTGGAGAAAATGAAATGAATGTATATGTAAATATTATATAGTAATCTTTACATTTGTTGGTTATAATGATAAAATGAATCCATGTTTTACTATATTTAATAAAAAATGGAGTGGAAAATGACGACAGAATTGGCTATGAATCTATGGATGTTAGTATGTTCATTTTTTGGAACTGTCTATGGATTTAGGATTGTATTTAAAAAAAATAAAGCTCTTTACTTGAAAATGATTAATTTCGGTGTAGCTTGTTTTATGCTTTCTAAATTATTTAACGTAATTATTCTTGTAACTAACGGAGAGTTGTATAAAGGCTTTAATATAGGAATTCTAGGAATTGTAGGCAGTTTTTTGTTCTTTTTGTCTGCAAATTACGGACAGATGGATGGTCTGGTAGATGATAGAAGTTCTACTTTTAGATTGACAAGGATTAAAGCTCTTATTATGCCGGCTGTTATTCTTATTGGATATGTTTTTTTATTTTTAAATATTCAAAATATTACATCTAGAATATCCACAGCTTTTTTAATTTTATTTATATTACCATGTTTATATTTTAATTTTAAGCATATTATTATTTATGATGTAGACCTTGGTATTATAAAGCAATTAAAGTTTTATAATATACTAGCTGTTATCTATGCATTTTTAACTGTTGCCCAGCTTTATGGAACTTATATGATGATTACACCTGTTTACGTAGGTGCATCTATATGTTCCGGGTTAGTTATTGCTTTAATTATGCCGGTTGTGATAGGAGGAGCAAAAAAGTGGACTTTATAGGATATGTTTTATATATATGTTTTTTTATACCCATGCTTATGTCTCTCTTTGTAATTGAGAAGAATGCCAGACTTGTGGTTGGTTATATACTTGTGGGAGCTACCACTTGTCTTATAGTCTCAGAGTTTAATGGTATAGTTTTTAGTATGCTTCATAAGGATATGTTCTTTTTCTGCACCTCGGTTTCGCCTATTAACGAGGAGATTATAAAGGCTTTACCTATACTTTTCTTTGCATATTTCTTTTCTAACAATATGACTAAGATAGTACAGGCTTCATTTGCTGTGGGACTTGGTTTTGCGATTCTTGAAAATATGATAATCCTGGTTCAAAACATAGATCAGCTTAGTATATCCTGGTCAATCATAAGAGGTTTTGGTGCCGGTCTTATGCATAGTGTATGTACTATCATGGTTGGTATAGGTATATCTTTCGTCAAAAAGAAAAGGAAGCTTTTTATCTGTGGAACATCTGCTTTGTTAATAATGGCTATAACTTATCATGCTATCTACAATGCCATAGTTATGTCTGATTATAAGTATTATGGATTTGTATTGCCATTCATGACTTATATGCCTATACTAAGGTTATATATGAAGGGAAAGAGTATAGAAGCATCAAAGAACTTATAAGCATAAGAAATATTAATAATAATTCATATGAAGAAGTAGAAAACCCGAATGATGTATTATGATTAATATTTATCAATTTAACATTGACTATATTTGCACTATATATTATAATTTTTTTAGTTTTTTAGTATCTATCAAATCTATAATATAATATTGGAGGTATTTTTATGAATTACGAAATTAAAGGAACACCTCTTCCTGTGGTTGAAGTTCAGCTTGATCAGGGAGAAAGCATGGTTTGCGAAGGTGGAGCTATGAGCTGGATGTCTAACAACTTAACCATGGAAACAAAGGGTGGCGGCATTGGTAAGATGTTTGGTAAGGCTTTTTCAGGCGAGAGTATGTTCAGTAATATTTATAAAGCCGAGAAGGGTCCGGGTTCTATTGCATTTGCTTCAAGTTTTCCGGGTTCTATAGTTGCTGTTGAGATAGGTCCGGGTAAGGAAATTATCTGCCAGAAGTCAGCATTTCTCGCATCTACACCAGGTGTAGAACTTTCAGTGTTCTTCCAGAAGAAGGTTGGAGCTGGTTTCTTTGGTGGTGAAGGATTTATTATGCAGAAGCTTTCAGGACAGGGTATTGCATTTCTTGAGTTCGATGGCTCTATAATAGAAAAAGAGCTTGGAGCAGGAGAACAAGTTGTGATTGATACAGGTCATCTTGCTATGATAGATTCCACATGTTCTATAGATATTGTTACTGTTAAGGGTCTTAAGAATAAGTTACTTGGCGGTGAAGGTTTCTTTAATACAGTTGTTACAGGTCCGGGTAAGATTTGTCTTCAGACTATGCCTGTATCTCAGGTTGCAGGTGCTATTACACCTTATTTACCTACATCTAACGGCTGATAAAGTATATTAAGTTAAAGGCAATATATTAGCAGGTAAAGCTTATATCATATAAAGTAAGCTTTACCTGCTTTTTTTATTCCAAGTATATTTTTATAGATGTAAAAAATCTATTATATTCAATACAATCATAGAAGCAGCTATGGAAGACACTATCCTGATACCAGTTTTTTCGATTTTTTTATAATATGCATACATATTTACACCGTAAATTGTAAAAACTATGATAAGAACTGTAATTAATGAGTGGCTTGTGTCAACAGCAGCTATACTTGTTGCTTTAAGAAGTCCCAACATAACTGTTAAAAGTAAGCCTGAAACTATTACTTTAATAGATTTTTTTACAAGTGCAAATACTTTTACAGTTTCAAGTAAGCTGTAAATATGAAAGAAAAAGAAGAATATAGAGCAGGAAGCAGATATACTTATAGCAAATCCTGAAAGTGCCATACATATTCCTCCATATACAGAACCACTTAAATGTTCACCATAGATATATCCGACACCGGTAAGGGTTTTGCAAAGTATAGAACCCGGCAGCACATTTACCACTATAGCAAGCTGACTGTAAAACTGCTGATCGGATAAAAAATAAGGTACAAAAAGGCCATCTGCTATAGTGAGGTAAGAGTCACCACCGCCAAATGACATCAAGGATGATAGGATTCCTTTGAGTATAAAGCTTATGGAATCTGAAAAGAAAAATATAATAGCAGGAGCACTTAGTATAATTAAAAACAGCACCCATATAAGTATATCCTTTAATAATCGATTAGAGTTAAAGGCTTTGTTTTTGTTTTTCTTTTTCTTGTTTTTAGTGTTTTTTTTGTTTGATTTACCGCTTTTAATAATTCCGTAAATAGCAAAAGCTATAAGAATAACTCTTAAAAGTATAAAAATTATACTAAATGACGAAAGATATGGATTCCCTGTGAAAGCAATAAAAATAGCGGATAATAAAAATGTTATAAAAGTATTCTTTTTATTAAACTTACAATTTGTATAAAGAATCGCAAAAAAAGCAAGAAGAAGAGCATCGACTGTTGTCATACAAATTGGTGGTTTAGCAGATATTCCAAGCATTCCAAACAAATTTTTACCACAGGTAAGTAAGAATACTACTATCATTAAAGACCATATATATATCTTTTTTTTAGAGTTCTTATATGTTTTAAGTGTACTTACTATATACTTAGATAATAAAAACATAATAAAGGCAACTACACCTAGAGAAGCGTACTGAATTTGCTTCAGTATATCTTCACCGAGTCTTCCCATGATATTAAGTACCAGACAGGTTAAAAATGCACCGGGTAATGTCATGCATACGGCAGCAACTATCATTCCTCTGTTTTTACAGCATTGTTTACCGGCTCCGGATGCTAGTTCTACCGGAAGAGCTCCGGGTGTAAGTGTAGCTGATACAATATCTTTATTTAACTGGGCTTCTGTTATCAGTTTTTTATCTTTAACAAGCTCCTGCTCCATAACCGGAATAAGTGCATTACCGCCACCAAAGCCTATACATCCGATTTTCAACATGGAAAGAGCTAATTTACCTAGTTTACTCAATTTAAAACAAAATTTCCTTTCTGGGCTTATCTGACTTCACTTAAGAAGCAAAAAAATTATTTCAAAGCTTTTAAATAATAACAGATTGTAGTATAATAAACAACAGTTATTTCTATTTTAACTTGATTTATAGGATTTTGGTGATATAATAATATTAATATATGTGAAGCGGTTTAATTAATTGAGATAGGAGTGGAAAGATGTGTTCATTTTTTTATAACGGATGTGAATTTATACATAGATTAAATTACACATTTGAAAAAGAATCTGGTAATAAGACGGGTATTAAACTTTTTTGTGCGATGATGATTATTATCATGGCATCTTTTTTGATGCCTTCTACTATTACTTCATATGCTGCAAATAGGACGGTTGTAAAGGTTGGGTGGCATGAAGAACCTTATTTTATAGAAGATAATAGTGGTCGCAGATCAGGTTACTCATATGAGTATCAAAAGAAGGTTGCGGCTTACAATGGTTGGAAATTTGAGTATGTAAAAGGTTCATGGTCTGAACTTTTCCAGAAGCTAATTGACGGTGAGATTGATCTTATGAGTGATGTTTCATACTCAGATGAAAGAGCAAAAAAGATGATATATTCATCTATTCCCATGGGTACAGAGGCTTATTACCTTTATGTTGCTCCTGATAACAATGATATCACTTCTGATGATATATCGTCTCTTAATGGTAAGAAGGTAGGTGTTACCAAAAACAGTATTCAAAAAGATTATTTCAAAAAGTGGGCAAAGGATCATAATGTTAAGGTTGAAATTATAGATACAGATACTGTCGATAAAGTATCTATGGATGCGCTTGGTGAAAGGTATGATGCCTTTGTATCACTTGATACTTATGGTTCTCCGGAAAAGTGTAAACCTGTATTCAAGATTGGTTCTTCAGACTTTTACTTTGTTTTGAATAAAAACAGAGCTGATCTTTTGGATGAACTGGATGTAGCCTTGAATAAAATTCAGGATGAAAACATGTATTATGATCAGGAGTTACATGATAAATATCTTACCAATATAGAATCAAATAGCTTTCTTAATAAGAATGAGATTGAGTGGCTCGATAACCATAAAAAGATAGTTGTTGGTTATCAGGATAATTATCTTGCATTTTGTGCTAAGGATAAGAATACAGGTGAGCTTACCGGCGCTCTTAAGGATTATCTGGAGTATGTTTCTAAAGCATTTGAAAACTATGATATAGAATTTGAGACGATTTGCTACCCCACAGCTCAGGATGCTATTGATGCCTTAAAGCTTGGTAAGGTTGATTGTGTTTTTCCATCTAACTTTACCGATTTTGATGCTGAAGAACAAGGTTTAATTATTTCGCCACCTATTATGTCATCCGAGATGGATGCAGTTATACTAAAGTCTAAGCAAAGAATATTTTCGGCTAAGAAATATGTAAATGTTGCAGTAAATATGGGTAATTCCAATTATGAAATATTTTTGGCTAATTACTTTCCGGATTGGAAGATAAAGTATTATCCGGATACTGCTAAAGGGCTTCAAGGAATTTCAAAAGGTGAAGTGGATTGTGTTTTGATAAGTAGTTTTCGTTACAGTAATATATCTAAGCTTTGTGATAAATATGATTTAACGACACTAAACACAGGCGTGGATATGAATTACTACTTTGTTATTAATGAGGGAGATGTAAATCTATATTCAATCTTAGCTAAGATAACAAGGATTGTTCCGGATTCTGTTATTAATTCTTCATTAAATTTTTATTCTACTGAAGAGGTAAAATCTAGCTTTTGGGATATAATTAAAGAAAATATGTCTTTAATTATAACAATTGTGATTATTATATTGATTATAATTCTATTACTTTTGTTATATATAATATTTGCAAGGAAAAAGATTTATAAAGAAAAAAAGCTTGTTAAAGACCTAAATAAAAAGGTCTTTGTAGATGCACTTACATCCGTTAGAAACAAGGGTGCTTTTAATGATAATATTAAAAAACTGCAAGACAGACTAAATTACGGTGAAAACTTTGAGTTTGGTATTGTAATTCTGGATTGTAATGATCTTAAAAAGATAAATGATAAATATGGTCATGACAAGGGTGATATATATATCAAAAATGCTTGCCAGCTTATATGTAAAACCTATGCTCACAGTCCTGTATTCAGGATTGGAGGAGATGAATTTGCGGTTATATTATATGAGAGTGATTTTGATAACAAAGATTCTTTGTTTGAAACATTTGAAAAAAGAAGAAAAGAGATATGTGAAGCCGCTCCTAATAAGTGGGAAGAGGTGAACATAGCCTCTGGCTGTGAAATATATGATGCTTCTGTACATAATTCTGTTAATGAAGTAGTAAGAAGTGCAGATAAAAAAATGTATGAGAACAAAAAACGTTATAAAATGTCCGGAAAAGGATAATAAAAGACCCGATTGAATTTTCGGGTCTTTTATATTATAATAATTTAAATTTTGATGATTTTTATGTACGAAAGGAAATGGATTATGAGAAAATTTAGTTTATTATGTGTATTAGCACTTTGTGTATGTTTTATTGGATGTGGAAAAGATGTTACATCAGATAATTCTAACCAGACATCTACAATCCAAAAAGAAAACAGTGATACAAGCGGTCAGATATCAGATGATGCTGATGATAAGGATGTTGATGATAATGATAACGATAACAATGATTCTGACGATATAAAAATTGAAGAAAGCATAACAGAAGAGCAAGCACTTTCATCAATTAAAAAGTATTGCCATGAGAGTAATCCTGATTTAGAAGATATTGAAAAGGAAGGAAAGTATGAAGTTGGTTGGAAGATAGATTCAAGCAGTATTGATCAAATAGTTGTATTATACAGATCTTATACCGGTGCGAAGATTAGATATTATATAGATACCAAGACAGGTGACACTTATGTTACTGAATTTGCTCCCGGAATATCCGAAGAGGAAGAAAAAACAGATGAAAGTTTTAATGTAAGGGATTATATTGAAGATTGAGAATATTGAAGGTGGAAGAGATAATGAAAATAATTAACAAAATATTTGGTGGAATTAATCTTACTTGGCCGAAACTAATAATTCTTTCGGTTATTATGGGTGTATATACGGCAGTTATGGCTATAGTCCCGGCTCTTCATTACACTTCTTTTATTACGATTACGGCGACTTTTGAAGTTTGGATACTGTTTGGTATATTTATTATCATGAACAGTAAAAGCAACTTAGACTCAGCCCTTAAGTGCTTTGTTTTCTTTCTTATAAGTCAGCCCCTTGTATATCTTATTCAGGTTCCTTTTGCAAGTATGGGGTGGGACTTATTTCAATATTATAAATATTGGTTTGGCTGGACTGTATTATGCTTTCCTATGGGATTTATAGGATACTGGATGAAAAAGGATAAGTGGTGGGGGTATCTTATTCTTCTTCCTATGATTCTACTTACAGCGTATGAGTATTTTGATTATTTTTCTGTTTGTTTGTTTTACAGAAACAGATATATAATTATAAGCTTGTTCTGTATTGGTGCTATGATTCTTTATCCTATCGCTGTATTTACGAATAAAAAGATAAGAATGACCGGTGTAATTATAAGTTGTGTTTTGATTTTAGGTTTAACTGTATTTAATATTATTAATCCTCCTATATACAGTACAGATATTTTGGGTGCGAGTACAGAAAATCAATTAAATGATAATTATAAAGTTTCTTTAAGCGATGATTCTTATGGTGATGTTAAAATCAGATATGATGAAGGATTAGAAGATTATCTTGTGCATGTTGATTTTAAGAAGGCAGGAAAAACCCAGTTTATACTTGAGTCTCCTGATGGTAAGAAAAAAGTTTATGATCTTAATATAAAGAGAGATACATATACTATTTCAGAAGTTAAATAGGGAGGAATTACGAATGATTGTAAAAACGCGTGTTACGGAAGTATCTGTTTTTAGGAATAGTGCAACTGTTATAAGAAACGGAGAAGTAGAACTTAAAGAAGGATTAAATACCGTTTTAATATCAGGAATGACTTTAACTTCAGCATATGACAGCTACAAGCTTAAGTTTCCTGAGCATGTTAGAGCCAATAATATTCAGATTATAAGTGGAGATATGCATGATAATGAGGAGGGACGTGAATCGCTCCTTATACAAAAAAAGATTGATGAGATTACATATAAAATCGAAACCTGTGATATGATGATTGATTTACGTAAGAAAAACGGGGATTTTTCAGCTAGATCAAATATTACGGTAGAAGAGCAGGAGAAAATCATGCAAGCTCTTCCGGAGCAAATCTTAGAGCTTCATAAGCAAAGGGATGAGCTTGAAAGTGAACGAGAAAAACTAAAAAAGAAGTATGAAAAGCAGGTTGCAGAAGAAACTAACCCCATCATTATTGCTGATATTACTGCTAAAGAAGGAGGAGTAGTGCCTTTTATACTTCAATATCAGGAAAAAAACAGTTTCTGGATTCCCAAATATGAGATTATTTATAAGGATGATAAAAGTCCTCTTTCTGCGTGCTACAAAGCTCAGATAAAACAATTTTCAGGTGAAGATTGGAAACAGGTAAAAGTTACTCTTTATACCGGAAATCCTTCTGTTTCAAGTGATCTTCCTGAGTTATCGCCTATTGAGTTATCAATATATGAAATTTCTAAGGCAAAATCATCAAAAGCATCAGGTGCTTTTATGGGAAGGGGAGCAATAATGGAAGGCGCTTCTATGTCGGGAGCTTCGGCTCCGGATATGATGATGGCTGCACCTATAGAGATGAATGAGCTTAAAATGGATACAGCAACTGTTTCTGAAGAAGAAACTATGAAGGCGTTTTTACTTCCGGGATTAAGAGATGTGCTTAGTGATACGGATGGAAATATAGCTCAATTACAGGAATTTACTGTTAAAGCGGAGTATCATGTTTTAAGCATTCCTTCTGTTGATAATAAGAGCTACTTAACGGCTGAAGTGGTTGCATCCGATTGGCCGCTGCCACCTGCAGAGGCATCTGTTTATATAAGAGATACATATGCAGGAACTGTCTATGTTAATTCGGATATGGATATTGACAATATTACATTATCTTTAGGTCAGGATGAGAGAATTACGGTTATTCGTACTGAAGAACCTAAAAAAACTCAGGATGTATTCTTAAAGAACATAAGAAAGACTACTTCAAAAATTGTTATTAAGCTTATGAATAACTCTTCTGAAGCTGTAAATGTTTTAGTTAAGGATCAGATACCCGTATCGACTGATAAGACGATAGTTGTGGAGCAAATTAATCTTTCGGGTGGAGAAGCTGATGAAAAAACCGGTGAAGTTAAGTACACCTGCCTTGCAGAGCCCGGAAACTCAATTACTTATGAGTTAGAGTATAGCGTCTCTTGGCCTAAAGATAAAAGAATTAATGAACGTAGAAACATGATAAACAGTAGTAAATCCCTCAATTTTAAATCGAGATAAATCAGGAGCAAAAAAACTTCGAGCGACTGACCGGTTCTGATGAGACAAATGGAAGTAAACTTGACAAAACTACCAATCGGTAGTATTATACTACCGAAAGGCAGGTATTTGAAATGGATAGAAAGAGTGAAATCATATCCGCTGTTTTGGAACTGGCCTCAGAAAAGGGTCTTGGTTCAGTATCTATGCAACAGATAGCAGATAAGGTTGGTATCACTAAGGCATCTTTGTACAATCATTATTCATCTAAGGATGAGATTGTGGAGGCGATGTACCATTATCTAAGGGATAATACCAAAAAGAATATTGGTATGGATTCTTTTGATGTGGACAAGCTGATAGAGAACCGATCATTGCATGAAATCTTATCGGAAACGGCAGACTCCTACAGAAAAATGTGCATAGAGCCACAGATGCTTATGTTCTATAAGATCATTATGGCGGAGAGGTCAATCAATAAATCCGCTGCGGAGATTATGGTTTCAGAAACTAGGACAATGATCAATGCAACCAAAATGCTCTTCTATGCATTGCAGGTTAAGGGAAAAGCTCATTTCGAGAATATTGATGCTGCAGCGTTTTCTTTTGCAATGGCTGTTCATTCAATCATAGATTTTGAATGCGACCTTATTCACTCCGGTATAGGAAATGATGCGAATATGCTTCAGACCTATATTGATGAGTTCTGTCAAATATACGGAGCGTAGGAGAGACGATTATGGCGAACGATCAAACAAAAAAACAAATGTGGGTTTGGACTCTGGTATGCGGGGTGCTTTCGGTAATTTTCTATCTTTTACATGATATTATCGGTGCGGCTCATTATCCAGGATATCATTGGATGGAACAGGCGGTAAGTGATTTAACCGCAACAGATGCACCTTCTTTTGCAGTTGCAAGTGGCTATGTGACCGTATACAAGATTTTTACATGTATATGTTGTGTATGTCTTTCCGTTCTGGTAAGAAATGAGCGAAAGAGTCTGAGAATAGGAATATATCTATTTGCGGTCATGCAAGGTATTTCTGCTATCGGATATGCACTCTTTCCGCTTACCGGAAGCGGATATGACGGTTCAGTACAGTCCTTTATCCATGTTTATGTGCTGACGGCGCTGGTTGTTCCGCTGTCGATTGTATCTTTGATTCTGATTGCAATCGGAAGTTTTAAAGGAAAGTATCGTTTACTTGGAATTGTTGCAATCGTTTCGCTTGTTGCTATGTTTTTCGGGGTGGTCGGAAGTCAGAATGCACCGAAGGAGTATTTTGGAGTTTTTGAAAGGTTCAGTACATACAGTGCAACCATCTATACCGGGGTACTAGCGGTTTACGGGTTTGCAAAACTGAAGAAAGACTGATGTAGAGAAATAATTGAAGAATTTTTGCTCCATTATCGAGAAGTGGAAGCTGACAGAATATGATGTGAAGGATTCTGGCGGCGGTGAAGGTTCCGTTTCTGGTGAAGGTCAGTATTTCGGATTTGAATATCAGGAAAGGTCCGGGAACTAACTATGACAGGGTTCAGTTCTGGCCCCCTGGAATATACACGGTTTTGGAAGTGAAAGCTGGTCAGGGTTCTGCGGCTGGATGGGGAAGGCTGAAGAGCGGTATAGGCTGGGTGAGCCTTGAGTTCTGCCAGAAAGTATAAGAATAGCGGCTGATGGAGAGTAATTTCATTTCTATGTCAGCCGCCTTTTTATTGGCTTAGAATATCCTGCAGGGAGTCGAATTGTAAGATAGTTTTTTCGTGACAGGAGAATTATATGATTAAGATACTTTTCGTCTGCCACGGCAATAAACTTACAACTCTCGAAAAGTCTCGATTTATAGGTGTTTGTAGCATTTAGAAACCAAGTTTTACACAGGTTTTACACAGTTTGAAGATTTGTTTCTTGAATTATTGTCGATTTTGATAAAGAATAGAAAAGCACATCTACATACATGGAACATAATAAATACTAAGGGTGTATTAAATGTCAATAGGTATAATTTTTCGAATGATAATAGCATCACATCTGTATGTGATATTGATTATAGTCTAAATGAATGGGATGAATTGCTTGCTGGATTAACTCGATTATTAAATGAAAATCCTTAGTAGTAAGACTTTCCCTTTTCGAATAAATGCAGAGAACTTTGAATAAAATCGAAAAAGGATTGAAATCTACAAGGATACATGGTAAAATATAATCGAAATTTTCCAAAGAACTTTGCGAAAAGGAGACTGTGATATGGTGTATTCTAGAGAAATATATTTAAATCGCCTGATTGATCGTAAGCAGAATGGTTTAATAAAAGTAATAACAGGATGCAGACGGGCTGGAAAGTCATATATATTGAATGAACTATATTATAAATATCTTTTGAATACGGGTGTTTCTAGTACAAATATCATTCGTTTTGCCTTTGATTCTGATGAAGATATAGATTTGCTTGATTCATATTTTATAGATGAGCCAACGAGAATTAAAATGGGTCCAAATGAATTTTATATAAATGCAAAGAAATTTAGAGCATATATAAAAGATAAAACCAATGAAAAAGATGAATTTTATTTATTACTTGATGAAGTTCAATTATTGGATGGATTTGTTGGGACACTTAATGGTTTATTGAGACACAATAACTTTGATATTTATGTTACAGGATCTAATTCCAGATTCTTGTCATCAGACATTGCGACAGAGTTTAAAGGAAGAGGTACGATAGTTCATGTGCTTCCGCTTGCTTTCTCAGAATACATGCAGGCGATTGATATTACACCCGAAAAAGCATGGAGAGAATATGTTGTTACAGGTGGTATTCCTCTTGTAGCACAGATGATAAGCGAGGAAGAAAAATTCTCGTATCTGGAAAATTTATGTAAAGAGACTTATCTGAAAGATATTATTACTCATAACAAGATTAAGAAAAAAGTGGAACTAGCAGATACATTTGATATTCTGGCGTCCATGATAGCTAGTCCTATAAATGCAAGAAAGATAACAAATACATTTAAAAGTGTGTTGGATAAAAGTATTACGGCTGATACGGTAGGTGACTATATAGACTATTTTCAAGATGCCTTTGTGGTTTCAAAAGCCAAGAAATACAACATAAAGGGAAGAAAGTATATAGGTTCTCCATTTAAGTTATATTTTGAGGATATTGGAGTAAGAAATGCCAGATTAAACTTTAGGCAAATAGAAGAACCCCATATTATGGAGAATATTATATATAATGAACTAAGGTACAGAGGATTCAACGTTGATGTCGGTGAGGTCAATATTAGTGAGAAGACAGAAAGAATTGATGTTAATGGCAAGCATATTTATGCACAGAAAGCATTGGAAGTGGATTTTGTAGCTAGCAAAGGTAATCAAAAGTTTTATATTCAATCTGCATTATCAATCAATGAAAGATCAAAGCAGGAACAGGAGAAAAAAAGTCTTAAAAATATAGATGATTCTTTTAAGAAAATAGTGGTTGCTAAAACCGGTTTGAATCCAATGTATGATGACGATGGTATATTGACAATAGATTTATTTGATTTCTTATTGGACAAAAGCCTTTTTTTATAGTGGGCAAAATGCGCCAAAACACGCCAAAACGCTTCATTTTAGGAGGATTTTTATTTTGATTAAGATTTTATTTGTCTGCCACGGCAATATCTGCCGTAGCACTATGGCCCAATTTGTATTTCAGGATATGGTTAATAAATTAAATATTTCAAGTGAATTTTATATTGATTCTGCTGCAACAAGCACAGAAGAACTTGGAAACGGACCACATTACGGAACTGTATCAAAATTAAAAAGTTTACATATTCCCGTATTAAAGCATAGAGCAAGACAGATTACCAGAAGCGATTATAAGGATTATGATTATATTATAGGCATGGATCAATGGAATTATAAAAATATGCTTAGAATATTTGGACAAGATCATGAAAAAAAGATTTCATTACTACTTGATTATACTGAAAACCCTAGAAGTATAGCTGATCCATGGTATACCGGGAATTTTGACGAAACCTATGATGATATATGTGAAGGATTAGAGGGGTTTCTTATATACCTTAAAAATAACAGATATATTGATTTACAGATTTAATTATTACTCAAATTATCCTTGTATTTTGTTTTGTCTTATGATAACATACCAATATATGGGGTTTATGACATCTTCCCCTAAGTTATATGGAAGGAGGCTTTACTAATGAAGCATATCGTTACAATTAATAAAGCTAATCTTGCTAAGTCTGCTCAGAACGGTGGATGTGGTAAGTGCCAGGCTTCATGTCAGTCAGCCTGCAAGACATCATGTACTGTAGGAAATCAGGCATGTAAGCGCGAAGAAGAAAAATAATTTTTTCATTTTTTATTAAGGATAAAGCTGTTTCATGGGTTTTCCATGATTGACAGCTTTTTTCTTTGAAGAGAGGTTTTAAGGGTATTATGATACATAAATTTAAAGCAAAGGACTTATATGTCCTTTTAGACGTTAACAGTGGCGGAGTTCATCTTGTAGATGATATAACTTATGATATTGTAGAAGAGCTTGAAGAGTATTTTACTAATCCGGATAAGACTTTAGAAGAGGGTTTAGCTAAGGTAACAGCCGATAACAAAAATAAGTATGCTGAAGCAGAGATAAAAGAGTGCTTTGATGATATTAAAGAGCTATATGAGAAAGGCATGCTTTATGCACCCGATCAGTATGAAGAGTATGCCAATACTTCTGTTAATTCACCCATAAAGTCCATGTGCCTTCACATTTCACATGATTGTAATCTGCGATGTAAGTACTGCTTTGCTTCTACCGGAGACTTCGGAACAGGCAGAAAACTCATGGATTTTGAGACCGGTAAAGCTGCTATTGACTTTCTTCTCGAAAGAAGTGTAGGCAGACCTAATCTTGAAGTGGATTTCTTTGGCGGAGAGCCTATGATAAACTTTGGTGTGGTAAAGCAGGTGGTTGATTATGCCCGTTCAAAAGAAAAGGAATATGATAAGAACTTTAGTTTTACCATTACAACCAACGGAATGATTATGTCTGATGAAGATGTTGATTATATTAATGAAAATATGTCGAATGTTGTTCTTTCTATAGATGGAAGAAAAGAAATAAACGATCGTATGCGCCCTCGTGTAGATGGCTCCGGCTCTTATGACAGAATTATAAAGAACTTTAAAAAGCTGGTTTCTAAGAGAGGCGATAAAGAGTATTATGTAAGAGGTACATATACCAGATATAACTTAGATTTTACAGAGGATATCCTTTCTCTCTACAGAGAAGGATTTGATCAGATATCCGTTGAACCTGTTATGGAAGATCCAACCATGGATTATGCTATTACGGAAAAAGATTTAGATCGTATCTATGAAGAGTATGACAGACTTGTGGATGAGATTCAGGCTATCAAGGATGAAGGAAAATTCATTAATTTTTTCCATTTTATGATTGATCTTAATCAGGGACCGTGTATCATAAAGAGATTAAGGGGATGCGGCAGCGGAAATGAATATATCTCAGTAACACCCGACGGTGATATATATCCATGTCATCAGTTTGTCGGAAAGGATGAGTTTTGCATGGGAAGTGTTCTGGATAAGACCTTAGATGAAGATATAAAGAAGCTGTTTTCTAAGGCTCATGTTTACTCAAAGCCAAAGTGTCAGAAGTGCTGGGCGAAGTACTACTGCAGCGGTGGGTGTAACGCCAATAATTATAATTTTAACGGAGATATACTGGATTCTTATGATGTGGCATGCGGTATACAAAAGAAACGTTTAGAAGCTGCTATACTAATGAAAATTAGGGAGGAAATCAATGGATAACACAAATATAAACTATCCTAATCCCGGCGATTTTTACAGACATTTTAAAGGTAATATATATCAGGTAAAAGGTATAGCAAGTGAATGCGAGGATATGAGGAAGGTTGTTGTATATCAGGCTATGTATCCTCCATACGGTCTATGGGTTAGAGATTTAGAAGAATTTACATCATTGGTACCGGAAGGAAGAAAGAGTGTTAATGAAAAGTACAGATTTGAAAAAATATCATTAACAGAGGAAAATGCAAAAAAAACAGATAGTCCTACAGAATTTGATAATCCCACTAATATTTCAAATACCAGGATTAATCAATTTGTTTCTGATAATGCTAACAATTCACCTGATGTAAACGAGGAAACCATCAGAAAACAGGCTATTGATATGTTTTTAGATGCCGACAAGCCTTCTTCTAAAAAAGAAGTAATAAGAAAATACAGAAAATATCTGGATGAAAAGTCGGTATCCTTCATGGCACTGAGTATGGATCTTACACTTGCAGGAGATGATATTGATAATAATATATCACATATCCTACATCAGTTAAATGCACTGGAGCGTTATGACGGAAGTCGTTTGAGAATGTGATTTCTTTGTTTTAAAATGTGATTATCAATGATTTATTCATAATTTTTAAGATTGTTTTTTGTTGATTTAATCAATTGATTCAAAAACAATAATCTGATATATTACATTTAGTGATTTATAGTTGACACGAACAAGTGTTCGTGATATTATCTTATAAGTGATAAAAATCGCAAGTTAGTAATTTTATTTGGAGGCATTATGGCAAAGATAGAAATTGATGAAAACAAGAGAAAAGCACTTGAATCTGCTATGGCACAGATTGAGAAAGCATACGGAAAGGGTGCTATTATGAAGATGGGAGATAATTCCCATATGCAGGTTGAGACATTTCCTTCAGGTTCACTCGGACTTGACAGAGCTCTTGGTGTAGGTGGTATACCAAAGGGAAGAATTATAGAGATATATGGACCTGAGTCAGGTGGTAAAACTACAGTTGCACTTCATATGATAGCTGAAGTTCAGAAGCTTGGGGGAATCGCAGGTTTTATAGATGCTGAGCATGCTCTTGATCCGGCTTACGCAGAAAGAATCGGTGTTGATATAGATAATTTATATATATCACAGCCTGATAACGGAGAGCAGGCTATGGAGATAACAGAGACCATGGTTCGCTCAGGTGCTATAGATATCTTAGTTGTGGATTCTGTTGCAGCTCTTGTTCCAAAGGCTGAAATTGACGGAGATATGGGAGATTCGCATGTTGGTCTTCAGGCAAGACTTATGTCTCAGGCTTTAAGAAAGCTTACAGGTATCATAGGTAAGACAAGCTGTACTGTTATTTTTATAAATCAGCTTCGTGAGAAGATTGGTATTATGTTTGGTAATCCTGAGACTACTACAGGTGGACGTGCTTTAAAGTTCTACTCATCTATCAGACTTGAAGTAAGAAGAGGAGAGCAAATCAAGAAAGACGGAGAAGTTGTAGGAAGTCGTGCAAGAATCAAGGTTGTTAAGAATAAAGTTGCTTCTCCTTTTAAGGAAGCAGAAGTTGATATTGTTTACGGTGTAGGTATATCAAAGGTTGGTGAGATAGTTGATCTTGCTGCTGATCAGGATATCATAAATAAGTCCGGAGCATGGTACTCATACAATACCGAGCGTATAGGTCAGGGTAGAGAGAATGTAAAGACCTTCCTTACAGAGCATCCCGAGATGTATGCTGAGATTGAAGGAAAGCTTCGTGAAAAACTCTTTGGAGAAACATATGAAGGAGCTTCTTCCGAAGAAGAAAAGAAAGATGCTCAGCCAAAGAAGAAAACATCAAAAAAAGAGGATGAAGGTATAGCAATTGATTAATGATGATTTTAAAAAACTAGGTATACAAAGAGGATTTAATCATATTGAACAAAGTGGTACGGATACGTCTGATGACGTATCCGTATCTTTGATGTATGAAGAGATCGATCCTGCATATAAAGAAGCAATTTCTAAAACTCTTTCTTATCTCTTAGATTCAGATAAAACTGAAGGTCAGGTAAGAAAAAAGCTTAAAGAAAAGGGCTTTGAAGAGGATGAGATTGACGCCTCAGTAGAGTATGCAAAAAGCTTTAATTACATAGATGATTTAAGATATGCAAAGCACTTTGTAGAAGGATATAAGGATAAAAGAAGCTTAAAGCGCATAAGACAGGATTTAAAAAACAGATTTGTAAGTGATAATATAATAGACATAGTTTTAGAGGATGAAACTTATGATGAACTCGATGCTTTAAGAAATGATATGAAAAAAATATTGTCTAAGTATGATATTTATAGTATAACATATGAAGATAAACAAAAGATTATGGCTAAAGCTTACAGAAAGGGGTATTCTTCTTCTAATATCGTTAAAGTTTTATCTGAAATAGAAGATGAAGGACGTATATGAGCGAATATTTTGTAAAAAAAATTTCTGATAATCCTGATATATGCGTGACAGTTCCAGGGTCAAAAAGCATAACAAACAGAGCGTTACTTTTGGGTGCATTAGCTAAAGGAAAAACTATTCTTCGTAATGTTCTTTTTAGTGAGGATTCAAGAGCGTTTATTGATTCTCTTATGTCTCTTGGCTTTGACTTAAAGGTTCTTGAAAATGAAAATACTGTTGAAATAGAAGGACTTGGAGGTGCGCTGCCTAGTACTAAGGCAAGTATAAATGTAGGGAAGGCAGGAACTGCTGCCAGGTTTTTAACAGCTTATTTAGCTATATTTGGAGATGATATCCATATAGATTCACATCCTCAGATGGCCCAAAGACCTATGGACGAGCTTTATACTGCCCTTATAGAAATTGGTGCTTGTATAGAAAGACATGAAAAAAGCTTTCCGATTGATATTAAAAAGGGAAGTTTTCCTGATTATGATTCAGAGGTGCTTATTCACTTAAATATTGATAAAAGCAGTCAATATTTAAGCGGATTGCTGATGATATTACCTTTAAAATTTAAAAAGTCAACTATTATCCTTACAGGTAATCGCAAAGCAAGATCTTATGTTCTTATGACTGAACAGATGATGAATCAGTTTGGTTTTAGTGGCAGGATTGAATCTAAGGATGAAAATACATATATCATAACAGGCGGGGATTATAAGTGTAAAGATTATGCTATAGAGCCGGATATATCTTCGGCTTGTTACTTTTATGCACTTGCTGCACTGACTGGTGGAAGGTGTAAGGTTAATTATATCAGGAAAGATTCTCTTCAAGGTGATATGAAATTTATATATATACTTGAAAAGATGGGATGTAAACTTACCTGGGAAGATAGTCTTATATTATATGGTCCAAAGAATGGAATACTAACAGGTATTGAAGCTGATTTTTCGGATTTTTCAGACCAGTCATTAACTATGGCCGCTATTGCACCATTTTGTGAATCGCCTGTAAGAGTCTATGGTATTTCTCACATCAGAGGTCAGGAATCCGATAGAATTAAAGCTATACATGATATACTTAATTTTCTTGGATTAAGATGTGATATGGATGAAGATTCTTTTACTGTTTATCCTGGAGCAATTAATGGTGGAGAAGTTGAAACCTATGATGATCACAGGGTTGCCATGTCATTTACGGTACTCGGTCTAAAGACCGGTAATATAATTATTAAAAATCCTGAATGTTGCTACAAGACATTTGAAGGATTTTATGATATTATAGATAGGTTGATTGAAAATAATAAATAACTTTTTATTTATTATATTATTAATTGTTTTCAATTACTTATGTTCAAATATAAGAATGGAGAAAAGATATGAATAACAATTTTGAGTTTTTTATTAACAAGATAGAAAACATAATGACTAAGGGGTTTAGTTCCTGTGGTTATGATGCCAAGTACGCTCGTGTAAAGCTTTCTGACAGACCTGACCTTTGTCAATATCAGTGCAATGGCGCACTCTCTGCAGCAAAGGAGTATCATAAAGCTCCTTTCATGATAGCTGATGATGTAGTTAATATAGTAAAAGATAATGATTTATTTAAGTCTATAGAAGTGGTTAAACCCGGATTTATCAATATTATTGTAAGTGATGAAGCACTTGCGGATTACTTAAATGCTATGGACGAGGATGAGAATCTTGGTTTTATAAAGGTTTCTAATCCGGATACCATAGTTATTGATTATGGCGGAGCGAATGTTGCCAAACCTCTTCATGTAGGTCATTTACGTTCTGCAGTAAGAGGAGAATCCATAAAGAGATTGGCAAGATACGTAGGTCACAATGTTGTGGGTGATGTTCACTTAGGTGACTGGGGTCTTCAGATTGGTCTTATAATTACAGAGTTAAGTAAAAGACAGCCGGAATTGGTATATTTTGATGATTCATATGAAGGAGATTATCCTAAAGAACCTCCATTTACCATGTCAGATCTTGAAGAGATATATCCATATGCAAATGCTCTTTCTAAGGAGGATGATGCTTATAAAGCTCTTGCTCAGGAAGCAACAGCTCAGCTTCAGAAGGGAAGAAGAGGTTATATCGCACTTTGGCAGCATATTATCAATGTCTCTGTTTCAGATCTTAAGGTTATCTATACCAGATTAAATGTTGATTTTGACCTTTGGAAAAAAGAGTCAGACGCTCAGGAATATATACCTGATATGGTCTCTTATATGAAGGATGAGGGTTATGCTCATATTGATCAGGGTGCTCTTGTGGTGGATGTTGCAGAAGAAACCGATACACAGACTATACCACCTTGTATGATATTAAAGAGTAACGGTGCTACACTTTACAATACAACAGATCTTGCAACTATAGTTGAGAGACGTAAGCTTTTTAATCCAAACAGAATACTCTACGTAGTTGATAAGAGACAGTCTCTTTACTTTGAACAGGTATTTAGATGTGCAAAGAAGACAAAGATAATAGGAGATGATGTTGAACTTAAGTTTATCGGCTTTGGAACCATGAACGGAGTTGACGGAAAGCCTTTTAAAACCAGAGATGGTGGAGTTTTAAGGCTTGAACATCTTATAGATGAAACATATGAAAGTGTCCTTGAGAAGATGGCAGACAGAGATATGGATGAAGACACATTAAAAGAAACTGCCAATAAGGTTGCACTTGCTGCAATAAAATATGGTGATTTAAGTAACCTTGCTCCTAAGGATTATATATTTGACATAAAGAGGTTTACATCCTTTGAAGGAAATACAGGTCCATATATCCTTTACACTGCTGTACGTATCAAGTCACTTCTTCAGAAAGCAAAGGATATGAATATTGATATTAACGATGTTAAGATAAAAGCTGTTGATAATGAATTCCAAACTGATGTTTCTTTAACTGCTGTAAAGTGGAATCAGATTATAACAGATGCATTTGCTGAGTATGAACCACAGAGGATATGTCAGTTCTTGTTTGAATTAGCAGAAAAATTTAATCGTTTTTATCATGAAAATAAGATTCTTACAAATGAGGATGAGGAGCTTAGAGCTTCATGGATGGTATTATCTAAGCTTGTATTAAAGCTTCTTTGTGAAGGTTTAGATCTTCTCGGACTTGAAGTACCTGAAAAAATGTAATAATTACAGTACAACGAAAGGATACTCTATGCACAGACTAGTTTCCGGTCTCATCATATACAGAGATTTAGGTAAGGATAGTATATTATTATCTCTTTCTGATATCTGCAAAAGATTTTTTGATGAAGTTTATGTAAAAGAACAAATAATATCTGATATCTACGAAGAGATTCATAAGCTTTTAGATGTTTCGACCAGATATGGATTTGATAAGAATCTATGGCATAATTATCTTAGTTATTTGCTACTGACTCTTGAAAATCCTTTTACTCTGGTTTCGGAAAAACACAAGCCTTTATCCGGAAGTGTAAGTGGTTTTGCTAAAAATGATTTCGATATATTTTTAAAGCTGTTTAATTATGATTTTAGCGTTATAGAAGATAAGCTTGGAATCAATTGCTTTTCTGTAATATCTGATTATAAAGCTATTATGAAAAGTGAGCAAATATATAATAAAAATGTAAGCGACAATGTCAAGGCCTTAAGTATCGCTATAGAAAACGCTAAAAACGCAGATGAGGTATACGAAGTTGTTACTTATGCTTATCAGGAAACAGGTATAGGTGACTTTGGTTTAAATAAAGCTTTTAGATTAAATGATAATTATCCGGAAAATAATCCTAATTTGCTTATACCCATAACAAGTCTTAGTTCCGTTACATTGGATGATCTCATAGGTTATGATATACAGAAGAAAAAGCTTATTGAAAATACTGAAAGCTTTGTGATGGGGAGAGAGGCCAACAATTGCTTACTGTACGGCGATGCAGGAACAGGAAAGTCTACCAGTATTAAGGCTATCCTTAACATGTATTACCCTAAGGGACTTCGTATGATTGAAGTGTATAAGCATCAGTTTAAACATCTTAATGCAATTATTTCTTTGATTAAAAACAGAAATTATAAGTTCATAATATTTATGGATGACTTGTCTTTCGAAGAATTTGAGACTGAGTATAAGTATCTGAAAGCTGTTATTGAAGGCGGTTTAGAGACAAAGCCCCAAAATGTACTTATATATGCTACATCTAACAGGCGTCACTTGATAAAAGAGATGTGGAGCGACAGAAGTGATATGTCAGACGATGAACTACACAGGTCTGACACTATGCAGGAAAAGATTTCTTTAGCTGCAAGGTTTGGCGTTACCATAGGCTATTACAAGCCTAATCAAAAGGAGTATTATGAGATTGTTAAGGGTATTGCCAAAAACTATGATAATATCAATTGCTCCGAAGAAGAACTTTTAAGTGAAGCACATAAATGGGAATTAAACCATGGTGGTATGTCCGGAAGAGCTGCTCAGCAGTTTATATCACATATATCCGGTATAAAAAAGTAAATTGTAATAAAGTTGTTATTTGATTTTTAATAAAAATACGTGTAAAGTATATTTGTAAATATTTTATTTAGAATGTGAGGATAATGTATGAATAAGCATATTAAAACTATTATTTATTCTATCGTATTATTTTTGTGCTTTTCTTTTAACGAAAAAGAGATAAAGGCAGCTACACCCACACCTTCACCACGTGCTACAGCTACTATAAAGACGACACAGTCCCCAACACCAACAGCAAAGGCAACTTCCACACCTACACCAACCGTAACTCCTACAGCATCACCCAAGACTGCATCGGGTTCAGCGGTTTCTGATTTTGAAAATGCAAAAAAAGAAATTATAAAAGGATATCAGGAGTATAAGACTTCAGTAGATGTAAGTGAGTTTAATCTAAATTATGAAACTCAGTATAAGGAATTACAATCTATGATGTCATCTGTTGTTAATTCTACTCCCGGACTTTTCTATACAGGAACAGAGTATAAGGTTTCCAGAAACAGTTCGACCAATATCATTGTTTCCATTGTATTGGGTTATGCTCCGGAGTATGCTAAAGAAGACGGAACACCAAAGATTAAGAAGATTAAGAAGGATGTTGCAAAGCTTGATTCTTCAGTAACTATTGCTATGACGCTTATAAAGAGTACTATGAACAGAGTTGAGAAAGCACTCTTATTACATGACTATCTTATATCAAAGATTAAGTATAAAAATGATGATACTAAGCATTTTCTATCCAGAGAGATAGGTGCACTTGTTAAGGGAAAGGCTAATTGCCAGGGTTATAGTCTGGCTTATGCGCTTCTCCTTGAAAAAGCAGGAATAAAAAATGTATTGGTTTCATCTGAGAGTATGTCACACCAGTGGAATAAAATTAAACTTGGAAAGTTTTGGTACAATATAGATCTTGCTTATGATGATCCTGTGGATAGCATAACTTCAACCGATCAGTTTGGACTTGTTATGCATAATCATTTTCTTTGCAGTGATTATGATTTTGAAGGAAAAGGATATAAAGATTTAGATTCAGAAAACTATCCATCCAATACTAAGTATGATAAGAAGTTCTGGAGAGATTTGACTTCTCAAGTTTGGTATCATAACAATACATTTATGTATATGGGTGTTAAAGGGATTATAGAGAGACCTAGATTATTAAAGAAAAGCTTTACTGTTAAGTACAATGTTGATGGTCTTTGTATGATCAAATATACCGAAAATCTATTTTATTTTCTTTATAATAACACTATCTATCTTTATAATTATAACGATAATGTCACTGTACCTCTGTGGAAGTGTGCTGGACACTATCCACAGGGATATCAGCTTACACAGATTAAGTGTGTAAAGAAATCTATTCTTTATAAAGTTTCGGATACCACCATACTTAAGCAGGGTAGACTTCCTGTATTAAGTGATGGCAAGCTTGCTTAAATGCTTATTGATTGTTATTTTTCTTATATTGCTTTCTGTATTCGGCAGGCGATATATTTACATATTTTTTGAATTTTGTATGAAAATAATCGACGTTGTGATAACCAACTTTTTCGGCTATTTCATAAACTTTAAGGGAACTGTTTTCTAACAGTTCCTTTGATTTTTGTATACGAATGGTATCAACAAAAATATTGAATCCACAACCTACTTTTTGATTAAATATCTTACCAAGGTATGAATTATTATATCCAAACATTGGAGCAATGGTTTCTAGTTTTATGTCATTCATATAATTGTGCTTGATATAATGTATTATATTATCCAGTATACTGTCACTAGATACATTTCCGATAGAATCAATTATCATATCAAATTGTTCTGTATAGAATTTCATGATTCTGTATAAGTAGTACTGATGAGTAATAAATTCAATTATGGCGCTGTTGGAAAGAAAATCTATATTGGAATTATGATAGAGATGAGATATGTTATCCTTAACTGATATAAAAAGATCGGTTAAGAATAGTTTTATACGTCCAACATCATCTGAGGAAGAGGTTAGCTTTTCTGATAATAATTCCAACTGTTCATTTAACTGATTTTTCTTTCCTACTTGAAGTAGATTTACAAAGGTAGTGGTATAATCCTCGAGGGTTTCGGAGTTACACAGGCTTTCCTTTTTTTCGTTAGGATTCGGGAGTTCATTAATGCCTATGTTATGTTGACTCCTCTTGCAAAAGAATCTTCTTTGTAACAGGAGTTTAGCTTCTTTGTAGGATTGATGAATGTCTTTTATATTATTAACTATACTTCCATGTGATATAAAAAGTGTATCCATGGGAGAATTTTTTTGTGGCATATTATTCTCTTTATAGTGAGATATAAAATGATCAAATTTATTAATTATATTTTCACCTTTAAGTAAAAGAACTTCGTTATTATCAATATTTATAGATTCATATTGTTCAGTTGTATTACCTGAAAGATTTAAAAGATCTGAAAATTTGTATTTAATCTTTTGATCATGATGACTATATTGTTCATATATGATAACCTGAAAAATATCATAATTAAGATTCATATTTTCAGGATTGATAGCAGAGTACTCAGCTGTATTTTGAAGGATATCATATATTATTAGTTCTCTTGTTCTTGAAAAATAATACATAGATATGGAATTATCATTATTATTTATCTCATCTAATTCGTTCTTGATTTCAGTGACTGTATTTAAAAGTTCTTCTTCATCTATGGGTTTTGTAAGATAGAAGTCAACTCCGTACTTTATAGCTGCCTGTGTATATTTAAAATCGGTAAAACCACTTAAGATAATGATTTTTCCTGTAAAACCGGCTTCTCTGGCTTGCTTTACCACATCGGTTCCGATTATTTTAGGCATACGTACATCTAAGAGTGTAAGATCAGGATTGTTTTTCAGCATATAATCAAGAGCGTCCTGACCGTTAGATGCTTCACCTACTATTTCATAGCCTATTTTGTTCCAGTCAATTATGCACTTTATACCTTCTCGAATAATATTTTCATCATCTGCTATAAATACTGAATACATGTATATTCCTCCTGTTGAATGCTTAAAAAACTATATTTTGAAAATGATTATATTAATTAACAATATATAAATTATACATATATAGCTATTCTTTTGTAAAGTTTGATTATTCACGGTTAAATACTTGTTTTTTTAGAGTCTGTGTATTATTATAAAAAAGAAGATAATCGATGTATAACTAAATAAAGAAGGGGTGTGAAGAATAATTTGAGAAATCATATTAAAAAAGCTTATATAAGCATAAAGACAATTCAATCTGAAAACAGAAAAGAGGAAGCAGATAAAGTCGAGATGTACAGTGAATTTACAGGAAATTACAGAAAACTTCCCGGGATGCACTGTCTGCAGTATAATGAAGTTATGCATGATGATAATGGAAATCAATCTGAATCAAAGGTTTTGATGAAGATATATAAAGAAAAAATCGTTATTAATAAAAGAGGTTCTATTAATACCTGCATGACATTTATTAATAATACGCTTATTCCCTTTGATTATGTAACTGCTTACGGTAGTATGAGGATGGAGACAGATACAAAAGAATTATCCATAAATGTAACCGAGGCTCCTTTGGAATCTGAAATTGAAATAAATGTAAGATACAATCTTCTTTACAACGGAAGTGAACTGTCATTTAATGAGATTACCTTTAAGGTTAGAATTGGAGATGTTACATTATGAGTAATTCTATTATTTGTGATAATTGTGTATATTATTCTTATGATGAAGATTATGAAGAATATATATGTGATATGAATATGGATGAAGATGATTATTCAAGAATATTGCAGAACAGCTTTAAAGAGTGTCCTTATTATATAAAGGATGATGAATATAAGGTTGTAAGGCATCAGATGTAGGATAAAGAAAATGAATGGTATAGATAATGATTATGAATATGCAGTTGAAAAAATATATGAGAGATTAACTAAAAATCTTATAGAAAAGAATATTACAATAACTGCCATGGAGTCTGCTACTGGAGGTTTTATAGCTTCCCTTATTACTGATAATGAAGGCTCTTCAGGGATTTTCAAAGGAAGTTTTGTAACATATTCTAACGATTCAAAGATTAAAGCAGGAGTTAAGGCTGAAATTATAGATAAGTACTCTGTTTACTCAGAAGAAACTGCTAAAGCTATGGCAAATGCCGCCAGAAGCTATTATAAAACAGACGTTGGAATAGGTGTTACAGGTACATTTGGCAATGTAGATCCCTCAAATAAAGATTTCAGTGAACCCGGAAAAGTCTATATTGCTATAGACTTTAAGGGGAATACAGAAGCTTATACAATTATCATAGAAAATGTGCCTCAAAGGCATGAGTGCAAATATCTTATAGCTGAAAAGGTGGGAGTGCTGTTATTAAGTAAAATTATTACAAAACCTTAAAAATTAAGGAGTTGACTTAATAGGTGTTAACATACTATAATTATTAAGCTATTACATCTTACGGGGTTGTACTGGTTTCGACGGGCTTATAGAAGATGGTGAAGCTGTCCGTGTGTCGGGAATCACGTTAATAATCCGAATTAAATATAAACGCTGATAATAAAACATTAGCAATGGTTGCCTAATCGCAGCCTGTCGGCTCCCTACGACCCGCAGTAGGGATGTTCGGCATCGACTAAAGCGGGACAACGTACATACTTAAGCTTTGCGGTATGTTCGTATTTATGAAGCTACTGACAATAATAGCCTGTTAGTGGGCGATTATTAGAGGGAATTATAAGTACACTGACTATGACAGTAGAAGAACATTGGAAGTGGGTTCGGACCGGGGTTCGACTCCCCGCAGCTCCATATTATTTTTAATAAAGGGGGTATTGGGTGAAAGTTCAAGAGAAATATTTAAAGATATTAGAAGATGTCAATGAAAAGGGGAAGTATAAGCCTGAATGGTCTTCCTTTGAAGATTATGAGGTTCCGAAGTGGTTTAGAAACGCCAAATTTGGTATATTCATTCATTGGGGTCTTTTTAGTATTCCGGCTTTTAGAAATGAGTGGTACTCAAGAAATATGTATATACAATCCATGGATGAGTGGCAACATCACAGAGATACATATGGAGAACATACAAAATTTGGATATAAGGATTTTATTCCCATGTTTACAGCTCCAAATTTTGACCCTGCTGAGTGGGTTCGTCTTTTTAAGAAAGCCGGAGCAAGGTATGTAATGCCCGTTGCAGAGCATCATGACGGTTTTCAGATGTATGACTCTGAGATAAGTGAGTATAACTCTAAGCAAATGGCTATGCACAGAGATGTTTTAGGGGAATTGAAAGAAGAGATTCTAAAACAGGACATGGTTTTCTGTGAATCCAATCATAGAGTAGAGCATGCTTTTTTCTTCTCACATGGAAAGGATTTCGATAGTGATGTAAAAGATCCTATGAAATTGGGAGATTATTATTATCCTTCTATTCCTGAAGCAGGAGATATGGATATGTTTAGTCCCGCTCCGCCGGAAGATTTCTTACTTGATTGGCTTGCACGTAATGTTGAGTTGGTAGAGAAGTATAAACCTTCTATGGTATATTTTGATTGGTGGATACAGCATGAATCAGTAAAGCCCTACCTTATGAAATTTATAGCTTATTACTATAACAGAGCAGATGAGTGGGGTATGAAGGTTGGTATATCCTATAAGCACGATGCTATGATGCTCGGAACCGGTATCCTGGATATGGAGAGAGGTCACTTTGCAGAAGCTAAGCCTTTCTACTGGCAGGCAGATACTTCCATGGCATTTAATTCATGGTGCTATACTGAGCAGAATGAATTTAAAAATGTTACACATATCTTGCAGGATCTTGTTGATATAGTTAGTAAAAATGGATGTCTGCTGTTAAATGTAGGCCCTAAGTCCGACGGAACCATATGTGATGAAGAGGTTGAACTTCTTACACAGATAGGTGAATGGATGGATATAAACGGAGAAGCAATATATGAATCTCATCCTTGGAGAGTACAGTCAGAAGGAAATACCGAGGTTGTAGAAGGAATGTTCTCTGAGCAGGGCAGAAAGGATTTCGATTATACTGATATAAGATTTACCTGCAGACAAAACCATATCTATATTATTCCTATGCAGCAGCATGGTGAAGATATAATAGTAAAGAGTATGGGTGAAGAAAGCAAAGATTTCCATGGAATAATCGATGATTTCACTGTATTAGGTTATTCGGAGAAGCCTGAGTATACCAGGGATAAGGATAAGATGGTTATTCATGCTCCATTTGTACAGAGCGATAAACCTGTTGTATACAGACTTACATTAAGATAATTGTTGGGTGCGATTAAAAAATCGCACCTTTTTTACTTACTGCTTTTTTATTATTTAATAAAATATGGTTGATATTTATAAGTTTAATTGTTAAAATGTAGTTTCAAATTGTATTTTTGTCTTATTTTTTGATAAATCTACAATTATCCCTATTTTTGGGGTTATTGATAATATTTAGGAAGGTAATTTCAAAAGCATTTTGAAACAATAGATATGAAAGTTTTAGTGGTTAATTGTGGTAGTTCGTCAATTAAGTTTCAGCTTATAAACATGGAAGATGAACATGTTATGGCTTCCGGACAGGTTGAGCGTATAGGTATAGACGGTCTTCTTACATATAAAGTTCATGGTAATAAAAATGTTAAACCGGTTGATGCTCATGATCATGAAGCCGCATTAAATGATATAATCGATGCTTTACTTCATAAGAAAGTAGGCGTTATAAAAACGTTAGATGAGATTAATGCAGTAGGTCATCGTATAGTTCACGGTGGTGAAAGGTTTGCACACTCAGTTTTAATAGACGAAGAAGTTATAGAGGGAATAGAAGCAGTAACAGATTTAGCTCCTCTCCATAATCCGGCCAATCTTGTTGGTATCAGGGCATGTATGGATCTTATGCCTGACATACCTCAAATTGGTGTATTTGATACGGCTTTTCATCAGACAATGCCTGCAAAAGCTTATCTTTATGCAGTTCCTTTGAAGTATTACAGAAATTTTGGAGTTAGAAGATATGGTTTCCATGGCACTTCACATAGCTATGTTTCTGAAAGAGTTTGCGAACTAGAGGGTCTTGATTATCATAATTCAAGAGTTATTATATGTCATATCGGTAATGGTGCCTCTGTTTGTGCCGTTAAAAACGGAAAATCCATAGACACATCTATGGGTATGACACCCCTTGAAGGATTGTGTATGGGCACACGTTCAGGGGATTTAGACCCAGGTGTAATTGACTATATATGCAAAAAAGAAAATAAGACAGTTGAAGAAGTTACTAAGATACTGAATAAAAACTCCGGAGTTCTAGGTATATCCGATATTTCCAGTGATTACAGAGACCTCCTCATAGAAGAGAAGGAGGGTCATATCTATGCAAAATATGCGATAGATATGATGATATACAGATTAAGAAAATATGTTGGAGCTTACTACATGGCACTTGGTGGAGTTGATGTTATAGCACTTTGTGGTGGTGTGCCGGAAAATAATTCCGTTCTAAGAGGTATGATGGTAAAAAGTTTCTATGCCATAGGCTGTAAACTGGATAACTTTGCTAATCATGAAACAGGTGTTGAAAGACTTATAACCGCTCCTGATTCCAAAGTACCTGTTTGGGTTGTTCCAACCAACGAAGAACTAAAGATTGCTCAAGAAGCACTGAAGCTTATAGACTGATAGATAATAGAATTGTTTTTATACTTTATTTTTCAAATAGATAGCTTTCATGTATCTATGGAAAGGATGCTTATGAGAAGACCCAAATATTTACATATGAATGGAACAATAGGATTTGTAGCCCCTTCTTTTGGGTGTAATATCGAGCCTTATAAAACATGTTTTAGTAAAGCATTAGAGAAATTTGAGGCAGCAGGCTATGCTTTAAAAATAGGACCCAATTCTTATGAAGGCAAGGGAGTAGGAATAAGCAATACTCCATATCTGTGTGCAAAAGAGCTACAAGAAGCATATACAGATAAGGATATAGATATCATCATGAGCTGTGGTGGCGGAGAGCTTATGTGTGAGATACTTGATTATATAGATTTTGATCTCATTAAAAAAAGCGAACCTAAATGGTATTTGGGTTATTCAGATAATACAAATTTTATATATCCATTGACAACTATCTGCGATACCATGGCTCTTTACGGCCCTTGTGCTCCGGCTTTTGGTTCTGATTATCACACATCTCATACTGATACGCTGGAAATTCTCACTGGACAAAGGTCCTTTGTAAGTAATTATGATATGTGGGAAATAGAATCTCTTAAGACTGAAGAAAATCCGCTTGTTTCTTATAACCTGACTGAAAAAAACTGTATGAAGGCATTTAAACATAAGGAAAATGTATCTGAAAGCGCAAATATCAATGATTATAATGATTTCTTCGAGGAAACAGGCGAACTTCATATGGAAGGTAGATTAGTAGGAGGATGTCTTGATTGTCTTTTAAATCTTGTAGGAACCAAATATGACAAAACTACTGAATTCCTTGAAAAATATAAAGAGGATGGTTTTATTTGGTTTTTAGAATCCTGTGATTTAAATGTTTTTAGTATTAGACGCGGTATGTGGGAATTAAAAAATGCTGATTGGTTTAAGTATATAAAGGGTGTAATAATCGGAAGACCATATCACTTTGATGAGCCTATGTTTGGTCTTGATAAGTTCAATGCCTTTTTAAATCAATTGGAAAACCTGGGCGTAAGTGTTATTATGGATTGTGATTTTGGACATTTACCACCTGCTATGCCAATAGTATCAGGTGCGTGTGCAGATATATTATATAAAGATAATAAAATGACAATAAACTATAAATTTTAAAAAATTATTATTTGTAAATTGTAATAATTGTTTTTAATCAAGGAGAGAAATATGCCAAAATTTAGTGTAAAAAGACCTTATCTGGTAATAGTTGCGGTTTTAATACTTACAGTCTTAGGTGTAGCCGGTTATTATAACATGACATCTGACCTTCTTCCAAAGCTTGATCTCCCGTATGTTGTTATAGTTACAACCTATACAGGTGCATCTCCCCAGGAAGTAGAGACTGAAGTTGTAGATCCTATAGAAGCCGGCGTTTCAACTGTTAACGGTGTAGAAACTTTTAGATCAACTGCCAGCGAAAACTATGCCACAACTATATTGGAGTTTTCATCTTCAACTAATATGGATAGTGCAATGGTTAAGCTTTCTTCGGCACTTAATCAGGTAAAGCTTCCTGAAAAATGTGGTGAACCCATGCTTATGGAAATAAGTATGGATATGGTAGCAAACCTTTATACCAGCGTTACTTACGATGGATTAGAGGGTACTGAGCTTGCTTCATATGTAGAAGAAGAGGTGATCCCTGAAATTGAAAGGCTTGACGGTGTTGCAAATGTTGAAGCTTCAGGTATTATAGAAAAATCGGTTGAGGTAAGATTAAATCAAGAAAAAATTGATGAGATTAACGAGGATATTCTTTCAACAACAGATAAAAAACTAAAAAAGGCAAAGAAAAAGCTCGACAAAGCCGAAAAGAAGCTTGATGATGCGAAGAAAGAGCTTGAAAATAAGGAAAACGATCTTTCTGAACAGCAGAAAGAAAAGTCTGATCAAATGGCGAAGTTTACCAAGATGATGAATCAGGCTGTTGCTACATTGGCAGCTTATGAATCAAATCTTCAAAGTCTTAAAGCTTATAAAACTACATTAAAAACTGAAAAAGAGGCTTATACTAAGAAAAACGGTGTTGTAGATTCTTACAATGCTATGAATGATGGACTTAAAAAGATTAAAAATTCCTTTAGTACCGGAGAAGGTTATAATGCTATGTATAATACTATTTATACTCAGGCACTTATTGCGGCTGTACAGTCTGCATATAATCAGTCCGGTTCTACAGAAAAAATCACAGAATCAAACGTTGAGAGTATGCTTTCATCTCTTCCGGCTGAGTCACAGGCTACCATCAAAGCTACAGTAGAAGCTCAGTCAAAGGCTGCTACCGATGCTCAGGTAAAGGGAATTGCTGAAAATACTCCAAAGGATATAAAGGATGCTCTAGATCATCCTGAAAAATTGGATTATTATAGAGAATTGCTTGAAAAACAGGGACAGAAGGAAATTGCTGAAAATCTTAAATATAAGAATCTAAAGCAATTATACGATATAGTTAATACTCGTATTCCTCAGATTGATACTGAGCTTGCAAACCTTAAGATGGAAATTATTACTGCAAAGGGTGCAGCAAAGGCAGTTAAGACTCAGATAAAGGAAGCTACGGATAATTATGAAAATGTTGAATCAGGTAAGATTACAGCAGCCGCTGCATTTGGCTCCGGCTCCGCTCAGCTTTCCAATGCAAAGACAACACTCGAAAACAGTAAGAAAGAAATAAAAGGAGCAAAAGACTCTTATGAAAAGAGCAGAAAAGAAGCTCTTAAAAATGCTAATCTTGATAAGCTTCTAACTATAGAATCGCTTTCCCAGATAATTGAAGCAGAAAACTTCTCCATGCCGGCCGGTTACATTAATCAAGGTAATACTCAGTATCTTCTTAAGGTCGATGAGAAGAATAAGAGTGATGAAGATATAGCAAATCTGCTTTTAACTCATATAAAGAAAATTGGTGATATACGACTTAAGGATGTAGCCGATATTACAATTATTGACAATTCTTCTGAGATTTATACTAAGAAAAACGGTGAACCTGGAGTTGTACTGGCTGTATACAAGTCATCAAGTTCCGGAACATCGGAAGTATCGAAAAGAGTAAATGATAAGCTAAATGCCCTTGCTAAGAAAGATAAAAAACTTCATATACTGAATCTTATGGATCAGGGTGATTATATCGGAATTATCGTTGATTCTGTTATATCAAATCTTTTATGGGGCGCACTTTTTGCGATAATTGTGCTCTTTATATTCCTAAAAGATATAAGACCGACTATTGTCGTAGCATTTTCAATACCTTTAAGTGTACTTTTTGCTATTCTTGCTATGTACTTTACCAATATAACCATGAATATGATTTCCTTGTCGGGACTTGCTCTTGGTATAGGTATGCTTGTAGATAACTCTATTGTTGTTATAGAAAACATATACAGGCTTAGAAATAAGGGAATAGGTGCTGTAAGAGCGGCAATTATGGGTGCTAATCAGGTTGCTGCGGCTATATTCTCGTCTACATTAACAACAATTTGTGTATTCCTTCCATTGCTTTTTACGGAAGGTCTGACACGACAGCTTTTATCTGATATGGGACTTACTATTTCTTATTCACTTATAGCAAGTCTTGTAGTAGCATTAACAGTTGTTCCTATGATGGGTTCAACTCTACTAAAAAAATCGACACAAAAGCCTCACAGGTGGTTTGATGCATTAACTAATGCATATGAAAAGCTTTTAAGATTTTGTCTTAGATTTAAGATTATTCCTTTGATTGTTGCTGTTGGATTACTAGTATTTTGTATAGTGAAGTCACTGAATACTGGAATGGTTATCATTCCGGATATGGGTAGTATACAGTTAAGTGCCAATATTACTGCAAATCCAGATACTTCTATGGAAGAAGACTTTAAAGTCATGGATGATATTTCAAAGCAGATTAAGGAAATAAAGGGTGTTGAAACTGTTGGAACCATGCTTTCTTCAAACTTTTCCATGAGTTCTGCCATGGGAGGTGGCGGAGGCGATAAGAGCTTCATGATAATGGTTCTTTTAGATGAGGATTATGCTGATAAAAACTTTGAAATTGCAGCTAAAATGGAAGATATCCTCGATAAAAAAGATTTGGATGACTATTCTGTTTCAGCAAGTAATATGGATACATCTTCAATGCTCGGAAGTGGACTTCAGGTTAATATTACAGGTGAGGATGATTCTGAACTGTTAAAAATCAGCAAAGATATAATGAAAATTGCATCTGAAGTCAATGGCTTTACTGATATTACCAATGGTCAGGAAAATGCTGATAAGCAGATTGTTCTTGATATAGATAAAGATAAAGCAATGAAAAAGAACCTTACTGTTGCACAGATTTATATGGCTCTTGTTAACGGTCTGACTACTGATGGTAACGCTACAACAATTACTGTTAATCAGGAAAACATTGATGTAATAGTCACTGACGAAAGAGATACCTTAGAGCTTGATGATCTTATGGATTTTAAGATTGAGTATACCAAGACTAAGATGGACGGAAGCAGTAAAACAAAGCATATTAAGCTGGGTGAGATAGCTACCTACAAGAAAGAAGATTCATTGGCTTCTATAATGCATAACGACGGATCTAAGCTGATTACTGTAGATGCGGTTGCAGAAAGTGGATATAATACCGTACTTCTTACCAGAGAATTTAAAGAAAAGCTTGAAAAATATGATGTACCGGATGGATATGACATAACTGTTGCGGGCGAAGATGAAGAAGTAAATGAGATGATGTATAAGATGGCACTCATGCTTTTGATTGCTATAATTCTCATATATCTTATAATGGTTGCTCAGTTTTCAAATTTCTTCTCACCTATGATAATTATGTTTACCATACCACTTGCATTTACAGGCGGTTTCTTAGCGTTATTTATAACAGGTGAACCTATATCAATGCTTGCAATGATGGGATTCTTGATTCTTTCAGGTGTTGTTGTTAATAACGGTATAGTTTTTGTTGATTATGTAAATCAACTTCGTTATGACGGTATAGAGAAGAAAGAAGCTTTGGTTGAAGCAGGAAAAACACGTATGAGACCTATACTTATGACTGCCCTTACTACTGTTTTGGGTATGTCTGTTATGTCTGTAAGCAAGCAACAAGGTTCGGAGATGGGTAGAGGTATGGCTATAGTAACAATAGGTGGACTGCTTTATGCTACACTTATGACACTTATTATAGTGCCTGTCCTATATGATATTTTCTATCGTAAGAAGACTATTAAGAGAGTTACAGTGGATGATAGACTTTTAGAGGATGAAAATCTTTCGGAAGAAGAAATAACAGAACCAATTGCTAATGAAGGACTTGTAAATATTACAGAAGATGAGCCCTTGAAATAAAATTAGCATGATGCTATAATTGTTTATCATGATTTAATTAATATTAAATCTGATTATATATCAAACATAAATGAGAGGAGATTTATTGATGTCTACGACTTGTCTTGAAAAGCAGCCTCTTAATGACGAGATGCTTTCAAAAATCGATGCTTATTGGAGAGCAGCTAATTATCTTTCAGCCGGACAGTTATATCTATTAGATAATCCGCTTCTTCGTGAGCCTCTTACAAGAGACCAGATTAAGAAAAAGATAGTTGGGCACTGGGGAACTGTTCCCGGTCAGAATTTTATCTGGGCTCATTGTAACCGCGCTATAAAGCGTTACGATCTCGACCTTATCTATCTTTCCGGTCCTGGTCATGGTGGAAACTTCCAGATTGCAAATACTTATATGGAGGGAACATACAGTGAAGTATATCCCAATATCAGCCGTGATATAGAGGGTATGAAGAAGATGTTTAAGCAGTTTTCTTTCCCTTGTGGTGTACCTAGTCACTGTGCTCCGGAGACTCCGGGTTCCATAAATGAAGGTGGAGAGCTTGGTTATTCCATAGCTCATGCATTTGGTGCAGTTTTTGATAATCCTGATTTAATTGCTGTTACAGTTGTTGGTGATGGAGAGTCTGAGACCGGTCCACTTGCTACTTCATGGCATTCAAATAAATTTTTAAATCCTGTTTCAGATGGAGCAGTTCTTCCAATCCTTCATATGAACGGATATAAGATTTCAAATCCTACAATCTTTGCACGTATTTCACATGAAGAGTGTGAAAGCTTCTTCAAGGGATGCGGTTGGAAGCCTTACTTTGTTGAGGGTGAAGATCCCATGGAGATGCATAAAAAGATGGCAGAGACCATGGATACTGTTATCGAAGAAATTAAAGCAATTCAGAAAAATGCAAGAGAAAATAATAATCCTAACAGACCTATCTGGCCTATGATTATTCTTCGTACTCCGAAGGGATGGACCGGACCAAAGGTTGTTGACGGCGATAAAATCGAAGGCTCATTTAGAGCTCATCAGGTACCTATAACCATGGAAAAAGAAGAGCATCTTGGTCTTCTTGAAGAGTGGTTAAGAAGTTATCGTCCTGAGGAACTCTTCGATGAGAACGGAAGACTTATACCAGAATTAGAGGAGCTTACTCCTAAGGGAGATAAGCGTATAGGTGCTAATCCACATGCTAATGGTGGTAACCTTCTTAAGGATCTTCGTCTTCCTGATTTCCGTGATTACGGAATCGAAGTTGAGCCGGGTAAGACAGAGGCTCAGGATATGATTGAGCTTGGTGGTTATATCCGCGATGTATTTAAATTAAATAAAGAAAATAAGAACTTCCGTATCTTCGGACCTGATGAGTCTATGTCAAACAGACTTTATAAGGTATTTGAAGAGCAGGAGAGAGATTGGAATGCTGATCTTATAGATTCAGATGATCATCTTTCAAGAGATGGACGTATAATGGATGGTATGCTTTCCGAGCATATGTGTGAAGGATGGCTTGAAGGTTATCTTCTTACAGGCCGTCATGGATTCTTTGCAAGTTACGAAGCATTTATCCGTATTGTTGATTCTATGGCTGCTCAGCATGCTAAGTGGCTTAAGGTTTGTAATCAGCTTTCCTGGAGAGCTCCTATTGCTTCACTTAACTTTATCCTTACATCCAATGTATGGCAGCAGGATCATAACGGATTTACACATCAGGATCCCGGATTTTTAGATCATATTTCCAACAAGAAGGCAGACGTAGTACGTATGTACCTTCCACCTGATACTAACTGCTTACTTTCTTGCTTTGATCATTGTATAAAGAGTAAGAATTATGTAAATGCTATCGTAGCATCTAAGCATCCTAGCCGTCAGTGGCTTTCTATGGAGCAGGCTGTTAAGCATTGTACTTTAGGTGTTGGTATCTGGGATTGGGCTAGTAACGATCAGGGTTGTGAACCGGATGTAATTATGGCATGCTGTGGAGATACTCCTACTCTCGAGACTATGGCAGCGATTACAATTCTTCATGATGAATTACCTGATCTTAAGGTAAGAGCCATTAACGTAGTTGACCTCTTTAAGCTTGAATCTGATTCTAAGCATCCTCACGGACTTTCAGACAGAGAGTACGATGCGCTCTTTACAAAGGATAAGCCAATTATCTTTGCATTCCATGGTTATCCTACTCTTATTCATGAGCTCACTTATGATCGTGCTAACAGAAATATCTCTGTTCATGGTTATACAGAAGAGGGTACTATAACAACTCCATTTGATATGAGAGTTCAGAACCAGATTGACCGCTTTAATCTTGTTAAAGATGTTGTTATGCATCTTCCTCAGCTTGGAAATACAGGCGCTCATCTTATCCAGAAGATGAATGATAAGCTTATAGAACATAAACAGTATATAGCTGAGTACGGACAGGATATAGAAGAAGTCAGAAATTGGCAGTGGCACTAATCATTATTAATTATTATTATAAACCGCGTCGAAAGCTTATAATTTATAGGCTTTCGGCGTTTTTATTATTATCTTTTTTACAATCGTGGTTTTGCTTGCATTTATAATTATCTAGTGATAAAATTATATCAATAAATTGTTCTATATTTATAAATGATTATCGTTATTTTGATTATATTTGGTTATTATATTTATTATAAAAAGGGGGACATTCTTTTTATGAATTATAACATTGGAACCTGTCACGTCGGATCGGATATTAAACAAACAGTTAGTGAGGCAGTTGTAGATTTTGATAATCCTAAACTTATCATTTTCAATGCCCCGGCAGATAAGTTTACTGAGATAGCAAAAGAAATACATGCAAGATTTCCACGTGCCATAAGTATGGGACTAAGTACCATTGTAGGTATTACCAATAAGTCGGTTTCAAAAAACGAACTTGTTGTATGTGGTATAGAGTCTGGTGTGGTTTGTGCTGCTGATATTCTTGATGATATTGATAAATATCCCATAAGATACGCTTCGAGAGTAGAGAAGTGTGTTAAGGAAGTCGGCAATAACAGAAATACTATTTGTCTTGAATTTACAACCGCTCTTCTGTGTGCAGAAGAGTCTGTATTATCTACATTGAATTCAGTTCTTCTAACCAAAAATATTCCTATAGTCGGCGGAAGCGCCGGTAATGGTGGATCAGGTGAGACTTATGTTGCATTAAATGGCGTGGTTAGACCTAAAACAGCTGTTTTTTGTATTATACATAACGAAAGTGGTCCGGTTCATATATTTAAAGAAAATATATACAAACCTGTAAAGGGTGTAGGTGATATGATCGCATACAAGGTTGATATAAAAAATAGAATAGTAAAAGAGTATAACCGTACTCCTGCTGCAGAAGCCTATGCAAAGGCTTTGGGAGTATCAGTTAATGCTTCTGCTAATTACTTCGATACTCATCCACTGGGAAGAGTTGCAGGTAATGAGCTTTTGATTACAGCTAATAAAGAAATTACAGCAGATAACGGTGTAGAGTATCACGCAAGGATTTATAATAATACCCGTATGAAGCTGTTAGAGCCGGATGATTATAAAAAAGTTAATCAGCAGACTATTGAGAAGATAAGAGATAAGGTTCCAAATCCGAAGTTTGCTATCATGGTTCATTGCCTTGCAAGATCTTTATTATTTATGAATGAAGGCTATATGTCAGAGTATGTACGCCTTATGGGTGGTTGTCTTGGGAACTATATTGGTTTTTCGGGCTATGGAGAACAGTTTGGACAGTTCCACTTTAATCAGACAGCCGTTTTAACAGTTTTTGAATAATTATTTATTTATTTATTTTTAAAGATACTATTTGGAGGTTAACATGGGTGTATTATCTAAAATATTTAATCCTGAGATACAGAATCCCTCTGTAGGTGTTATGCCTGGGATGAATATGTCCTATAGAAGCAGGGCTCCTATGGATTACCAATTTATGGAGCATGGTGTAGATTATCTTCAGGGGCGCCTTGAAAACTATATAGGTGAAGAGGTTTATCTTACTGAGTGTATGGGATCTATATCTGATTTTGCACGTCAGACAAAGGATATGATAAATCATATTTATAATACTTTCAGTGAGAATTCAGCTAATTATGATGATCTTTATAATTGCGTATCGGAAATTCAGGAAACAACAAAGGAGTCCGACAGAAGCATAAATAAGGCAGATGATAGTGTTGCAGATCTTACGGATCAGATAGTTGTTTCTAAAAATCAGCTAAAAGATATAACTAAAACCTTTGGAAAACTAGAAGATGATTTTAAGAATATCACTAAACTTACAAAGGGTATTAACGGTATATCTCAAAGAACCAATCTTTTGGCTCTTAATGCTTCTATAGAGGCTGCAAGAGCTGGAGAAACCGGTAGAGGATTCGCGGTTGTTGCAGAACAAATCAGAGAATTATCAGAATCCACTAAAGCCATGGTTGGTGGAATTGAGTCTTCCATAGAGATACTTCATAAGACACTTGAAAGTCTTCAAGGTGAGATTAGTACTACATCTGCAAGTATTGAGGAAAATCTTGTTAGAGTAAATGAGTTGGTTGAGACCTTTGAAAAGGTTAAAGATTGTTCAGCCGAAACAAGATCGGTAGGCGATAAGATAAACAATACTATCGATACTACCAAATCACGTATAAATATGCTTTATAAGGATACTGAAAAAATCAATGGTTTTATTAATCAGATTAATGATAAGGTTAATACTCTAAATGAAAAGAGTTCTCATAAATCAGTATCTCTATGTGAAATGATTGATATTATGCAACAATTCCACAATGCTTTGCATGATATGTAAAAAATCTTTATATATTAAGGAGTGAGACTATGGATATATTTATAAAGGAGGAAATAGCAAGATGTAATAAAAAATTACTTCAGTGTTATGGAGGCTTTGCATTTATGCTTGTTTTCTTTTATATGATAGAAGTAATAAAGGGAAACAGAACCATAACATATTATCTGATTTTTTCAATTCTTGCAATATTACCTTTTGTGATACCCCTGTTTTTGTACACCAAAGATAAGTCCAATGTTGAGATAAGATATGCTTTTGTAGTATTTTTCCAGATTTTTTACTGTTATACAGTGTTTACTACAGTTAGTCCTCTTGCATATGTTTATGCATTTTTGGCAACATTTATAATCATAGGTTATAATGAAGTAAGGATAACTACTGTTCACTGTACATTTACTATGCTCATCAATTTAGCTTATGTAATTATAGGTTTTATTACCAATAAGTTTACTTCAAAGGATATAGCCAGTATAGAAATTCAAATAGCTTCAGTTATTCTTCTTATTGCATTTTCTTATGTCATAAGTAAAGTAATAACTGATAATTATCACTTGAGAATAAATGCACTTGAATCAGAAAAGCGACACTCAGAAATACTCTCGGAAGAGCTTATATCTGCTTCGGATAAGCTTATAACCGATATTGGTGTTGTTTCTGATAAGATGCAACAACTTGAGTCTTCATCAGCTAAAACCATGACTTCCATGGAAAATGTTGCTAATGGAACCAATGATACTGCACTTTCCATACAATTACAGCTTGAAAAGACTGAAGAGATATCAGAAGCAATAAGCGATGTAGAGGATGCATCTAATTCTATAAGTGAAAAGATTGTTATAACACGTGGAGAAGTAGACAGAGCTAAGAAGAATATTGAAAGCTTCTTAGAACATGTAAATGTTTCGGCAGAAGGTAATGTAAATGTATCAAAAGAGCTTTCTGAATTAAATGAACATACTACCCAGATGCAGTCAATAATTAATATTATTGATGAAATAACGACACAAACAAGTCTTTTAGCTCTCAATGCTTCTATAGAAGCAGCAAGAGCAGGGGAGGCAGGTAAGGGTTTCTCTGTGGTCGCTTCCGAAATATCTAAGCTTGCAACTCAGACTCAGGCTGCTACAGATAATATTACAGAACTTATTGAAAATGTTTCACAAGAGCTTTCGAAGGTTGTATCTGTAATTGAAGAAATGATTGAAAACATTGATGTTCAAAATGAGATTGCAAATGATACCGTAGATAGTTTTAAGTCTATAAACGAAGCGATTGATGCTGTTTATGAAACTTCAAATCACTTAAATAATCTTATGACCGGACTCACAGAGTCTAATCATGCAATTATTGAAGGTATAGAAACTATATCAGCAGCAACAGAAGAAGTTACTGCACATTCACATGAAACATTTGAAATCAGCGAGATAAACAGTAATATAACTATAGAGGTTGGAGAAATAATCTCCGGACTAAATATCCTTGCTACTCAACTGATAAAGAAATAATTGATTTAATTTAAGCTGATACTTTAGACAGTATCAGCTTTTTTATTAGAATATAGTTGAAATAAAACAAGAGAGCCGGATATAAATCCGGCTCCCTGTTTTAGGAAAGAAATATTATGAATACATATACGTTTAATCAAAAACAGCTGTTAAAGCTTCGTTTAACATAGTTAAATTTTACCATAAAATAAAAAAAATGCAAGTAAAATTTGTTAAAAAGTGACAAAAATATCTTTTTTTATAATAATTACAGGATATTGTTAGTTTATTATTCGTTTTTGTATTTGCATATCTCTGTATTTTTTTTGCTTAATCATATAAATTTATATATTTTTCCATTTACAAAATCTAAATTATTAAGTATAATAACAGAGTCAATATATTATTAGGTATCAACATTCAGATATTTGTATATTCTTTTATAGGCTTATGTAAATATTAAACAAATATTTCTGTTTTATTTCAGACAAATTATCCAAATTAAAAACATTCATTATCGGAGGATTAATTATATTTATGAATTATGAAGAAATGACTTTGGTAGAGTTGCGTCTTGAAGGCAAACGCCAAGGTATAAAAAGTGTTACCACATTTAAAAAACAAGAGTTAATAGAAAGACTTAAAGAATTAAATTCTGTACAGGAAAAACCAAAAAAAAGTGAAAATAAAAAAACATCTAAAGTAAAAACTGATTATAAAGAAAATGTAGATACTGATAATAATGATAAAATCAATAATTATAATAATCATGATAATCAATCAAGGAATGAAAACAAGTCAGACTCTCGAACTGATAACAGGTTTGATTATAAAAACGATTACAAAAACGAGAATAGAGGAGACTCCAGATATGATAACAGACCATATCAGAGAGGCTACAATAAATCCAACAATGTGACTGATTATAACAAAAATATTAAAAGAAATCAAAAACCAAAGCAAAATTTTAATGTAGATGAAAAGGAATTAGAAGAGTGCATAGTTAAGGAAGGTATCCTTGAGATTATGCCGGATGGATTTGGTTTTTTGCGTTGTGATAACTACCTTCCAAGTGCAGGTGATGTCTATGTTTCACCTGCTATGATAAGAAAATATAATCTTAGAACAGGTGATATAGTTAAGGGATATGCTAAACCTTCTGTCGAAAAGTTCGATGCACTTATGCAACTTATCAACGTAAACAACGATAAACCGGAAGATCTTATAAACAGAAGAAAATTTGATAAGCTCACTCCGATATTCCCTGATGAGAGATTAAGACTTGAAACACCCGGATGCTCAGTAGCAATGAGAATTATGGATATTATTTCTCCTATAGGTATGGGTCAAAGAGGTATGATTGTATCTCAGCCAAAAACCGGTAAAACTACACTTATTAAGCAGGTTGCTAAGTCTTTAAAGCATAATTATCCTAAGATGCATATCTTAGTATTGCTTATAGATGAAAGACCTGAAGAAGTTACAGATATTAAAGAATCTATAATGGGAAATAACGTAGAGGTAATATATTCTACTTTCGATGAACTGCCGGATAATCATAAAAGAGTATCGGAGATGGTTATAGAAAGAGCTAAGAGACTGGTTGAAAACGGAGAGAATGTTACTATACTTCTTGATAGTATTACAAGACTTTCCAGAGCATATAACCTTACAGTCACACCAAGCGGAAGAACTCTCAGTGGTGGTCTTGATCCTGCTGCTCTTTATATGCCAAAGAAGTTTTTTGGTGCTGCAAGAAATATGAGAGAAGGTGGTAGTCTTACTATTCTTGCAACTGCTCTTGTGGATACAGGAAGTAAAATGGATGACGTTGTCTTTGAAGAATTCAAAGGAACCGGAAACATGGAAATTGTTTTGGATAGAAGTTTATCCGAAAAGAGATTATTCCCTGCAATTGATTTTACAAAATCCAGTACCAGAAGAGAAGACTTACTTCTGAGACAGGATGAATTAGAGGCTTCACTGCTTATGAGAAGAGCATTTATAAATGCAAAGGGAAATGATCAAATAGTAGAACGTATTATACGTATGTTCAAGCAGACAAAAGATAATTTTGAATTTATAGAATCCATCAGAAAGATAAAGCTTATCTGATTATAGAATTATAAAAATAATTGTTACTATTCACAGGATAAACGACTGTGAATAATAACAAAAAATCATAAAATATATATAAAAAGTGCTTTACAAATCAATATTTACTATGCTATACTCTACTAGTTGTTATGAGTTATCCTTTGTAAGTGTTGATTTTCAAGTGATAACGTTATTAAAGTCATAGAGTATGGTTACATAACGCTGTTATGATAATTTTCAGATTATGTATCCGATGGCTAATGAATGGAGGGAATACTATGAGAAGCGATATTCATCCTACTTATTATCAAGCAAAGGTAGTATGTAACTGTGGTAACGAGTTCGTTACAGGTTCTACTAAGGAAGAGATTCACGTGGAAGTATGTTCTAAGTGTCATCCTTTCTACACAGGTCAGCAGAAGGCTATTTCTGCCCGTGGTGCTATTGATAAGTTCAATCGTAAGTATGGACTTAATGCATAGGAATAAACAACATCAGAAAAGAACGTCATTTTATATGGCGATTAGTGGCCACGAACGTTTTTTCGTGGCCCTTTCATTATAATCAATAAATATAGTATGAAGGGATTATTACATGAAATCATCAGGTATTGGTGGTCAGGCAGTCGTTAATGGCGTTCTGATCAGACACCGTTCAGATATAAGTATTGCCGTGAGAAGAAGAAACGGCGAGATTAGTATTACTAAGGATAAGTTTTCAAGTATATCGGAAAAAAGTGCTATTTTCAGAGCTCCTTTTATACGTGGTATAGTAGCATTTCTTGATTGGGCCAGACTTGGAGTAAAGTATACAGGCAAATCAGCAGAAATATTTGATAATGACAGAAAGGAAGAAGCATTTAGTTTTGTTAATGTTTTGGTTCTTTTAGGAGCAATCATTCTTTCAATTGCCTGTTTTTTTGTTTTGCCTTCTTTTTTCTCCGATGTTTGCAGGGCTTATATTTCGAAACCGATTTTACTTGGTACCATAGAAGTATTTTCAAGAATTATATTCTTTGTTTTATTTATATTATTCGCATCATTAAACAGAGGTATAAGAATTTGCTTTATGAATATCAGTGCCCAGCACATGGTTTCAAACTGTATTGATTATGGTAAAAAGCTTACTGTTAAAAATGTTAAGCGTATGCCTCGTGAAGCAGAGAAGTGCGCTACTACATATACGCTTATGGCCATTCTTATAAGTGACATAGCTATGACATTTATTAATTTCAGATTATTATGGCTTCGTCTGCTTTTAAGAATCCTTGTGTTTCCGGTAGTTCAGGGGCTTCTTTATGAGATTATGTATGCTGCAATAAAGTCAAATAATAACGCTCTTAAGCTTTTATTAACGCCAGGTTTACTTATACAGCGACTTATAACAAGAGAACCGGAAGATGAAATGCTTGAAGTTGCTATTGCAGGTGTAGAGGCAGTCTTTGATTGGGAAAGCTTTTTACTTGAACGTAAGAGATTTGCTGCCAGAAGAAGAAGACTTGAAGAGCACAGACGTAAGGCAATAGAAGAAGAAACCAGAATTATGCAGGGAGAAGGAGATTCTCCTCTTGATCTCGAGGGTGAAGATAGCGATGAAGATCTTGATGAGATTGAAGTAAAGGAAGTCTTATCAGATGAAACTGAATCTGAAGAAAATAAAGAGATTGTTGAAGAAAAGAAGGCTTCTGAAGATAGTATAGAAAAAGCTTCTACATCTGATGATAAGGATTCAGAAGATAATTCATCAGAAGAATCTCCAAAAAGCGATACATTGCCTCGAACTCAATCAACAAAAAGAAAGAAGAAACGTAAAAAATCTCAAAGAAAGAGTAAAGATACTAATTCTACTTTAGAGCAATCAGAGATTTTAAAAACTGAGGATAAAGTGGTATCTGTTGCTGAACCTGAGGATAAGAGCGAGGGAGCTGCCGAGGTTTCTACTAAGAATATTGATAAAGATAGTAGTTTAAAGAGTGAATCAGCTCCTGTGGAAGATGATATTAAGAAACCTACAGAATCTGATAATACAGAAAGCACCATACCTTCCGTTCCTGAAAAATCTGTAGATACAGAAGAAATCATGGACGAGGAATCTCTTAAGAGAAAGTATGATGAAGAGCTTGGATTTACTGATAAAAAAGAAGAAAAGAAGGTTAGACCTATAGATGAAATTAAGATCAGTAAGGAAATTAGTTCCGGTACTGCTTCTGAAAAACCTGAGAGAAAACGTAAGAAAGGTGGATTTTTCAAGCGTGATCAGGAAGCTTTAAAGAGACGTGAAGAAAGAGAAAAATTACGTAAAGAGCAAAGAGAAGCAGCCAGACGTGAGAGAGAACGATTTGGTAATAACATGAAAGACATGGAAAAAGACTTAGAGAAGTGGCTTTCAGAGCATGAGGATGATTAGTGAAAGATAAATCATATGAAGACATTTTAAAAGAAGCAAACATGTATTTAGAGGCAGCAGGTATAACTGATGCCTCTATTGACGCTTGGATATTGTTTGAAGAAGTATATAAAATTGGAAAGGCAGAGTATATTTTAAACAAAAGCAAAGCATCTGATGTTAACCTTTATTTTAAATATCTTGAATTAATAAAGCTTAGAGCCCAAAGAGTACCGCTTCAACATATACTTGGATATACTTACTTCTATGGCAGACGATTTATGGTAAATCAAGATGTTTTGGTACCAAGACAGGAAACAGAATTGCTTGTAGAGAAAGCATTGGAATATATGAAAGAAATTCCTGCAAAGTCTTTTGATATACTGGATTTATGTACAGGGAGTGGTTGTATAGCAGTTTCTCTTGCTTGCGAAGGCAGTATTCAGGGTATAAAAACAACGGTTACAGCCTCTGACATATCCGAAAAAGCTTTAAAAGTTGCGGAAAAAAATATCGATATTAACAATGCTTGTGTTAATTTGATTCATAGTGATATGTTTCATAATATCAATGAAAAGTTTGATATTATTATATCCAATCCTCCTTACATAGAAAGTAGTGTTATAAAGGAACTTGAGTGTGAGGTTAAGGATTATGATCCAATCACAGCTCTTGACGGAGGAGAAGACGGACTTTTATTTTACAGGATTATAGCTAAAGAATCTACTGTATATTTAAAAGAAAATGCTTTACTATTGTTAGAAATAGGTTATAATCAAGCAGAATACTTAAAAGAGATTCTTAAAGAAAACGGTTTTTACGATATAGAAGTTTTTAAAGACTATTCAGGTAATGATAGAATAGTTAAAGGAAGGAAGTAAAAAAATTGAGTGATATGTTATTTGATAGGATTGAGGACTTAAAAAGAAGTCTCGAGGATATTAATTTTGAACTTAGTAGCCCTGATTGTATGTCTGATCAAAACAGATATATGAAACTTATGAAAGAGCAGAGCGAATTAAGTCCTATAGTTGAAAAATACAATGAATACAAGACAGCATGTCAGGGAATAGAAGATAGTCTTAAGCTTATTGAAGAAGAAAAAGATGAAGAAATGAAGGAGCTTGCAAAAGAAGAGCTTTCTGAATGTAAAAGTGCAAAGGAAAGATGTGAGCAGGAGCTTAAGATACTTATGCTTCCTAAGGATCCTAATGATGAAAGAAATGTATTTGTTGAGATAAGAGGCGGAGCAGGTGGAGATGAAGCAGCGCTTTTTGCTGCAGATCTTTTTAAGATGTATTCTAAATATGCAGAGTCTAATAATTGGAAAGTAAATATCATAAGTCTTAATGAAAGTGGTATAGGTGGTTTTAAAGAAATAGTATTTATGATTGATGGTAAAGGCGCATACTCTAAGCTTAAGTATGAAAGTGGTGTTCACAGAGTTCAAAGAATCCCTACTACTGAGTCGGGAGGACGTATACATACTTCAACTGCTACAGTTGCTATAATGCCGGAAGTAGATGACGTAGAGATTTATGTTGATCCTAATGATTGTAAAATTGATGTATACAGAGCGAGCGGAAATGGTGGACAGTGCGTAAATACTACTGACTCAGCTGTTCGTATTACACATATTCCTACAGGAATTGTAGTTACATGTCAGGATGAAAAATCTCAGTTAAAGAACAAAGATAAGGCTATGAAGGTTTTAAAATCCAGAATATATGAGATGGAACTTGAAAAAGCTGAATCTGAGCAGGCTGAGAAACGCAGAAGTCAGATTGGAACCGGAGACCGTTCTGAAAAAATAAGAACCTACAACTTCCCACAAGGAAGAGTTACAGATCATCGTATCAAATTTACCAGTCATAGACTCGATGATATCCTTAACGGTGATATAAATGAGATCATTCAAAATATAATTGCTGCTGACCAAACAGCAAAGCTCAGTCATATGGCTTCATAATTATTTACAATGAGGTATGAATTTTGAATAATGATATTATAAAAAGTCTGGATAATAAAAACATAAAAAGGATTTCAAAATTATTAAAAAGCTCCAAATCAAGAAGAGATGAGGGGCTTTTTGTTGCTGAAGGTCTAAGAATAGTAAAAGAAGCTCTAAAAAGAAATATTACCAATGATATTTATGTAAGTGAGTCTTTTTTTAAAAGTAATTTTGATATTATAAAGGAAATAGAAGTGAACTCTAAAATCACCGTAATTTCTGATAATATTTATAAAAAACTATCTGAAACAAAAACTCCTCAAGGTATACTTTGTTTATGTAATGTAAGAAGCATAACTGTTGATGATATATTTGCCAATTTAAAGGATGATTCACTTTTTCTTATACTGGATGATTTAAGTGACCCCGGGAATCTCGGAACTATTATCCGAAGTGCTCTCGGAGCCGGTGCAGATGCTATTATATTATCTAAAAACTCAGTTGATATTCATTCTCCTAAGGTGGTGAGATCTACTATGGGAGCTATTTTTGACTTGCCTTTTATCTATGTTAATGACTTATGTGATACTGTTCAAAAGCTTATGGATTGCGAGGTAAGTGTCTTTAGCACACTTCTGGAGGATTCTTATAATTATACAAAACCGGATTATTCGAAAAAAACTGCTTTTATCATAGGAAATGAAGCAAATGGAATATCAGAAGATATAAAAAAGCTGCCGACGATACACATAACAATTCCTATGAAAAACAATTTAGAATCATTAAATGCATCGGTGGCAGCATCACTTGTTCTTTATGAAGCATTGAGACAAAGAAGTGAGTTATAATCATTCTTCCTCATTCGTTTCTTCTCTCTCTAAAAGGTGGAGCTTAACTTTATCAATATGATTATTGTTTGCTTCTATTACGGTATACTCAGCATAATCATCGCAGATATGTTCTCCGGAATCAGGAAAATGATCCAAAAGATTTATAACATGACCGGCTATGGAATCATAATTATCTGATTCAATATGTATACCTATTTTTTCGCTAATATCATCTAACTTTGCAACGCCAAGGAGAATATAATCCGTTTCATTAACCTTGGTGATTTCATCCTCTTCGTTAGCATCGTACTCATCGCGTATCTCACCTACGATTTCTTCTATTAAGTCCTCCATGGTAAGAATACCTGATACTGAACCGTACTCATCGAGTACTATGGCCATTGGTATTGATTCCTTTTTCATTTCTCTGAAAAGCTCAGATATCTTTTTATATTCATAAGTGATATATGGTTCTCTCATGATTGATCTGACATTAAATGTTTCAGTTTCGCCTTCATAAAAGAACATATCCTTAAGATTTACAATTCCAAGTACATTGTCCTCATTTTCACTGAAAACAGGCATACGAGTGAATTTAAATTCTTTATATACCGATACAAGTTCATCATAGGTATAATCAGCATCAGCAAAAGTGACATCAACCTTTGGAACCATAATATCCTTAGCAAGAGAATCTCCGAAATCAACAACATTATTTATCATAGCATGCTCTTCGGGCTCTAATATACCTTCCTCGTGACTTACGTCAACATAGGTTAAAAACTCATTCTCTGTAATCTGGGGAATGCTTTTGGGATCCACACGAAGAAGCTTAAGTATGCAATCGGAAAGCTTGTTCAATACAAAGGATATGGGACTGAAAAACTGACTAAGTGCATATATGGGCTTGGCATACATAAGAGAAAGCTTTTCAGCACTTACAGTAGCCATTGACTTAGGTGTTATCTCTCCAAATATCAGTATAAGAACAGTAAGTAAGCCTGTACCAATACCGGTCCAAAGGCTGGCATGAGAGGACATACCAAGCTTTCTTGTTATGGAAATAACAAAAGTAGTAGTAAGAGATGAAGCACTTAAGTTAACTATATTATTGCCTATAAGTATAGCACTAAGCATCCTTGCAGGCTCTTCTTTCATCTTAAGTACAAGCTTAGCTTTCTTATTGCCTTCGTCACTAAGAGTCATTATACGTATCTTACTGACAGTAGTAAGACAGGTTTCTGCAGAAGAAAAGAATGCAGAAAGTAACAATAGTATTAATAATATGACTAGCTTAATCGCGTCGCCGGAATCCAAAAAACCAACTCCTTTCAAGGAAAAACTAAATTTTTAGAATAATATCATCTTTTTACATAAAAATCAAATACAAATTATAAATCACAGGTACCAACAGTTCTAGGGAATGGTATTACATCTCTAATGTTAGCCATACCTGTAAGATACATTACACAACGCTCAAAACCAAGACCAAAGCCAGCGTGTCTGGTAGAGCCGTACTTTCTTAAATCGAGATAGAAGTCGTAGGCTTCTTCAGGCATATCTAGCTCATTTAGACGCTTTTTAAGAAGGTCAAGAGAGTCTTCTCTCTGGCTTCCTCCGATTATTTCACCAATACCCGGAACTAAGAGATCCATAGCAGCAACAGTTTTATTATCCGGGTTTAGTTTCATGTAAAATGCTTTGATTTCCTTAGGGTAGTCTGTAACAAATACTGGTTTTTTGTAAATTGTTTCTGTTAAATATCTTTCATGTTCTGTTTGAAGATCTGCTCCCCATGAAACCTTATATTGGAAATAATCATTGTTCTTTTCAAGAATCTCTATAGCTTCGGTATAAGTTACACGAGCAAAATCAGAGTTTCTGACATTATTTAGACGCTCTAAAAGACCTTTATCCACGAATGAATTAAAGAAGTTTATCTCTTCCGGTGCATGCTCTAATACATAATTAATAATGAATTTCATCATATCTTCAGCAAGAAGCATATCATCATCAAGATCTGCGAAAGCTATTTCAGGTTCTATCATCCAAAATTCAGCAGCATGACGTGTTGTATTAGAGTTTTCTGCTCTGAATGTAGGTCCGAAAGTATATATATTTCTAAATGCCTGAGCAAATGTTTCGCCGTTTAACTGACCACTAACTGTAAGAGAGGTCTCTTTACCGAAGAAATCTTTAGAGTAATCTACATTTCCCTCATCATTAAGAGGAATATCAAGCATATCAAGAGTAGTTACCTTAAACATCTCACCTGCACCCTCACAGTCGTTTGCTGTGATAAGTGGTGTATGAACATATACGAAATCTCTTTCTTGGAAGAATTTATGTATAGCGTAAGCAATAAGAGAACGTACTCTGAAAACAGCTTGAAAAGTGTTCGTACGTGGTCTTAAGTGAGAGATGGTACGTAAGTATTCCATAGTATGACGCTTTTTCTGAAGAGGAAAATCCGGTGTGGACTTACCTTCAACCACTATTTCTTTAGCCTGTATTTCAAAAGCCTGCTTTGCATTTGGTGTAGATACAAGTGTTCCTTTAACTATTAAAGCCGCTCCTATGTTAAGATGACGAATTTCTTCAATGTTTTCCATATCCGCATTATATACAATCTGGATAGGAGTAAAGTACGTTCCGTCATTAAGGACTATAAAGCCGAAATTTTTGGAATCTCTGATACTTTTAACCCATCCGCATATAGTAATATCCTTATCAAAGTATGCTTCAGCGTTTTTAAAAACTTCTCTAAGTTGCATAATTTCCATTATTATTCCCTCTTTCTAGATATTATTTGTTGTATAACCATAATAATATAAACTATTTTTTGATTTAAAGCAATATTTGTGATATACTTTTTTGGAAAGTTTAAGAATTTTGTTATATTTATTTACGCATGGAGATAAATATGGGAATAGCATTAGGATTGGATTTTGGAAGAGAATATATAAGGATGGCCTATATAGGGAAAGATAATAAGCCCTATATGGTATGTGATGATAATAATCGGTATATTGTTAGGAATAAAATCGGATATGATAAAAGCTCAGCTTCATTTATTGTGGGAAATTATCTGAATTTAAGCGCAGATGAAGGTAATAAAAGTATAGAAGACATATATATAAAGCTTGGAAGAGAAGATTTTTTGCATATAGACGGTAAAAAGTACTATGTACAGGAGCTTTGCTCTATGATTCTTAAAAAACTAAGGGATTTTGCCGAAAGCACCTTAAAAGATAGAATCACAAGTGTTTGTATAAGCGTATCTCCTTACTTTGACTCGACCCAGAGGATGGCACTATTACAAGCATCAAAAATAGCTGGACTTAAGGTTGTTCGTATCGCAAATAAACAAAGTGCATGTATGCTTGCTATCAGTTCGCTTTATAACGCTATAGGTTCTGTACACTTTATGTATACGGATTCTTATGGTCATGAATCCGCTTATTATGAGATTGATGATAATCTGATACGCTCAGTAGGTTCTTTTGGAGGAAAGAGAACAGGTATAACATTTGAAGGAAAGACTGATGAAAAGCTTGGTTTTTTGGAAAACAAAATAATAAAAAACTCTTCACAGGCTTATAAAATTGCTGCTGATAAGCTAAAAGAAGATTATACAAGTTTTTTGTATTGTGATACCGATGAATATAATTATTTAAGGCAGAGACTAGGTATAAAATATGGTTTAAGTGGCCGGGATCTACCGGATATTTCGGATTTTCCTGCTGTTGGTGCTGCTTTACTCGCACTAAGGTATGAAAATGATGATATATATAATCAGATTTGTGGAAAAACAGTTTTAGAGTATTGTGCCATGCCCATTTCTTTAGTTAAGAAAAACGGTGAAATATTCGAGATAATACCTAGAGATTATGTGTATCCATGTTCATTTACTTATTTATTTTCAAACAGTCAGATTCTTCAGTTTGAGGCTGATACCAGCATACTTATGGGAGAAGAAAAATATATTAATGACAATAGATTTATAGGATATCTTGAGGTTACAGGCATGAAGAAACATTTATTGAAAAAGGAGTATATAGATATTTCTTTTAATCTAAATAAAGACGGAATTCTTGATGTTAAAGCAATCTCTAGAGATCATCACAGTAATGTTAATGCTTATGTTACTACACAATCCTTCATGGATGAAGGAGAAATAATCTCAGCTATTGAAAATTTAAATAGACAATTAAAAGCTCAAAACTTGACGTTAGCTAATATTTAGGTTATTCTTATAAGACGGCTCAATTTAACTCAGTTAGAGTCCACTACGACTGAGTTAAACGCTTTACGAGTGATGTCTTTGGAGGTGTGTTATGGATAAAACAAAAACAGATTCAGAGCGTTTTTTTAAGACCTTGGTTAAAAAATGCAATAAAAACGGAATTATAAATCAGAATCTTTATCAGGAGTATGATGTTAAGAGAGGACTTAGAGAGAGTAACGGTAACGGTGTTCTTACCGGACTTACAGAAATCTCTGACGTTATGGGTTATAAGTTTGTAAATGGTGTTAAGGAACCGGCTGATGGTAATCTCTATTACAGAGGCTACAGTGTAAGTGATTTAGTTAAGGGACCTGTCAGTACCAAATATAAGTTTGAAGAAGCCACTTACCTCCTTCTTTTTGGTACACTTCCGACATCCGAAGAACTTAAAAGCTTTGTAGAAGTCTTAAGCGAAAAAAGAACTCTTACAGGTCAGTTTGTTCGAGATGTAATCATGAAAAAACCCAGTCAGAATCTTATGAACGGACTTCAAAAATCAGTTCTAAGTCTATATTCGTATGATGAAAATCCTGATAATATAAGTGTTGAAAACGTATTAAATCAGTCTCTCGGACTTATTGCTCAGATGCCTTTACTATCTGTATACAGCTACTATGCACACAGGCATTTTAATTGTCAGGATTCACTTATTATTAAGACTCCTAAAGCTGATTACTCAGCTGCAGAAAATTTGCTTTATATACTTCGTCCGAATGGTGAGTTTTCTGAGCTTGAAGCTTCTGTTCTTGATAATGTTCTTGTTTTACATGCTGAGCATGGTGGAGGTAATAACTCTACATTTACGAATCATGTAGTAACATCTTCAGGAACTGATACTTATTCCGCTGTTGCAGCATCGATATCTTCTTTGAAGGGTCCTAAGCATGGTGGAGCCAATCTAAAGGTTCAAGCTATGTTTGAGGACATTAGGAAGCATGTTAAAGATACAAAGGATAAGGATGCTCTCAAGGAATATTTACAAAAGATTTTAGATAAAGAGACATTTGATAAAATGGGATTAATATATGGTATCGGACATCCTGTTTATACCATCTCAGATCCAAGAGAAGTAATTCTTAAGAAGGGCGCTAAGAGCTTATCAAAGGAAAAGGGTCTTGAAGATGAATTTGAATTCTACGAAACTGTAGAAAAAATATCTACAAGATTGGTTTCTAAACATAGACATGTAGTTAAACCAGTGTGTGCAAATGTTGATTTTTACAGTGGATTTATATTTACCATGTTAGGTATACCACAGGAATTATTTACACCGATGTTTGCCATGGGAAGAATCTCAGGTTGGAGCGCACACAGATTAGAAGAAATCATTAATAACGGTAAGATTATCAGACCTGCTTACAAGTTTGTTGGTAAGCATCTGGATTATGTACCTAGAGAAAACAGATAAAGGAGATAGATTATGGCAGTTATAAAACCATTTAGTGCAGTAAGACCGACTCAAAACCTTGCAGCGGAGATTGCTGCACTTCCATATGATGTTTACAACGAAGAAGAAGCAAGAGAGGAAGTAAAGAAGCATCCCGACTCATTTTTACGTATAGACAGGGCTGAAACTCAATTAGAACCGGGAGTTGACCCTTATAGCGAGGATGTTTACAGAAAAGCCCACAGCACTTATGTTGAGATGAAGAGAAACTGTGAGTATATAAAAGACGAAAATCTCATGTATTATATATATTCACTTACCATGAATGGAAGAGTTCAGACCGGTATTGTTGCAACTGCTTTTGTTGATGATTATGTAAATGGTGTTATTAAAAAACATGAAAATACCAGAGTTGAGAAAGAAATAGATCGTATCAATCATATTACTGCTCTTGGAGCTCAAACAGGACCTATTTTCTTGGCATACAGATCCAATGTAAATATCAATGCTATTGTAAATAAAGTTATGAATACTACAAAACCACTTTATGATTTTGTTGCAGATGATGGTATAGGTCATAAAATATATAAAATTACAGCTACAGAAGATATTCTTAATTTGGTAGATGAATTCGCCGGCATTAACGATATTTATATAGCTGACGGGCATCACAGAGCTGCCTCTGCAGTAAAGGTTTGCTTAAAAAAGAGAGAGGAGAATGGTGAAGATAATTCTGCAGAATCGAATTATTTTCTCTCTGTTCTTTTCCCGGACGACCAGCTTATGATTATGGATTATAATAGAACTGTCAAGGATTTAAATGGTCTTTCTGTGGATGAACTGATAGAAAAAATCAGTGATAAATTTGATATAAAAGAAGCTCATGACGGCCAAAAGAGTCCATCAAAGAAAGGCGAATTTGGAATGTATGTAGATCATAAGTGGTACATGCTTTCCATAAAGCCTGAGTATGTTCAAAAGGATGATCCTGTTAAAGCTTTAGATGTGTCAATTCTTCAGGATTATCTTTTAGAGCCAATCCTTGGAATCAAAGATCCCAGAACCGATGAAAGAATTGATTTTGTAGGAGGTATCAGAGGTATGGAAGAACTTGAAAAGAGAGCTGACAACGATATGAAAATATCATTTTCCATGTATCCGACTTCTATTCATGAGCTTTTTAATGTTGCTGATGCAGGTATGCTCATGCCTCCGAAATCAACTTGGTTTGAGCCAAAGCTTCGCAGCGGACTTTTGATTCATGAATTTTGATTTAACCAACTATTCTACTTTGGGGAAAATGTATGAAGATTGAATTATTTAAAGAAGATTCAAAACATATGAAGATACTGTCTAAAATAGTAGATGGTGTTATTCTAAATATATTATTTTTGATTTCATGTATACCGGTATTAACCATAGGACCGGCATTTACTGCATTTTACTATGCATCTGTAAAGGTTATCAGAAGAGAAAGAGGATATATGTTTAAAACCTACGTAAAAGGCTTTAAAGATAATATCAAGTTATCCGGAATTATCTGGTTACTAACTCTTTTGGTTAATATTATCTGTCTAGGTGGTATATACTTTGTATTTATATCTGCCTCAATGCTAACAAAGCCGGTAAGTATTGTACTTATAGCTATTTACGGTGCTATAATGATATTTGTTTTCTGTGCGGGTATATACATATATCCTGCATTATCCAGGTTTAAGATGAACCTGAAAAATGCATTAAAGCTTATGGTTATCATGCCCTTGTCTCATCCGGGTAAAACCTTAGCTTTATTTGCGATTACAATTGTGTTTACAGCTCTTATGTTATTATCTTTTTATAAGTATGTTATATTTATATTTGTTTTTCCGGAGCTATACATACTTGGTATTTCTTTGATTATGGAGAATATCCTTTTAGAATATATCTCTGATGTAAAGGAAGAAGAATAAAAATAAGGGGGTAGGACTTGATGAAGGATACAAACGAAAAAAAATTATATGATATGATGAATTGGGCAGATGTTGAGGAAATCGAGTATACCGAATCATCTAATCCCGAGCGTATACTTGGATTTAGTAAGGCGCCGGGGGGTTTACTTTTACAGGCATACTATCCGGGAGCGGTTTTAGTAAAGGTTTGTTATGTATCTCAGAATAAAAAATTAGATATGTATAAAATGGATGATGAAGGTTTTTTTGCACTCTTTTTTCCTAAGGGTAAAATCTTTGAGTACTACTTTGAAGTTACTGATGAAAAAGGTGAAAAAAGAACTGAACCCGGACTTTATCAATATACAGATCTTTTTCCTAACAATATCATAAAGAAATTTGAAGATGGAGTTCTTTATGATGCATATAAGTATTTTGGTGCTCATTATGTACATCTCAATTCACATGCAAAGCAGTATGAGTTGGATTTTGAAGCAAAGTATAAAAAGCCATCAGGCAAAAATGATTTTTCATATGGTACTTACTTTGCTATATGGGCTCCGAAAGCTATGCGAGTTAGTGTTATAGGTGATTTCAATGATTATAATCCTTCACTTTATCAGATGATGAAGCTTGGAGATTCAGGAATATTTGAATTATTTATTCCGGGTGTGTATCCCAATGCAGAATATAAATATGAGATCAAATTGAATTCTGTCAATACATTAATTATTGATGATCCTTTTACATTTGTAAGTAATAACGAAAACAGTGTTGTGACATATAATTATGCAGCTGTTGATGATAATCATCATAATGAATTTAAGTGGAAAGATGCTGGTTTTAATGTTAAAAAATCCAAACAGGATAAACCAATTATAATATATGAACTTCATCCCTATACATTCTTAAACGAATATGATATATCCTCATATAAGCATCTTGCTCAAATACTGGGCGAACTGCTTCCTAAGTTAAATGTTACTCATATACTCCTTACTCCTATTATGGATTTTTATGATGAAAATTCCATAGGATATATGACATTTAATTATTTTGAAGTATACAAGCGCCTTGGCGATTCTTATGATTTTAAATGGTTTGTAAACTATCTTCATACAAAAGGAATAAGTGTAATGACTAACATAAGTCTTACTTATTTCCCTAAGGACAAATCAATACTTTCATCAATAGAGGAAGTATGTCCTTACTCTGTACAGGATAACGTTATGAAGCATCATCCATTTGTGAATGCTTATAATTTTGATTTTTCAAATCCATGTGTAAGAAGTTTTCTTAATTCTGTCATAAGATATTGGATAATGGAATTTCATGTAGACGGATTTTGCTTTAACTCGTTAGAAACTGCCCTTTTTTTGGATCACGGAAGACGAGAAGAATCTTGGAGTCCTAATATATACGGTGGGAATATAAATCTTGATGCATGTTCATTTTTTAAGGATTTAAATTCAAGGATTCATAATCTGTATCCCGGTTTTATAACCATAGGTCAGGATTCTCGTGGTTATCTTGGTTTAACGTCCACAGATACCGAAGAAGGTTTGGAATTTGATTATAAGTGGAATGATGATTTCAAAAAGAATATATTTGAGTATATTAAAACAGATATGTTTTACAGAAAAGGCAGACATGAGCTCATCACCAGAAATACGCTTTACTTATATACTGAAAAGTATCTACTGCCTTTGGATCACAGTTTAACAAATCCGGATATTTCACTTAAGGAATTAATTCCAGGAAACCGAGAACAGAAGGATGCCCAGTTCAAACTGTTATATGCTTATATGATGCTTATGCCCGGCATAAAGCTTTCCTTTATGGGTAATGAGTATGGAAGTAGCGTTCCTTGGAATCCTTTGAAACGTATATCACATGATGAAACCTTAAATATGGTTAAGAATAATACTGGTATTTATAATTTTATAACAGATATTAATAAATTGTATCTTACCAATGAAGCACTTTTTAAGGATGAATTTGATCCTTCCGGCTTTGAATGGATAAGTGAATTGGATTCTGATCATGCAATAATTACATTTGTGAGAAAGGATTCGAAAGAAAACAATATCTTATTCATTATATTCAACTTTTTGCCTGTTCTATATGAGAATTTCATGGCAGGAGTTCCTTCAGATGGAACATATGTTGAAATTTTTAACAGCGATTACTCCCTGTACGGTGGCACAGATCATGTTAATGACAAGAGTATAGCTGCAAAGGCAATCAGTTTTGATGGTAAGGAATACAGTATTAATGTAAAGGTTCCTCCTCTAAGTGTGATAGTTTTTTCAAAACAGTGAGGTTCAAAAAAGAAAAAATAATCTTGGTATAAAGAGGAAAAAACAATGATTAATATATATAAAACTGATGATAAAAAGATTCATACAGAAGAAAAAATAGATAGTGGGGTATGGGTAAATGTAGTGATGCCTACTGAGGATGAAGCACTTAGATTGTCAGAAGAACTTGAAGTTGATATACAAGATATCTTAGCTGCCTGCGACGAGGAAGAATCATCACGTGTGGAGTTAGAAGATGGTTATACATTAATTCTTGTGGACGTTCCGACACCGGAAATTATTAATGATGTAGAGGGTTATACAACAATTCCTCTTGGTATAATAATTACATCTAAGTGTATAACGACCATATGTACTGCTGAATCTCCTGTTCTTACACCATTTATGGATAATAAAGTAAAGGAGTTTTCAACCAAGAAAAAACTCAGATTTGTATATCAAATATTATTCAGGATTACAGTTCAATATCAGAATTATCTTAGACTTATAGATAAAAAAAGAACTGCTATAGAGGAAAATATAGGCGGTGGAACTGAAGATGATGATATCATAAATCTTCATACCTTAGAATCCACGCTGGTTTACTTTGCAACTTCATTAAGAGCTAATGGAGCTGTTTTGGACAGACTTACAAGATATAAGAGATTAGAGCAGTACCCGGATGATAAAGAACTTCTTGATGATGTTATTACCGAGAATAAACAGGCTATCGAGATGACAAGTATTTATCGAGATATAATAAACGGAACCAGAGATTTGCTTTCAACTATAATTAATAATAAAATTAATGAAGTGATGAAATATCTTACAAGTATAACACTTGTTTTAGGTATACCTAATATCATATCAGGTTTTTATGGTATGAATGTTAATACCAAAGGCATGCCATTTTCTGCATCAAGCTTCGGTTTTTTACAGATTGTTATAGGTGTAATAGCGATTTGCGCATGTTCACTTATATTACTAAAACGTAAAAAACTATTATAAATTATTAAAAACTTTATATTTTAGGAGGAAAAGAAAGTGAACCCAAATATCCTTATCATGGTTTCGATTATTTTATATCTGGCAGGAGTTGTTTATGTTGGATTTAAATTCTCACATGAAACCCAAAATGCTGATGGCTTTTATCTTGGTGGTAGAAAGCTGGGACCTTTAGTTACAGCCATGAGTGCTGAAGCGTCAGACATGAGTAGTTGGCTTCTTATGGGACTTCCGGGAGTTGCTTATTCTATGGGTATATGTGATCCCGGTTGGACTGCTTTTGGACTTGCACTTGGAACCTACTTAAACTGGCTTTTAGTTGCTAAGAGACTAAGAATTTATACATACAGACTTAAAGCATTTACTATTCCGGGATACTTTTCAAAGAGATTTCATGATGAAAAAAAAGTTTTACTTGGAATTTCTGCTCTTGTGATTGCAGTTTTCTTCGTTCCTTATACAGGTTCCGGATTTGCAGCATGTGGAAAGCTTTTTGCAACACTTTTTAATGCAGATTATCATATGGCTATGATTATCAGTGCTATAGTAATACTTGTATATACTACACTTGGCGGATTTTTGGCAGCATCCACAACTGACTTTATACAGAGTATAGTTATGACAATAGCCCTTGTAGTAGTGTTAGCCTTCGGCATTACTTCAGCAGGCGGTTTTGCAAATGTTATTGATAATGCAAAGAGTCTTCCGGGTTATTTTGATATCTCTCATGTTTATGATGCTGCTTCTAATTCTGCAAAGCCATATGGTATTATAACTACAATATCAATTATTTCATGGGGACTTGGATATTTTGGTATGCCTCATATATTATTAAGATTTATGGCCATTGAAGATAAGGAAAAACTTAAGATATCCAGAAGAGTAGCCAGTATATGGGTTGTTATCGCCATGGCTGTAGCAGTTTTAATAGGTGTTGTAGGTAATGCAATGTCAGCTAACGGTGCAATGGATGTATTAAAAGATCCTGAAACTATAATTGTTAAGATATCTGTTATTATCAGTGAGAATGGGGCTTTCTTTGCAATAATTGCAGGTGTTATACTTGCCGGAATACTTGCAAGTACTATGTCAACAGCTGATTCACAGTTACTTGCTGCATCATCCTCAGTATCAGAAGATATCATAAAGGGTGTTTTTAAAATTAAAATATCAGATAAAACAACACTTATTCTTGCAAGAGTAACCCTTGTAGTTATCGGTATAATTGGTATTATCATAGCCTGGGATCCAAACAGTTCAGTATTTAATATAGTTTCCTTTGCTTGGGCAGGCTTTGGTGCCGCATTTGCCCCTGTGGTACTTTTTTCTCTATTCTGGAAAAGAGTTAATAAGTATGGAGCTATCGCAGGTATGCTTTCAGGTGGTATAATGGTTTATGTATGGGAATATATAATCGGACCTATGAACAGTAATCTTGCTGCTATTTACGAACTCTTACCTGCATTTATAGTTTCATGTATATTTATAGTAGTTGTAAGTCTTGTAACACCTGAACCATCTAAAGAAATATATGATGAATTCGATTCTTACAAGGCTAAAATAAATACAAAATAATCAAAAAAAGGAGGACTTACTTTATGGAATTTACATTTACCGATGAGAATTTTGATTCTGAAATTAATAATTCAGATATCCCTGTAATGGTTGATTTTTATGCTGATTGGTGCGGCCCTTGTAAGATGATGGCGCCTGTTGTAGAAGAGTTGGCAGAAGAGTATGCAGGAAAAGTAAAAATCGGAAAGCTTAATGTTGACAGCTCTCCAAATACTGCTCAAAAATTTGGGATTATGTCTATCCCAACTGTTCTTTTTTTCAAAAATAAAGAAAAGACTACAGAATTTGTCGGACTTAAGTCAAAAGAAGATATTAAAGCTATATTGGATTCAATTCTTTAATTCCCAATAAGAAATTTTTTTATAGTTGCTTTTCAAGGTAATACTTTGGATAGCAACTATTTTTTGTTTACAAATAAATACCCTAATGATAAAATATAGAGTCGAGTAGTACGGATAATCGCGGCTGTTATTATTAACAGGTGAGGAAAGTCCGGGCTTCATGAGGGGCAGGATGCCGGATAACGTCCGGTGGAGGTGACTCCCAGGAAAGTGCAACAGAAATGATACCGCTTTTTATAAAAGTAAGGGTGAAATGGCAGGGTAAGAGCCTACCGCATCTGTGGTAACACAGGTGGTCAGTGTAAACCCCATCCGAAGCAAGACCGAACAGGAATGATGACGGGCCCCTGATAGTTCCGGGTAGGTCGCTTGAGGCTATAGGTAACTGTAGTCCTAGATAGATGATTATCTAAAACAGAACCCGGCTTACGGTACTACTCGATTATGTAAAAATGTCTTAACCCACCGCCTTCTATACACATAGATATGGATTTATTAGACTATAATTAATTTTATATCTGATTCAGACATTTAAGCAAAAGTGAGGATTATAAACACATGGCTTTATCACCAATGATGCAGGAATACATGAATACCAAGGAAGAGTATAAAGATTGCTTTTTATTTTACAGACTTGGTGATTTTTATGAATTGTTTTTTGAAGATGCTATAAAGTGCTCAAAACTCTTAGAGCTCACACTTACCGGCAAAAGTTGCGGTCTTGAAGAGCGGGCTCCCATGTGCGGAGTTCCTTTTCATGCGGCTGATACATATATAGATAAGCTTGTAAAGATGGGATATAAGGTTGCTATATGTGAGCAGGTTGAAGATCCAAAACAAGCAAAAGGTCTTGTTAAAAGAGAGGTTATAAGAGTAGCTACACCCGGAACCAATTTAAACATGCTTTCACTCGACGAAAGTAAAAACAATTATCTTATGAGTATTGTATATACTACCAATGCCTATGGAGTAGCATATACTGACATAACTACCGGAGATTTTTATATAACAGAATTTGATAATTTGTCTAAACTTATAGATGAGATATATAAGGTAGTTCCTTCTGAGATTATATGTAATGATTCCTTTCTTGTTTCAGGTATTGATTTAGATATGCTTTCAGATCAGGAAAATATTATAATTTCTGCTGTAGATTCATGGTACTTTGATGATACAACCTGCAAAAATTCCATACTTGAGCATTTTCACACTAAATCCTTATCAGGTCTTGGAATAGATGATTATACTATAGGGTGTGTCGCTGCAGGCTCTGTACTTCTCTATCTAAGAGAAACACAGAAAAATTCCCTTTCTCATATCAGAAAGATAACACCTTATAAAAATAATAATTTTATGCTTTTAGACAGGGCAACAAGAAGAAATCTTGAGCTTTGTGAAACCATGAGAGACAAAGAAAAGAAGGGGTCTCTGTTCTGGGTACTGGATAAAACCTGTACAGCCATGGGAGCAAGAAAACTAAGAAACTCTATAGAAGAGCCAATATTGGATAAGCAGATCTTAGAAAGCAGGTTGGATGCTGTAAGCTGGCTTTTCGACTCTTACGTTCAGCGTGAAGAACTTAGAGAATACTTAAATCCTGTTTATGATTTAGAAAGACTTACAACAAAGATAAGCTATAAGTCAGCTAATCCCAGAGATTTGATTGCGCTTAAGCAGTCTTTATCTATGCTTCCACATATTAAAAATATACTAAGCGAGGCCGGATTGGGTATTCTTAATGAAATCTATAATGATATTGATACCTTGGATGATATATATGAGCTTATAGAAAGAGCCATAAACGATGAACCACCACTTACCATGCACGATGGAGATATAATAAAGTCTTTTTACAATGAGAATGTTGATAAGTATAGAAAAGCAGCTACAGATGGAAAAAAATGGCTTACAGATATACTTGAGAAAGAAAAAGAGCATACTGATATAAAGAATCTAAAGCTAAAGTATAATAAGGTTTTTGGCTATTATCTTGAAGTTACCAATTCATTTAAAGATAAGGTACCTGATAACTGGATAAGAAAACAGACTCTTGTAAATGCTGAAAGATATACAACTCCGGAATTAAAAGAGATAGAGGATACTGTTTTAGGTGCTAGAGACAGGTTGTACGAGCTTGAGTATGAGCTATTTTGTCAGGTAAGAGATATAATCTATGATGCCATACCAAGGATTCAAAAGACTGCTAAGCACATAGGTTACTTAGATATGCTTGCATCTCTTGCGACTGTTGCTCAAAAGAATAACTATGTGAGACCAACAATTACAACAGATGGTAAGATAAAGATAAAGGGTGGTAGACATCCTGTAGTTGAAAATATGATAAATGGGTCATTATTTATAGATAATGATACTCATCTGAATAATGAAGAAAGGCGTATAGCAATTATAACAGGACCCAATATGGCAGGTAAGTCCACTTACATGAGACAGACTGCTCTGATTGTACTTATGGCGCAGATTGGTTCCTTTGTACCTGCCAGTGAAGCCTCTATCTGTATTGTTGACAGAATATTTACCAGAGTTGGAGCCAGCGATAATTTAGCAAGTGGTGAATCGACTTTTATGGTTGAGATGACGGAAGTTGCTAATATACTTAGAAATGCTACTAAAAACAGTCTTATAATACTGGATGAGATTGGAAGAGGAACCTCTACCTTCGACGGTCTTGCCATAGCATGGGCAGTAGTAGAGTATATAGCAGATAAAAGTATCATAGGTGCTAAGACGCTTTTTGCGACACATTATCATGAATTAACTGAGCTGGAAGGAAGACTTTCCGGTGTAAATAATTATTGTATAGCTGTTAAAGAACAGGGAGAAGATATTATATTTTTAAGAAAGATAGTAAAGGGCGGAGCTGATAAAAGCTACGGTATACAGGTTGCCAGACTGGCGGGGGTTCCGGAACAGGTTTTAAAACGTGCATTTAATATAGTTGATGAGCTTGTTGATAACGATCTAATCGAGAAAACAAAGAAACTATCGGAACCTAAAGGATTAGATAAAACTGAGCCTGTTCAGCTGTCTCTCTTTGCTGATGGCTTTCTTAAAAATGAAAATATTATTGACAGAATCCGCTCCTTAAGGATGGAAAACATGACTCCTATGGATGCAATGAAGGTTCTTTATGATCTTCAAAAAGATATTATTGAAGGAGATAAATAATGATTGAGAAAGAATTAAGCATAGAGACAGATCTCTTAAATATAGTTTTTGGTGTTTATGATGCGAATATCCGTAAAATTGAAAAAGTCTTCAATGTCTCCTTTTCTTCACATAACGGAATATGCGTATTTTCGGGGGATGAGAATAATGTCTATGCAGCTGAAAGGGTTATAATACAGCTTATAAAGATAGCCAAGAAAAATGGCATGATAACAGAGCAGGAAGTTGATTATTGTATATCTGTTGCTCTTAAGGATATAAAGGTTGATGTTCAATCCTTAAATAATGATGTTATATGTCATACCTGTATGGGAAAACCTGTGTCACCTAAAACAGCCGGTCAAAAGAATTATGTAGATAATATAAAAAATAAAATGATAACCTTTGGTGTCGGACCTGCCGGTACAGGAAAAACCTATCTGGCTATGGCCATGGCTATCGAAGCATTTAAAAGAGATGAGGTTATGAGGATAATACTTACTCGCCCTGCAATAGAAGCCGGAGAAAAGCTTGGTTTTCTTCCGGGTGATCTGCAAAGTAAAGTAGATCCTTATCTTAGACCTCTTTATGATGCTCTTTATCAGATAATGGGTGTTGAAGCATTTCAAAAAAATCTGGAAAAGGGCCTTATAGAGGTTGCACCCCTGGCTTATATGAGAGGAAGAACACTGGATAACTCATTTATTATTTTAGATGAGGCTCAAAATACAACTCCTGCACAGATGAAAATGTTTTTAACAAGAATCGGATTTGGCTCAAAGGTTGTAGTAACAGGAGATCTTTCACAAAAAGACTTGGCAACTGATCAAAAATCAGGTCTTGAGAATGCGCTTTACATACTTAAGTCTATTGATGATATAGGTGTTACACATCTTACATCTGTTGACGTTGTGAGACATCCTTTAGTTCAAAAGATAGTAAAGGCATATGAAAAGCATGAACAAAAGGTAAATAAAAACATAAAAAAAGAAATAGATTATAAAAGGAATAAACATCAATTATGATTATATATTTTGAAAATGAATCAAATGAGATATTTGACTTTGATGTAAAAAAGCTTATAATATCAGTGGTACAAGCCTCAGCAGAGCATGAAATGTGCCCCTTTGATATAGAATTATGTGTCACATTAACCGATAATAATACTATACATAAGATAAATAAAGAGTACAGAAATATAGATAAACCCACGGATGTTCTTAGTTTTCCCATGGTTGAATATGAGTGTGCTGCTGACTTTTCAAATCTAAATGATTACTATGCTGATTACTTTAATCCTGAAAATAATCATTTGATTTTAGGTGATATTATTATTTCGGTTGAGAAAGCAAGATCACAGGCAGAAGAGTATGGACATTCCCTAATAAGGGAAATTGCTTTTTTAACGGCTCACAGTATGCTTCATTTGTTTGGTTATGACCATATGGAAGATGAAGAGAGAATTGAGATGGAAAACAGACAAAGAGAAATACTCGATAAACTTAATATAACAAGATAAATAAAAATTTCGAAAGGCATGGATTATTATGGCTTCTAGACATAAAAGCTCCGGTTTTCTAAAGCAGGGAAGTATACTTGCATTTACCGGGATATTGGTCAGAATTATAGGTATGGTTTACAGAATACCTTTAACAAATATTATAGGCGATGAGGGAAACGGTATATACTCACCTGCATTCGAGGTATACAGTCTTCTCTTAATACTTTCTTCCAATGCGATGCCCCTTGCTGTTTCAAAACTGGTATCCGCTAAAATATCAAAAAGAAAAGTAAAAGATTCAAAAAAAATATTAGAAGCTGCATTTTTTTATGCTTTTATAGCAGGTGGTTTATGTGCTGTGTTGCTCTTTTTTGGGGCGACCTTTATAGAAAAGACATTTTACTCAAATCTGCATGGTATCAATTTACCTTTTAAAATTCTTGCTCCAACTATATTTGTAGTAGCATTAATGGGTGTTCTAAGAGGTTTTTTTGAAGGTCACTCTACCATGATACCTACATCACTTTCACAGATTATGGAGCAGATAGTTAATGCAATTGTCAGTGTATATGCTGCTTATGTGTTTATATATATGCACAGTGCCAGCAATATAGTATCTGCTTACGGAGCGGCCGGTGGTACTATGGGTACTTGTATCGGTGCAGTTTCAGGCTTTATACTTCTTATCATGCTTTTTGCTTTGTTTTTACCTATATACAAAAACGGATTAAAAAAAGATAAAAGCGTAGAAGTAATATCAAGTAAAACCGCCTTTAATATGGTGTTTTTTACGATTACTCCGATTATATTAAGTCAAACTGTCTACCAGTTAAGCGGTACTATAGACACGGTTCTTTTCAGTAAATGTATGGCTCATAAAAATCTATCCTCATCTACTGTTAAGAAGCTCTTAGGTATATACAGTACTAAGTATAGATTATTGGTAAATGTTCCGATATCCATATCAACAGCACTTTGCTCTTCTATGATTCCAAGCATGGTAAGAGCATATGTAAATAAGCGTCATGATGATGTGAAATCTACTATTAATCTCGCAGTTAAGTTTAATGCTGTTATTGCCATACCTTCAGCTTTTGGACTCTCTATACTATCAAGACCTATACTTAGAGTACTATTCCCGGGATCTGATTATATTATTGGTGGAATGATGCTTATAATAGGTACATCATGTATCATATTTTATTCATATTCAACGATAATCAGTGGAGCTCTTCAGGCTATAGACAGAATGAGAGTGCCTATTATAAATGCAACTATCTCACTTGTTATACATATTATAATAGTTGTATTTTTACTTATGTTTACACCTCTTAATGGATATGCTCTTGTTATCGGAAATGTTACTTATCCACTTGTAGTATGCATATTGAATACTTATTCTATCAATAAATACTTAGGATATAAGCAGGAAATATTCAATACATTTATAAAACCTATCATGGTTTCTGTTGTTATGTCTTTGATAACATTGTTAATATATTGGATTATTAATAAGATAACACACAGAGAATTAATTGCAGTTGTTATTTCAGCCTTTGTTGCAATTGTTGTATATTTTGTTGCGATACTAAATTCAGGCGCCATTAAGGAAAAGGAATTATTAGAATTTCCTTTCGGACTTCGTATATTGAAGTTTACTAAGAAATTAAGAATATACAGAAGTTGATTTTAGAATTAGGGTACAAAAGATTTAAAAACATAAAGGAGATACTTTGTGAGTTATATAAAAGCAATGCTGTTAGGAGTTATTTTTAGTTCCTCAGAAGGCCTTCTACTTGACGGTAGGGCTCAGTTAAATATTATTAATAAACTATTGGATGTTTCAGAAACTGATTTTTTAAATATATATGTGTTTTCATGTATAGGTTTTATGTTAGCATCAGCATTTGCAACACAATATGAATTCGTAAGATTAATCAGAGGTTTTAAATGTTTATTTAATGATAATAAAAAAGACCGAGCTTATAAGGGCTTTTTTATAAGTGTTTTAATGTCAGTTGTTATAGGAATTATTCTTACAATTGCCGTGCTTTTTTTTGTGAATCCTGTATTTGACAATTCTTTATTTTATGGACTTGGATTACTTATAAACACTTTTGTGCTTTTCATAATTTGTATCATTAATAAAGGTAATATAAAGTATGAAAATTTGAATATCAAAAGAGGTTTTCTCATAGGCCTTTGTATAGGAATTTCAGCTGTTCCCGGAGTTTCTTTGATACTTATGTGTATGGCGCTTCTTTTAATATTTGATACTGATAATGAGATTGCATACAGGTATTCTTTAATAGTAAATTTTTTTGTTCTTATCTGTATGATTATAAATATATATGCAGGTTTAAATATTAAATTTGTTATAAATATCCAGAATATAATTTGCTTAATAATTTCATTTATAACCGGATTTTTTATCATTGCAATAGGACTTAGAGTGATTAAATCAAAATTCAAGTTTTTATTGCCAATATATACTTTGATAACAGGTATAGCTTTAGTTTTATTAAATTGATAATAATGGAGATTTTTTAATGACAGCTAAAAGTAATAATAAAAGAAAATCATCAAATAAAAAAAGTAATAGCAGTAACTCTTCTAAAACAACTAAAAGAACTGCATCAAGAAGCACTTCAGCCAAGAGTTCTACTACTAATAAAAGTAAAAATAAACAAAGCAAACTTGAAAACAGAAACAGAGCTAGTAAAGAGCTTGATAAATATAATGACAATAAGAAGTTTAATCGTAGTGTAATTCTTATAGTTCTAATTGTTTTTGTTGCATTTTTGTATCTTTCCTATCTTGGTCTTTGCGGAAGTGCAGGTATAGTATTTACAGGTCTTATGTTTGGTATATTTGGCTGGACAGCATATCTAATACCTTTAGTATCTGTAATATTATACTTTTTTATACTTGAAAAGGGTAAAGATCCTAATGTTAAAAGATGGATAATCAGTATCATATTATTCTTTATTTTTTTGAAGTGTTTTTTACAGGTAATAACCGGTTCTGCTTCACTTTATGATTATTATTCTATGAATAAAGGTCAGCACACAGGTTTCTTCTCTGCTTTATATAATTCTTTTGAAGATATATATGATATGGGCAGATTTAACGGTGGTGTAATCTGTAAAGCATTAGTTGATGCTTTTTCACATATTTTGGGCATTATAGGAAGCGCATTTTTGTGTTTTGCTTGTATGGTAATAACTATATTTGTGGGATTCGGAAAAGAGTTTTTAGTTTACTTGAGAGAAAAAAATGAATACGAACAGGAAATGCTTCGTATGGAAAATGAAATAAATAATGATGATGAGGTTCCTGATTATAAAAAGCCTGATTACTCTTTAGTTGACATAAAAAAGAAGCAAAAAAGAAAAGTTACCGATAACAATAATAAAGATAACAGAAAGCCTTTCAGATATATAACAATTGATAAAACTTCAACCGAAAATGAAAATGAAATAAAAGAAGTAGCTTCTTCTGAAACCAATAAAACAAACGAATCCAAAGAACCTGTATTTGAACATGAATTGAACGAAAAGTTCGGTAAAAATAATAAAGATAATAAAGAAAATAACAATAATAACGAAAAAAAGGTTTATGGTTTTGAAATACATGACAGTAATGTAAAGAAGGCAGATGACAAACAATCAAAAAATCCGGATAATGATGAAAAATCATTACCTGATGCAGATAAAGGTGTGGCCTCTTCTTCTGATAATCCTGTTAAAAAAGCAAGTAATAAAGCTACCCCAAAAAGGAAAAAGAAGGAAGTAAAGAGTGAAAAAAGTGATGATGAAATCAAAGCTTTTGAGGAGAATCTAAATAAATCCAGCGAAGAACTTGGTAAGAGTGTAGAGTATGTCTATCCAAATACTGATTTGCTTGACGAGATTCCGGTTGCAAAGAACACAGGTAATAATACTGAGATTCAGGAGATGGCAATTAAGCTTGAAGAAACGCTTAACAGCTTTGGAGTTAATGCTGTTGTTGAAAATGTAACAGTAGGTCCTGCTGTAACAAGATTTGAAGTAAAGCCTGAAACCGGTGTTAAGGTAAGCCGTATCACATCCCTAACAGATGATATAAAGCTCAGTCTGGCTGTAAAAAACATCAGAATAGAAGCTCCTATTCCCGGAAAATCAGCTGTAGGTATAGAGGTTCCTAATAAAAAATCTAACATGGTAACCTTCCGTGAGCTAATAGAAAACGATGAATTCAAAAATGCAAAAAAAGGACTTGTATTTGCTGTAGGTAAAGATATATACGGTAAAATCGTAATAGGAGATATCTCTAAGATGCCTCATTTACTTATTGCCGGTGCTACAGGTTCCGGAAAATCAGTATGTATCAATACTCTTATAGTAAGTCTCCTGTATAAGTACAGTCCTGATGAATTAAAGCTTATTATGATTGATCCAAAGGTTGTTGAACTTTCAATCTATAATGGTATACCTCATCTTTTCTGTCCTGTAGTAACAGATGCCAAGGAAGCAGCTGCGGCCCTTAACTGGGGAGTTGCAGAGATGATGAAGCGATATAATAAGTTTAAAGAGCTTGGAGTCAGAAATATACAAGGTTATAATGATAAAGTAAAAAAAGAACCTAAGGCAGTCGAAGCCGGTTATGAGCCTATGCCTTCACTGGTAATAATTGTTGATGAGTTTGCAGATCTCATGATGGTTGCTTCGAAAGAAGTAGAGGATGCTGTATGCCGTATAGCACAGCTTGCGAGAGCTGCCGGAATCCACCTTATACTTGCTACACAAAGACCTTCGGTTAATGTAATTACAGGTGTTATTAAGGCAAATATTCCTTCTAGAATAGCATTTTCAACCTCTTCAGCCATAGATTCAAGAACTATACTCGACATGGCAGGTGCCGAAAGACTCTTAGGTCACGGTGATATGTTATACTTCCCGGCAGGAGCATCTGAACCAAGCAGATTACAAGGAAGCTTTCTAAGTGATGAAGAGATAGAACGCTTAACCGGATTTTTAAAGGATAATAATAATGAGCCCGTATATGATAAAACCGTTACAATGGTTGCAAATGCTCCTCAAAGTGATTCTTCCGATTCTCAAGAAGATGATAGAGATGAATATTTTGAAAGCTGTGCAAGATTTGTTATAGAAAGTGAGAGAGCATCTGCGGGACAGCTTCAAAGAAAGTTTAAGATTGGATTTAACAGAGCCGGTCGTATACTCGATCAGATGTGCGAAGCCGGTATAGTCGGACCTGCAGAAGGTACTAAACCAAGAGCTGTCTTAGTTACCATGGAAGAGCTGGATTTAATGCTTGGTAATATTTCTGATTCTGATGATACTGTTGATGAAGAGATAGATGATGATATGTCTGAGTCAGATATCAATAAGGATGACAACAATGAAGAGATTGATTTAGGAAATGATATAGATTTTGATGAAATTTCCGAAATAATAGAAGAATAAGGTGTTTTTAATGAGGGGTTTGATTATTTATAATACATTTTTATTCACAGAGAAATTCAGTGAACAGGTAAATATGTTACAAGAAAGTGCATCTAAGTTCGATACAGAGCTTGATGCACTTGATAATTCCGGTATTAATGTTTCTTTAACCTCAAATGGATTTGTAGTTAATGATGATAAACTTAAGTCTTATGATTTTTTCATGTTTTGGGATAAAGATATAAAGCTATTTTACGCACTTGAAACATATGCAAAGAAACATAATATCCTATGCTTTAATTCTTCAGAATCTATACTTACCTGTGATGATAAATCAAAAACCGCTTTAAGAATAGCTGAGTGGAATGAAAAAGCTCAGGATTATGAAAAAATAAATATTCCGGAAACTATTATTATCCCTATGACATATGATAATATAGGTTATAATAATTTTAGTTTTATTAAGAATATAAGCAAAAAACTATCATATCCACTTGTATTAAAAGAAAGCTTCGGTTCTTTTGGAGCCGGTGTTTATCTCATAAATAATGATGATGAGTTTGAAGAAAGGCTAAAAAAAATCGGTGGAAAGAGTTGTATAGCCCAAAAGTTTGTAAAAACCTCATTTGGTAGAGACATAAGACTTCAGGTAGTAGGAGACAAGGTTGTTGCTTCCATGCTACGTATTTCTCAAAATAATGATTTTAGAGCTAACGTGACTAACGGTGGAAAAGCTTATAAGTACGAACCAACCGAAAATGAGATAAAACTCGCTCTCAATGCCTGTAAGGCACTTAATCTTCAAATAGCCGGTGTAGATTTAATGTTCTCACAAGAAGGTAAGGAAGCAGATATACTTTGTGAAATAAATGCTAATGCTCATTTCAAGGTTATAAGTGATATATCCGGAATCAATGTATCTGATAAAATAATACAATATATCATAAATACAGTAAATGAGAATAAATAATATTTAAGATTTAAAAAGGTTAAAAGAAATGATAAAGGAAATATATATGCAGGAAGGTATAAGTGAAAGAGTAGTAAATCTTATACTGGAAGAAGAAAAAAAATTAGATAAAAGATTTAAAAAAATAGATGAAACATGTGAATACAATCAATTAAAAGTTTTAAATTCCATGAGACACTTAGGAGTAAGTCAGGAATGCATGAATTCATCTACAGGTTACGGGTATGATGATTATGGAAGAGAAACACTTGAAAAGCTTTATGCTGATGTTTTCGAAACCGAAGCTGCCTTAGTTCGTCCTTCCATAACTTGTGGTACTCATGCTTTAACTGTTGCTCTTTCTGCTGTTTTGCGTCCCGGAGATGAGCTTCTGTGCCCGGCAGGAAGACCTTATGATACTCTTGAAGGTGTTATTGGTATAAAGGCTGATAATCCTCCCGGTTCGCTAAAAGAGTTTGGAATCACCTATAAGGAAGTACTCCTTAAGGATAACCAATTTGATTATGATTCTATAAAGGCAAGCATAAATGAACGTACCAGATTAGTTGAAATACAGCGTTCCAAAGGATATGACACAAGACCTTCATACTCTGTGGAGCAGATAGAGGAGCTTATCACTTTTATAAGAAGCATAAAAAATGATGTTATCATAATGGTTGATAATTGTTATGGTGAATTTGTTTGCAAGGATGAACCATCTAAAGCAGGAGCAGACTTACTTGTTGGTTCTCTTATAAAAAATCCGGGTGGAGGACTTGCTCCTATTGGTGGATACATAGCAGGAAGAGAAGATCTTATAGAGCTTTGTGCCAACCGTCTTACAGCTCCGGGTCTAGGTAGAGAAGTGGGTGCTACAATAGGTTTAAACAGATCCCTGTTTCAAGGTTTTTTCATGGCTCCTAAGGTTACTGCAGGTGCACTCAAATCTGCAATACTTGCATCTTCAGTCTATGAAAGACTGGGTTATGAGGTTATTCCTTCTGCACAAAGCGAAAGATATGACATTATACAAGCTGTTAATCTGGGAAAAGCTGAAAAGCTTGTTGCATTTTGTGAAGGAATACAAGCAGGTTCACCTGTTGACTCTCATGTACGTCCTGAACCTTACCCTATGCCTGGGTATCACAGTGATGTCATAATGGCTGCAGGGGCATTTATTCAAGGCTCATCCATAGAGCTTTCAGCTGACGGTCCTTTAGAAGAGCCGTATGCAGTGTACTTCCAGGGTGGACTTACTTACGAAAGTGCTAAGTTTGCAATCGCTCTTTCTGTAGAAAAGGTACTCTCCGTTAGTTAATACTTGTTATTAGATAATAAATATGTTACTATAAAAAATCGGGAATAAGCTTTTTCATCGTATGATGAAAGGTGGCTTTATGAATAAAAAAACTATCAGGCAGTTGCCTGAAGCATCGCGTCCCTATGAAAAATGCAAATTATACGGTGCACAAGTATTGAGTGATTCGGAATTACTTGCATGCTTTATAAGGACCGGAACCAGCAAAAAGAATTGTACTGATGTTGCATATGAACTTTTGAAAAGTCTTCCGGGGTCTAACTTAGCGGGTATACTTCATTGTGACCCTCATGAACTAACTCAGATTGATGGTATAGGTGAGGTTAAAGCCTTACAGTTTGAGTGTATGGGTGAACTTTGTAAGAGGATTATAAAAACCGATATTTCATCCAATAATAAGGTTTTTACAACTCCGGATTCTATTGCACATTATTACATGAATGAACTAAGACAAAAAAACACTGAGTACGTTATGATCATGCTCCTTGATAATAAAAATGCAATTATACGTGATATCGAACTTTCTCACGGTACATTCAATGCATCTATATTATCCCCTGCTGATGTGTTTCATCACGCTATCAGGTACAGGGCTTCATCTGTGGTTGTGGTTCATAATCATCCATCCGGAAATCCAACTCCCAGTACAGAGGACTTAGATATAACTACTAAGCTTATAGAAACTTCTAAGCTTGTGGGTATAAGCTTTCTTGATCATATAATAATCGGTGACAACAAATATTGTAGTATAAAACAGTTAGGATATATATTCTGATAAAATGGGAGGATTATCAAAGTGGCACAGAAAGTATTTGGAGTTGATTTTGGTACAGGAACCATAAAGATATACAGAAAAAAAGACGGTATTATAATGAATGAGAGAAATGTAATTGCAACCGTCGGAAAGAATGAAAATAAGCACCCTGTAGCTATGGGAGATAAGGCTTATGAAATGTTTGAAAAGGCTCCTGAAGGGATTCATGTTAACTTTCCAATGAAGAACGGCGCTGTTGCAGACATGGATGATATGATAAATCTTTGGGATTTTATGACTGAGAAGGTTTCAGGTACACCTAAATTAAAGGGTTCTGAATTCTACATTGCAGTTCCGGCTGATTTTAGCGAAGTTGACAAAAACGCATTTAAAAAGGTTGTTACAAACGGACAGGGTAAACCAAAAGCCGTAAAGCTTATTGATAAGCCTATTTGTGATGCCTACGGTCTTGGAATAGATATAGACAACTCAAATGGTGATCTTATCGTAAATATAGGAGCAGATACAACAGAGATTTCAATTGTAGCTCAGGGAGGTATAATAGTTACAAAGCTCCTTCCTGTAGGTGGTAACTTCTTTGATATGCAGATTCTAAACTATATCAGAAAAAATTATAATTTTGTTATAGGCAGAAGAACTGCAGAAAATCTAAAGAAAACTCTTGTAAGTGCTACAAATGAGGATAAACCGGTAAAAGCATACGGAAGAAATATTCTCACCGGTCTTCCGGATGAAGTTACTATACACTCAACAGAGATTTATCCATTTATCTCCAATGTGATATCTGATATTGCAGTACAAACCAAATCTATTTTTGAACATACACCACCTGAGATTACTCATTCCATAAAGGAAAACGGAATCTATATAACCGGTGGTTCTTCATGGATAAGCGGTATGGATCAGTTCCTTGCTAACGAAACCATGATAAAGGTTAATTCCACAAAACACGCTCAAAGAACTGTAATTACAGGTCTCGGAGAATTTGTGGAGAATCCTAAAAAAGCTAATAAATACGCATTGTCACTTTATTAATATAGTTTTAATATAGGTTGTAAGAATGAAATTAAATAAAAAAAGTAATATATCTATAGATCCTAAATATATATTGATTGCAATATGTGTTATCTGTGTAATTATGGCTCTTCTTTCATATAGGTATTCTGACAGACTTGTACCTGTCAGAAATGCTGTCAGCTCTGCCATAAGACCTATGCAGAAGGGAATTAACAGTATCGGAGTTATGTTATCCGATAAAGTGGATTATATAAATACTAAAAATAAGCTTGTAAAAGAGAATAAAAAGCTAAAAAAAGAAGTAAAAGAGTTATCCGAAGAAAACCAGCTTCTTCAAAGAGATAAATACGAGCTTGAGACCTTCAGAAAGCTTTATGATCTGGATGAAGAGTATAATGATTATCCTAAAGTTGCTGCAAGAGTAATCAGTTCTGACGGAGATAACTGGTACAATTCATTTGTTATAGACAAGGGTTCTGAGGACGGAATAGCTGTCAATATGAATGTTATTGCGGATGGTGGTCTGGTTGGCATTGTTATAGAGGTAAATAAGTCTTACGCCAGAGTTAGGTCTATAATTGATGATGGAAGTAATGTTTCCGGAACATTTGTCACAACAGAGGATAGTTGTATAGTTAGTGGAAGATTATCACGTATGAGAGAGGGAGTTGTGGAGATATCCGATATTACATCTGATACCGTAATCGAGGACGGAGCTTCAGTTGTTACCTCTCAGATAAGTGAAAAATATCTACCCGGTATCCTTATAGGATATGCTAAAAATGTTTCTAAAAATACAGCAAATCTTACCATGTCAGGTGAGCTTGTACCTGCTGTGGACTTTCAGTCTTTAGATACGGTTCTTGTTATTACCGAATTGAAGGCTTCTGAAGATTTGGAGGATATATTGAAGTGAAAAAATATATCAGCTCTTTTTTGTTGACAATATTATTGTTTGTTTTACAAACCACATTATTTGAGCATATTTCATTTGCGGGAGTTGTGCCCAATCTGCTCATAATCATAACCTCTGTTTACGGTTATTTGTATGGCAGAAATGAAGGCATGTTTACCGGTGTTATAGCCGGACTCTTAATGGATATTTTATACGGAAATGTTATAGGAGTACGTGTTATAATTTTCTGTGTTATAGGATATATAAACGGAGCAACAAGAAATCTTTACTTTAAAAGGGATATTACCGTTCCTGTTTTAATTCTTGCCGTAAGTGATTTTGCTTATAATATCTTATATTATGTCTGTTATTATCTCATGAGAGGTCGTATAGATCTTTTAGGATATTTTAGACAAATTATAATACTTGAAGTGTTTTACACTATTCTTATAGGAATACCGGTTTTTTATCTTATGAATAGATTTTTCAAAACTAAAACAAAATATCCTATAGATATAAAATCATATGAAGAAGAAAAGAACAAAGCTGATTGATATACAGGTGATTATAAATGTTTTTTGATATACTCGATTCTGTGAAGGAACGATTAAAAAAGTTTTTTTCCAACAGAATAATGATTGTTATTATTATATATGTCCTTTTATTTTTAATATTGGCCTATAAGCTTCTTATGTTACAGATTATCGATGTAGATACTTATAAAGAATCTGCTACTGAAATAACAAAGAAAACAAGAGAAATAAAGGCTATAAGAGGAAATATATATGATTGTAACGGTAAGGTGTTAGCTTACAACAAGCTTTCATACAATGTTGTTCTCAGAGACTACGGTTCCTTGTCCGATATGGAGAACTCTGAAAAGAATAAGGTTATTTATACTCTTATTAAACTTATAGAAAAGAATAAGGGTTCTATTGACGTTGATTTTTATATAGAATTTAATAAAAAAGGAAAATTGGTATTTAATATAGAGGGTAATGAGCTTCTACGTTTTAAAGCAGAAGTATTTGGACTTGCCGGTGGTGTTAATGATCTAACTGAAGAACAGATTGACATGAGTGCAGAAGATATATTTAATTACCTACGCGAAAAGCCCAATGCAGCTACAACAAGCTTTGACATAGGAGAAGAGTATACTGATGAAGATGCTCTTAAGATTATGGCTATCAGATATGCAATTTTCATTAATCGTTATAAAGAATTTGAATCTATTGTAATTTCAAATAATGTGGATTATGTTACTGTTTCAGCTGTAAAAGAATATTCAAGCGATATTCCGGGTATAGATGTTGAAGAAAATACAGAAAGAGTCTATAAAAAGAGTAAGTACTTTGCACATATGCTTGGATACACAGGTATTATCACATCTGATAAGCTTGAAGAAGCCGGTGAAGACAGCGAATATACTCAAGATGATTACATAGGTCTTTCAGGTCTTGAAGAAGAGTACGAGGATTACTTAAAGGGTAAAAAAGGAGAGGAGCTTCTTTATATTGATTCCTCTTCAAGTCGTATTGTTTCTTATGCAAGTGTAGAATTACCTAAGAAGGGAAATGATCTTTTCCTGACTATTGATTCTAAACTTCAGGTTGAGTGCTATAAACTCTTAGAAGAGCACTTGGCAAGTATTCTTATATCAAAAATCACAAACAGTAATGATGCCGGAACCAGAGGTAAATCTGCATCGGATATTAAGATTCCTATCTATGATGTTTACAGTGCACTTTTTAACAATAATATTATTAATTGCGACAGATTTACTGATAAAAACGCATCAAAATTAGAGCAAAAAGTTTATAACAGATTTTTAGATAAAAGACAAAAAGTATTCGATAAATTACAAAAAGATATTGCTTATAACAGTAAGGTTCTTCCTAAAAACATAAGTAAAACCAGAAATGAATATATAGAATATATATATGACTTTTTAAAGAACTCAGGTATACTTCTTAATAAGCAGATCGATACATCAGATTCTGTATATACAGGTTATATAAACGAAAAAATATCATTTGCCCAGTTCCTTTCTCATGCCATAAATATGAATTGGATTGATTTGAATGTTTTAGACATGGGAACAGATTATTACAGTAATGAAGAGGTCTTTGATGCTTGTCTAAAGTATACTTTAAAGAATCTAAAAAAAGACAAAACATTTTCCAAAATGGTTTACTCTGATATGATTTACAGTTATGAGCTTTCAGGTACAGAGTGTTGCTTACTTTTATATGATCAGGGTGATATAAAATTTAATGAAAATAAATATCATCTGTTAAAGTCTCATGTGCTTTCTCCTTACTCATTCTTAAAAGAGGAGATTAAGAAGCTAGAGATTACTCCCGGTCAGTTAGGTCTAGATCCTTGTTCAGGTTCTGTAGTTATAACAGATGTCAATACCGGCGTGGTTAAGGCTATGGTCACATATCCAAGTTATGATAATAACAAGCTTGCTAATAAAGTTGATTCTTCTTACTACAATAATTATCTGCTTGAAACCAAGGCCTCACCTCTTATAAACAGACCTATACAAGAAGAAATAGCACCTGGTTCTACATTTAAACTTTTATCAGCAATAACAGGCTTAGAAGAAGGCGTTATAAGTCCTGGAGAAACTATTTATGATAAGACATATTTTGATAAAATTTTCCCATCTCCTAAAGATTGGACCAACTACTCTCATGGAAATATTAATGTAAGTGAGGCTATACGAGATTCATGTAACTATTTCTTCTACGAAGTAGGTTATAGATTAAGCGGAACTGATTCGAACGGAGATGTTAAGAACGATGTTGGTCTTTCCAAACTTAAAAAATACGGTAAACTCTTCGGTCTTACAAGTAAATCAGGTGTTCAGCTATTAGAATCCGATCCTCAGTTTTCCAATAGCGATGCTGTAAGAAGTGCGATTGGACAGGGTACTCACGCATTTGCACCTATACAGCTTGCAAGATATGTAACAGCTGTAGCTAATAGCGGAAAGTGTTTTGATCTTTCCATCATAGATAAGATTGTTAATCAGAAGGGTAAAGTATTATTTGAGGATCCTCCGAAGCTTAAAAACGAAATTGATATATCTCAGATAACATGGGATAATGTTCATCAGGGAATGTATATGGTTGTTAACAGCTCAAACAGTTCCATAAAAGGATATTTTGATGGTCTTAAAGAAAAGGTGGCAGGAAAAACCGGAACCGCTCAGCAGACAGAATTTCATGCTAACCATGCTCTGTTTGTATCCTATGCACCATTCAGTGATCCTGATATAAGTGTAGTATGTGTAATACCTAACGGTCATACATCTGCAAATGCTGCTTACCTTGCAAGTGATGTATATAAAGCTTACTTTGGTAAGAAGAAGGTATCAGGAAAGGTTAAGGAGAGAGCATCATCAACTACTGCAACCGATTAATACAGCTTAAGTTTGGATAAGCTACTCCTACTAATGATTGGAGATCATTATGAAAAAAAAGATATTAAGTTACGATTGGAAGAATCTGGATTTTATTCTTCTTATAATTGTATTTATTATATGCTTTATCGGTGCTTATACTGTGAAGCTCGCCGGCACAAATATGTATATAAACGGTAACAGCATGGGAGATTATTACATGCGAAGTCAGTTTAAGGGTATTATTATGGGCGTTGTTGTAATCATCGCTCTAACCCTTATAGACTATCATTTTATATGTCAGTTTGCGCCATACTATTATATATTATGTATAATTCTTACTATTTTAACTAAGAGTCCGCTTGGATACGATTATAACACTGATGCTAAAAGATGGTTGAAGTTTGGATCAATAGTATTTCAGCCTACTGAGCTTTTAAAGATTGTTTTTATTATCTTTATGGGATGGCTTTTAGTCAGGTATGAGAGAAAAATAACACAACTATCTACCTTCTGGATAATAGTTGGATGTATGACTATTCCGTTTATTGCGGTACTTTCACAGCCTGACCTTTCATCTAGTCTTGTAATCATTTTCACGACTATGGTGCTTTTGTTTATATCCGGGATACCTTATAAAACCATAGGTATATTTTGGGGAATACCTATTCCAATCATAAGTGCTGTTTTCTGGTATATAACAAAAGAAGACTCTATATTCTATAAAAAGCTTTGGGATGTCTATCAATTCAGGCGTGTGATAGCATGGCTTAATAAAATTCCTGAGTATGCTGATAATTTAAACTATCAGTCCAATCTTTCGGTAAGTGCTATTGCATCAGGAGAGCTTTCGGGAAAATTTCTTAATGAAACCGTAGAAAACACCGGAAGAGTCTATGACAATGTATCAGTTCGAGAAAGTGACTTCATATGGAGCGTAATCGGGGAAGAGTTTGGGTTCATAGGCTGTATAATTATATTAATACTATATGCAATAGTTATATTAAGATGTATACGTATAGCACAAAACGCAAGAGATTTTCAGGGTAAGGTTATAGCTATGGGAATCGGAGCTATGTTTATGTTTCAGATGTTTACCAATATTGCAGTTGCTACATTTCTGTTTCCGAACACAGGTCTTCCTCTACCTTTCTTAAGCAGTGGATTGAGTTCTATGTTATCTGCCATGATTTCGGTTGGATTACTTATAAACATAAGTATACAGCCTTCTAAAACAAGTAAGGGCGGACTGCGACTTAAGGCCGGGAATCTTGAAGAATATGACCCCGAAAAAATCGTCTGAAAACTTTACTTTGCTTATAGTTTTTATTGCAAAAAAAACGGCAAATGTGATATAATATATTATCTTTGTAAAAGATTATGGGGGTTTAATTATGAATATTGGGCTTATAGCAAATGCCGGAAAAAAGGTTCTTATGCAAAACTTTGCTATTGCATATCGGGGAATTCTCAGCAAACATGAGATTTATGCAACAGGAACCACCGGACGGTTGATAGAAGAGGTAACGAATCTTACGGTTCATAAGTACCTCGCTGGACATGTAGGCGGCGAAAAGCAGCTTGCAATACAAATTGAACAGGGTATGATAGATATGGTGATTTTTTTGAGGGATCCTACTTCCACAAAGCCAAATGAACCTGATATCTTCAATGTATTACATCTTTGCGATACATATAACATACCTTTTGCAACTAATATAGCAACGGCAGAACTGCTCATAAAGGCTTTGGAAAGAGGCGATTTGGAGTGGCGTAATGCTGTAGATAAGACTAATCCTACTATTATTAGTTGATAAAGAAAAATTAGGATTTTAAAGAAATATTATGAGGGATAAAAATTTAAATGAAACGTAACAAAAAATGTATTCTATGTCTTTGTTTATCAGTTGGTTTACTTTTTACCGGTTGTGGCATAAAAGCAGATGAAAGATTATTTGATTCAAAGGCTAAAATTGAATATTCCACTAACACAGGCGGTAATAATTATATCAGTTCACCTGAATTTATATCATCAGGAGTAAGTCTTGGTAATGATATATCATCTATTCCTAACGATGAAAGTATAACCGCCGGATCTGCTCTTATAGTGGATGAAACCGGCGAAAATATACTTTATCAAAAGGATATGTATAAACGTATATATCCTGCCAGTGTTACAAAGGTTATGACTGCGCTTCTTGTACTTGAAAACTGCGATATGAAAGAAAGAGTTAAATTCAGTCATGAAGCTGCCAATATAACAGAGCCCGGTGCAGTTCTTTGTGGATTTGATGAGGGTGACAAAGTGTCAGTTAAGAATCTTTTATATTGTCTTTTAATCTTTTCAGGTAATGATGCTGCATATGCTTTGGCTGAACATGTAGGCGGATCTATAGAAGGATTTTCTGATATGATGAACAACAAAGCAAGAGAGCTTGGTTGTGCAGATACTCATTTTGTTAATTCCAACGGACTTCATGATCCTGATCATTATACAACTGCATATGATATGTATCTTATATTCAGACAGGCTATACAGTATGATCTTTTTCAAAAGATTATAAGTACCCCTTCCTATGTTTTACCATATAAAGACAAGGGTAAGGAGGCTCATGAGATGACTGTTACAACAACAAACAGCTATGTATCAGGCTCACTGCAACCACCGGGAGGAGTTCATGTTGTAGGCGGCAAAACCGGAACTACTTCGGATGCAGGTAGCTGTCTTGCATTATATAGCAGGGATAATGATGAAAATGATTATATTTCAATAGTTTTTAAAGCATCAAGTTCATATGATTTATATTCACAGATGAATATATTATTATCATATATTAGGGGTGAAAAGGTCGATAATGTTTAATCGTGATAATAAAAATAATAAAATAGTCCCCTTAAAGAAGCCTTTTAAAGCAAGAAACATGATATTTGGAGGTCTTTTGTTTCTTATATCGCTTTATATAATAATACTTTTTGTAAGGGACAGACTACAAACAAGCGTTTCCATATATGAAGTGGTTAAAAAAGAGGTTACTGATAACGACACTTTAAGAGGGATTATCTTACGTAACGAAAAGATTTATACCAGTGAAGAATCCGGCTACTTAAGTTACTTTATTGGTGAAGGGCAGAAGATTGGCGTGGATTCTTATATATACAGCGTAGACAGTGACGGTAATGTCTATGAACAAATCAACGAGAAAATAAGTGACACTAAACTAAACAGTAATGAAGTAGGTGATATTAGGTATATTATAAGCTCATACAATGATGCATATAAACCTTCTGATTACAGTACAGTTTATGATTTTAAATATAAGCTTAACAATACTGCTGAACAGCTTTCTCTCAATGCTGCATCCAACAAACTAAATAAGCTTATCAGGAAGAATAAATCCTCTTCTTCATTTAATATTGTAAGAAGCCATAATACCGGTATTATATCTTATTTGACAGATGGTAGAGAAAATCTTAAAGTAAGCGATCTTACGGAAGATGATTTTAAATTCATGACTGACTCCTGGGAACAAATGCGCAAAGATTCTTTTGTAGAAGCTGGTTCACCGGTCTATAAGGTTATAAAAAACGATAGATGGACCATAGTAGTTCCTGTCAGTAAAGAGCAGTATGATGAGATAAATGCAGAAGAAAATGTATCTATTTATCTTAAAAATGAAGGAATCAATGCAAGACCTGAAAGTACAAAAACCTTTATGATAGCAGATAAATATTATTGTTCCTTTGTATTAAATAATTACATGATACAATATGTAAACAGCAGATATATAGATATACAGATTAATCTCAATAATGCAGAAGGTCTTAAGGTACCTGTTTCTTCTATAACATCAAAGAAGGTATTTATAGCTCCTTCGGATTTTGCCGGAACCGATGAATACGGAAGAAGATATGTAACAGCACTAAATATGACTGATTCTAAAGGAAAAACTCATGAATCTACTAATGTTACAATAGAGGTTTATAAGATTGAAAATGATGAAATACTGTTTTCAGGCAGGAACCTAACAGAAGGCTTAACCATAGTTAAACCCGGAGAAGAAAAAAGCTCTGATACAAGTACCCGATATGTACTAAATAACACAAAAAAGGTTAGTGGTGTACTTAATTGTAATTATGGTTATTGTCGCTTTAATATGATAGATATAATTTATAAAAATCCGGAATATGTAATAGTCGCTTCGAACAATTCATACGGACTTTCCTTATATGATCATATAATATTAAATGCTACTAACATGAAAGAAGGAGATTTGATTTAAAATGAGTACAGATATAAAAAGTAATCTATCAAAGGTTGAAGATAACATAATTAAAGCTTGTCAAAGCAGTAACAGAGATAGAGAAGATGTAACCCTAATTGCTGTAAGTAAAACAAAACCTGTTTCAGATATTGAAATTGCTTATAATTGCGGCATAAGAGATTTTGGGGAGAACAAAGCTCAAGAATTAAAAAGTAAGTATGATAAGCTTCCTAAGGACATAAGATGGCATTTCATAGGGCATCTTCAAACAAACAAAGTTAAGTATGTAGTTGGAAAGGCTTATCTTATCCACTCCATAGATACCTATCATCTGGCAGAAGCTGTCAGTAAGGAAAGTGTTAAAAAGGATGTTGTTTCCGATATTTTAGTAGAGGTAAATGTAGCGGGAGAGGAAACAAAGTTCGGATTAGATACACTTGAAGTAATTGATCTAATAAAAAAAATATCCGATTTACCTAATATAAATGTAAAAGGTCTTATGACAATCGCACCATTTACATCAAATCCTGAAGAAAATCGTGAATATTTTGAAAAATTACATCAATTGCTTGTTGACATTAAGGGTAAAAACATTGATAATATAAGCATGAGTGTTCTTTCGATGGGTATGACTAATGATTACATGGTTGCTATAGAAGAAGGTGCGACATATGTAAGAATAGGAACCGGTATTTTTGGAGAAAGAAACTATAATATCACTTGATATAATTTGAGTGATATTAGTATTTTAGGAAAGAAAGGTGTTTAGATTCATGGCTGACCTCTATGAAAAGATTACAAGTAAGCTGTTTGGCTCAAAAGATGATTTAAATTATGATGATGAAGATGATATTTACGGAGATGATGCTGATTTAGATTATCCTGATGATGATTATGATGATGAACCTGAGCCGGAGAGATCATACTCCAGAAAATCATCCAGAAGCTCAAACTCTTACAGTAGCAGTAGTAGCAGTTCCGCAAGAAGTAAGAGACCTATAATTAAAAGAAATAATAATGGTAAGGTTATTGAGCTTCACTCAAATAACGGACAAAACGTAGAATATGAGATTATGACTCAAAGACCTAAGAATACTGACGATGCAGGAAAGATAATGGATGTCCTTATGGACGGTAAGCCTGTTCTTGTTAATTATGAAGGTATTATGGAGGACGAAAGACAACGTATAATGGATATGATGACCGGATGTCTTTATTCTCTGCAGGGAACATATTGTAAAGCATCACTTTTTGTTGTTTTATATGCACCCGGTAATATTGATATAACCGGAGATCTTGTTAATGATTATGAAGCTTCTTCATTGGGATTTAATGATAGAAGTAGGGGAAATAACTGGTAATCAATATATATTTGATTACATACAAAAATTATTATGGTTTATGTAGCAAATCCGACTTAGAAGTCGGTATTTATAAAATCTATTAATGAGGAGGGTAATTTTTATGCTTACACCAGTTGATGTAAAAAACCACACATTTAAAATTTCCATGGGTCGTTATGATAAGGGCGAAGTAGATTCATTTCTTGATGAAGTAAGTAACGACTTTGAAACTGCCACAAAGGAAAATGCAGACTTAAAGAATAAGGTTGCTGAACTTAGTACAGGGATTCAGTATTATAAAAAGATGGAATCCAGTCTTCAGAAGGCACTTATTTCTGCTGAGGCATCTGCTGAAGAGAAGATTAATGCAGCTCAGGAAGAGGCTGATAAGATTTTAGCATCTGCTGAAGCAGAAGCTAAAGAAAAGCTTGATGCAGCCAATGCAGATGCTGATAATATCAATGCAAAGGTTCAGGAGCAGATTGATGCAGCTACAGCTGATGCTACTGCTGAAAAGGAATCAATTATTGCAGCTGCTAAGGAAGAAGCTGATAACTTAAAGGCTGAAGCAGAGAAGATGAATAAAGAAGCAGAAGAGAAGCTTGCTTCTGCAACAGAGGAATCTGATAAAGCAAAGGCTGAAGCTAAAGAAGAAGCTGATAAGGTGATAAGCGATGCTAAGAGCGAGGCTGATACTATACTTGCAGATGCAAAAGCAAAGTCAGATTCTATGCTTAGTGATAAGACTGAAGAATTAAAGGAAATCAGTGCTCAGATAGATAAGCTTAAGGAGATGGAGAAGACATATAAAGAAAATCTTAAGAAGCTTCTTCAGGATGAGCTTGATGCAATTGAGTCCGGTAAGATGGATGTAGAGGTTCCTGATCTTGCAGCTTCACTTAGTGCAGCAGAGGAACTTATCAATAAAAATTCTGACCTTCCTACACTAAAAGATAGATTAAATGCTTTTGATGATCAGTCAGATCTTGATTCAGAAGGACTTAACTCATCCGGACTTAATTTTGATGTTGAGAGAAGTGCTTCAGGTATCACAATCGATGATAGTGAAGCTGTTTCTCCTGTTGTTGAAGAGCCAAAGGCTGAAGAAGAAGTAAAGGAAGAAACTAAAGATGATGATGTAGTAGCCGGTGCTACAGAAGCTGAAGAAGAGAATTCAGATTCTTATGATGCATTCGCTAATGCTCCAAGCTTTGATAATGATGATCTTGGTTCATCAGACAGTCCATTCACCTTTACAAAAGCATAAATTTAAGTAAGTATGAAAGTTAAATCAGATTTTAAAAACATTATTTTTAAACTCTCTTTATTTATTATGTTTATTCTCTTGGTAACCTGTGATCAGGTTACCAAGATTTGGGTTATGAATAATTTAAGTGACGGAAGAGAGATAAAGGTAATAGGAAATGCCTTTACAATAAAATATCTAACTAATTACGGAGCTGCATTTGGTATACTTCAAAACAAGCGATTGTTTTTTTGTATTTTGACAGCTCTATTTATTGTATTTTTTTTATTTCTTATCATCTTGATTCCGACCTTAAAAAAGTATTACTTGCTTTTAATATCATCAATCCTCTTAATATCCGGAGCCTTAGGTAATCTTATAGACAGATTCACCTTATCATATGTTAGAGACTTTTTATATTTTAAGTTGATAAACTTTCCGATATTTAATCTTGCAGATATATATGTTTGTGTAGGCTGCTTTTTACTGATGATATATGTCTTGTTTTTATCCGGTGAAAATGATTTGAATGAGCTTTTTATAATATTAAAAAAGAAGTTTATCAATAATAAGAAAGAAGATATAAAAAAGCATGAGTGATATTTATATTATAAGTGATGAAGACAAAGGAAAACGTCTTGATCTATTTCTTAATCTTAAGTATCCTGATTATTCCAGATCACATATACAGAAGATGATTGAAAACGGTGAAGTTATCTTAAATAATATAGTTCACTCTAAAGGACTTAAAGCAGGATATAAATTAAAGTCAAATGATTCATTAGAAATAAATATTTCTCCTCTGATAGAAACAGAGATTCTACCTCAGGATATTCATTTAGATATACTTTATGAGGATGATGATATAATAGTTATCAATAAGCCAAAAGATATGGTTGTACATCCGGCTCCGGGACATTATGAGGGAACACTTGTAAATGCTTTGCTTTATCATTGTAAAGACTCACTATCAGGTATTAATGGGCAGATACGCCCCGGTATAGTCCACAGAATTGATAAAGATACAACAGGAGCCTTGGTGGTATGCAAAAATGACTATTCACATATAAATCTTGCCGAGCAATTAAAGGTACACTCCATAACAAGAGTATATGATACAATAGTTTATGGTAAGGTTAAAGACTTAGTCGGAACCATAGAAACTACCATTGGTCGCTCAAAAAATGATCGAAAGAAAATGGCTGTAGGCGTAAAAGACGGAAGGAGAGCAGTAACTCATTATCATGTAACTGATAATCTTAATAATCGATATACAAGGCTGGATTGCACATTAGAAACAGGACGTACACATCAGATAAGGGTAAGTCTTGCATCTATTGGTCATCCGGTACTGGGTGATACGATATACGGTCCGTCTAAACAAAGTTTAAATTTCAATTTACAGGGACAGGCCTTACATGCTAAGATTTTAGGCTTTAATCATCCGAGAACCGGACAATATATGGAGTTTTGCGCTCCTTTACCGGAGTATTACATTAAATTATTAAATGTATTAAAGACTAAATAAGTAACTACGTGTTTTTGCGCGGAGGTAAATATGATTAATATGGTTAACCAATCATCAAAAGAGCCAATTAGAATACATACAGGTGAACTGAATGTAATGGAGTTACTATGGGCTAATGGTGAATTAACTGCTAAGGATATAGCAAATGTCTTATATGAGTATACAGGGTGGAAAAAAAATACAACATATACAGTTATTAAACGTCTTACCGATAAAGGTGCCATAAAGCGTAAGGATCCCGGATTTATATGTATACCAATGATTTCTAAAGAAGAAGTGCGTCAAATAGAAACAGATGCACTTATTAATCAATTATATGATGGAAAGCTCAAAACGTTTATTTCTGATTTTATCTCTAAACAAAATCTCACCAATGCAGATTTACTCGAAATGAAAAAGATTGTAGACTATTATATGATGTGAAAATGATATAAGAGTATATGTATCTATATACATCTCTTGGATAAACTCCAGTTTTTCAAAAAGAGTTGACGTAAAGAACCTGATATGATATAATATGCCGGAAATACTTGTATTTCGCCGTTTTTGTTCCTATAATCTAATATAATAATAATAATAATTGGAGTTAATTTATGCCTACTGCTAATAATAATAATTATAAAAGACAAAATGATATGCAAAATATCGCTAAGCTCAGAGTTCTTCTTAAAAATGATTTTCCTGCATTTGCATCTGATTATTTTCGTGGTATAGAAAATACAACCACAACACGTACAAGACTTGCTTATGCATATGATATACGTTTGTTTTTCAGATATTTACTTGATGCTAATCCTGAATTCAAACAGAAACGTTTATCAGCAATTACTTTGGATGATTTGGATAATCTTTTGCCGGTTGATATTGAAGAATATCTTAACTGGTTAAAGTATTATACTTATAATGGTGAAGAATTCACAAATGACGAACGAGGTATTCACAGAAAACTTGCTTCACTTAGAAGTTTTTACCTATATTATCAAAAAAGAAATTATATTAAAAATAATCCAACCGTTGTTGTAGATATGCCAAAGCTTCATAAAAAAGAAATTGTAAGACTCGATTCAGAAGAGGTTTCAGAGCTTTTAGACTTAGTTGAGCATGGTGGAGATAATCTTACCGGTATTAAGAAGACATATTATGAAAAGAATAAATACCGTAATATTGCTATCTTCACTCTCCTACTGGGAACAGGTATTCGAGTTTCAGAGTGTGTGGGCTTAGATATCAATGATATTGATTTTAAAGAAGACAGAATCCGTATCATCCGTAAGGGAGGTAAGGAAGAATACATTTACTTTGGTGACGAGGTAAGAAATGCTCTGGCAGACTATATTAATAAGCAAAGAGCTCTTATAACCCCTCGCCCCGGTCATGAAAACGCCTTATTTTTCTCTATTCAGAAAAGAAGAATGACAGTTCAGGCTATAGAAAACCTTGTCAAAGAATACGCTTCACAGATTACTACGTTTAAGCATATTACTCCTCATAAGCTAAGAAGTACATACGGAACCAATCTATATCGCTCTACTGAAGATATTTACCTTGTTGCTGAGGTGCTGGGTCATAACGATGTAAATACCACCAGACGTTACTATGCGGCTCTCGATGATGATAAGAAGCGTAATGCGGCAAATGCTGTTAAACTACGTGATAAATAAATAAAATAATAAAGTATCATATGCTTTTTTAATTAAAACATATGATACTTTTTTATTATACATAATTTCTGTAAAGTCCTGCAATTTTACCAAGCACAACACAATCATTTACAATTATCGGATCCATTGAGTCGTTCTCAGGTTGTAATCTTATATGATCTGCTTCTTTATAATATGTTTTAACAGTAGCAGAATCGTCAACAAGAACAACTGCAATCTCTCCGTTATTAACGGTGTCCTGACTTCTTACTGTTATCAGATCACCATCAAAAATACCAACATTTATCATGCTGTCGCCCTTAACTCGTAGCATAAATATATTTCCTGATGGCATATCATCAGCTGCCATAGGAAAGTACCCTTCTATATTTTGTTCAGCATAGATAGGCTGGCCTGCAGCAACAGAGCCAATAATAGGAATATTTACAACATTTTTAACCGGAACCATATAATCTTCATTTGTTATAACTATAGTTCTGGATCTTGCTGAATCCTTCTTTATATATCCCTGTTTTTCCAATGTTACCAGATGAGCATGAACCGAGGATGTTGATTTTAAACCAACAGCCTCAGCTATTTCTCTTATTGAAGGTGAATAATTATTATTCACGATTTCATCTCTGATAAACTCCATTATTTTTTTCTGAACTCTTGACAATTTAAATTCTTTTGCCATATATCTTTCTCCTTGTATATTAACAGGATTAAGCTAACATTTCTTTAGCTTTTTCTACTGCAGCTTCAAGTGCCTTTTCTATTCCTGAAGGATCTTTACCACCGGCCTGAGCCATGTTAGGACGTCCTCCGCCGCCTCCGCCAACTAAAGACGCAATCTGCTTTATAAGATTTCCTGCATGAGCTTTTTTCTTAAGTGCTGCATCCGTAGCCATGGAAACAATACTTACTTTACCATCTTTTGCAGACATAAGTACTACAAATGAATCACCAAGCTTTTCTTTTGTGCTGTCACCTAAATTTCTAAGCTCATTCATATCCATATCAGGAACACTCATAGCTAAAAACTTAATTCCATTTATATCAATTGCTTTTTCATTAATATCACCTGCAGAGTTGTTGGCTAACTTTGCCTTAAGCTTTTCATTTTCAGATGAAAGTGCTTTAATTTCAGCATTCATAGCCTCGATTCTACTAACAAGTGAATCTGTCTGTGTCTTAGCTGCTTTAGCTGCATCTGCTAAAAGTGACATATGTTCATTATAATAATTAATAAGTCCAACACCTGTAAGCGCTTCTATACGTCTTACACCGGCTGATATACCTTTTTCAGAGATAATTTTAAAATAAGATATAGTTGATGTATCGGACACGTGAGTACCACCGCAAAGCTCAGTAGAGTAATCTCCGATTTTTACAACTCTTACACTTTCTCCATACTTTTCGCCAAAAAGAGCCATAGCTCCGGTTTTTCTAGCTTCATCAAGTGTCATAACGGATGTATTAACAGGTAGTGCTTCTGCAATCTTACTGTTTACTATTCTTTCAACCTTTTCAATTTCCTCTAAGGTCATATTCTGAAAATGAGAAAAATCAAATCTTAATCTGTTAGCATCAACGTAAGAGCCGGCCTGAGCTACATGAGAACCAAGTGTGTCTCTTAATGCCTGCTGAAGAATATGTGTAGCACTGTGATTACATGCAGTTGCACGTCTGTTAGCCTCATCTACACTCATATGAACTTTATCCTGATTTCTAAATACACCGCTAATTACCTTTCCGATATGCCCTATCTTTGAACCGGGAAGTGTAATTACATTTTGAACTTCAAACTTTGTATCCTGAGTAGTTATATATCCAATATCAAACTGCTGTCCACCCATGGTAGCATAAAATGGTGTAACATCGGTAATAATAGTTCCTTCTTCACCTTCAGACAGTGCTTCAACTATTTCTGTATCTGTAGTAAGTGAAACAATTGTTCCATCACACTCAAGTTTATCATAACCATCAAATTCACTTGTTATATCTGTACTGATCTGCTGATATACTGTTTCATCAGCACCCATGTAGTTAGAAACCTTACGCTTAGAACGAGCACGTTCTTTTTGCTCATTCATGGCAGCTTTAAATCCTTCTTCATCTATTGTGATATTATCCTCTGCTAAGATTTCCATAGTAAGGTCACTTGGGAATCCGTATGTATCATATAACTTAAATACATCTTCTCCGGAAAGCTCACTCTTTCCTTCTTTCATTAAGTTATCCTTTAAATCATTTAATAATCTTAAGCCTGTATCTATAGTCTTGGCAAACTTTTCTTCCTCTTGAGTCAGTACCTTAAGTATAAATTCTTCTCTTTCGCCTAATTCAGGATAACCGTCTTTCTGCTCATCTATAACGGTTTTAGCAACTTTATATAAGAATTTACCTTCTATACCAAGCTTACGACCATGAGAAGCGGCTCTTCTTATAAGTCTTCTTAATACATATCCTCTTCCTTCATTAGATGGCATGATTCCGTCGGAAATCATAAAAGTAGCGGATCGCATATGGTCTGTTATTACGCGGATAGATACATCATCTGCTTCATTTTCAGCATATTTTTTACCTGATATATCGCATATACAATCACGTATAGCCTTCATGGTATCAATATCAAATACAGAATCAACATCCTGAACAACTACAGCAAGACGCTCTAATCCCATACCAGTGTCGATATTCTTATTCTCAAGCTCTGTATAATTTCCTTTTCCATCACCTTCAAACTGTGTAAATACATTGTTCCATACTTCCATAAAGCGGTCACATTCACAACCAACCTTACAATCAGGCTTTCCGCAACCGTACTTTACACCTCTGTCATAATAAATCTCTGAACAAGGACCACAAGGACCTGCACCATGCTCCCAGAAGTTATCGCAATCACCATTTTCATCACGATAAAAACGAGTTATACGATCTGCATCAATACCTATTTCCTTATTCCATATATCGAAGGCTTCATCATCCTCTCCGTATACTGATGGATAAAGCCTTTCAGGATCCATACCAAGGGTTTGTGTTAAAAATTCCCATGACCAGTTAATTGCTTCTCTTTTAAAGTAATCACCAAATGAGAAATTTCCAAGCATCTCAAAGAAGGTAAGGTGTCTTGCAGTCTTACCTACGTTATCTATATCGCCGGTACGAACACACTTCTGACAAGTGGTTACTCTCTTACGAGGCGGTATCTCCTGACCTGTAAAATATGGCTTTAATGGTGCCATTCCGGCATTAATAAGAAGAAGGCTGTTATCATTATGAGGAACAAGTGAAAAACTATCCATCTTCAAATGATCCTTGCTCTCAAAAAACTCAAGATACATTCTTCTTAATTGGTTTACACTTCTGTTTTCCATGATTTAAATCCTTTCAAAGCTGATAAAAATAAGCGTCACCCTGTAAAGGCAACGCTTAAATTATAAGTCAGATAGAACATATTTTCAAGCATAAAATCTGCCATTTTCATCTACATCTATAGTTATTTCACAATCAAGACTGTATTTGCCTTCAAGTATATTCTTTGCTATAAGAGTCTCAATATTCTTTTGTATATACCTCTTCAAAGGACGAGCTCCAAACTGAGGATCATAGGCTGAATCTGTAATATGTTCATATGCCTTATTGGTTAACTTAACGCTGAGCCTTTTATCCATTAACTGAGCATTTAGTGAATTAATAAGAAGGTTAATTATAGAGCGGATATTATCTTTTGTAAGCGGTTTAAAACATATTATCTCATCTAATCTGTTAAGAAACTCAGGTCTGAAATGATTTTTTAATTCATTCTTACATCTTTCTTCAACATTTTCCGATATATTTCCATTCTCATCTATTCCGTTTAAAAGATAATCAGCTCCTATGTTTGAAGTCATTATTATAATTGTATTCTTAAAATCAACGGTTTTTCCAAGAGAATCGGTTATTCGACCATCATCTAACACCTGTAAAAGTATGTTAAATACATCCGGATGCGCCTTCTCAATCTCATCAAAGAGTATAACGCTATAGGGATGCCTTCTCACGGCTTCGGTTAACTGACCGCCTTCCTCGTATCCAACATATCCCGGAGGAGCTCCTATCAGTCTTGCCACTGAGAATTTCTCCATATATTCGCTCATATCTATACGAATCATATTCTTTTCATCATCAAAGAGATTTTCTGCCAAAGATTTAGCAAGCTCGGTTTTTCCAACTCCTGTAGGTCCCATAAAGAGAAATGAGCCTATAGGTCTGTTGGGGTCATTAATACCTGCTTTTGATCTTAAAATTGCATCTGAAACTAAGTCAACAGCTTCTTCCTGACCTATTACTCTCTTATGAAGAGCATCCTGTAGATGCAGAGCCTTTTCTTTTTCGCCTTCCGTTAGCTTAGCTACCGGTATATGAGTCCATCTTGATATGATTTCAGCTATTTCATCCTCAGTAACCTTTTCACTTATAAGACTTTTCTCTTTCACATTCTGCTCAGCTTCTTCAAGTTTTTTATTTATAGCCGGTAGGTCTCCATACTGAAGTTTAGCAAGCTTTTCAAGATCATAAGAAGACTTTGCGTTTTCAATCTGTAGTAATATACTATCCTTTTCTTCTTTTAATTTATTGATATTATCTACTTCATTCTTCTCATTTTCCCACTTCAATTTAGATTCTTTAAAGCTCTCCTTCTTATCAGCAAGCTCCTTCTGTAGATTTATAAGCCTTTCCTTCGATAAATCATCGCTTTCTTTCTTAAGTGCTGCTTCCTCGATTTCAAGCTGCAAGATATCTCTCTGCAATTCATCCAGCTCCTGAGGCATGGTATCAAGCTCTGTCTTAATCATGGCACAAGCTTCATCTACAAGGTCTATGGCTTTATCAGGCAAGAATCTGTCACTTATATATCTGTCAGATAAAGTTGCAGCACATACTAAAGCTGAATCAGTAATCTTTACACCATGAAAAACTTCGTATCTATCCTTTATCCCTCTTAATATAGAAATAGTATCTTCTACACCTGGTTCTGAAACCATAACAGGCTGAAACCTTCTTTCAAGTGCTGCATCCTTTTCAATATACTTTCTGTATTCATCGAGAGTTGTAGCACCTATACAATGTAATTCACCTCTTGCCAGCATAGGCTTTAAGAGATTTCCGGCATCCATTGCTCCTTCAGTTTTACCGGCGCCCACTATGGTATGAAGCTCATCTACAAAGAGGATTATCTCACCATCGGAATTCTTAATTTCGTTTAATACAGCTTTTAATCGTTCTTCGAACTCTCCTCTGTACTTAGCGCCGGCTATTAATGAACCCATATCCAAAGAAAAGATTCTTTTATCTTTCAGTGCATCCGGAACATCATTTCTTATTATTCTTTGAGCAAGTCCTTCAACAACTGCTGTTTTACCTACACCCGGTTCACCTATAAGCACCGGATTATTTTTAGTCTTACGGCTTAATATTCGTATAATATTTCTAATCTCTGCATCTCTACCAATAACAGGATCGAGTTTACCTTCTTTAGCTCTTTTAACCAGGTCAAAACCATATTTTTCAAGCGTATCGTAGGTGCTCTCAGGGTTATCGGATGTAACCCTTTGATTTCCTCTTACAGAAGATAGCGCTTCCAAAAATCGTTCTCTGTTAATCATAGCCATACTCATTATAGCTTTTATATCTTTATCGGCATATGTAAGCATACTTAAAAATAAATGTTCTACCGATACATACTCATCTCCCATCTTTTTAGCTTCATCTTCAGCATAGATAAGAGTTTCATTAAGATTATTATCAATCCTTATCTCTCCGCCGGAGACCTTTGGAAGCTTATTTAAAGCAGCCTCAACCTGAGTATTAAATATATCGGTATCAATACCCATTTTTTCAATAAGTGTACTAATCAGACTGTCAGATACATGTAACATGGTATGCAGTAAATGTAACTGCGTAATTGTCTTCTGACCAAAATCCATAGCTGTTTTTTCTAAGCCCTGCACTACTTCCTGCGATTTTAAAGTAAATTTTGAAATATTCATAAGCTGCTCCTTTCCTAAAGCTTTTGTAAAATGCTTTATAATGAGTTTTTTATTATCAATTTGAAATATATCACTTTTTGTTAGCACTGTCAAGTGGTGAGTGCTAATTTTTTTTCTTTTATGATCATTATCATAATCAATAAAAAAGACAAGACCTTTTACAGCCTTGTCCCTTTTAAATACATATCTCATAATAATCTAATCAAGCTTCTTTTACAACCTTTGCAAGATTTATAAGCTCTTCTTCATTTTGCTTACTCATGGTTGTTTTTATAGTTACGGTATCTCCTATTATCTCCACTTCCTTAAGCGGCTCAAGCATAGCTTTCATAGTCTTAGCAGCTGATGGAGCCCATGTTCCGTTTTCTACGATAGCAACCTTTCTCTTACAATAGTTTTTGGACTTTAGATGAGCAAGAAAGCTCTCCATAGGAGGGAATACACCTGCATCATATGAGCTTGCCATAAGTACCATTCTGTCATATCTAAATGCATCTTCTATTACTTCAGCTATATCAGAACGGGAGATTTCGGTTAAAACTACATTTTCCTCACCAAGCTCCTCTAGCTTCTTAGCGAAAAACTCTGCAGCCTTTCCTGTATTACCATGAATGGATGCATAAGCAACCAAAACACCCTTATCTTCAGGCTTATATGAACTCCATGTATCATAAAGTCCTACATAGTATCCCAGATTTTCATCAAGAACAGGTCCGTGAAGTGAAACTATAGTTTGAATATCAAGATCTGAAATCTTTTTAAGAAGATTTTGAACCTGACTACCGTACTTTCCAACGATATTAAAGTAATATCTTCTTGCTTCACAGGCCCAATCATAAGTAGTTTGATCAACACCGAACTTTCCAAATCCATCTGCAGCAAAGAAAATCTTTTCCTTTGAGTCGTATGACATCATAACTTCAGGCCAGTGAACCATAGGTGCTGTATAAAAAGTTAAAGTATGTTCTCCAAAGTTAAGTTCTTCTTTATCCTTTACTGTTATGTAAAGCGCTGAAAGATCATCTTCAAAAAACTGAGGTAAAAGCTTAAAAGTCATAGGATTTCCAATAAGCTTCATCTCAGGATATAATTTATGAAGTTCTAAAATTCCTGCTGAGTGATCCGGCTCTAAGTGATGTATAATAAGATAATCAGGCTTTTTATCACCAAGTGTTTCCTTTACCCTAGTTAACCACTCATCTGTTACCTTTCCATCAACAGTATCGAAAATAACAGTTTTTTCATCAAATAAAATATAAGAATTATAAAGCATTCCTTCCGGAACAGGATATTGGCTTTCGAAAAGATCTAACTCCTCCTGCGCTATACCGACATACTTATAAGCATCTGATTTTAACATTTTTTATGTCCTCCTTAAAATAATAATATTTAGAAAAGACCTGTTATAAGACCTTCTTCATTTACATCAATACCCTCTGCCGCCGGATGAACCGGTAATCCAGGCATTGTCATTATGTTACCTGTCAGAACAACTATAAAACCGGCACCTGCAGAGATATAGACATCTCTTATATTCATCTCAAAGTTTTCAGGTCTTCCTAAAAGGAGTGGATCATCCGAGAGTGAATATTGTGTCTTCGCCATACATACCGGAAGTGATGAAAATCCGATATCTTCGAGATGCTTAATCTCATTTGATGCTTCCTTAGTATATGAAACACTCGAAGCACCATATATCTTTACAGCTATTGTTTCTATTTTTTCTTTTATAGATATATTATCATCATATATAGGTTTGAAGTTGCTTTCTTTGTTTTCTAATGTATCTAAAACCTTAGAAGCTAGTTCCATACCGCCTTCTCCGCCCTTTTCCCATACTTCGGATAAGGCAAATTCGCAACCTCTTTCTTCACAGAATTTCTTAACAAAATTAAGCTCTGCATCTGTGTCTGTTACAAACCTGTTAATGGTTACTACGCAAGGAACGTTATACATAGCGATGTTTTCAATGTGCTTTTCAAGATTTACTATACCCTTCTTTAAAGCTTCCATGTTTTCTTCGGAGAGATTTTTCTTATCTACTCCACCGTTATACTTCAATGCTCTTATAGTAGCAACTAAAACAACAGCATCAGGCTTTAAACCTGCTGTTCTACACTTTATATCAAAAAACTTTTCAGCACCTAAATCAGCACCAAAGCCTGCTTCAGTAATACAGTAATCTGCAAGCTTTAATCCAAGAGATGTAGCTCTAACGGAATTACAGCCATGAGCTATATTAGCAAAAGGACCTCCATGTATAAGTACGGGGGAATTCTCAAGAGTCTGAACCATATTAGGTTTAATAGCATCCTTAAGCACAGCAGCAACTGCACCGACACAATTAAGATCATTAACGGTTACAGGATTACCCTTATGATTATATGCAACTATAGTACGTGCTATCCTTTTCTTAAGATCTGCCAAATCTTCTGATAAACACAAAATAGCCATAATCTCGGATGCAACGCTTATTACAAAATGATCCTCTCTTGTAACACCATCCGCCTTTCTTCCAAGTCCTACAACAATGTTTCTTAGGACTCTGTCATTCATGTCTACACAGCGTTTCCATACAATCCTATTTATATCTATGTCTAGTAAGTTCCCTTGTTGTATATGATTATCCAGCATTGCAGCTATTAAATTATTGGCTGTTGTAATGGCATGAAAATCACCTGTAAAGTGAAGATTTATATCCTCCATAGGAACAACCTGTGCGTATCCTCCGCCACAAGCACCGCCCTTAAGTCCAAAGCATGGTCCTAATGATGGTTCTCTTAAAGCAATTATTGATTTTTTGCCCATTTTAAAGAATGCCTGACCGAGACCAACTGTTGTGGTTGTCTTTCCTTCTCCTGCAGGTGTTGGATTAATAGCAGTAACTAAAATAAGCTTACCGTTTTTATTATCCTTTACACGATTTATAAGATCATCGGATAACTTTGCTTTATACTTTCCGTAAAACTCAATATCATCCTCTCTTATATCAAGCTTTGCAGCAACATCCTTTATATGTTGCATATTCGCTTCCTGTGCTATTTCAATATCACTTTTCATACCCTTATATTCTCCAATCTTTATATTGTAAACACCCTCAACTATACTTTAGTTTAGAGGAGGGAATTTCTCGGACTGAGGTAAAATTGGATGATTTGGATTATATTATTACAAAAAAGATAGGAGTCTTAACGCACGAAAAGGTACTATCCAAAAATCGGACAGTAACCTTATCATGAATTTTTTAAAATCAATAATCAAATTATATTATTTAATCTTTTTTGATAAAATATAATCTTCATATCCATCTGCTGTAACAGTAATATTAAGCTTATCTCCCTTCTTTAGTTTTTTTGAAAGCTTAATAGAAATTTTACCATCAACATCCTTAGAAAGTTTTTTAACCTTCTTCTTAGAATTCTTGATTATCTTACGGGAAAGCTTAACATTTACCTTCGCTTTTGCAGAAATCTTGATAACAATCTTCTTTTTACCCTTTTTAGCTGTAACATTTACTTCAAAAGTCTTTTTAGGTGTCATAGTGACAGTAGGCGCTACAACGGCTGAAGGTGTAGCTACAGGAGTAACAGATGTCTGAGGCTTCGAAGTATTGTCTGTATTGTTTTCTTCTTTATTGTCATCCTCTTTATTATTATATTTTTCATTGATTTTGTCAAATGTTTCCTTATCATATCCTAAAGAATCTAAAGTATTATCACTCCACTCTATCATAGGACTTACATAATTTGCTCTGTTTTGGAGGAATGATGCGATTGCACTGTAAACTCCTGAACCTTTTTCCTTAAGAGCTTTAAATGATTTAGCACCTTCTTTTTCACCGTAATACCTGATAAAGAACTGCTCCATAAGAGGATAATAAGAGCCATCAATCTCATCTAAACAGTTAAGTGCATTGGAAGTCTCAAATTCGGTACTACTAAGAGAATTAAGCTTTTCATTAAACTTTGTCCTGAATTCATAATTAGTCATAAGATATGCAAATGAAAGCACGCCAGGGTTTGTAGTATCTGTATCAAGAAGTCCATTAGGCTTATAATTATCATCTTTTATAGTATTATGATAAACATCAGTGTCAGACCAACCTCCAAAGTCAAGATCACAGATAGCCATTCTCCAACGTCCGTCAGCGTAAGGAGATTCCTCACCTTCTACAGATTCGGTTGCCTTCCACATAATCCAGTTCTTACCAGGGAAATCCCATTTATTATCCATCCAGATTTCAGCAGCAAAGAAATCAAGTATAGAATCAGGATCAACCAATTTGCAGAACTCATCATAATCTTTCTTATCCATGAGATTTTCATGTTCATTTAAAAATGTATATAAATCTCTGTAATAGTAATCTGTATCTTCTGTTTCCCCTTCAGGTATAGGTCCATCATCTATAGCGTAACCTATCTCATACTTTTCAGCATCACCCTTGTATGAGATTACACTATCCTTATTTACAAAGTGCCTTTCCTCAAAGAGCGAATCAGCAAAATCCTCTTCAAATACATAAACACCAAAGTATTCACCATTAATAAATGTTACGCATGGTCTTGAATACTGTGTATCAAAGTTTTCATCACGAAGAAGCCCCTGCCAGAATTGATCTGGATACTTAGTAGTAAATGCAGTATTACCTCCATTTCTTAAGTTTATCTTTTTATATGTCTCAATCTGTTCTCCCTTATCATTAAGTGAGCCGGGGAAGAAAGGATATTTAAAGCTTTTCTCTCCATAATCTTTTCTTGCATATAGTCTTAAGCCCTTCTGTATATCAGAACGTGAATAATTACCCTGAGTTCTGATTCCAAAATCCTGAGATAATTTAAGCTCTGTAGTACTTCCGTCACTTTCAAAATAATCTATATGACAAGGGCGTTCCCATTCCTTTCCTCTTTGCTTATAATTAGCATCAAAAGCTCTTAATTCTCTGTATTTATTCTTATCTTCATTATACTCATCATCAAATTTCTTTCCTCTAACGTATATACCTGTTTCATAATCATAGAAAGAATCATAATCCACAGATATAGACATAATAGCAAGACTCTGACCTGATGCTTTACAAGAATCTGCAATTCCGGGTATATAGTCAGACATATCACCTACAAAATAAGTATTGGTAACTACATCGGAAAATGTACCGTCTGCATACTCTGCAACTGCTTTAACTACAGTTGCCTTTGTAACATAAGAATCCAAAGGAGCAGCATATTTGTCAACAAAGCCCTTTATTTTTCTGTCATAATAGATATTTACAGCATCATAAACTGCAGGATCAATTGCAGAAAAATAATTTGCTTCTAAGCTTCTGTTGTAAATATTTACAGCACCTTCGTACTTAATACCGTTTTCAGGAGTTGGAGTATTACCGTCTAAAGTGTAATAAATATTTACAGCCTCAGCACAATCAAAGGTTAAGTCAAATGCAGTATCATAAATACCTGACTCCTTTGACATTGTTAAGTTTTCAGCTGCATAAGAGATTTTAAAATTTGTATTAATTGCTGTTAAAAGTAAAAATACAAACATAAAAAAGCTTAGTGAAAACAAATTCTTTTTAATATTTTTCATGATTCCCTCCATATCCGAAGTTAATCCAAGGAGCAGGAAATATGATATAATAAGTCTTCTACTATATCTTTATCAGTAAGACTGTATAACATTCTCGTTCCTGCCATCTCTTCAACTTCATTAAAATAAATCCTTTTATCAGAGTCTATCAAAAAGTCTATTCCCACAAAACCATATTTTTCTAGAGAAAATGCATTGATAAAATGACTTATAATGTTAATATTATCTGTGTCAGGTTCATATTTTTTTATCTTGCCTCCAAGTGAAAAGTTTGATTTAAAACTATCTTTTCCTTGCCTTAAGATACATGAATAGATTTTATTATTTAATACATAAACTCTTATATCACATGCATTGCTCTCGATGAATCTTTGAATTATACATCCATCCGGAAATGATATATGTTGATAATCATATTTATCATCTAATAAAAAAACTTCTTTTCCACCATGCCCTGAAACAGATTTAATAACAGGTGGCTTATCAAAGTGGATAAATCCTTTTTTTTCTTTCAAATATTCACATAAATTTAATTTGTTATTTTCATATTCTTCACAGCTAAGAAAACATGTATCTGGAAAAATATCATATGATAATTTTATATCATGTTTATTAAAGTAATCCCTAAAGAATTCTATGGTTTTATATTTATTATTTGCAAGAGCTGTTACAAAAGAAGAATTATAAGCGCTAATATTATTATCTTCACATATTTTACTTATGTTTAAATCTCTTGTTCTGTTAATACAAAATAAAATATTATCATAAAGCCTATCTTTAAAATCATTTTTTAAACATAAAGAAATATCCAAATTATAATTCTTTCCTTTATCTGTAAACATATCTATAAAGGCTCTGTTTTTAACAGCTTCATTAGGATTATATACTATTAATCCTTTTTTGGTATCCTTTTTCATAAGGCTCCTATGTAGATTAAAGAATTTTTTTGCTTTTTAATTCATTTAAACAAAAATCAAGTATTTCATCTTCGTCTTTAAAGCTATCTTTATCAATCCAGATAACATCCTTCTCATGTTTAAACCATGTAAGCTGTCTCTTTGCAAAGCGCCTGGTATCAAGCTTGATTTTTTCATAAGCTTCTTCTATGGATTCATTACTTGAAAGATTATCTATAAGCTCTCTGTAACCTATCCCCTGCATAGATGTCATATTACTCTTAACACCCATATCTATTAATGCTTTTATCTCATCCGTAAGACCGTTATCCTTCATAATATCAACTCTTTTATTAATATCCTCATAAAGAGTTTTTCTATCTTTATTCAGCACAAAATAAGCATAGTTATAGCTTGATTCTCTTTGCTTTTCTTCTGTATTATGTTTTGAGATAGGCTTACCTGTTATTTCGTAAAATTCTAAAGCTCTTATTATTCTCTTTATATTATTTTCATGAATGGTTTCGTAAGATATTAAATCAACTTCCTTTAATCTATCATGAAGTGCTTTATTACCGTACTTAACAGCTTCTTCTTCAAGTCTTTTTCTGATTTCTTGATTTTCTTCCTCTTCATGAAATGAAACATCCTTTAAAACAGCCTGTATGTAAAATCCGGTTCCTCCGACTATTATAGGTAATTTACCTCTTTCGTAGATTTCTTCTATGCAATCGTTGCACATTTTTTTAAATAGATATACATTAAATTCTTGTGTTGGCTCTATAATATCTATCATATGATGAGGTATACCGTTCATTTCTTCGGGTTTTATCTTCGCAGTACCAATATTCATATGCTTATATACTTGCATAGAATCAGCAGAAATTATTTCTCCTCCTGTTAAAGAAGCAAGTCGTATACTTAACGAAGTCTTTCCTACTGCAGTAGGACCGGTAATGATTATTAAAGGTTTATTATTCATAATTACTCACAAAACTATTGATAAAAACTATTATTTCTAATTTAAACTTTATTTATGAAGCTTTTTTATTGTTTTTTCAGCCCACTTAATCATAGGCTCAATATGTTTTTCTCTTTCATTTATAAATGCTTCGATAGCCTTATAGCCGCCACCGCCACTGTTCATGTTATTAGAAAGACTTGAAAAGGCTTGTTCTTTACCATAATATCTGCTATAAAACTGAGAAAAAAGTGGAAAATAAGTATTATAATAATAGTCAAGATTTTTCATTGCATCTTTTTTATTAAAGTTTTCTTTTGAAAGATTATATATCTTCTTTTCAAAATCAGCTCGCCAATTATCATTGGTATAAAGATATGCAAACATTAAAACAACAACATTATTTGTATTCATATCCAGCATACCGTATGCTTGATAATTATCTTCTTTTATAGTATTTTTAACAGCATCTGATTCTCCGCACCATCCACCAAATTCGAGATCGCAAAAGCAGAATCTCCAACGTCCATCTGCGTAAGTATTTTCTTCACCTGATATATTTTTTTCTGTATCTGTAGCTCTCCAGATAAGCCAGTTTTTACCGGGCCAGTCCCATTGATTGTTAATCCAAAGCTCAACAGCAAAGTAATCTCTTACTGAATCCGGATCTACAAGTTTACAAAAATCTTTAAAATCTTTTTCTTTTTTAAGATTTTTGTGAGTACTGTAAAAATCCAATAATTCCTTTAAGTAATAACCTTCATCTGTTTCCCCTGCAGGGAGCTCTCCATCATCTATTGTATAACCTGTTGTATATACTTCAGCATCTCCCTTATATGAGACAACCGAATCATCCAAAACATTATACCTTTCTTCAAACAGCTTTCCACAATAGTCTTCCTGAAGTACATATAAACCAAAATACTCTCCATCAATATAAACTATACATGGTCTGGAGTGTTGAGTGTCAACATTTAAGTCTCTAACCATATTTTGCCAATATTGATCATTAAACTTATTTATAAAGGCAGAGTTTCCTCCGTTTCTTAATGTGAGTTTTTTGTATTTATTTATAGATTTCCCTTCATAATCCTTTGATTCTTCAAAGAAAGAGTATTCAAAATTCTTAAGTCCCGGAGTATAATCCTCTCTTGCGTAAATTCTTAAACCCTTTTGTAAATCTGAACGTGAGAAATTTCCCTGTACTCTTAAGCCACAATCCTGTTGTAGAATAAGCTTAGTCTCTTCTCCATCACTCTCAAAATAGTCTACATGAGCATATCTTTCCCACTCTTTACCACGCTGTTTATAGTTAGCATCGTACCCTCTGAGTTCTCCGTTTACAACCATATTTGAGCTTATCTCTTCTCCGTCCTTATAAAAATCTTCTTCGAATTTTTTCCCTTTTACATATATACCTTTTTCTTCATCAAAAAGAGAATCATAATCAACGGAAATTGACATAATTGATAAAGGAATACCTGAAGAAGCAGTACTTTCTTCTATTCCCTTTATATGTTCCTTTATATTACCTATAATATAAGTATTAGTAGCGACAGATGTATATTTATTGTCAGAATAGCTTCCTACAGCCCTTATTACAGATATCTTATCAACTTCATCGTCAGAAGGAGCGGTATACATATCGCCTATTTCTTTTTTTTCTGAATCAAAAGTTGCATTAGCTGCATCAAAAAGAACCGGATCTACAGCTGATACATAGTTTTTATCACCATTTCTTTCAGAAATAGTAATACTATCTTTATACACCTTTCTGGCGGAACTGTTTCTAGGGTCACTACCGTCTGTAGTATAAAAAATCTTTTTTATATCCGAAGGAGCGCTAATCTTTAAATCAAAAGAAGAATTATAACAGCCGGAAGCTTTGGACATAGTTATTCCTTTGGAGTTATCATTAGTTCCGAAATGATTATCATTTCCTGATAGTATTCTGTTGTTTTTCATACTAAAAACATATATACAGATTAGTACTCCAAGTATTAAAACAATTCCTATAAATATTAATACAGAATTTTTGGTTGTTTTATCTTTCTTCATTTGAGATTATATCTCCTTTATCACACTATTCTCTTAAATTTTCTGTCTAAATCATATTTTGAAAATTTAATCATAGTCGGTCTTCCATGAGGACAATTATATGGATTCTCTAATGATAATAATTCATTTAAGAGAGTTTGAACCTCAAGAATATCCATGGAATTATTTCCCTTTACAGCTGCTTTACAAGACATGGTTGCTACTTTGAGCATGAAGTCCTTTGATTTTGCACTGCCTGCATCCGAAAGACAAGAATCAAGCATTTCTTTAAATAAATCTTCTCTCGAAAGCTCAGGAAGGTTATCAGGAATTCCGGTAAGAGCAAACTCATTACCTCCGAACTCTTCGATTATAAATCCCATATTGTTAAATGTTTCAATATTTTCTTGTAAAGCAGTTTGCTCTGAAAGACTTAATGTAACAATTATTGGAGGATTTAACTCCTGGATTGTAACATTGTTTTCTGTGATTTTTTTCATAAATCTCTCATAATTAACTTTTTCATGAGCAGCATGCTGATCAATAATATACATATTATTTTCAAATTCAACAATCCAATATGTCAGAAAAACCTGACCTATGATTTTGCATTCTTTTATGGCTTTTTCTGTCATAAAATCAGAGCTTATATCTGATAGAGATATTTGAGATTTTTTTTCTTTATTAAGATTATCTTTATTAAGATTATCTCTATTAAGATTATCTTTTTCTATATTATCAGATGAAACCTGATAGGCAGATACATTATCTGACACATACATAGTATCAGATATTTCTTTATCATATAACCGTAGATTATTGTCTTCTTTTACATTTAAAATCGGTGAATCAGCTGTATATGACACAGGAGAAGCATTTAAAGTTTTATATTCCTTTGGTTCACTTGGAATATCAATCTTTTCAGGTTTTTTTTCTATACTGATTTCAGGAATTAATTCTTTATATTCGAGAGTATTTTTAATTGCCTTATGTACAGCTTCGTATATATACTGTGAATTAGAAAATCTGATTTCCATTTTTTGAGGATGTACATTAACATCAGTAAGCGACGGATCTATATCTATAAAAAAACAGGTAAACGGAAATTTATGAAGCATAATGTAAGGCGCATATGCATCTAAAATGGCCTTTTGTATAACAGAGCTTTGTATGTACCTTCCGTTAATAAAATATGTCATAAACTTTCGGCTTCCTCTGTTTATAAGAGGCTTTCCTATATATCCATGAATCTTTATTACCTCATCGTTATAATCCACTTCTAAAAGGTTATTAAGAGTTTCTCTTCCGTATATCTTATAGATACAATCTTTCAAGCTGCCATTTCCAGCGGTATCTATCTTTGTCTGAGATTTGTTTATAAATCTCAAAGCAGTACCGGGATGTGAAAGTGCTATTTTTTCAAGAAGATCACTTATATATCCAGCTTCAGTCTGAGGCCTTTTTAAGAATTTTTTTCTTGCAGGCGTATTAAAAAATAAGTTTCTGACTATAAAGGTAGTTCCATCAGGACATGCAACTTCTTCTATATGCTTATCTTTCCCACCGTTTGACGTATATCTGGTGCCTGTAAAGCTATTTTTTGTTTTTGTAAGCATCTCCATCATAGATACAGAATCTATACTTGCAAGAGCTTCTCCTCTAAATCCTAAACTATCTATGGATTCTAAATCTTTAGCATCATTAATCTTACTTGTTGCATGAGGAGTAAAAGCCAAAGCTACATTATCTGCAGATATTCCACTACCGTTATCTGTTACTCTTATAAGTTTTTCTCCACCCTCTTCTATCTCAACGGTTATCCTGGAGCTACCTGCATCGATTGCATTTTCTACCATTTCCTTTACTACTGCAGATGGTCTTTCTATAACTTCACCAGCAGCAATTTTATTGATTGTATCCTGATTTAAAACATGTATGTCATTCATAAAACCCTTACTCTCCCAATATAGGATTACTTAATGTATTATCATATTATATGCTTTTACGTACTATATTATTCTTTCCCTTATATATCGATGTTTTTGGCACATATCCTCTTACAGATGACAAAGGGTAGATATTTGAATTACTTCCAATAATTGTTCCCGGATTAAGAACGCTGTTACACCCTACTTCAACATAATTTCCGAGTATTGCTCCCATTTTCTTTAGACCGGTGGGAATGAAATCGTTATTATATTTAATATTTACAAGTGTTTTATCTGATTTAACATTAGATGTTATACTTCCTGCACCCATATGTGATTTAAATCCAAGTATAGAATCACCAACATAATTATAATGAGGTACCTGAACATTGTTAAAAAGAATAACATTTTTTAATTCTGTAGAATTACCTACTACGCAGTTCTCTCCTACTATTGCTTTTCCTCTTATAAATGCTCCGGGTCTTACTTCGGTTTCTTTACCGATAATAGCCGGTCCAAGTATGGTGGCATTGGGATAAATCTTTGCACTCTTAGCTATCCAAACATTTTCTCCGGGATTATCATATTCATCGACGGGAAGCTTTGGACCTGCAAATAATATAAATTCTTCTATATCAGAAAGCACCTCCCATGGGTACTCCTTTCCGTCAAATATAGATGCTGCCATGGTTTCATCTAAGTTGAATAAATTTATTATCTTAAGTTCGTCGTACATAGTTAACCTCCATTATTAAGTTTTTTTAGATTTTGTGATAATATATTTAAATTAGAGTTCATCTTAACATATTCTACTCTTCTTCCAACATAGGCTTCCAACTTATTCATATATTCTTTTTCGCTGATTTCTCCGTTTGCAACCATTGTTAGTCCTTTTTCCCAGCTTGCAGTAAGGGAAGGATCAAGTAATGGACTTATGGAGCAAAGTGTAACTTCATATATGATTTCGCCAAGTAAAGAAGGAGTGATTATCTGAGTCTTTTTATTTAAATTCAGATAATTAATTCTTACTAATTTACTTAAGATTTCAGCTCTTGTTGCAGATGTGCCTATACCGGAGCTTTTTATCTGACTTCTTAGCTCTTCATCCTCTATAAGTTGTCCTGCATTTTCCATTGCAAGAATAAGTGATCCGGAATTATATCGCTTTGGAGGAGATGTTTCACCCTCTTTTATGTTAAAGCCCTTTACAGGAATTAAAGAACCTTTTCTAAGCTTTGATAATGATTCTATAAGTGCTTCGTCAGCATTTAAATCCTCAGTATCATCATTTTTATTTTCCTCTTCGCCTTCTTTTTTATCACTTTTTGATGTAAATGAGGCTTCTCTTACTTTAAAGAATCCAGGATTTATAAGAACTTTAAAACTTGCAAAAAAGTGCTCAGTATCAATAAGTGTTTCTAAATTAATTTTTTTATATTCAGCAGGTGGATAAAATATGCATAAAAACCGTCTTACTATTACTTCGTATATTCTTTGATATGTTAAAGGAAGTGATGCTAATTGTGAAAAGCCCTGACCTGTTGGAATTATAGCATAGTGATCAGTTATCTTTTTATCGTCACAATACTTAGTGTTGGCAATGTTTTTATAAGTACCCATATTTAAAACTTCTTCGGCTACTTCACTGCACTTGTCATAGTTTTTTAAACCGGAGATGTTTTTATATATTTCCTTACAAACAGCAGTTGATAGAACTCTTGCATCGGTTCTTGGATAAGTAACAAGCTTTTTTTCATACAATGTCTGAATAGCAGTTAATGTTTCGTCAGGACTTATCTTAAAAAGCTTAGAACAGATATTTTGAGCTTCCGCAAGATTAAATAACATTGGTGGATTTTTCTTCTCTGTTTTCTTTTCGCACTTTTCTACGATAGAAAATCTTCCTTTTTTCTCCGCCTCAATCTCATCTAATGAAGCATTTAACTCTTCTATAAGAATCTGTGCATCCTTCTTTTCTTTAAATCCATTTTCTTTATAAAGTTTTGGTGATTCATAGTATCTTGAACCTTTTACTGCACGAAACTCAGAAGAAACACTTTTACCCGATACATCTAATTCCTTTATTACCCTGTAAAAAGGAGTTTTAACAAAGTTTCTGATTTCACGCTCTCTTCTTACAACCATTCCAAGCACGCAGGTCATAACTCTACCAACTGAAACAGGAACCCTTTTCTTTTGTTTTATAAGACTATTAACCTTATCACCGTACCTGAGAGTCAGAACTCTTGAAAAATTTATGCCCATCAGATAATCTTCTTTTGCCCTAAGGTATGCAACATCAGAAAGATTATCATATTCACTTAAAGGTTTAGCTTCTTTTATGCCTCTTTTAATCTCATCCTCTGTCTGAGAATCTATCCAAACTCTTCTTTTATCTATGGTATCCGGTACTTTAGCCATCATATCCACAAGACGATATATGTATTCACCTTCCCTTCCGGAGTCGGTACATACATATATTCTTTCAACGTCCTTGTCGGTTAGTAAACCTTTTACGATATTAAATTGCTTTTTCACAGCATCTATAACTTCATATTTGAATTCTTTTGGTAAAAAAGGAAGTGTATCCATCTTCCATGATTTAAGATTTTTATCATATACTTCCGGATAACACATGGTTACAAGATGACCTACACACCAGGTAACTATATACTTATCGGATTTTAGGTAACCATCTCTTTGATTACCCGTGACTCCAAGTGTTTTTGCAAATTCTACGGCTACACTGGGTTTTTCTGCTATAAATACGTATTTGCCCAAATCATTACCTCTTTTTTTTATGAGTTTAATTAAGCTTATTAAGGCGCATCGGTATTTTAGAAAGCACCGATGCGCCTATAATTTTTAAAGAAACATGTAAAACAAATAATTATTCATACAGAGGATACTTATCTGTAAGAGATTTAACTATCTCATAAGCATTCTCATTTTCACCCTCAGGGTTACCTATAACTATAGATATAGCTTCTGCAACTTTATCCATATCATCAGTCTTAAATCCTCTCGTAGTAACTGCAGCTGTTCCGAGACGGATACCACTTGTTACGAATGGTGACTGAGGATCATTTGGAATAGTATTCTTATTAGCAGTGATATGAACCTTATCAAGAGCAGCTTCTATAACCTTTCCTGTAAGTCCCTTCTTTGCAAGATCAACAAGCATAAGGTGATTATCTGTACCTCCAGATACTATATCAACCCCTCTACTCATAAGGCCATTAGCTAATGCAGCAGCATTTTCGATAATACCTTTTCCATACTCCTTGAACTCAGGTGATAAAGCTTCCTTGAAGCAAACTGCCTTAGCTGCTATAACATGCATAAGAGGCCCACCCTGAATTCCAGGGAATAAAGCTTTGTTAAGCTTATGCTCTAATGCAAATTCCTCACTTGAAAGGATAAGTCCACCTCTTGGTCCACGAAGTGTCTTATGGGTTGTTGTGGTTGTAACATGAGCATATGGAATAGGACTTTCATGATAACCACTTGCAACAAGACCTGCGATATGAGCCATATCTACCATGAGATAAGCTCCAACACTATCAGCAATCTCTCTAAATCTCTTAAAATCAATCTTTCTTGCGTAAGCAGAAGCTCCTGCAACAATAAGCTTTGGCTTGCAATCCTTAGCTATACGCTCAACTTCATCATAATCTATAAAGCCTTCATCGTTAACTCCGTAAGGAACGCAGTTAAAGTACTTTCCTGAAAGGTTAACAGGACTTCCATGTGTAAGATGTCCGCCGTGATCTAAGTTCATACCCATAAATGTATCGCCTGGCTCCATGAGTGCGAAGAATACCGTCATATTGGCCTGTGCGCCTGAGTGTGGCTGTACATTGGCATAAGTACATCCAAAAAGCTCCATTGCTCTGTTACGTGCAAGATCCTCAGCTACGTCTACATATTGACAGCCACCGTAATATCTCTTTCCCGGATATCCTTCTGCATACTTATTGGTGAGAGTTGAACCCATAGCTGCCATAACTGCTTTACTTACAAGATTTTCAGATGCAATAAGTTCGATATTTTCTCTCTGTCTGTTTGTTTCGTCCTCAATAGCTTTTAAAAGCTCCGGATCAACCTTTGCTACTTCCTCTAATGAATACATTATTTTTCCTCCTAATTTGTATTATTAAGCTTCATCTATCGCTTTTCCGATATCATGACGCATATATTTATTATCAAAAGATACCCATTCCGTGGCATCATATGCTTTCTTGCGAGCCTCTGTAAGATCACTTCCAAGTGCTGTTATACCCAGAACTCTTCCGCCGTTAGTAACTATCTTGCCATCATTAAGCTTTGTACCTGCATGGAAGCAATAATAATCAGTTTTCTCTTCAAACGCTTCAAGTCCTTTAATTTCCTTGCCCTTCTCATAATTAACAGGATAACCATCTGATGCTAATACAACGCATACAGCAGCATTATCCGTAAACTTGAGGTCAATCTTATCAAGTGAGCCTTCTATACAAGCTTCTATAACATCAATTATATCATTTTTCATTCTTGGCAAAACAACCTGAGCTTCAGGATCACCAAAACGACAATTGTACTCTAATACCTTAGGGCCGTCCGGTGTAAGCATAAGTCCTACAAAAAGAATACCGATGAAATCTCTACCCTCTGCTTTCATAGCATCAATAGTTGGCTGATAAATCTTCTCTTCACAAAAACTTTGAACTTCAGGTGTATAGAAAGGACTTGGTGAAAATGTACCCATACCACCGGTGTTAAGACCCTTATCACCATCTAAAGCTCTCTTATGATCCTGAGCACTTGTCATTGGTATTATATGACTTCCGTCACAGAAGCAAAGAACTGAAACTTCACGTCCTGTCATAAAATCTTCTATAACTACAGTGTTTCCGGCATCTCCAAACTGCTTATCCAGCATGATTGAACCAATAGCTTTTTCAGCCTCAGTAAGATCCTGACAAATTAAAACTCCTTTACCCAGAGCAAGTCCGTCAGCCTTGATAACAATTGGAAATTCTTTTCCTTCAAGGTACATAAGTGCCTCTTCAGGACTATGAAATACTTCATATCCACAAGTAGGAATGTTGTATTTCTTCATAAGATCCTTTGAAAAACTCTTTGAACCTTCTATAATTGCAGCATTTTTTCTCGGACCGAAAACCTTAAGACCCTTCTCTTCAAAAACATCTACAATACCACCAACCAAAGGGTCATCCATGCCAATAATAGTTAGATCAATAGAATTATTTTGAGCAAAATCAGCAAGCTTTTCAAATTCCATAGCATTAATCTCTACACATTCAGCATCATAGGATATACCACCGTTTCCGGGAGCGCAATATATCTTATCAACCTTAGTGCTTTTCTTTAAGCTTTTTACTATAGCATGCTCTCTTCCGCCGCTTCCAACAACTAATACTTTCAATATAGTCCTCCGTTCCGGGAGTTATCTCCCGTATTATAATTATGGACGGTCTATGATAGCCTTATCATCAACTACTTTGACCAATCCCTGTCCTATAAGATTAACAGCCTCCGGAAGTATCTTCCATTCAGCTTCTTCCATAACTCTTTTTTGTAAAACTTCAGGTGTATCACCTTCAAGCACATTAACCTCTTTTTGCAAAAGTATAGGTCCATGATCAGCTTTCTCATCAACAAAATGAACCGTAGCACCTGTCACCTTATCACCACTTTTTAAAACACTTTCATGTACCTTTAGTCCATAATATCCCATACCACAATGCTTTGGAATCAGTGAAGGATGAATGTTTATAATTCGATTTCTGTAAGCTTTAATAAGCTTTTCAGGTGCTATAACAAGGTATCCCGCAAATACAATAAGGTCAATATCATGAGCCTTAAAGAGCTCGATCATAGCATCAGCAAAGCTGTCAGGGTTTTCATAATCCTTAGGTGATATAAAAGCACCTTCTATACCTGCATTCTCCGCCCTTGTAAGAGCATAAGCATCTTTTTTGTTGCTGACTACCACTTTAATCTGTGTATCCTTTATGATTCCTTCTGAGATAGAATCAATGATAGCCTGAAGATTGGTCCCTCCGCCAGAAACACATACAGCGATATTTTGCATATCTTCCTCCAAATAATCTTTAAGTTATTTAACAAGAGTAACACCCTTTTCTTTTTGAATGATTTCGCCAACTACGTAAGCCTTTTCACCAGCGTTCTCTATAGCACTTATACACTTATCTGCATCTGACTTATCAACAGCAATAATCATACCAAGTCCCATGTTATAAGTGTTAAACATCATTTCCTCAGCTATATCACCATCTTTTTGAAGCATATCAAAAATAGCAGGTTTCTCAAAAGAATTAACATTTACAACAGCATGAACATCTGGATTAAGCATACGTGGAATGTTTTCATAGAAACCACCACCTGTTATATGGGAGCATCCGTTAATCTTTACACCGGCTTCCTTAACAGCCTTAAGTGCTTTAACATATATTACAGTAGGTGTAAGAAGTACATCTCCAAGCTTAGCGCCGCCAAGACACTCATACTCAGTATTAAGCACACTTTCCTTCATCGAGAATACTTTACGTACCAATGAATAACCATTACTGTGAATACCAGATGAAGCAATACCTATAAGTACATCTCCTGGTTTTATATCCTGTCCTGTTATCATATCCTTCTTATCAACAAGACCTACTGCAAAACCAGCCAGATCATACTCATCTTCCTGCATAAGACCTGGATGCTCTGCAGTCTCTCCTCCTACTAAAGCAGCTCCTGCCATCTCACAGCCACGAGCAACACCACTGACAATAGTTGCAGTCTTCTCAGGATAGTTTTTACCACAAGCGATATAATCTAAGAAAAAGAGAGGTTCTCCGCCTGAGCAGGCTATATCATTGACACACATAGCTACACAATCAATACCTATGGTATCATGTTTATCCATAATAAATGCAATCTTAACCTTTGTACCACATCCATCAGTGCCTGATAAAAGTATAGGCTCATCCATGGTCTTAATCCGACTTAAGTCAAATGCTCCTGCAAATCCACCAAGTCCACCTAAAACCTCAGGACGCATGGTCCTTGCTACATATTGCTTCATTAATTCCACCGACTTGTAGCCGGCTTCAATATCGACTCCGGAATTCTTATAATCCATTTTTTAATCTCCTATAATATGAATGAAATATTACAATACCTTTAAGATTTTATGACAAATAAGAGTTTATGTCAATCAAAAAAGGAGAATCAGTGATAATAAAATCACTCAAATTCTCCTTTTGTTTTACGTAACCTTCATCTGATCCATGAACTTACTATATGTACTTACTGCGTTAGATGCAGCAGTCTTACTAACTGACATAACTTCGTCAGCATACTTTATAAGAATAGTACTAATATACTTTGATATATTACCATCATTGGTATTGCTGATTATAACCTTAAGGGCTTCATCCTTAGCCATACCCTTTCTGTAAGGCCTGTCTTCTGTAATAGCGGTAAATATATCGGCAACAGCCATTATTCTCGAACCTATCGGTAATCTTTCGGCCTTTAAATGGAAGGGGTATCCCAACCCATTCATCTTCTCATGATGGAAGGCTGCCCACTGTGTGATCTGTTCAAATCCGTTAACATCCTTTAATACCAGATAAGTATAAAAACTATGCTCTTTCATGATATTGTACTCTTCTTCACTTAAAGCAGAATCCTTTTCAAGTATTTCACGAGGAGTCTTTAACTTTCCTATATCATGCAAGTTACCGGCAATTTTCATCATCTTACATTCATTAGCAGAAAATCCTGCGTGCCTTGCAATTTCTACTGCAGAGGCAGCAACACCTGCTGAGTGCATGGCAGTAAAGGAACTACGGAAGTCTATGATTCTCGCGAATATATTAGTAAGATCTACAACCTCATCTACTGTGAGCTTATTTGCCGAAAGTGCTTCATCCATAATTACATTGACACTTTCAGGATCATACATCATATAAAGCCAAAGCGACTCTTTTTCACTGATTTCAAGAAAAGCATCTACTATCTTCTCAGAAAATATAGTACCTCTGTTATTGGTAACATATTTTTTAATGCTTGGCACCTGATTCATGATAGGAATATTTCTATCAATACGTACTGCAATCTTATCAGCTAAATGAATGATATGAGAAGGGTAAAGCACCGACTCATTGTTAAAACTTAATCCGGCACCGTAATTCCATGGTAAATGATGAAATTTAATAATTTTAGCAACAGTCTTAAAATATTTAAATTCCTTCAGCAACTTATAAGCTGCAAAAGCATGAGCATTCGCTCTGTTCCCATCACCTTTGTCACTTTTATTGAGAATATCCATATCCTCACCAAAAGCGATACTTCCAACATCATGTAGCATGGATGCAATGACCAGAGGGCGCAAATCGTCCGTAGGCACATGCATAGCAGTTGCGATGTTGTAAGAAAGGTAAGCAACCTGCTGATGATGATTGTTTATATCAGGATTAATAAGATTTATAGCCCTGGTAATACATAGCAGCAGATCATTCAAATTAGAAAGATAAATATTCTCCATACCTTTTCCTAACTATATCTCCTTTATTTGAACATAAATTTGAATATAAAAAAATGCTTAAAAATAATAAAAATAATTATAAAAAACCTTCTTTACAATTTTACACCTTAAATAATAAAAAAACAATATAATTTTTATTATTCTTTGGATTTATTAATTATTTCATCCAATGTATGCCAACCTAAAACTGCACACTTAACTCTGGCAGGCATATGAGATATATCCTGTAGTATAGAAGCCTCTTCTAAGCTTTCAAGCTCCACCTCACTGACACTCCCCTTTATCATTCTTAAAAAGATTTCAGAAAGCTTCTCAGCCTCTTCTATAGTCTTTCCTAGTATAAGGTCAAGCATCATATCGGCAGATGCTTGAGAAATGGCACAACCGCTTCCTTCATATGAACCATCCTTTATTATACCATCTTCAATCCTTAAATTAAGTATAATATCATCGCCGCACGAAGGGTTAACACCTTCTAAAGTATAATTAGCCTCCGGTAATGAATGCTTATGTTCGGGATTTATATTGTGATCTGTTAATACTTCGTTGTAAAATGTAGAAGCCATATATATATTCCTTTCCATTATTTATGATTTCTAATTATAACCCAACCTTTTTCTTAATGATTTGACACTTTCTGCAAATCTCATAACATCATCAGAATTATTGTATACTGCCATACTTGCTCTTGCTGTTGACATAACTCCCAAGTACTTAAGCAAAGGTTGAGCACAGTGGTGTCCTGCTCTTACAGCAATCTTATCCGAATCAAGAATTGCAGCTATATCATGAGGATGAACATCATCAACAGTAAATGTAACGATACCATGATGATTTGATGGATTATCATCTCCAATTATATTTACATGCGGAATCTTTCTTAACTCAGTCATCATAAGCTCAGATAGGTACGATTCCCTCTTCTCTATATAATCAAAACCTATATCATTTATAAAATCAATTGCTTTACTTAAGCCTGCTGCCCCTCCTGCATTTACGGTTCCTGCTTCAAATTTATGAGGCACTTCAGCATATGTTGCACCTTCAGTTGTAACATACTCAATCATTTCTCCACCATATAAAAAGGGATCCATGTTTTCAAGTATTTCTTTCTTAGTATAAAGAACACCTATTCCCATGGGAGCATACATCTTATGACCGGAAAATGCCATAAAATCAACACCTAAGGCACGAACGTCAACCTTCATATGAGGTACACTTTGAGCTCCGTCACAAACAAAAACAGCACCTTTTTCATGGACCAAAGAAACAAAGCTTTGAATATCATTTTCGCAACCAAATACATTAGAAACCTGAGCAATAGCAACTATCTTTGTCTTATCTGTAAGTAGTTTTTCTAACATATTCGGAGTCAGAAGTCCTTCTTTGGTGCACTCTGCATATCTTAGGACGGCACCTGTTTTTTTACATGCAAACTGCCATGGTAACATATTAGAGTGATGTTCAGCTATACTTACTACAACTTCATCTCCTGGTTTTAATGTATTTAATGCATATGAATAAGCAATAAGATTTAGGCTTTCCGTAGCATTTCTGGTAAATACAATCTCATCCGACGAAGCATTAATAAAATCAGCAGTCTTTTTTCTTGCTTCTTCGTATATATCTGTCGCTTTTACACTGAGTTCATATAATCCGCGTAACGGATTTGCGTTTGAAGTCTTATAGTAATCGTCAACCGCCTTAAGAACCTCTGCCGGTTTTTGTGTAGTTGCCGCACTGTCCAGGTAAACAATATCTGAGTTAATAAGTAACGGAAATCTCTCTAATATCTTTTTATCTTCTGCTGTCATCATAATAAACTAATGCTCCTTTAATTATTTAAATATCAAATTTAAAAGAATATATACTACATACTCAGTTATTTACTCTTCGCTATACTCTTCCCCGTAAAGCTTTTTAAGCCCGTATTCTCTTATATCATCAAAGGCAATCCTATCCAAAACCGACTCAATACGAGCATTCGAAAGAATTTTTTGAATATTTTCTTTATCTATACCTCGAGACTGCATGTAAAGAAGAATTTCATCATTTATTTCTCCTATTGTTGCACCATGAGTTCCTGAAACATCTTCTTCTGTACAAAGAATAACAGGCAGAGTCTTATTGATAATATCATCATTTATCAATAAAACATCTTCATTTTCAGCACCAACCGAGCCTTTTGAACCTCTTTTAAAGTCAATTGTTCCCTTAAAGCTTTTTTGTGCCTTATCAAACAGGACTCCGTTTAAAGTAAGATTAGATTCAGTCTTTTTTCCTTTTTGATCAGCAATATAATTAAAATCATATACTCCGTTATTCCTTATGCTGTAAGCCGCATTTATATCAATAGAACTTTTATCGCCCTTCATATCGCTAAGTAAACCATCATAAACCTTACCGTCGCCCATGACAACTTTTTTTACATTCACCTTAGCCTTAGTATCTTCATTGATTGATATATCTGCATATATGGTCTGACCTTCTTTAGAATATATAAGTTCAGTAATATTCAGTGAAGCTCCTTCTGATACATCAAATGAGATATGTGAAGTCATGTATGTGTCTTCATGCTCTGAATCAACTATGATAACAACATTTAATACTGAATTCTTTAATAATTTAAACTTGATTATTCCTGATTTAGATCCGATAAAATCAGTATTTCTAATGATGACAGGGCTTTGTGTTGCGTAGCTTTCACCTACTGTTACCAAGGGTATGCTTTCTTTTTTATCACTTATAAAAGAAACAAACTCTTTTCCAACTGCACTTCCATCATTTAGAGAATCAATACCGGTTGAGCTTACAGTAATACCTTCCGGATTATTAATGATAAAAGCTTCATTATCAGAAGTTTTTATATCATTATCTGAATAGTTTATCTTAAGCCAGTTCCATGTAAGAGCCGGCGATGTATTTATCCTCATAACTAGTCTCCATTCTCTTTTTTATCCGATGCTTCCCTTCATCTCAAGTCTTATAAGATTATTCATCTCAACAGCATACTCTAAAGGAAGCTCCTTAGAAACATTATCAGCAAAACCACTTACTATAAGTGCTTTAGCATCTTCTTCCGATAATCCTCTCGACATAAGATAAAAGACTGCATCATCACTTATGCGACCTATCTTAGCTTCATGTCCTACATCTATATCCGCTGTTCTGATATCCATAGCCGGAATAGTATCAGACTGAGATATATCATCTATCATAAGAGATTCACAGGATGCAGCTGCTTTGGACTCTTTCGCATCCTTGGTTGCTACAACAGAACTTCTGAATGTAGATATTCCGCCATCCTTTGATATCGATCTGGTATTAATAAAGGCAGAAGTGCGCGGAGCGGCTAAAAACGCTTTACAACCGGTATCCAAATTCTGTCCTTTTCCTGCGAAGGTAACGCCTGTAAATTCGGATACAGCATCTGCACCAGCAAGTCTGCTTTCCGGATAAAGATAAGATACATGAGACCCAAACGAACCTGATATCCACTCAATCTTACCACCTTCAGACACCAATGCTCTCTTTGTGTTCAGGTTATACATATTTTTCGACCAGTTTTCAATGGTAGAATATCTTAATTTTGCATTTTTACCCACGAAAAGTTCAACTGCTCCAGCGTGAAGGTTTGCAATATTATACTTTGGAGCACTACAACCCTCTATAAAGTGAAGATCTGCACCTTCATCAACAATTATCAGAGTATGCTCAAACTGGCCTGCTCCCGGTGCATTTAATCTGAAATACGACTGTAAAGGAATTTCTACGGATACGCCAGGAGGAACATAGACAAATGAGCCGCCTGACCATACAGCCCCATGAAGCGCAGCAAACTTATGATCTCTTGGTGTAATAAGCTTCATAAAATGCTTACGAATCATATCCGCATGTTCACCATGAAGAGCGCTTTCAAGATCCGTATAAACTACACCCATATCAGCAACTTCCTTACGAACATTATGATATACAAGTTCGGAATCATATTGAGCACCAACACCCGCAAGAGATTCTCTCTCAGCTTGAGGTATACCAAGTCTTTCAAATGTGTCCTTTATCTCTTCAGGTACTTCCTCCCATGTTGCACTCATGTGATTATCCTTAGGTCTTACATATGTAACAATATTATCCATATCAAGCCCTTCGATAGATGGACCCCAATCAGGCATTTCCATCTGATTAAATATCTGAAGTGATTGAAGTCTGAAAAGCTGCATCCACTGAGGGTCATTTTTCTCTTTAGATATCTGCTCCACTATTTCAGGTGTAAGTCCCTTTTGTAATTTATAAGCATCTTTATCTTCATTTCTGAAGTCGTACAAGCTTCTGTCCACGTCATCAACGTAAGTCTTTTCTTTTGACATTCTAATCTCCATTTCAATCTATATTAATTATTGAATGTATTACTGTATATATTTTTCAAATCCATTTTCATTGATATCAGCTATAAGACTTTCATCACCAGTATACTTTATACTACCATTTACAAGAATATGAACCTTATCTACCTTTAAAGCTTCCAATATACGTGTACTGTGAGTTATTATCAAAAGAGAACCCTTCTCGTTCTTAAGATACTCCTCAATACCGATGGAAACTGTTCTGACAGCATCTACATCTAATCCGGAATCAGTCTCATCAAGAATAGCTAACTTCGGCTTCAGCATAAGTAATTGCAGTATTTCTGCTTTTTTCTTCTCACCGCCCGAAAATCCTACATTTAAATCTCTGTCGGCGTACTCCGGATCCATATTCAAAACCTTAAGAGCTTCTTTCATCTTCTTCTTAAAATCCCATAATCTGATTTTCTTTCCTGTTCTTTGCTCTAAAGCATTTCTAATAAAATTACCAAGAGAAATACCCGGAACTTCTATAGGATTCTGGAAGGACAAAAATATACCTGCTTTTGATTTTTTATCAACACTTTCATTGGTAATGTCATTTCCATCAAAAATTATACTTCCGTTTTCTATATTATATTGTGGATTTCCCATAATAGAAAAACCAAGAGTTGACTTTCCGGCACCATTTGGTCCCATAAGTACATGTACCTCTCCTTCGCCGATATTTAAATTAACATGCGAAAGAATCTGTTTTTCATCAATATTTACAGATAAATCCTTAATTTCAAGTAAATTGTTACTCATAATTTCCTCCAATAAATATATAATCATTAATACTTTATATGATGACAATCATTTTCTTTACAAAGCTTTTTAGCTGTTGGATCCGTAGGATCCCAAGTATGCCAGGCAGGTAACTTTTCTAATTTAGGCTTTTTCAAAGGGCCTTCCTTAGGGCTTTTATAAAGATGAATCGGTGTACCTTCAGGACAATTATCATTAATCCACTTTGCTGCAACACATTGAAGTCTGACACAACCGTGAGAAGCTCTGGTTCCAAGTTTATTATACTCATCTACGTCTAAGTCATCATTTTTGCTGTAACTTTTATAAGGCACTGTATGCAATAAAAAGTTTCCGTATATATTTGCCGACCATTGACTGTATGAATCATAAAAAAGAACTCGTCTTCTGAATTTAGCGCCCAAAGAATAATTACCTTGTATAGTATTATTCCCGGGAGAGCAAAGCCATACCTTTACAGGGATAGTATAGCCCTTTTTATTATCTTTAGCCAGTATTGTTAATGTACATCTGGAAAGATTCACATCTATCTTATAATATACACTTTTCTTAAGAAAGTCCAAAACATCAGCAACAGGATTTCCATAAGAATCTAGATAATAAGCATATCCGTTTTTATATTTCTTCTTAACCTTAAACTTATATGAAAAAGCTTCCGATAGCTGACCAAAGGATGTAAATCCGTTAATTGTTTTATATGCTTGAATTATGAAATTATGTTTACTACCATATTCAGCATCCTTATAAGTATAAGAACTAACATTAGCTCTTTTTATAACTTTAATCAAAGATTTATTTCCTGTTTCATCAGCATCGTATAAATAATACCCTGTAGCATTCTCATCTGTTGTAAATTTTATAACAAAAGTTGATTTGTTAACGGTATCTATCCCAGTTATATGAGGGATATCGGCAGACACCGAACTACCTGAGGTTGTTATTGCTTTTAAATGAACTTCATTAGTGCCGATAAAACTATCATATAAGGATTTGGAAGGTTTTAACGTGTTTTTAACACCGTCCTCTTCTAAAACAAAAGCAGACGATGAAAAAAATATTATAAAGGTTAATAAAGAGAATAATAAAAATCTAAGCTTGGTATTAAATATTTGCATATATTATCCTCATTAAATATAGTTTTTTTAGGTTATAAACATAAATCAGTAAATAACCTGAATGATTATTATACATCAAATAGATTTAAACCGCAAGGATTGGTTGTTAATTATTTCATAATAAAAAACCCTTGAGCTATCATAAATATGATAATCCAAGGGTTATATAGTCTTGATAAATATCGATTATTATGTAATATTAATTATTTCATCTGAGCTGCAACTTCAGCTGCAAAGTCTTCACTCTTCTTCTCGATACCTTCACCTGTCTCGAATCTAACAAATGACTTAATTGCGATCTTGCAATTATTCTCTTTAGCAACAGACTCAACATAATTTCCTACTGACTGCTTTGAATCCTCACCAAATACATAAGCAGAATCAACAAGACAGATTTCCTTAAGCTGCTTTGCAAAACGTCCTTCAACAAGACCTGCAAAAATCTTATTCTCTAGATACTCAGCCTTATGTGTAGCTGCAAGATCTCTAAGTGTCTGAACAGCTGCAGGAGAAAGGAAGTTGAAAAGGAACTTATTCTTCTTCTGCTCTTCATAATTCTTCTTATCTTCATCAATGAACTTATTATTTTCAAGAGCCTCATCAAAAAGAGCATTTAATAAAGGCTTTGGAAGTGTAGCAGGATCACTTATAGCGCTATCAATTACGATTTCCTTTTCCTTTGCAAGCTTCTCATCAGAGATTTCATCTCTGCTTACATACTGTGGATTCATAGAAGCAATCTGCATAGCAATCATTTCAAGACAAGCCTTAACTGCGTCTGAATCACTATCTGTATCAGCCTCAACTAAAACGCCTATCTTTCCACCAGCATGGATATAAGAAACGATAGTTCCCTCTGTAATAATCTTCTCAAATCTACGAATCTTAAGATTCTCACCGATAACAGCAATCATTTCCTTATTCTGTTCTTCAAGAGACTTTGAACCGTCAGCTATAGGAGCTGCAAGGAACTCTTCTATTGTCTTTGCATCTGTATTCTTAGCAAGTTCAGCTACTGAAGCAACATATGCCTGGAATTTTTCGTTCTTTGCAACGAAATCAGTCTCAGAATTAACTTCAACAATAGCAGCCTTCTTTCCATCTGCATCTATATCTACTGCAACAACACCCTCTGCTGCAATACGATCAGCTTTCTTCTCAGCCTTTGAGAGACCATTCTTACGAAGCCATTCAACAGCTTCATCCATATTGCCGTCTGTTGCTGTAAGAGCCTTCTTACAATCCATCATGCCGGCACCGGTTTTTTCTCTTAACTCTTTTACATCTTTTGCTGTAACAGCCATTATATCTACCTCCGTTTTGATTATTAAATAATCAATTATATATACTTAATTATCTTGTTTATAAAAAATCATTTTATATTCAAACAATATATTACTCTTCTTCAGCTGTCTCTTCCTCAGCAGGAGCATCACTTGCACCCTGGTTAGCTTCGATAACTGCATCAGCCATAGCTGAAACAATAAGCTTTACAGCTCTTATAGCATCATCATTTCCAGGAATTACATAGTCAAGCTCTTCAGGATCACAGTTAGTATCTGAAATACCGATAAGTGGAATACCAAGTGCATGAGCTTCCTCTATACAAATCTTCTCCTTCTTAGGATCTACAACGAAGATAGCATCAGGAATCTTCTTCATATCTTTGATACCGCCAAGGTTTTTCTGAAGCTTATCAAGTTCCTTCTTCTTAAGGATAACTTCCTTCTTAGGAAGCACATCAAATGTACCGTCAACTGACTCTGTTTCGATGCTCTTAAGCTTCTTGATGCGTCCCTGGATAGTCTTAAAGTTAGTAAGCATACCACCAAGCCATCTCTCGTTAACATAGAACATACCACATCTCTCAGCCTCTACTCTGATTGAATCCTGAGCCTGCTTCTTTGTTCCTACGAAAAGGATAGTACCACCGTCAGCAACAATATCCTTAACAGCATTGTAAGCAACATCAATCATACCAACAGTCTTCTGAAGATCAATGATGTGGATACCATTACGCTCAGTATAGATATACTCAGCCATTTTAGGGTTCCATCTTCTTGTCTGATGTCCAAAATGAACACCTGCTTCAAGTAATTGTTTCATTGAAATAACACTCATTTTAATTACCTCCATTTGGTTATTCTTTATACCTGCCCTAAGTGTTTTTGACACGACCATACATCTACGGCACCGTGTGTCATAAGCAGATATTGTTTAATATCAGTCTGAAAAAAGCTAAAAACCCTAATCAGACAACAACTTGCATAGTTTACCATATATGGTAAAGTAATGCAAGTTATTTTCATGAATTTTTGATTGTTTTGATTATAATAAATTAATCATCTTCTGAATCAAAGGATTCGTTTGTATCAATTACAGTAGTTTTTTTATCAGGCTCAGTTGTTTTTATTTCAGCTTCTTTATCATCACTTTCAGAATCTTTATCAACCTTCTCCTGAGTATCCTCAGTACTATTATCCTTATTGTCCCAGACAGTATCCTCATGTATAGGAGTTATAAGTGACGGCTCATCATCTGCATCAGGGTCATATGGCTTAACCATAAATTTTGCATTTTTAACCTTTAAAACAGCTTCCTTTATCTTTCTCGGTAAGATTTTAAAGATAAAAACAAATAAAGATATAACCGGACATATTAAAAGAAGAATAACTATGCAGTATACCACTGCGCATCTTCCTTCCATATATCTTCCCTGATTCTCCCAGAAAGGATATACAAGACTGTTTGTTTTCATTCTGTCATATAGCATCTTTTCTATATTAGACATTATAACAAAAAAGTTATATCTCGCAGAATTATCAACAATCTCAATGTTATCGAAGCTAAGCATATTCTCAGTTGTTTCATCAGAAGAGTCAGTAGAAACACCAAAGGCTGTCTTTACTGTATTTAAAGCATAGGATTGAATAGGATTCGGAAGAAGAGCTTCATAAGTAGTAATCTTTAAAGAATCATCTACCTCATAGCCTTCATTTCCTTTATTTGTAGAATCATTATTTGTATCACTATCGGAATTGGATGTTTGGGCAGGCTTTTTTAAATCTTTTTCATAAGTATCAAACGGAATATATATCCTGTTTTTTGAACCTGCAGAATACTTATAAGCATCATCCTTATCAACCTCTGAGATACCTGCTATAGTATAGATATGATTATCAATATACACTTCCATACCACTTACATCGTTAGAGCCAAAAATCATCCATGCCAGATTTTCATCAATTACTATACGATGCTTATCTACATCTTCCTCTGAGAAGTACGATCCCTCTTTAAGTGGTAAAGGGTGAAATGTAAAGTAATCTCCTCCAACGATTACTGCAGTTACCGAGTAAGTCGATCCGGAACGCTTAATATCTAAATCTTTTTCAAGACTATATGCGTCTAGAAATGGATTCTTATCAGAATCACCACCTATAGACTGATCTTTATCTATATATCCTTCATTTCTTAAGGATTTAACATAACTTGTTCTTATGGCACTTAAATCACTTTTTACTTTCCTTTTATCAGCATCCATAAAAACACTTATCTGGGAATACTTAGTATCCTTATCACTGAATCTTATACCTGCCTGCTGAGCGTAAAGCTTCATAAAATCGTGATTTAGGAATATTAAACAAAGTAAAGCACAAAGAACAAGTATTATATTAAATATTACAAATACTGTTTTTTTATATTTTAATATCTTTTTCAAGTTTTATTCACCTCATCACGTCTTTTATGAATCAGCAAGCTTCACCTGCATACCATCTTCTAATGGCTTTGATGAATTACCAACTATATTACTGCTCTCGGTTATCTCTCCTGATATAGCAGATTTATTACCATCCGTGGCAAGTACTTCAATAGGTACCTTCTTAACAGAATATCTGTTTCCGATTGGAGTTGATTTAACATTAATTACGTAAACAAATTTTCCGTTTGTATCCTCTTTGATAGTATTGTTTGATATAACAGCATCATACTTCTTACTTGTACCACCGATATTAATGTTATAAACATCTCCCGGAGTAACACTTTTTCCTTTAACCTTTACAGTAATAAGAGTATTTTCTGCAGGATTTGAAGGATCAGGTACTATGGACTTAACTTTAGCCTTCATATTACCTTCCCAGTCTTCTTCTATTCTTACTTCACTGTTTTTATTAATTTTTTTAGCAAGTTCTTTGTTGGTAGCAAACTTAACTACATACTCACTCTTTCCACCTGTAATGGTTATAAGCTCTGAATCTTTTTCTACTTTTTGACCTTCCTTTAAGTTGATTGTATCAACTATACCCTTTTGCTTAGAGTAAACCTTTACCAAATCATCAGTAGTAAGGCTTTTAACTTTTTTTCTTGCTTCTTCAAGTTCATTAAGAGCCTTTTTATCATCATAATCTTCGAGCTTTTCATCAATTGCTTTATTCTTATTTGAATTAGTAATGGATTTGGTATCGCTTTTTAATTTTTCTTCGGCACTTTCAACCTTCTCCTTAGCGGATTTAACATCAGCCTTAGTTTCTAATTCGGAAATCTTTGTAGAAAGCTTTGTAAGTTCGTCTGTCTTCTTTGTTAATTTTTCTTCCAATTCCTTTTTCTCATCGTTTAATTCTTTATATTTTGAATTAGCTGTAATAAGATTGGAAAGCTTTACCTTTTTATCGGCTATTTCCTGAGTTGTCTTAGATATTTCTTTCTCTTTATCACGTATACTTCTTTCGGTTGTTTTTAAACTATCAGCTGATTCACCGTTATTCTTAGCTGTTTGATAATCTTCTTTCAAATCAGCAAGCTGCTGATTAAGGTCAGCAAGACTGTTTTCGCTTGATGTAATTTCAGCCTGAAGAGTTTCAACAGAATCAACTGTACCTAAAGCATTTATAGCATCATCATTTTTTTTCTGTTTCTTCTTGATATCTTCAATTTCTTTATTTAATTTCTTCTGTTTTGATTTCTTACTGTCAAGCTCTTCCTTGTACTCCTCAACCTTTTCAAGATCCTTTCTGGCCTGATTTAATTCTTTTCTATCTTTATCAAGATCTATACCTGAATCAGTATCACTAACCTTTGAATCTTCAAGAAGCTTCTTTGCATGGGAAATTTCCAATTCTTCAAGTGCTGTCTTAGCTTCTTCTAAATCAGTATCGCTTCCTTCTTTATATGTAAAGAGAAGATCGCCTTTTTTTACTTTATCATCTTTTTTTACATAGATTTTATCTACAGTTCTGTTACCCTTAGCCTTAATAATATAATCCTTATCATTTTCAACATTACCCTGTCCGATAACAGCTGTACTAACAGTTCCGGATACAACAGTTTTAGATGATACTTCCGGAAGTGTATAATTTAAAATTGTATTTGAGAAAAATGTCAACAATAATAAAACTACCACAAAGATAATAGCAGCTTTTTTAATTATTTTTTTCTTCTTTGACTTATCTTTTTCTTCCATGTGAGCCTCCATATTATTATTTATTATTTATTATTCCTTAACACCACCGGAGAATGAAATTCCATCTATCAGGTATTCCTCTCCGTATAAGAACATAAGTATGGTTGGTATCATATATATAGTTGCAACAGCGAATGCAAGACCTGTTTCACCCGAATTTATCTGAGATAAGAATACGGATAATGGGTATTTTGCCGAGTCATTTAAAAGGACTATAGGCTGTTCAACCATGTTCCAATAATCAATAAATAAAAGCAATGCTACCGATGCAATCGCTCCCTTACAAAGAGGTACGCATATCTTAAAGAATATCTTTACCTCTCCCGCACCATCAAGCTTAGCAGCTTCTATAAGGGATTTTGGTATCCTTCGCATAAACTTCGTCAAAAGATATACACTGAATGGTGCAAAAAAACCCGGTAAAAGTATAGCCCATACGGTATTAAGAGTATGTATTCTGTCTGCCACAATATAGTTTGGTACAAGCGTTACCTGGAAAGGCATAAGCATGAGTGCTACATATAAGAAAAATATAACTGCTCTCAGTTTACTTCTAAACCGGTAAAAGCTATAAGCTGCCCCTAAAGCTATAGCAATCTGAAATATTACTATCGGAATAACATACAATATGGAATTCCATAACTTTAACAAGTAATCCGGACTCTTAAATAGTACCGTTATATACTGTGAAAAACTCACCTTATCCGGTATAACCTTTAGGTTTACCTTTTTAGTAACATAAGTAGCTTTACCCGATTCATCACCACTTTCTGAATCATAGCTTTTAAAAATAACGCCGTAATTAGAATCCAGTTCACTTTCAGCCATAAATGAATTGGCAATAGTAAGCACTGTAGGTAGCAAGAAAGAAACTGCAAATACACAAGCCACAATGGTAAGTATAATTCTGTTTATCTTTCGACCACGCTTTTTCCTGTTTGCCTTCTTTACAGCATCACTAATCTTTGGAAGCGGTAAAACATGTGGGTCCTGATAAGCATCAATCAGTGTTTCGGTAAACTCTTTGATGTCTTCATCCGTTGCCTCGTAGTGAACAACAGGCCCCACATCCTCCTTTTTCTTCTTAAATCTGCTTAGAAACTTTAACATATTGTCTCCCTTTTATAATTATCCTTCTATATCTTTGGAATACTTATTATCTATAACAAAGAGAATACCTATAATAACGGTCATCACTATTGCCATAATAATCGCAGCTGCGGATAATTTTTGATAATCCATACTTGCAAATGTGTTGTTCATAAAGTGCTGTAGCATATATAAACTACTGTATGGATATTCTCCGGTAAGCAAATATATCTCCCTGAATACCTTAAATGAATTAATAAGCGAAATCAAGGATACAAAAAATATGGTTGAGGAAAGATATCTTAATTTGATTTTGAAAAACACCTTCATCTCTCCTGCAAATTCAAGCTTACAAACTTCTGTAACATCCTGAGGTATAGCATTTAGCGCCGCCATGAAAAGTATCATGTTATAACCAAGATTCTTCCATAAGAAAAGAATAACGATAACAACCTGAGAAAATGATGTTTGCAACCAGTCAACAGGCTTTCCTCCAAAAGCCATAACAATATCGTTAATCGCTCCATGATGATCAAACAACACTCTCCATATAAGCACTATGGAAGCTACAGGTACCATGAGCGGGCTAAGGAAAAATGTTCTGAACTGACTCTTAAATGGAATATTCTTATCCAAAACCATAGCCATCAGCAATGATAATATAACCGATCCGGGAACAGCTATTAATGAAAAAATAGCTGTATTTTTTGATGCGGTTACAAAGGATTCGTTTTTAAAAATATTTTTAAAATTATTAAAGCCTACAAATTCGGTGTTTATGGGATTATCTATAATTGAATAATAGATAACTATAAAAAACGGAATCACAAAAAATATCAAAACACCAAGCAAACTTGGGAGCAGAAAGAAGAAGCTTTGTATACGAGCTCTTCTTTTTGCTCTTTTATAATTACTTTTCTTTTTTTTCTCCATGAGATCAATCCCGATTCTTTAATAATAATTATTTAATTTCGTTTATATAAGTATTTATACGGTTTTGTAATACTTTACAGGTTTCATCTACATCTCTGTCACCATTAAAGTACTTAATAACTTCCTCTGAAATAATATCTTTTACCTTAGGATCAAGAGCAGGATCTCTCTCTACGTGATCCACAAGATTTCGATAAGTCTCTTCCTCTTCATCTGTAAGAGGATGAAGTTTAAATGTGAAGCCCATCTTACCGTACTCATAATTCATAGGTGATATTTCTTCGTCTGCTTCATTCTTATACTTTTTCTTGGCAATATATGGTTTAATATAGTTTTCAAAAGTATCTTTTCTGGTTGGTATACCATAATTATCAGATGATTTTTGGAAATCATCCGTAAGATATTCTCTGATAAACTCCCATGCTCCTTCTTTATTCTTAGACTTTGAGTACATACCAAATGAAATATTAAACTCTACTCTACCTTTATTACCATTTTCATTTGGATAACCTACAATATTTGCTTTATTATTAAGAACGATATTAGAAGCACAATATCCATCAGGATTACCCATGAAATCAAAAAGTATCATCTGATGATTCTTAACTTTTTCCTTAAGTTCCTTTTCATCAATTCCGTCTCCATTAGGGTCTTCCTTCTTGCCCTTATTACAGAACTCAAGAAGTTTCTTGAAATTATCACTATCAAATGAGCACTTTCCTTCGTTTAGATCAATAAAATCATCTAAAACCTTTAATACAAGAACATTGAAAATCTCATTCTTTGTATTCAATTCATAAATCATATCATCCTTCTGAACCTTATCCATAGCCTCGAAGAATTCATCATATGTCCATCCGTCTTTATTATCAAAGCGGCTTCCATCAATTATTAAGGAAGTAAGATTAAATGATGATGAAACAGTATAAAGCTTTCCATCTATCTTCATAGCTTCAAATACGCTTTCTAAGAAGTCATCTTCATTTAATTCTGAATCATTTTCAAGATAACTTGTCATATCCTCTAATAATCCCTTAGAAGCATAATTACTGATCGGAATTGAAGAGAAATCGATAACATCAGGTATATCACCTGAAGAAAATGCAGTATTTACGGCGTTAAGATCATCTTCACCGTCTTCACTGAAGGTTACAAGCTTTAATCTATATTTCTTACTCTTTTTATTGAATTCAACTATCTTTTTCTCAAGACTTCCGCCTCCATAAAGCGAACCAACGGTTATTATCTTTTTATTTGCATTTGCCTGATCATCACCCTTAGTAATTTTAATAAATACTCTTTGAGATACGCCACCTTCAATATACTTAGGGTAATAACCTGTCTTTATATCTGAAAATACAGGATGAACTGAATTTTCCGAATTATCTATATCAGAATTGTTGTAATCAAGGAACTTTTTATCTTCCTTACCCTTTAATCCATAAAGTCCATCGTCCTTCAGAATTATAAGAGTATAATCATCTACACCGTTTGCGATATCTTCCATATCTTTAATTTCTATAGGATCTTCAAATTTTCCATTTGAAAGATTAACCTTTGCTACATAAGATTTGTATACCTCATTCTTATTTTCTGAATAAAAGGCATATAACTCATTTTTATTAGATAAAGCAAACTTATCAACATAAGTATCGAGCTTTAAAGTATTCTCAACATTAAGTTCGAAATCAGTAACTGAAATTACTTCTGAAGAACATAAAGCAAGACCATCCTTAGTAGGAGCCATAAATACAGGTATTTCCTCATTCTTAAAAGACTCTTTTTTAAGTTGCTTTGTAGAAAACTCTCCGGTCTTCTTTAAATCTGTATCATATACCTGAAAATAGTTTTTAGATTTTCCTTCAGCATCGTATTCGGTAGAATATACATACATAGAATCATCAACTACAGCCATACTATTACAAAAACCTTTAATCTTGTCACCAAGCTCAATTTCTTCGGTTTTCATATCCATATAAGCAACTTTACCTTTAGCCTCTTCTTTTCCACCAACAAAGAAAAGCTTACCATCACTTAAAAAAAGTGTATCACTGATAGCAGGTGATTTTTCAAATACCAATTCTTTACTATCATATACACCTGTGGTGATTGACATCTTATCATCATCTTTATCACCACCAAAACCTAATTTACATCCTGAAAGTGGTAAACACATGGATAAAATCAATAAAAATGCAACAATTCTTTTGAGTTTCATGTTAACCTCCAAAAAAAAATAATTTAAAAAGCTTTATAATTACGATTATTACGTAATTAAATGACTAAATCTATAATAATCAAGGGTAAAATAACACATAATTGACACAATTACAAGAAAAAAATTAAATTTGTGTAAAATTAATAGATTTGTAATAAAATTAAAGGAGATACTAAAATATCTCCTTTAATTAATACATATGATAATCAATTATTATTAAGCATTTTAACTTAATATAATTTTAACAAATTTCTTCTTGCCTCTCTTTAAGACAATTCCATTTTTTAAGTTTTCCTTATCAATCATATATGTTGGTTCACTTACCTTTTCACCATCGAGGCTGACTCCACCCTGTGTAACATTTCTTCTTGCTTCACCATTTGACGCTGCAAGACCCGCTTTAACCATAGCTGTAAGAATTCCAATCTTGCCTTCTTCATTTAAGTCATTTTCAGAAAGAACACACTCAGGCATATTGGCAGCATTTCCTGAAGAAAACAAAGCTTTAGATGCATCTCTGGCTTTTAGTGCTTCCTCTTCGCCATGAACTAACTTAGTTAATTCAAAAGCAAGTACATCCTTTGCCTGATTAAGCTGTTGCCCTTCGTACTTCTCCATTTCACTTATTTCTTCAAGAGAAAGGAAGGTAAGCATCTTTAAACACTTAATAACATCTGCATCATTTACATTTCTCCAATACTGATAGAAATCAAATGGTGTAGTCTTATTAGGATCAAGCCATACAGCTCCATTGGCAGTCTTACCCATCTTCTTTCCTTCAGAGTTCATAAGAAGAGTAATTGTCATGGCAAAGGCATCTTTACCCAGTTTACGTCTTATGAGTTCAGTTCCTCCAAGCATATTACTCCACTGATCATCGCCTCCGAATTGCATATTACAGCCATATTCCTTGAATAAATGATAAAAATCATATGACTGCATAATCATGTAGTTGAACTCTAAGAAAGAAAGTCCTTTTTCCATACGTTGTTTATAGCATTCAGCTCTAAGCATATTATTAACAGAAAAATGTGCACCCACTTCACGAAGAACATCAATATAGTTGAGTTTCAAAAGCCAATCAGCGTTATTTACTGCTATTGCCGGATTATCACCATCAAACTTTATAAATCTTTCCATCTGCTTTTTAAAGCATTCACAGTTATGTTCTATAGTTTCAGGTGTCATCATGGTTCTCATATCACTTCTTCCTGATGGATCACCTATATAACCGGTTCCGCCTCCTAAAAGAACAAAAGGTTGATTTCCTGCCATCTGTAATCTCTTCATAAGACAAAGAGCCATAAAATGTCCAACATGAAGAGAATCTGCTGTCGGATCAAATCCAATATAAAATTTCGCTTTACCGGTATTTATTAATTCTTTAATCTCATCTTCATCCGTAACCTGGGCAATAAGCCCTCTTGCTACCAATTCATCATAGATTTGCATATATATACTCCTTTATCAATCTTTAATATTTGCTTTAACTACACTTGCAACAGCATCACATACTCTCTCATCAAAGGCCTGAGGTATTATATAATCCTCATTAAGTTCTTCATCTGATATAAGTCCTGCAATGGCGTAAGCAGCCGCAAGCTTCATTTCTTCTGTAATCTGCTTTGCTCTTCCCTCAAGAGCCCCCTTAAATATACCTGGGAATGCTATAACATTATTAACCTGATTTGGGAAGTCTGATCTTCCTGTACCAATAATTCTGGCACCGCCTGCCTTAGCAACATCCGGCATAACCTCAGGAACCGGATTTGACATAGCAAATATAATGGAATCTTTATTCATGGATCGAACCATCTCTTCATCAACAACACCCGGAGCTGATACACCGATAAATATATCTGCGCCTTTAAGAGCATCGGCTAGGGTGCCTGTTATATGCTCAGGATTAGATATCTTTATCATTTCTTCTTTTGCAAAATTAAGTCTCTTAGAATTTTCGTTTATTACACCTTCACTGTCACAAACAATGACATTTACAAAGCCATCACTTAGCAAAAGCTTTGCGATTGCAATACCTGCACTACCTGCACCACTTATAACAACTTTGCATTCATCCTTTTTCTTATTAACAATCTTAAGAGCGTTTATGATACCGGCAAGTACTACAATTGCTGTTCCGTGTTGATCATCATGAAAGATAGGTATATCAAGCTCTTTTTTTAATCTGTCTTCTATTTCAAAACAACGTGGAGCACTTATATCTTCAAGATTTATTCCACCAAGACCTGGTGCAATATTTTTTATTGTCTGTATTATTTCTTCAGTATCCTGTGTATCAAGACAAATAGGAAAAGCATTAACATTTCCGAATTCCTTGAAAAGAACTGCTTTACCTTCCATAACCGGCATAGCTGCATAAGGGCCAATATTACCAAGCCCCAAAACTGCACTTCCGTCAGAAACAACTGCAATTGTATTGGATTTAATAGTATATTTATAGGCAAGATCCTTATCCTTAGCTATCTCTCTACATGGCTCTGCGACACCCGGAGTATACGCTACAGATAATTTGTGAGCGTCATCAACCTTTACTTTTGAGACCGTTTCTAACTTGCCTTCAAGCTTTTCATGCATTTCCAATGCTTCTTCATATGCATTCATAATAATATATCCTTTCTGTTTATTAAGGCTTTAATACACCTTTATTTTATACAAATAGACATATTAACATAATTATTATTTTAAAACAAGTACACATTTAAAATCTGATATTTTTAATATATCCCCTGATTTAATCATATATGCCTTGTTATTTGCTCTGTCGGATAAAAGCTTAATATCATTTAAATATATATCATTTTCCGAATTAATCCTTGCTATATGATATTCATCATTTTGCCTTTTTATTGTAATTTGAAAATTGCTTATTTCTTTATATGGTAGAATATAATCACAATAAAACCCTCTACCAATGGTAAAGGATTCTTTATTTATTGGTATCTCTAAACTGTCTTTATCATTTTTTCCTGTTATATATAGGCTTTTAGGCTCATTTACTCTTTTATTATTATCATGAGTGTTCTTGTTATAATTATAATCATCCTGAATATCATCTTTATAATCATTTTTATCTCTCTTATCTAAGTAATCATACTCAGGTATTATACCGTCACACAAATTATTATAAATATCGTTTATTAGATTTGAGATTCTTTTATTATCAAAACTTAAAATATCTAAGAAAGCTTCAACTAAATATTTGAAACTGACAGAAAATGTAGTTTCTAAGTCCGGAACATATATAAATTCAAATATGTTACTTCTGGGATTTAAGTATATATATTCAAGATCAAGAAGCAATTTATCTTCATTTAACATATAATCAGACATTTTCTTTCTTAATTCAAATAGATTTTTTAAAAGTATCTCAATAAAGTACTCATTATATGAATTATTATTACTGTTATTTTTAATAGGTGCAGCTTTTTCGATAACGTTATTAAATGGTTGTTTATTTTTCAAATCATATAACAGATACATATCTGCGTCCTTATGAATGATATTTAATTTGTTTATATACTTTATATCATTTGCTAAGAGCATATTTATATCAATTCTATCTTCTAAAGCACCATCAATTTTTACATAAATCCTATCCTTTTCCTTGTGATATAGATTTGTTTTATAGTTCTCACTCATCCTTTTCCTTCTCGCTTTCGCTTTTCTTTTCTCTTTTTTGCATGTCCTCTGGCCTTATGTTTAATACACATCTGCTTTTATCTATATATAAAAATCTATCAACTATCATATTTATAAGCGGCAGTGGAGCTTCTCCTTTTGTATATATATTTACTTTTCTATACAATTTATTGTTATTTTCAGTTACATCTATTTCCTGAAGCATCCAAAGTCTTTTTTCTAATGATGCTTCTATATTTTCTTTTGTTTCACAGTTAACTACTCCTTTATTTAACACAGTAATAACAATAATCTCATCATGTAGATAAAAAAGAGCTGTTAAAACAATAAATATAACAGCTAATATAAAAGGTATGATAAAAACAGCTTCAACCGTAAAACCGGCATTTACCTTTTTGTCTATTATTTTATAAAACATTAGTCACCTCCTAAAATACGCATAATATGGTTGCAAACATTAAAAAAGGGGCAAATGGAATTCTTGTACTTATACTCTTTTTTTTAAATATTAATAAATAAAGTCCAAAAATAAATGCTACAATTAAAGAAATTATAAATACCTTCATTAAAAATAAACCTCCGAGGCAGCTCCCTATCATATTACAAAGCAAAATATCTCCCATTCCTATTTGCTTATGAGCGATATAATATATAATTAATAATAAGAATATAATAATAAAATAAGATAAATAATTAATATCAATTCCAATATATATATTTATTATAAAAAATATAATACTCATTAGTATTACAGGAATTATATAAATCTGTCCTGATTTAATATCTGTATAGGCATATATCAAAAGAGATATAATTAAAAGTATTTTTAATAAGAATATTAGCATCTTCACCTCCGTGTAAGTATTTTTCATAATAAAGAATTTATTTACATTTTGAACATTTATTTAATTTTGCTGCTCTATCTATGTTAATTTTCATTACAACTCGTTTTAAGGAAGGACATGCTATGGTATTATGATATTTAGTTCCGTAAGGCGTTATAAACACAGTATCATAATCAGAAATCATCTCTTTTTTACAATATTCACACGATCTATAGATTTTTCCTTCGTTATTTCTTTTATTATTACATTCTTTATAAGTGCAACTGCTTATATCCGGCTCTAAATATTTACAATGAATATCTGTATGATACACAGAAGAATTATTGGTTATATATACATAATCATTATCTTTATAAGAAACCATACTTTCGCCCTTAAACTCAGTATAGTTCATGGATACATATTGTCTGATACCGAATAAACTATTACTAATAAATGGAATATTTATTCTATTATTAATATATATTCTTTTATCATCTTCATCCCAAATTATAACTGATTTATTTTCAAACAGGTTTTTTATTGTTGAAATTCTGGTATTGAAGCACTGATACTCATATGCTGAGTTATACAGATTTATCTGATGTTCATTTTGAAGATAAATAATCTTAAAAAAATATAATAATATAATTATGAATATAAAGAATATGGGTGTAACTAAAGTAGCTTCAACTGTAAAACTTCCATTTGCCGTAATTTTATGGTTTTTTTTACAAAAATCATACATTGTTATATCCTCCATAACTTAAACTTATATTAATTATCTTGGGAATAAGCTTCTAACATCATATAAAAAATCTTAATTTACTGTTTTATAAAAAGGATATGTATAATCCTTTATAAGTTTAAAGACCTATGTTATGAAGGACATAATAATATATGATTACTTATCACTCCAAATAATAACCATCTCTAATTATAAAAGAGTCTCCTAACATTTTGTCACCTGTATTTACAAAGAAAAAATCAATATTATATCTAACAAGCAAATCATAAGCAGTTATAGATTCATTTATATTAAAATCCGTATCATAACGTCTGTTCAAATCATATTCAATAATCTCACAAGTTCTTTTAACAAGTTTTTCTTTATTCATAAATAAAAGAAAAAAATCCAAATATGCTGTATAATCCATCAAACCTGATTTGAGAGAATGTATAACCCCTTTACTTTCTTCGTAAGACTCAGCCTTTTTTTTGAAAAACACCGGATTTCCTTTTGTCATTTCTGCATAATCAAGCTTTAAATCTTTTGATTTTTTAATTAAAGGAACAGCTCTGTTTTGCATTATTGCAGAAGTATCAATCATAGTCTCTTCCAATGAATAAAAAAACAGTATGATATTTGCATATACCTGTGATAACTCTGGTGTCACAGTTAAAAGTCCTATTGTTTCACCTGTTGCAGTGCTTTTTTCTTTTAGATCTTCATCTGAAAATACTGTAACCATATTTATGGCTAGCCTCATAAAAAATATTCTAGCAACAACATTTAACATATTTGACTTGATATTTTTATTTCCTCCAATTACATATTCCATCATACAGATGTTATCTTTATCGGAATCAGTATAATTATCAAGCTCGTTATTTGCAAAATACAGATAAGTAAGCCTTTCCGGGTTATAATCACTTTCAGTTTTATATCTTTTTTCAAGTAACTTATCAGTACTTTTTATAGCTTCTTCATTTGTCTTAAGATTTTTCTTTATTTTTTTTAAATCATTGAATTTTAAATCCTTATCAGATCTTTCACCTAAGTCTGTATTATCTATTTTTCTGATTTTTAATTCTTTATTTGATAAAGCACTGACATCCATAACCATGGATAAAACCCCTGTTTTAAGAAGTTCTAACATGATTTTTAAAAGATTTTTGTTGGAATTATCATTATTTTCTTTTTTATTATTATCTTTATCATTATTATTTTTACTATCGCTAGATTCTTTATTATTAAAATAATCTTCTCCCTGATTTACCTCATCTTTTAAGTTTTTTTCAATTGTTTCCGAATCTGGGTTGGCACCGGAAAGCAAGGAAAACGCATCTGAAATAACCTCTTTTCCCAAATAATGTTTAATCTCACGAAAAAACTCCTTCTCTTCTGTTATATGACAGGTATTAACCATATATGCGCTAATATCATTAAAAGAATGAATCTTTGCATAATTTGATATCTTTTTTTCCGGTGCCTCCTTTATATTATATGAAAGCAGAGTATTTATGTATGCTGTGAGCTCATCTGAATTCTTATTTTTGTAACCTCCGTATGATAGAAGTCCAAAATCATTATAAAGCTCTTTATTATAATCTCCCAAGGGTATTCTCGCCGCATTGTAAGAAGCAACTCTTGAAAATGTTTTTGCTGACTGGTATCTGCATATATCAATAATTCCTGTAATCAAAGAAAATATAATGATAAAAACAAATGCAAGCCATACGCTTATGCTCCCATCCTTTTTTGCATACATTTTTACTCTACCCTCCTTCCGATTATTATAAATAAGTGTTATTTTATGCTTATCTTAGAATTAATAGTTTGTGATCCGCTTGTTATACTCGAAAATGCCGATTTAACAATCTCAGTGATCTTTTCCCTAAAAATAACTATCAAAGCTATAAGAACTACTAAAATCAATATTATTTCCACAACTCCAATCCCCTGTTCGTCATTCCAAAAATCATTTATCTCATTACTTAAACTAACTAACATAGGTTAATTCCTCCTTAGTTTACATTTTTTTAACTAATACTCATAAATGCAGCAAACATAATAATTATCATTACATCCAACATTAATAAAACCATAGGTATCAATAGACGAGTACTTGCTTCTTCCCCTTGAACCTTTATTAACTCCCTCCTCTCCTTTATAGCATTTTCACTCTCTAAAAGAAGCATACTTATCAAAGAGTCACTGCTGATTTTTACACTTTGAATTAATAATGTTGACACCTTTTGATACTCCTGTAACCCTATACGCTTCCCAAAATTTGTATATGCTCTAATCTCTTCAATTCCGTTCTCCATCTCATGTCTAGTTAAAAGCATTTCTTCATATAAATAATTTTTATTCTTATTTTTCTTTTTGATATAATCATCTGTCATTCTTACAAATATACTTCTTATCGATAAACCTGCTTCTAACAGTAAAACAAGTTTTTCAATAAAATCAGAATACATAAGCTGCATATTTTTATTCTTTTCTTTTATCTTTTCATTTATCTTTAGTTTGTATAATAAATAAAAGCATAATGGAATTAATAAAAATAATAATGATATATCCATTTTATTATTTGTGTTTTCTTTGTAGGTTACCTCTTTTTTATTTATATTATCAGGAAGCTTTACATATTTACCGGTTGTATCATGCGTTAATTGCCAATTAAGCTCTTCTTCAAAGTTTTTTATTGTGATTTCTCTTTCAGATAGATTCTTTTTTAAGACTCTGATAAGATATTCTTTATTTTCAGTTTCTTCAAGATAACTTAAACTTACTATAATTTTAATATCCCTATATGCTTCATCGAAGTTGTTATTTAGAGTACCGTCTTCATTTATTATTTCAGATACATCTTCATACTCTTCATCAAAAACACCCTTTGCCTCAAATGAATAAGATATATCTACATCATAATCCTTTATCTTTGTAGGGAGATAAAGAGATTTAGATACATGCATCAAATCCTTATTATCTCCCTTTAATTTATTATTTAGGATAGTAAAAATACTAGAAAAAGCTTTCTTAATCTCATTTTTATTTAATGTTTTTCTCGGAACCGTAATACTTACTTCTTTTTTTATATCATCAATATTTGTAATAAAAGAAACTTTTTTATCGGTTTTATCTCTTTTTATATAATAACCGTTTTCAATATTTGTTTTATTACTTTTTCGTGGAATTATTAAATAAATATTGGTTATAAACACACTTAAAATACATAAAGCAATAATTTTAACATAGAATTCTTTTTTTATAACTTCATTGCTCTTATAAATATTTAAGCTATGTATTTTCCCAATAATCTCATTATTCATATAATCACCAAAATGATTTGAAAAGAATTCGTAAATATATACACATAATGGAATAATTAACATATATTTTTTTGTTATTAATCCTTTAGGTGGATTTCTGGCAGAGATAATCATCATTATGATAATTATCAATGATAATGAAGATATAATAATTTTAATCATATTTTTTCAACCTTTTATCCTTTTAATTTATCTAAAATTCTATTTATAAGTAAACATGCGCTAAAGTAACCTATAAGACATGCGGTCATTATTATTTTTCCTTGATTTGAATTATATAAATTATTTATCATTTCCGGTGATGTAAGTCTTAAATAAAAAACCACTCCTACAGGCACCGTTTCTAAAAATTTACATTCAAGTCTTTTTGCGGCTACCATGGTATTTAATTCTCTTTTTAATTCGATCTTTGAACATATTTTATCAGAAGTTTTTTTTACTATGTTGATAATATCTCCACCTGTTCTCTTTACAACACCTATAATATCAGTAAATACATTTATTTCATCTATATCAAGTCTTTCAGAAAATGATGCTAAAGCTGATTCTATTGCAACATTTAATGAAATATCATGTATTATTTTTTCGATTCTTTTTGATAAATGAGATTTGTTTCCATATGATTCATTTAATTCTTTAGCCGCCTCTATGAATGCATTTTCAAGTGAATATCCGGCTGAAAGAGCAGCACTTATACTTTGTAAGCAATCTTTAAATTCAAGAGTAATCAACCATTTTTCTTTTTTTATCATTTTTTCTTTAAGCTTTCTAATATTAATAATCGTGATTATTAAAGCCAAAAAAAGAATAATTATGGAATTACCGTAAAAAGCATATAAAACTATAAGAAACTTAAAAAATGTTTTAAAAATCTCTAATACCTGCCCATAATAACTTCTGTTTATGAGAAAGACCTCTTTCGGTTTTTTTAAGTTCACCCTTAACTTTTCCATCCTTATCATCACCCTCATCTTCAAATTTATAAAGAACATTAATTTTATACTCATTATCACATATACCTTCCAGCTCAGATATTTCAAGAACTTTTCGACTTTTATCTCTTAGTCTTCCTAATTGAATAATTATATCTACAGCTGAAGCTATTTGCGATCTGATAGCAGCTAAAGGTACATCCATACCTGTCATATAAAGAGTCTCTAGTCTGCTAAGCATATCAAAGGCACTGTTTGCATGTCCAGTGGAAAGAGAACCATCATGTCCTGTATTCATAGCTTGAATCATCTCTATAACACTTGCATCTCTTACCTCTCCTATTACTATTCTGTCAGGACGCATCCTAAGACTAGCTTTAACCAGTTCTCTTATGGATACAGCATGTTTTCCTTCGATATTTGCATTTCTTGATTCCAGTCTAACTATATTTTTAACCCTGTTAATCTGAAGTTCAGCACTGTCTTCAATAGTTATAAGTCTTTCATCTTCTGGTATATAATTGGATAAAACATTTAAAAAAGTGGTCTTTCCGCTTCCTGTTCCTCCACTTATAATGATGTTATATCCGGACTTTACCAGAATATTTAAAAATTCTGATGCTTCCTTTGTTATTGAGCCTATACTTATAAGTTCTTCAATAGTAAAAGGTCTATCGGGAAATTTTCTGATTGTTACGTAAGGACCATTTAGGGCTACGGGCGGCATACAAACATTTACTCTCGAACCATCTTCTAATCTTAGATCTACAATAGGATCTGTCTCATTTACCCTTCTGTTAACCTTAGAGGCCATCTGTTGTATGATATCATGTAGTCTCTCTTCACTATCAAAGCCATGAGGATATCTTGTAATAATACCATTTCGTTCTATATATATATTTTGAAAACCGTTTATCATAATTTCAGTGATAGTTTTATCATCGATTATTTCCTGTAATATATCAAATTTTCTGATTGAGTTATATAATTTGTTGATTATATCTTCTTTTTCTTTATATTCCAGATAATTATCATTAGAGTAACTAAGAACTTCAGATTCAATTATTTCTTTTATTTCATCATCATTTATATTAATCTCGTCATTAATAGTATTTAGTATTTTTATTCTCAATTTTTTTATTACATCATCATACCTCTTCATATTTATACCACTTCTATATTATTATTTATATCAACTCCTATTTTATCCAAAAAAATTAGCATTTCTTTATTGATATAGTTTTCATATTCATTTGATGGAGATTTTAATATTATCTTTTTTGACAATAATAGAATATTAATAAATGATTCATTTATCATACTAAAAAAACAATATATATATTTGTGTTTATTTATATCTTTTAATGTATTAAATATATCTGTTATATCCTCTTTTTCTAAATCCCATAAATCTCTTACGTCCGACACTCCATAGATTATATCTGCTTCTTTAATATTTGATATAATTGATTTCATTTTATATTTAAGATTGTTATTATTGCTTTTTACATAATATATTATATCCGATAAACCTTTTTGATATGATATAAACCTTTTTTCAGGAGTTTTATACAATGCCTCAATTTTAGATGTTAAACCACCTTCATTTGTGTTTTCATTATAATACGTGCCAATACCCGAAAAGCATCCCATATCTATTATCAACGACTCCTCTTTATTACCTTTAGACTTAAGTAAATTTAATACTTTAATGTAATCCGGCGTTAATACAGATATGTTTAAAATACTGTAAATATATAAACCGGAAAAATCCTTTTTATACAGAATACTTGCACTATTGGTACTGATATTTATTTTAGATATAAAATCATATAATTCTTTAATAATTAATTCTAATGATTGATATTTATAGATAAAGGTATATTTTTCCGGTTTATTTAATACATTTGTTTGCTCTGATTGTGCTGAAAAGAATACAATATAAACATTATCGGAATAAGGACAATCCAGAATTGAATCTTTATTTGATTCATCAGAGATTAATATATCCGGCATAATATTTTCATAATTATCATTTATAGAATTAATATCAGAGAAAATAAAAATTTCAAATTCTTCATCATTATTTTGAATATAATCTGTGATATTATCTATATATTCACAATCATTAATCAATGCCAAAAAAATCTTTCCATCCCTTTTCAATGTATGTCCTCCTTTAAAATACTAAATAATACTCATAAAAGAAACGATTATATAGGCAAGCATAATAAATGGAGTTAATATGATATAAGTAAGTCCTTTACCTTTCTCACCTAGTCGAATTCTCTTAATAAATCTTATAATAACTATTATCATGCCAAAAGCAGCACAAAATACGAGCATAGTTATAAATACTATGAAAGAAGTTTTTAGATCATGAAAGCCTGCTATTACAGATATTATTTTAAAATCAGCAGCTCCAATATGTAATCTTTTATAAAGAATAATCCCAATTATCAATATAATAATTATATTTAGCCCTGAGTTAATACATGCATATATTATATCTTTTACATTTTTTCCGGAAATAATAATATAGATAAAGCAAAATATCCATCCTATCACTATTAGCTTATTGTTTACCTTTTTATATTTCATATCCTGGTAAACGGCCGGAATTAATATAATACATATCATTATGAATCTAAAAAGCTGCATTAAACTCAATTATTTTTCACCCCCTTCTAAATATTAATTTGGGATTGCATATACATTTTTATCACCCTCGTTAGCTTAAGTCAAATCAAGTATTTTAGTGCATTTTAAACAAAAATAAAGACCTTTAATATACAGATTGTACAATATTGAATTACTTGAAAATGTAGAAGTTTTACAAAAAACAAAATTTTGTTCACGTTATTTTTTGTACATAATTACCATAAAATGTGCAATGTGTATCTATTATAATTCCGATAAAATATACATTTTAAGGACTTATTTATTAAATGAATATAAGACTCAATCTCATATTCATGATTTATTAGCAAAAAAAACAAAAAAAGACCTTTTAAGTTTATAAAAACAAAACTTAAAAGGTCTAATATATATATTTCTTATTTATTTAACTATAATCTTGGTTTTTGCCTTTGCTTTTTTTGATAATTTAAGATTTAAAGGTGTCTTCCCTTTTTTTCTTCCCTTTATGATAATCTTTATCTTTGATGTCTTAACAATAACATTCTCGATATTCAATATCTTCTTTTTACATTTAACTGCTTCACTAAACTCCTTTGTAAAAAGATCTGTAATCGCATTGTTCTTGTTTTGAGCCTTTTTAATATTAAAAACAGCCTTAACCTTTTTGCCCTTCTTAACAATATACTTTTTCTTAGCTGCTTTAATCTTTTTGGCTTTATTTTTTATAGCTACCTGTAAGAGTTGCTCTTTATCTCCGGCTTTAATTAGGATATTTACTCTCTTACCTCTTTCTTTAGCTGATTCTCCTGTAGCAGAAACACTTAGTACACCGGAAGCAGTCGTAACCTTTATAAGGGTAGGATCAGAACACTCTACACCTATGGATGAAAAAGTTGCAGGTGCTATCAATGTTGTAATCCTCTTAGTCTCATTGGGAGCAATTACTATCTTATCCTTCATAAGCATCAAAGCTGCTACAGATGTACTTTGAGTAATAATTGAAACATTAGTCGTAACAACAGAAGGGGTAGTAGGCTTTATAATAGCTCCACCGGTACTGGCACTGCTTTCTACTTTTTTTATATCTTTATAAGCATTACTGCTAACTTCCTTTGCTGAAATCTGAACAAAAGGAAGAAGCATAGCAAATATGAGGCAAATACATATATTGTATCTAATCTTATGTAAATATTTATTATCCATCTTTTCCTCCATCCCAAAAAAACTAATACAATCCCATCTTCTAATATTATAATTTTATTGAAGATTTATAATTTTGTCAAATTATTTTTAATAAGTGGAAAATTATAGGCAAATATAGTATTATATTAGTATGATTTTTATATATTAATTACTAATGAGGTTAAATAAATGACAAAAAACAACAATGAAACTTACGATGAAAGATATTCAGTAGTGGATAAAGCCATAAAAGACGCTTTTCTCCTTCTTGCAAAAGAAAAGGATATAGAGAAAATATCAGTTTCTGATATCATCAAAAAAACCGGTATTGTTAGATCTACCTTCTATAATCATTATGAAAATGTATCGGATCTTATTACAGCTTTAGAAGAAGAAACCATAAATGATACGCTAAAGTTTATAAAAAGCCAAAAACTAGATAAAGATAAGGATATATGTGAAGCATATTTTCTAACCATATGTTGTTATACAAAGAAAAATCCATTTTTTTCCAGACTCATCCAGTGTAAGAGGGGTGATGTGTACATGAATAAAGCAATTAATATTCTTCATGATTTTGTATTTTTACTATCTGAAGATAAAAAGAATAAAAACAACAATAAACAATACAGCTTTATAGTTGCAGGTGCTATCGGATTTACTCTGGGTATACTCCATAAGTGGATTTCAGACGGATTTGATGCTTCTGAAGAGTATGTAGCCAATCTTTTGTCAAGTATTTTCCTTGAAAGCATATTGCCATACATGAATTAGATGTAATACATGTATGGCAATAAAAAAAGTTTATAATTGGTTAAAGTTACTCTATAGGCTCGTCTATAAGCACTTCCTGTCTCTTTATCTTTCTTGTGGAGTTCTTTATAAACGGATATTTCCTAATATAAAGACCTGTTATCTGTCTGTAGGTTGGCTGCTTTTTATTATATTCATCTATACACTCTCTTAATTTACTTTCTATCTCAGTATCTGACATCTGAAGTCTTTCAGCTGCTTCCTTATCAGGATAGATTCTTGCCATAAGACCATTATCCTCACCTGTGATAACTACCTCTCCTACAAGCGGATTAAGTGCAAGCTTTCCTTCTATTTCCTCAGGTGAAACATTTTCTCCGTTTGATAATATAATAAGATTCTTTACACGTCCGTTTATGAAGAGGAAACCGTCTTCATCTAAGTACCCCTTATCTCCGGTATGTAACCATCCATCTACTATTGTTTCATTAGTCTCAGAAGGCATTTTGTAGTATTCTCTCATGACAGATGTACTTTTTACAAGAATCTCACCAATTTCTGAGATTTTTATTTTTACATTAGGTAATGGTCTTCCTATAGAACCCACTTTATGATCTTCAATACTGTTTGAACTTATTACAGGTGCACATTCTGACATACCATAACCCTCAAGTATAAGTACTCCGTAGTCTTCAAATTCCTTGATGTAATATGGATCTAAGTGAGCTCCACCTGTAAAAACAACCTTAAGATTGCCACCTAAAACCTTTTCCTTAAGCACTTCCTTAGGAGTTGTTTCACTGGCTACAGCAAGTCGCTTATAGATAGTCTCAATCATAAGCGGAACCATAAGCATAACCTTTGGCTTAAATATTCCTATATTCTTTATCATATGAAGCAGTGAATCATTTATACATAAGGTTGAACCTATAGAAAATCCCTTAAACCAATCCATAACGAGACAAAATGCATGATGTATGGGAAGTACACTTAATACAGTATGCTGTGATTCAGCATTAAAACCTACTGCTTCAACATTTTCTGCCAGGTTATAATGAGTAATAACAACACCCTTACTCTTTCCTGTTGTACCTGAAGTAAATATAATCATCGCAGTATCATTTGCCTTAGGTGCATTGCTTTCGATATTAACATCATCTCCCTTTATAAGCTCATTTAAAGGTCTTACAATATCGTCAGCTTCTTCTATGTCATCCTCAGTAAGAATCCATATCTTCTCAATAGCAGGGCAGTTTTTCTTGATTTCATCTATATAACCCTTTAATTTTACTCCTATAAATACTCCTACTGAATCAGAGCGATTTAAAAGCTCAATAAGATCTTCTAAAGGGAGTCCTGCGTCCAAAGGCACTGCTACATTGTTTCCGGTAACAATCGCATAATATGATTCAATCCATTCTATAGAGTTCTGACCTATTAAAGCAAAATGTTTTTTTTCATAACCCATCTCAGTAATACTGTTACGAATCTTTCTTATATAAGCTATGGTATCAGTATAATTTCTCTCCATAATCTCTTTCTTTTTTAACCATTTTACTGCTATAGTGTCACTGAATTTTTTTTGACTGTCATCTAATATTTCTCTTATTAATTTACTCATTCTCCATCTTATATAATTATGGTATTGTTTTTAATCCATAATCATACTTTCCTTTCTGAATTATAAATGATTCTAATATAATAAAACATTTCTTTTATTCGCCTTCTGTCAAATTCTTCATAATTTCAAGAGCGTCTGCCACTGTGAATACGGTTGCAGCATTCTCTTCTTCGAACTCAACATCAAATTCATCTTCTAATTCACCAAGAAGAGACATAAAATCAAGGGATGTAAGTCCTAAATCCTCTCTGAATTTCTTGTCATCTGTTATTTCCTCAACAGGTACCTTTGCATACTGTGCGATAATTTCCTTAAATTTCTGTTCCATTTTCTTAATCTCCTTTTATTATTATTTAGTCAAGACTCGCTTGCGAGTCTTGACTTTTTTTATTATACGGTCTCCATGATTTCGCCTATTGTTTTATCAGGCTCATCGACACCGGTAAATATTATTCTCATTAAGTAGTAATATAATAATTCCATATCATGTTCATCATATACAGCTGTCTGATAATGGAATGAAAAGTTCATACCACCTTTTGCGTGAGAAACCGTTAAGTACATTTTTTTTGTTGCAGCACCGTTAGCAAACCACTTTGCATGAACATTAATGTTCTTAAGCTTTGGATTACTTACCTTAACAGGCATTGGCTGATAAGTCAGATAACAGCTTTCATAAGCTGTATTATCAGGTGTTTTGTAACGCTTCTTCATTTCATCTCGTATAAAAGCAGGATCATAATTACTGTGAAGATAGGTTTTATTCTGCATATTCTGTATTTCATAAGCGGCTGTCAAAAAGTCTGTATCCGGTGTAATTATGGTTCTGCAGGGGAACATTATCGTTCTGCTGCCGCCTGATGTCCATTCATCCTGAGTTGATCGTCTGGATATGAAGTTTTGTATAGTTATATCTTCCTGACCATTATTTACCTTTGATAAATATGTCCTTATGCCTAAAAGTAACAGATTTGTCATAGATATCTGATGAGTCATACAAAAATCTATAAGTCTTTGAGTTGGCTCTGGTTCAAGTAAATAGTCTTTCACTGTAACAAACAAGTCATCCATTACTATATCTGCAGAACGTAGTTTTTTATTCTTATGTTTTTTTCTGGCTTCTTCTAAAACAGAAGGTCCTTTTATATCAGAGTAAAGTGGTTCTCCCCAATTATCCAACATGTCATCCCAGAATTTTTTATCTTTTGCAAATCTTTTTTCGTTGGTTGCCTTTTTTATATCCTTCATAAGTACTTCTTCATAATCCGCAAGAGGATCCGGATAATCTCCTTTGTATCTATAATGAATATAAAGACTTATGATATCTGATATCATAACTACAAGTGCACAGGAATCAACCAATCTATGATCCATATGAACAAAAAAACCGTTATATCCTTCTGGTAGCTTAACCATGATAAATTCACACATTGGGATATCATCACCATCAAATGTGTTATATGCCCATGTCTGCATCAAATCATCTGCTTCCTTTAAAGTCATACCTGTTAAATCCTTTAAAGGAATATCTCCTCTCTTTCTATCTATCAGATATTGCTTAACCTGACCATCTTTATCCGGCTTCGTAAACTGAAGTCTTAAGCATCCATATCTTTGATACTCTTCCTGGATACATTTTTTCATCAAACCAAAGTCCATCTCAATCTGTAACGAAGCAACAACGCTTACTCCTGAAACCTGTTGAGTCTTATAATTCATAATCCAGTCATGATGCATCCTTTGAGCCGCTGTAAGTGGATATAACTTTTGCATAGTTTCTTTTTCTTCCTTTCATTTTTTATTTCGTGAAAAAAAATACCATAAAAAAAACAAAAAGAAAACCCCCTTTTCCACTTAATGAACACTTATGTATAAATTGTCTTATAATTCTTGATAATAATATTAAAGACTAACTTTCTTTCTGGATTTCCTTGAAACGCGCTCTACAAGGCACCCAATAAAAAAAGATCTTTGAAAAAATCCAAAGATCTTTGAAATCCAATAAAACTTCGACTGAGTTAAAGTTATTCTGTAGCTTCAAGCAAGAAGTACATTCTTGATTTTAGCGACCCGGATAAGAATCTTTTTCCTCTTATCCAGCATCCAAATGGATTTGTTTTTCTTATATAAGTTGCATAAGGATCTAATACAAGGTACTTACCGTTACTAAAATCCGCAACAGCTATGTAATGATTAGGAACATTGGCAACTGCCGTACCACCATTTATAAGATGCTTTTTTACTTCCGAAAGAGAATAGGTGTATTTAACAAATCTATATCCATAATCTCCACCAAACTTATCAGCACAGGCCTTTACAAAATGATAATCTGTACCTTGTCCTTCCACACGATATCCACTCTTTACTGCATAATCTGCAACCATCATCGGATCCATAAACTGTCCGTTAAGGGCATAAACTGCATTAACAGAAGATAATACCCCACAAGCTGAGCCGGCCATAGTGTTATATTTACCATAGAGATTAGCTCCCCATGCTGAATCATATTGAGAAAAGACATGCCAGTATTTAAGATTCTTTCCTCCATACATAACTATTCTATACCTTTGATTTGCTGTATTATCTTTATTATCAACTAAGAAATTCTTATTAAAGCAAAAATATTTATTATTATACTTATTCTTTAAATAATAATATCCTTCACTTCTTTCAAGTATCCAAAGCTGTGAATCGTTATATGCATTGTTTTCAACTGCGCTTAAAAGAATTTTATTATTATATATTTCTCCTTCAGGTGTCAAGCCTATGCAAAGCTGAGTAGTATTATTCTTTATAACATAGGTTCCATCCCCTAAAAAATCAATAAAAAATACATCATTAGCGCTTATACCTTCGGCTTTATTCTTAAAAGTAAGGGTATTACTCTCTCCTAACGAAAGCAGCATACTATTATCAGCACTTGTTAGAGTATAAGTTCCTTCTGACATTATCTTTTTCTCTGCTCCGTCAAAAATCCTTATACATCTTAAATATTCCTTTTTCTTGAGCCATGAAATCCAATAATTCTCATTATATTTATAAAGAAGTTGAAACCATTTTCCTCTTTTTCCTATAACATCTACATCTGTATAATCCGGAATTGTTCCTACGCTTAATCCTTTTGGACGAGTGTAAGCCATTGCATCATAACGTAGCATCCCATCAATTTTTTCAAATCCGGGATTTGATAGTATTATTGACTTCTCAATCCAACCACTGTAAGTCTCACCATCTATCTGATATCTGCAATGATATGAATTATTTTCTCTTGATGTTATAACAAGCTTAATATCCTTATCGTTTACATGATTAATCTTAGTAGAAAGTGCTGAATCCATATATATATCAAATCCACTTGGTGCAACCGTATATGTATTTACATTGATTTCATCCGATAGAATCTCAATTTCAGCCGCATATACACCTTTCTTAAATAAAATCATAAAAGAAAGAATAAATAAAAAGCTAATTAACTTTAATATATGTTTTTTCACTTAATAATCACATCCTCTAAAAAACTTTCCCCAATTTGCAGTGGTTTTATATTATCTTCCGGTAATAATAGTTTTAATACACTTTGACCAATACATGCAAAGCTTTTAAGTGTGTGTAAATTAATACCTTTTTTAATATTATTACCATATATTATCAATGGCACATACTCTCTGGTGTGATCTGTACCTTTAAATGTCGGATCACATCCATGGTCAGCTGTAATAATAAGATAATCATCTGAAGGAGAATCTTTATATTTCCCCATTTTTGAAAGTAGCTCTCCTAATCTCTTATCAAAAGCCTCTAACCCCTTAGCATAACCCAAAGCATCTCTTCTATGCCCCCAGGTGGAGTCAAATTCTACCAAATTAGTAAAAATTAACCCTGAAGCTTGTTTCCTAAGAGCCTCTATAGTTTTATCCATACCATCTTCATTATCTTTGGTATGAATAGCTTGTGTTATTCCGCTTCCTGCAAATATATCTTCTATCTTCCCCACAGCATATACATTCTGTCCATGATTCTTTAATCTCATAAGCAGATTATCATCATCCGGAAGTCGCGAAAAATCCCTTCTTGAAGAGGTCCTTACGAAGGAATCACCTTTCTTGATAAAAGGCCTTGCTATTACTCTGGCCACATTATCCTTCCCTGTAAGTATCTCACGGGCCGCCTCACACATCTTATATAGCGAGTTTATATCATATATTTCTTCATCACATGCTATCTGAAACACACTGTCTGCAGAGGTATAAATAATAGGTTTTTTGGTCTCTCTATGTAGGTTTCCATACTGATTTATAACAACCGTACCGGAAGCAATACTGTTACACAAAACTCCTGGAACGGAAGTTTTTTCAATAAACTTAGAGATTATCTCATCACTAAAGCCTTCAGGATAAACCGGGAATGGCTCTAAAGTATGAATACCTATCATTTCCCAATGTCCGGTTGTAGTATCCTTTCCGGCACTGATTTCCTCAAGTCTTGCATACGAAGCAAGTGGTGAGTCAACTCTTTTTAACCCCTCCATACCATCTATATTGCCATATCCTAGGGATAATAGATTAGGTATATAAAGTTCAGGATACTTTTGTGCTATATGACCAATGGTATTAGCTCCATTATCTCCAAATGAGCCTGCATCCGGAGCTTCTCCCATACCAACACTATCTAAAACTATCCATATAACTCTGCTCATATATAATTCCTTTATTTTATTTTTATCTTAAAACTTAGTTCTTTGCTCTCACCATTATCCATTGTAACAGTTACCTTAACTAAAGCAACACCCTTTTTTCCCTTTGCTTTTACAAAATAATCATAGAAGTGATATCCATCTTCTTCATCCATACCGTAATCTACAAGTTTAATTAGCTTCTTACCCTTAGTTACAGTATAATCCACGGTATCTACGTTATTTATATAATCCTTGGAAAATACAATCTGTATATCGTTACTTCTTTTTCTTTTAAGCTTCATAACACCCTTTGGATATCTTAAGAGTATAACATCGTCAAAATTATAGCTTTTTGAATTTGAAGCCTGGGTTGCAGTGCTACCGGTAACACCACTATTATTAGGGTTTGTATTTGTATTATTATTAATTACAGGTTGCTGAGTCGGTGTCACGCTAGGCTGAGACGGATTATAGGGCTCTACAGGAGTGTTATCTTCCTTTGGTGCAGGCGGATTGGCTGGATCGTATGAATTAGCTTCTATCGGAAATTCAATAAGATATAAAGAATTGTTGTATTCATCATCTAATGTATGTGGCTGTGATGGATCTGCTTCATCAAAATCAGACTTACCCTTCAAAAAGTAATCATGATTATATGAATTATTCTCATCATCATCGTCCCAAGTAGAATCAACATAATACCATCTTCCACCTATCTTTACTATATTCCATGCATGTCCTCCGGCATCCTTTCCGGTCCCGGCTTTTCCTCCTATATACTTACATCCTATACCGGCAGTATTTAAAAGCTTACACATGCAAAGAGCATAGGAATTACATAATCCCTTTCCTTCTATAAGTCCACTGTAAGCTGATGAACCATTATCAGAATCATCAACATAGGTTACATTACTGCATATATAATCATGTATAGCTTTAACTTTATCATATTCACTTGACATAGTACTTATCTGAAGCTCATTTAGGATTTCGTTAGCCTTTTGATTAACACTAATAGTTTCCTCTAAGCTTTCAAAATACTTATGATTAAAGATCATCTCACCATTTTCATCCGTTTCAAACGAACCGAAAGATGTAGGATCGATAAGCCCCAAAAGATAATCACCATCATCTGTTGAAGAAGGATCATCAAAACGTAAAGAAACAAGATTATAATAATAAATAGAATAATCCTTGAAAAAATATTCAAAATCAGCATCAGTACCATTGTATGCTACCGTGAATTCTGTATCTCTTTCTAAAGCGGTTGTCTTTATAATCTGAGTAAGCTCATCGATTGTTGAAGCATTGTAATCAGCAGCAAATGCAGACACCTGACTAAAAAGAATGGATGAAATCAGTAAAAATGAATAAAATACATTTTTGAATTTTTTAAACATAATACCTTTAAGTGAATAATCACTTTTTCCTTTCTAAAAAATAATTAATAAAATCTAATCACTGTTTTAATATAAAGTAATGTATAATAAAAGCAAAAACAATTGCATATATCATGTTTTTTTCTTTTTCTTTTTATTATCCTTATCATTCTCATTATCTTTATTATTTTCTTTTTTGAATGATTTACGGTTATTTGAGTCTTTTTCTGATTTTTTCTTGTTTTTTGCTTTATCTTTATTCTTTTTATTATCCCTTAAGTTCTTATCTTTCTGAGTCTTGTTAGTCTTTAAGGCCTTTTCTTCTTGATTTTTAAGGCTCTTCTTAAGAGATTTGGTATATGTAAAATAATAATACTTTTCCAATGCTGTATACTCATCTGAATATATATAATTAACATCAGATATCATATCATTATCATCCACATCTTCATTTTGAGAGTTTCTTGAAAGCACCCTTATAGATATAGTTCTTGAATGATAAGCAATTCTCTCGCAACTGTTAATAATATCATAAAATACAGTTTGAGCTTTTACAGAGCACTGTCCTTCCTGTAGTCTTTCCACATGATGATTTTTAAGTAATTCATTGAATCTGGAAAGAGCAGCTACCATAGCTCTTATCTTCCTTGCTGTAGCTATATCATCATTATCAAAGGATATAAATGTATTATCCAATATTTCACGTAGATTAGAAAGTAGGATTTTAAGCTCTTTCTTAGCATTGTTAGAAAGATCTATCTTTTCCTGATTCATATTCGATAATGCATAAGCAATATTCATGCAATAATCTCCTATTCTTTCATAATCTCCTACCGACTTAAGGATTTCAGTTACCAAAAGCTTACTTTCTACAGGAAGTCGTTTTCTGTTTATATGTATAACATAGCCTGAAAGATAGGTTTCACATTTATCGATATAAGCTTCATTATCATCTAAATCTTTAAATTGATTTTCATCATACTTTTCAAGAAGTGAACTGATAATAACCATATTATTTCTTATTCTGTCTCCTGCATTTTTCATTATAAGCTTAGACTGATTAAGTGCGATTGCAGGAGTTTTAAGAAGCATATCATCAAGTCTCTTGAAGTCTTCATCCTTAACATCTTCATCATTATCCTTAAGAATAACGGCAGAAAGACGGGAAATTGCATTGGAGAAAGGCAAAAGCACAATACTAGTGATGAGATTAAACAGTAAATGAACGTTAGCTATGTCTCCTCTGTTTACAATTTTTTTCATTGATTCAATTTCATTTATTGCATTTACGGAATAAATGATTATACCAAACATAGTAACGAGAATTATATTGAAAAAAATATATACAAATGCTGCTCTTTTTGCCTTTTTATTAGAGCCTATACTTCCCATAAGTATAGCACTGCACTTACCTATATTCTGTCCAAGTATAAGAGGGATGGCAATTCCGTAAGAAATGGTTCCGGTAGCACTTAACGCCTGAAGTATACCAACAAAAGCACTTGAGCTTTGTATAACTGCAGTAAGAGCAACACCGGTCAATATACCAATAATAGGATTTTCAAAAGAAGTAAATAGCTTTTGGAATTCTTTTGACTCTTTTAGCGGCGCAAAAACACCTTCCATAATAGTCATACCATAAAACAACACTCCCAATCCTACCATTATTCCGGCTATATCTTTATATTTTTGTTTTTTGGAAAAAATCATGACTGCAACTCCTGATGCAATAAGCATCGGAGCAAATGAAGAAGGTTTTAAAAGAGTTAAAACTATATTTCCTGAACCTAGATCACCCAATCGAAGTATCTGAGCTGTAACAGTACTACCTACATTAGCACCAAATATAACAGGTATCGACTGAGATACCTTCATAATTCCGGCATTAACAAAGCCGATAATCATAATAGTAGTTGCGGCAGAGCTTTGTATAACTCCGGTTACACCCATACCAAGAGCCCACCCCTTGATAGCACCTACGCCTTTTTTCTTACTAGTTGTGAGAGTTTCAAGTATCTTTTCAAGTTTAGATCCGGCAAGCTTTTCCAAAGACTTTCCCATAAGGCTCATACCAAATAAGAAAAGCCCGACACCTCCAAATAATTCTATAACAGCTAGCATATGTATTCTCCTGTGATAATCGAAAATCCTGAATTTCTTATTACTTATGTTTATAATCTGTAAGTGATACTCTTACAACAATATCTGTTCCAAGGTAATCATGTATTTCTCTTACAATATCGTTGCAAACCTTGGTTCTTGTAATATCAGACTCTTTATAATTCTTAATGACCTTTACTACAATATCTGTAATATCATCTTGATTCTTTACTATTCCTTTTTTTGCCTTATTGAATTTGGGATAATTGGAATTTAAAACCAAAGTATATCCGTCTATTTCTACATAATGAGGATCTTCACCCTCTAAAACCTTTATTTCAATGGTTTTTTTCTTATCAAAAATCACAGGATAATTAACAAGCTTTTCTTCAACTATCTGTGTATCTATTTCATCCAGATTTATCTTTAATAGTTTTGTTACCTTTAGAATAATATCATCTGTATGCGCATATTTGGGCACATTTAATGCAATTATTGCGACAGTCCCGATTATCAGTAATATAGTAACTACAAATACTATAATATTGACTGCATTTTTCTTCATGAAAAACCTCCATGTCTAAACACTTATCTTTGTATTATAGGAAAACCCATACAAAGTACATGATACACTAAAACCAAATGATTGTAAACTATTTAGTTTATTATATAATTTAGTTTACGCTGTAATAAGACTGAACAAGTTCAGTACATAAAAGATCATTGGTAATAGTAATCATAGTCCCCTTCATTCCCAGTGACTTTGTACATAAAATTCCGGCAGACTCACACTTTTTAAGGGCATTTATAATAACAGTACGGGTTATACCAAGCTCATTTGCGAGCTTACTCGATACTATCCTACCTTCCTTTTGTCCATTAAGCATATTTAATATACTTATAAGAGCCTTTAACTCAAGCATGGAAAGCGATGATAAAGCGATAGATACATCATCTGTTTTCATGTTTTTCGTTAAGTTCTCCTCTGTCTTAGATATTCTCATAGCAAGTCCAATTAAAGTAATACTGTGCTCTAAAAGTATGATATCATCAATTGTAAACGGACTGGAATTATTGTAAACAATCAAAGAACCCATTCTGTTTTTTGAAATCTTTACAGGTGATATCATGGCGTGATAGTTGTCAGCGCCTTCAAAATCCATGCCCATTGTTGTTAAATTTATATTTTCATGAGTAGAGAGTATTGACATAAATCTATCTTTTATAACATTATCTATCATCATCCCTCTCTCAAGATGTTTTAGTTTAGGTATTGATGGAATTGATGGTTGTTCTTTTACTCCGAGCACCTTTCCTTTTCTGCTGAATAATACAACATTTACATTCATAATGTCAGACAAGTATCCACAAAAAGTATTAAAATCAAGCTTTTGAGAGCTATCCTCTATTATAAGCCAGTTTATCTTCCTTGTCTTATCCAATAAATCCAGACTCATCTTTACTCCTTATTCTTATCTTCTTTTATATCCATAACATGTTCGCACTCTTCATTGGTACAAACAAGTTTATTTTTCTTTTCAACCATTACACTACCACACTTAGGGCAAGGAGAGGCTGATGGTTTTTGCCATGAAACAAAGTCACACTCAGGGAATGATATACATCCGTAAAATCTTCTTCCCTTTCTGGTTTTCTTTATAACTAGGTCCGACTTACACTTAGGACATAAAAGACCTGTTTTTTCAAAATATGGTTTAGTGTTTTTACACTCAGGAAAACCGGGACAAGCCAAGAATTTACCATATGGACCGTACTTTATTACCATATTTCTTCCGCATTCTTCACATATTTCATCGGAAACCTCATCGTGTATCTCTACATGTTCAAGCTCTTCGGATGCTATATCAACAGCTTCCTTAAGATCCGGATAAAAGTTTTCTATAACAGTTTTCCATCTTATATTTCCGTTTTCAACGCCATCCAGAAGGCTTTCAAGATTAGCTGTAAAATCAACATTTACAATACTTGGAAAGGATGTAAGCATAATATTGTTTACAACTTCTCCAAGCTCTGTCATATACAGGTTCTTTTTTTCTTTTGAGACATAATGCCTGTTTATAATAGTTGATATGGTAGGTGCGTAAGTACTAGGCCTTCCGATGCCAAGTTCCTCTAAAGTCTTTACCAAAGAGGCCTCAGTAAAATGTGCAGGAGGTTGTGTAAAATGCTGCTTTTCTTCTAATTGAAGCAAATCAATCTTCATTCCTGTTGAAAGATTCTTAGGAAGATGAGTTTTACTTGTTTCTTTATCCTCATCCGTCTGATAAACATTCATATATCCGGCAAATACTGATTTTGAGGAGCTTGTATTAAATACATAATCCTTCGATGATATCTTTACCGATGTACTTTCATACTGCGCCGGAGCCATACAGCTTGCTAAAAATCTTCTCCATATAAGCTGATATAATCTGAATTGATCTCTATTTAGATCATCCTTTACCTGGGCAGGTGTCAACTCAACGTAAGTAGGCCTTATAGCTTCATGTGCATCCTGAATCTTTTTTGAGTTTTTAGCATTATTTACATTTGATTTACCTACATACTCTTTTCCATAGGTATTTTCGATGTAATCAGATGCAGCTAAAGCCGCCTCTTCTGATATTCTGGTTGAATCTGTTCTTAAATAAGTTATAAGACCAATATTTCCTCTTCCCTTAATCTTTACACCTTCATAAAGTCCCTGAGCAATTCTCATGGTCTTTACTGTTGAAAAATTGAGACTTTTTGAGGCTTCCTGCTGTAGAGTTGATGTTGTAAACGGAAGTGGTGATTTTTTATTAATTGTTCTTTTCTTAATATCTGAAATCACATACTTCTGTTTTAATATCTCTTTTTTTATTTTATCTACTTCTTCTATGCTCTTTAATTCCAGCTTACCATTAGTGCTTCCATAAAATAAAGCATCAAAAGAAAGCTTGGACTTTTCAGGTGAAAAATCACCCTTTATAGACCAATACTCATCAGGTATAAAGTCATTTATACTATTTTCCCTGTCACATATAATTCTAAGAGCAACAGACTGTACTCTTCCGGCACTTAACCCTCTTTTAACCTTCGCCCATAGAAGAGGACTTATTTGATAGCCAACCATTCTGTCAAGCACTCTTCTGGCTTGCTGAGCGTCTACCAAATCCGTATCTATCTCTCTTCCGTTTTTTATAGCATTTTTAACTGCGTTTTTGGTTATCTCATTAAATGTGATACGTTTGGCTTTTTTATCTTCAAGCTTAAGTGCCGCCATCAAGTGCCAGCTTATAGCTTCTCCCTCACGGTCCGGGTCGGTTGCAAGATATATCTTATCAGCCTTCTTTACAGCCTTTCTAAGTCCTGCAAGAAGTTCTCCCTTTCCTCTGATAGTTATGTATTTAGGCTCAAAATCATTTTCAACATCAACACCCATAGTGCTTTTAGGCAAATCTCTAACATGACCGTTAGAAGCCATAACTTCATAATTTTTCCCTAAAAACTTCTTAATTGTAGCTGCCTTAGCAGGCGACTCAACGATAACAAGATTCATCTCTGTTTTTACCTCCGATTACCATATGCAAAGATAAATATAGTATATTTAGGCATTTACCCCTATTGTATATCACATAACAGTAATTATTTATACAAAACATTACAAATAGTACACCATTTAAAAAAATGTTGCAAGACTTATTTTATAATCTTATAGCATAATTATGATTTCCTATATCTCTTATATACCCTTTTATCTCCATTTTTATTAGTATTTTCATGATTTTCGGTAAAGGAAGCATAGTTTTTTCTAATATATACTCTAGGGGGCAAGGATTTAGGTTTAGTAATCCTATAACTTCTTTTTCGGTACTGTTAAGATCCTTATATATCTTTGTTTTTTCTTCCTCTATGTCATTATCATAAAAAATGCCCAGGCAATCTAGTATATCCTTGACTTCCGTAACAAGACAAGCTCCTCCTTTTATAAGCTCATTACTTCCAAAATAAAGCCGGTCTCTTATATTTCCCGGTATGACCATGAGTTCACGTCCCTGATCAAGTGCCATAGATGCAGTAATAAGTGATCCAGAGTTTTTACCTGCTTCAATTACTAAAACTCCATCGGATAGTCCTGATATTATTCTGTTTCTCATCGGAAAATTCCTTGCAATGGGTGGAGTTTTGGGCGGAAATTCTGAAATTATACCACCGTTATTAATAAGTTCTATATATTCATTTATATTACTTCTTGGATAACATATATCCACGCTACAACCTAAACAGGCAAATGTTTTCCCTCCTGTTACACTCAAAGCTCCTCTGTGTGCACAAATATCAATTCCATATGCAAGGCCGCTTATAACTTCTATTCCATACTCTGCTATCTGCTTTGAATACTTTTCTGAGAGCTCTCTTCCTTCATGATTAGCATTTCTGGCTCCAATTACAGCAATGCTCTTTTTATTATCATCCGGTAATTCTCCTTTATAATAAAGACAAAATGGAGGATTTTGTATATGCCTTAATTTTTTAGGATATCTAATATCCTGTAAATATGTAAAGTTGATATTATCCTTATCCATTATTTCTCTTGTTAAATTGTATTTTTTCATATTTTTTGATTCTATCATCATTAAAATCTGCTTTTCATTAAGTATGTTAGTATTGATCAAGGATTTTTCTGATGCTTTAAATATATCCTCGAAGCATTTATATACATTAAGAAGCTTACTTATATGAGCATTTCCAATACTGTAATCTATATTTGCTATCCATATAGCATAATCATAATCATTCATCACACTACACCCCCATTATACTTTTTATCTATTCCTCTATAACTTATAGCCTCCGTTATATGTTCTTCTTCTATTATTTCTTTTCCCATGGTATCAGCTATGGTTCTGGCCACTTTTAATACCTTATGATAGCCTCTGGCCGAAATAAACTCCGAGTCAAATATTTCCTTTATAAGATCTGAAGCATACTTATTTAATTTACAGTATTTTTTTATACTGCCCGGTGAAAGCTCACAATTAAAGGAATAATCCTCATTCTTATACCTTTCTTTCTGTATATTATGAACCTCACAAACTCTTTCTCTCATATTGTTGGTACTGTAATAGTCTTCATTATCAGAAGTATTTATATCCGAGTACTTTAAAATATCTGTTTCGGTACTTATATCAATCCTATCGAGTATGGGTCTGCTTACCCTTGAAAGGTATTTTTTCACGGATACTACAGAACAATTACACTTTTTATAATCAGGGTAATACCCACAGGGACAGGGATTCATAGCAGCAACTAACATAAAGTTAGCCGGATAAACTGTATTAAATCCAACTCTTGATATGTTTACAAGACCTTCTTCCATAGGTTGTCGAAGTACTTCAATTGTCCTTCTGTTAAATTCCGGAAGTTCATCTAAGAAAAGAACTCCTTTATTTGCAAGGCTTATCTCTCCAGGTTTAGGATATAATCCGCCACCTGCTAAAGCTGTCTGAGTTATGCTGTGATGGGGCGATCTAAAGGGCCTTTTATCTATAAGAGGCTTATCTTCCGAAAGAAGTGCTGATACACTATAAAGCTTAGAAATCTCCATAATATCATCAAATTCCGGTAAAGGCATAATCCCGGGAATCCTTTTAGCAAGCATAGTTTTACCTGATCCCGGAGGACCTATCATAAGTACATTATGCATACCACTGACGCCTATTTCTATAGCTCTTTTGGATCTAATCTGACCTTTAACATCTATAAAATCAATATTATCATTGCTTTTAGTATAATCAGTAAAACTTATCTTTTCTGTTTCAACATATGCTTCCGGATCTTTTAAAATATCAAAAAGATCATTGATATGGGTTACGCCTATAACTTTAATATTTTCAACTATAAGGGCTTCTTTTACGTTTTCTTTTGGTAAAATGATATATTTGAAACCTTTATTGGCAGCAGTATAAGCCATGGGTAATATTCCCTTTATCCTTCTTATGCTTCCGTCTAAAGATACTTCACCCTCAAATACCATATCAGGAACAAATGTATTATCCAACACCTCTAATGCTGTTAAAACAGCAACAACTTTGGTTAAATCGTAAGACGTCCCTTCCTTCCTAAGGTTTGCAGGAGCCAGATTGATTGTGATTTTTTTTGGTGGAAATCTAAAACCGGAATTTTTGACAGCTATCCACACTCTTTCTCGAGCCTCTCTTAATTCACTTGAGAGATAGCCAACCAAAGAAAACCCAGGCAGGCCGTCAGATACGTCTGCCTCGGTTTTTACGACATGCCCATTGATACCATCAATGGCAATAGAATTTGTTTCATGATACATACGCTTCCTTTCCTGATGTAAAAGAAGCTTATTCCCGGATTAAATACAAAAATATTATTTTTAATTTTTTAATTCTTGAATAACATCAATAAATGTATCGACGTCATTAAACTCTTTATAAATAGATGCAAATCTTACATAGGCAACGCTATCTAAATCCTTAAGCTTTTCAAGAACAAGCTCTCCTATGAAACTACTCTGAATTTCCTTTGCATCCTGCTTAAATATATCATTTTCAATGCTGTTAAGCATTTCAGAAACCTGCTCCATAGATATAGGTCTTTTATTTATGGAGCGGAATATACCACTTTTAATTTTATTCCTGTCATAACCCTCTCTGGACTGATCCTTCTTTATGACTACAACCGGAATTGCTTCTACTCTTTCATATGTTGTAAAACGTTTTTTACACTTTATACACTCTCTTCTTCTTCTGATTGACGAGTTATCGTCAGCAGACCTTGAGTCAATTACCCTGGTATCATCGACACCGCAAAACGGACACTTCATATAAACCTCCTACTGATAGTTTAAGTCTTTATAATAAATAGGATCTGTCTGACTTAGTATGACCCCACTTTTATTCTCAACTACTATTTTAAATGAATTTGGTCTTTCTGTCGATAACTTTTTTTCTTCATCCCAAGTCTCATAATCTACATCGGCATCTTCATCAATCTCTATTTCACCATCTATACGTAGATTATTTGTATTTAGGACTGTTCCTTCCACTTCTTCTCCGTTAAAATATAATTTTGTATAATCAGAGAAGTATTTTCCTTTTGCATACTTCACACCATCTTCATCATTAATACTGTCAAATACGAGTTTATGGGTACCAAGCTGCAATTCGGTAGGAACAAACGGGTTCTCACCACCATATAAATAATTATCACCATAGAGGAAGTCATACTCAAGCTCTTTAAGGCTTTCCTGATAATCCGGTGCATTCCAATCATATTGCTGATGAAATTTATTTATAATACCATCGTGAATACCTATCATATTTAATAAATATGGATACACCTGATATGATTTAATATTCATATTCTTTTTTTGTAAATTAAAATTATCCCATATCAAATAATCCGTCTGATAAATACTTCCATTCTTAAGATCGTCCTTCGTAAGACCAAGAGTAGGTAGATGATCTCCGTAAAAGAAAACTATTGTTTCTTCATCACGCTTTTCCAAAGCCTCTGTTAATTCTCCTATCATTTTGTCAACTTCGTATATCTGGTCAACATAATAATTAAACTGAGACTCAAAGGTTTCAGGACCTCCTGAACATGTCAAATGCGTATTTTCATATCCTTCGATATCATATATTCCATGACTTTGAACTGTTATCGCAAGAATAAAGTCAGATTCTTTTGTTGCATCCAAACTATCTATAACTTCCTTTGTAAGACAAGCATCCTTTGCCCATCCATTAGGTGTTTTCGATATGTTTTTCATGAATTCCAATGTTTGAAATGTATCAAATCCCAGATTCTTAAATACTTTATTTCTTTCGTAAAATGTTGCGGTATTGTTATGTACTACATGACACTTATAATCCTCATTTTTTAAATCATAACAAATACTTTCACAGGTTGTATCCTTAAGCTGCGTTTTATAAGGATATTCACTGGTTCCAAAGTCTAACTGACTCATACCCGTAAGCATCTCAAATTCAGTATTAACAGTTCCTGCACCTACTGTGGGCACAGTAAGATAACCATGAGAGTATTTCTTTTGCAGACTATGAAAATTAGGAATAGGGTCTTTTGAAAACGTCATTCCCTTAACACTTGTTACATCGAAAAATGATTCGAGCTGAACAAATATAATATTTGGTTTTTTTGTATTATTCTTAACCTTATGTAAATTTTTAAGTAAATCATCAATCTTTTCATTGGAGTAAGATTCAGGCTTTTCAATACCCGAATCCACTACACTGTTAGCAAAACAGTATACAAAGCCGTAATTTTTATATACTTCGGTTATATTGGTATAATTATCCTTTAATGAGTAAACAGGATAACTAAAATTAATAAATAAAAGGATTACTATTATATCAAGAACAAAGGCAAATGAAGGAATAATTATATATACTTTATCCTTTTTAGAATCCTGTGGACATTTTAAGAACAGAATAACAATAAAAAATGTCACAGCCAAAAGTCCTAATATAATAAGCACTATACCAAAACCACTAAAATAATGACTTGAAACATCAATAGCACTTTTAATCAACGAAAAATCGACCGCAGAAAATGGTGTAACCCTGTACTGCAACATAATAAAGTCAACTACACCTATCCCTATCCAGAATATGTTAACAAGACAAAATACAAATATTCTTCTTTTAAAAAACAGTGAAACCTCATATGTAAACAATACTATCAAAGTTCCAAAAATCCATAAAATAGGATTTTCAATCAAAAATTTCACCCCTGATATGACGGATTTCCTATTAAAGCACTCTAATAAAACATTAATAAATAATGCAAACACAAAATATATAAGAATAATTTTAGATAAATCTTTTAAAGTATTTTTAAATTCAGGCTTTTTAAAAAAATCTTTAAACATAGGTCCTCTCCCATAAAAAAAGAAAGAATTGGTGATATAACAAAACGGGTAAGGGGAAGGTATTTAACTCCCCATACCCGAAAAACTTACCTCGACACTACCGACCCTGTAACCGGTTGATTGGTTGGCGAAACCGGTGTAGGAGTTGGTGACACAAGAGGCGACTGCTGCTGTGTAAAGTAAATAATCACCTTTCTCTTTCTACCTGCAGCATCAAATGCCTTATAGACAACCTTCACTCTGGTGGTTTCATTTACAATCTTTATCTTAACACTATCTTTACTTATAACTGTAATATCATCACTTACTTCGATAAGACTTCTTGCATACTCTTTACTTACCGCTGACATGGAAGCTAAGTAGTAAGTATTGCCATTAACAACACCTGTAATTGTAGGCTTCTGTTTATCTAAATAAACATATATGTAAGCATTAGCAGGCTTAGATGCATACTGAGCAGTAATATCAGCCTTCCACTGACCCTGTTTAACCTTCTTAAATGATACGGTTATATACTTATTATCAAGCTTAGTAGAACCCTGAGTTACAGTAATTGAGTTCTTAACAAGATCCGGCTTAAGAGCGCTCTTAGACTTGATATAAAGATCATGTGTACCTGTAATAACAGGAGTCACTTCAGCACCTGTAACAAAAACTTTTGTTTTAACAGGCTTAGCTTTTCTTCCTATCTCATCTTTAAGCTTATATATTACTCTATACATACCCGGCTTCGAAGTATCAAGCTTCTTTACCTTAGCTCCGTTATACTTGATTACAGTCTTTACAAGACTCTTTGCATCGCAACCTGTAGTATTGGTAGCTGTAACATTACTCATTACATCATAAGAAGTACCAAAAGGAACATCTACCTTCTTCTTAGCCTTAATTACAGGCTTCTTTGAATTCCAAGGATTACCCTCGCTCCAGATATCTGTAGGATCCCATGCAACATTGTTAGGAATTTTAATTGATGCTGGCTTTCCAAGAGGTCCGGGATTAGAATCAGCATAAATCTGAACGGTTGAACCTGTAGGCACATTGTCATATAACCACTTTGCATCAGCAACAGTAAGTCTGATACATCCGTGTGAACAGGTAGTTCCAAGCTGATTATATGAGCTTACGGAAAGTGTGCCCGGATTACTCTGTCCATAATACCATACAGAGTGGAAAAGAACTCCTCCGTAGATTCTTGCACAGTACTGTCCATAGCAAGGACCATCGAGAGTATGCCAACGAATCTTTTCTCCCATAGCAAATGTACCGGACTGTGTAGCATATCCGGATGAACAAATCATAGCCTTAACAGGCTGATATTTACCATTATCATCCATCTTATAAACAGTAACACAGTTAGCCTGTTTATTTACTTTTACAAGATAAGTTGTAGCAGCACTTGCTTTATCAGAAGCAAACATAACGCCTGCTATAGCAAATACAGCAAATAAAAGTAGCGCCTTTTTTGTAATCATTTCCTTTAATGATTTCATAATATCCTCCTAAATTAATTAGTTGATTATTCTGTCATATTCTTATAAATCTTAGCAACCTTTTCAACATTACCCTTTGCAACAATATGGCCTCCGTCCAAAATTATCGCTTTATCACATATTCTGAGAACCTGATCAAGTGAATGCGATACGAAAAGGACGGTAACACCCTTATCAAACATGTTCATGACTTTTCTTTCACTTTTTCTCTTAAATCTCTTATCACCAACAGATAAGACTTCATCAAGTATAAGTATATCGGGTTCAACTATGGTAGCAACTGAAAAGCCAAGTCTTGCTTTCATACCTGAAGAATAATTCTTTATAGGAACATCTATAAACTCTCCAAGCTCTGAAAAATCAACGATTTCATCAAACTTTTCATCTAACAATTCTTTACTGTAACCTAACATAGCGCCGTAAAGATATATATTTTCTCTACCTGTATACTCAGGTGTAAAACCAGCCCCTAATTCAAGTAATGGAGCAACCTTACCTCTGGTAACCACATTTCCCTTTGTGGGTTTAAGTACTCCGGAAACAATCTTTAATAATGTCGACTTTCCCGAACCATTTAATCCAAGTACTCCTAATCTTTCACCTTTATGTATCTCAAAACTAACATCTCTGAGAGCCCAAAAGTCGTTAAATCTTAGTTTTCTCGTTAAAAGCTTTATAATATACTCTTTAAGGTTATCTACTCTTTCCTGGGTAAGATTAAATCTCATCCCAACATTAGAAACCTTAACAGTTACTTCCTTTTTCAATTTATATGCCTCCTGATTATAGGTAAAGTATAAATTTATCTTGTTTCTTATAGAATAACAAAATGCCTATAAGCATAAGAAATATTCCAAGTCCAAGCGAAACAAGTGTATACTGCATATTAAGCGGTTTACCGTAAAGAACGGTATTTCTGAAGTTTGCAATGCACATATATATAGGATTTAAGTCAAATACAAAGCCATAACCGTTTTTATATAATCTCTCTACAGGATAAAATATAGCGCATGTATAGGAAATAAGCATGCTTCCTACTTGCCATATATAGTCTATATCTCTGAAGAACACATTAAGTGTAGCTAATATAAGCGAAGCTCCGCTTGTTATAATAAATATAATAATAAGTGGTACAATGGCTTCGAGCAGGTATATAGTAGGTCTTACATCCAATACTGCTGCAACAACAACAAGAACTATAAGTGATAAAAGGAATGTTACAAAATTTGAAATTATATTGGCAAGTACATACATATACTTTGGAACATATACTTTTTTTATCATTGAAGCATTACCACTGACACTTCTTAAAGCTGATTTTGTTCCTGATGAGAAAAACGAGAATAATAATCTTCCTGTAAGTATGTAAACCGGCCACTGTTTATCATCTCTACCAAAGAAAACTCCAAATACCACAGAAAGCACAATCATTACAAGGAGTGGTTCTAACAGTGTCCATAAAATTCCAAGATACGATCTTCTATATTTAAGCTTTATATTTTTCTTAACTAATTCATACAATAAAAACTGATATTTCCTAAAATTGGCTATACTAGTTTTAAATGCATTCATAAAATTACCTACTCTCATCTGTAATCACATACATAAAGATGCATGCGTAACCGATATTATAACATACTACAATTAAAAGTCAAATCAAAAACAAATAAAAAGGAGCGCCTTTAAACGCCCCTTTTATCGTACTTCATGGTTATTTTCAAAAAGTTTTCAAAAAAATGTCATTTAATATTAATAATTTACATAGAACCATCTCTCTTCATAGAGAATTTATCCATAGGATAATCCTTAAGATTATCAAGAACTTTTCTTGAATCAGCCTGCTTGAAGAGGTTTTCACGAGCCTTTATGATATCGTTACTGGCAACTGTATTAGAAGGTCCGCCTACACAACCTCCAACACAAATCATACCCTCAATAAAGTCAGCCGGAAGTCGTCCTAACTTAAGCAAGGTGAGTGCCTTCTTACATTCATTTCCTCCTGCACACTTTTCAAGCTTAATATCTTTAGTATCTTCTCCTCTTTCCTGCATTACTTCGATAACTGCCGCTGCAACACCACCGCTTCCCGCAAACTTCTTACCGAATAATGATGCTTCCTGATACTCACTTTCAACCGGTTTAAGCTCTACATTGGCTGATTTAAACAGTGATAAAAGCTCACCAAATGTAATTACATAATCTGCATTATCGGGAACTTCAGGATCCTTTGCTTCTGTTTTCTTTGCTATACATGGACCAACAAATACTGTTATGCATCCGGGGTGAATAGCTTTAAGGTATCTTGAAACCGCACACATAGGTGAAACTGTGGATGACATATTTTCTTTATACTGATCAGGAAAATGCTTTTTAAGCATATTTATAAATGCAGGACAGCAGGAAGTGGTCATCTTCTTACCCTCCTTGTAGGCCTCAGACCACTCTTCAGCTTCATAAGCTGCAGTCATATCACCTCCGAGACCAACCTCGACCATATCTGTAAAGCCTATCTCTTTTAAAGCATTTTTAATTGATAACATAGAAATATCTGATCCAAACTGTCCTTCAGCAGCCGGTGCACACATAGCATATATTTCTTTTCCTTCTTTAATAGCTTTAATAATCTGAGTAAGATAAGTCTTTGATCCGATAGCTCCAAAAGGACAATTATGTATACAGTGACCACAATGTATGCACTTTTCTTCGTCTATCTTACAAAAACCGTATTCATCGAAGGAAATAGCATCAACAGGACATGCTCTCTTACAAGGTCGAACAAGGTGAACTATTGCTCCAAAAGGACATGCCTTAGCACATAATCCACATTCTTTACATTTATCTGAATCAATATGGGTTCTGAACTCTCCTTGAGTTATAGCCCCGAATTTACAAGCACTTAAGCATGCTTTACCGAGACAAAGTCTGCAATTATCCGTTACCGAATAAGAAGCAATAGAGCACTCATCACATGCCGGTTTTATAACCTGCACCTCATTGGTTGAATCCTTATTTGCTCTGGTATTTTCACCCATTGCAAGCTTTACTCTTTGTCTGACTATCTCTCTTTCCTTATAAACACAACAACGATAAGCGGGTCTCGGTCCGGGAATCACCTCATATACCAAATCCTCAAGATGCTCTTCATCAAGTTCATCTTTCCATGCCAATCTTGCTACATCCTCCATAATACGATGTTTAAGGTCTACTATCCCCTTATCATTCTGAATCATAAGCAATTCCTCCAATTTAAATAATAATAAAACTCTATTATGTTTTTGCCATAGTAATATCCGTCATCTAATAAAATTAATAAAATCAATCTTAATCTACGGACTCTCTTTTATATTATATATTAAAAAATCAAAAGATTAAAGTATTTTTTACATAAAAAAAGGCTCTGATGATATCACCAAAGCCTTAAAAAAATCATTTCTTTTTCTTGTCCTTTTTAAAGAAGTTTTTCTTTGAGCTACCTTCTTCTTTTTCCTCTTTTTTATCATTCTTTTCTTGATTCTGAGGATACACAGATTTATCAAACTCTTTTAAAAGTTCAATTTGTGCGTGCGTTAGTTTTGTTGGAACCTCAACAACCAAAGTTACATAATGATCACCACGTATATTAGCATTCCTTAAAGATGGAACACCTTTTCCTTTAAGTTTAATCCTTGAGTCTGTTGGCGTTCCTGATTTAATTTTCTGCAGTACATCGCCATCTATGGTAGGTATACGAATATCCCCTCCAAGAGCAGCCTGAGGGAATGTAATACCTACTGTTGAGAATATATCATTTCCCTGGCGTTGGAACTTAGGATGACGAGCAACCGTAACCTCAACTAAAAGATCTCCTCTTTCGCCACCGTTAATTCCAGGCTCTCCTTTTCCTCTGATACGGATACTCTGACCATTATCTATTCCAGCAGGAACAGAAACAGATATGGTCTTACGTGATCCTATATACCCTGTTCCGTTACAATCAGAGCACTTTTCTTTAATTATCTTTCCTGTACCTCTACAATCAGGACAGCTTTGAACATTTCTAACTGTTCCAAAGAAGGATTGTTGTTCATATACGACTTGACCGTTTCCGTTACACTTTGTACAGGTAACAGGACTGGTTCCCGGTTTAGCACCGGTACCATGACAGGTTTCACATTCTTCTTTTATATTTAATGATAGTTCTTTATCAACACCAAAGCAAGCTTCTAAAAAAGTTATTCTAACGGAAGCTCTCACATTCTGTCCTCTCATTGGACCATTTCTGCTTCCTCTGGATCTTCCTCTGCCTCCACCAAAGAGATCTCCGAATATATCTCCGAATATATCTCCCATATCGAAGCTGTTAAAGTCAAATCCACCTGCACCACCTGCACCGCCTTCAAATGCAGAATGACCAAATTGATCATACTGGTGACGTTTATCCTCATCACTAAGAATTGCATATGCTTCAGAAGCTTCTTTAAACTTAGCTTCAGCTTCTGCATCACCCGGATTCATATCCGGGTGATACTTTTTAGCAAGCTTTCTGTATGCTGATTTAATTTCCGACTCAGAAGCGTCCTTTGAAACCCCTAAGACTTCATAATAATCACGTTTGTCAGCCATATATTATCTCCATATTAATTATACTTCTCTGTAATCTCCATCTACCACATCATCGTCGGCACCACTGTTGTCCTGAGGACCAGCTCCACCTGCAAATCCACTCATGTCCGGACCTGCACCACCCATGTTAGGGTTAGCACCTGCTGTCTGCTCATACATCTTTGAGAATACTGACTGAGCAGCTTCCATAAGTTTCTGTGTACCGCTCTTAAGTGCGTCCACATCGCTGTCAGAAATATCATCAGGATTTACCTTTTCAACTAAAGACTTGAGAGAATCGATTTCTGTCTGAACCTTGCTCTTCTCATCAGCATCAATCTTATCTCCAACCTCATCTAATGCCTTCTGTGTCTGGAATACAGCTGAGTCCGCTTCATTTCTGGCATCTACTGCCTCTTTTCTCTTCTTATCCTGAGCTTCGTACTCAGCAGCTTCCTTAACTGCCTTATCTATTTCATCATCTGAAAGATTTGAACCACCTGTAATTGTGATATGATTCTCTTTATTAGTTCCCATATCCTTTGCAGATACATTTACAATACCATTTGCATCTATATCAAATGTTACTTCTATCTGTGGGATTCCTCTTGGAGCAGGTGGAATTCCATCAAGTCTGAACTGTCCAAGTGACTTATTGTCCTTAGCAAACTTTCTTTCACCCTGAAGAACATTGATATCAACAGCACTCTGATTGTCAGCTGCTGTTGAGAATACCTGACTCTTCTTCGTAGGGATTGTAGTATTTCTTTCAATAAGAGGAGTAGCTATACCTCCCATAGTCTCGATAGAAAGTGTAAGAGGAGTTACATCAAGAAGAAGAATATCTCCTGCACCCTCATCACCTGAAAGCTTACCACCCTGAATTGAAGCTCCGAGAGCTACGCACTCATCAGGGTTAAGACTCTTACTTGGCTCCTGTCCTGTAAGCTGTTTAACTTTATCCTGTACAGCAGGAATACGTGTAGAACCACCAACTAAAAGAACCTTTCCTAACTCAGAAGCAGTAATACCTGCATCAGAAAGAGCTGTACGTACAGGCTCTGCTGTAAGTTCAACAAGATCTGATGTAAGTTCATCGAATTTTGCTCTTGTAAGATTCATATCAAAATGCTTAGGACCCTCTGCAGTAGCTGTAATGAATGGAAGGTTTATATTAGTGGTTGTTGCACTGGATAATTCCTTCTTTGCCTTTTCAGCTGCTTCTTTAAGTCTCTGAAGAGCCATCTTATCTGTTGAAAGATCAATTCCCTCTGTCTTCTTAAATTCATCTATCATGTATTTGGTAATCTTCTCATCGAAGTCATCACCACCAAGACGGTTATTACCGGATGTTGCAAGAACTTCGATAACTCCATCACCGATTTCAATGATAGAAACATCAAATGTACCACCACCAAGGTCATAAACCATTATCTTCTGCTCTTTTTCATTATCAAGACCATAAGCAAGAGCTGCAGCTGTAGGCTCATTGATAATACGCTTAACGTCAAGTCCTGCAATCTTTCCTGCATCCTTAGTTGCCTGACGCTGTGAATCGTTAAAGTAAGCCGGAACTGTAATAACTGCCTCTGAAACAGATTCTCCAAGATAACCTTCAGCATCACTCTTTAACTTCTGAAGTACCATAGCTGATATTTCCTGTGGAGAATACTTCTTATCATCAATTGAAACTCTGTAATCTGAACCCATATGTCTCTTGATTGATGAAATAGTTTTGTCTGCATTTGTAACTGCCTGACGCTTTGCAGGCTCTCCTACAAGTCTCTCACCTGATTTTGTAAATGCAACTACAGATGGAGTTGTACGAGCACCCTCAGTGTTTGTAACTACTACAGGTTTTCCACCTTCCATTACTGCAACACATGAGTTTGTTGTTCCTAAATCGATACCAATTATCTTACCCATAATAATTTCCTCCTATTCTTATTAAAATACATTAATTGCTGTAAAAAATTCATCATGAATATATATTAACAAGCTAAAAGCTTATTAATTAACCACTTTAACCATGCTGTGTCTTACAACCTGATCTTTAAATATATAACCCTTCTGAAGCTCTTCTGCTACTGTTCCGCTTTCCTTTTCTTCATCGTCAACCATCATTACAGCGTTGTGAAGTTCAGGATTAAACTCAGTTCCAACAGCCTCTATAGGCTTAACGCCAAGTTCATCAAAAATCTGATCAAACTGCTTAAATATTAACTGTATACCATCTACAAAAGCCTTACTTTCTTCACCTTCAGGTAGATTGATAAGCGCTCTTTCAAAGTTATCTTTTACGGGAAGCATCTTTTCAATAACATCTCTCTGCCCCATCTCAAACCTTTGACTTTTTTCCTTTTCGGAACGATTTCTAAAGTTTTCAAATTCAGCAAGCTGTCTAAGTCTTTGATCCTCTAATTCTTTAATCTTTTCTTTGAGTTTCTTTAACTCTTTTGCAGCTCTTTTGCTAAAAATTGACATTTTATCTCCATCACCTTCTTCGGTGTCTTCATCTGAAGAATTATCATCTTCAGAATCATCTTCATCGTCTAAGGCTTCTTTTGTATTTGGTTCTACGATTACTTCTTCATCTGTTTCAGAAGAATCTACGGAAGAATCGTTAAGCTCTAACGAATCAGTATTTTCAATATTTTCAGCTTCTTCAGAAAAATCATTAATAAAATCATTTTCCACTTCATTGTTAATATCCATCAGATAACCACCTTTTAAATAATCTAATCATTTTCCTTAAAGATATCATCAAGCTCATTCATAAGAGTCTGTAAGGTCGATACAACTTTATCATAATCCATACGTTTAGGACCTACTATACCGATTTTACCATATACACCATCATTTACTCTGTAAGTTGCTGTAACCATAGAGCAATCCTTCATAGATTCAACATTGGTTTCGTTACCGATGTAAACCTGTATAGCATGACCGTTATCCTCAACCGTCTCAGGAGGTTGCCACTTAGTTATAAGCTCTCTTTCTTCAAATGTATCTAAGAGCTTTACAACATTTTCCTTATCAGCAAGCTCCGGATACTTAAGAATATTGGTAGCTCCGCTGGTATAAACCTCAAAATCGTCGTCCTGAGTAAGTGCATTACCAATAACATTTAGTACCGAATCTATAATCCTATTATGATCACCTGCCTGCTCTTTTATGGATTGAATCACAGCAAGATTCATCTCTGATACATCAAGACCGTTTAAACATGTGTTTAGAACAAAATTCAATTTTGCAACACCTTCAGTATCTACTTTACTATCAGTCTTAATGATTTCATTCTTAACTATATTGCCATCTAAGACAACTATGGTAAGTAAATGACTTTCATCAACTTCTGTTAGCTGTATAAACTTAACTCTTTTAGACTTATATTGAGGTCCTGAAACCATGGTAGCATAATTGGTTGAATTGGCTAACAGTTTTGCAACTGACTTTAATAAGGTCTCCATCTTGTCAGCTTTTTCACGAAGGTTTTCCTTGAGATCCATAACCTCCTGAACCTTGTCATCCATCATGGTATCCACATAGAGTCGATATCCCTTATCTGTTGGAATACGTCCTGCTGAAGTGTGAGGCTGTATAATATAGCCCATCTCTTCAAGATCTGACATCTCATTTCTTATTGTCGCAGAGCTTAAGTTTAAATCAGAGAACTTAGAAATAGTTCTGGAACCAACAGGTTCACCTGTTTCAAGATAAGTCTTAATAATGGCATTCATTATTTTTTGCTTTCTGTCACTCAGTTCCAAAAAACCACTCCTTTCCTGTCTGATATCTTTTAGTATACTAATTTTCTTGTTAGCACTCTTTAGTGTGGAGTGCTAACATCTAATTAGTAAGATAACACTCCCCTAGATAATTGTCAAGCATTTTATAGGATTATTTCTGTGTTTTTTATGTTTTTTCGTTAACAGACATGAAAAAAAGCCCATTATTAAAAAATAATGGGCATAAATATACTATTTTAACATGAATCTACGAGCTACTCTTACTCCAACATTCAGTGGAAATGGCATAAGTGCTCTGTTTGCTTCCTTTAACTTCTTTCTTATCTCTATATGCTGCGGACAATGACTTTCACATTTACCACATCCTACGCACTGACTGGGAAAAGCAGGCTCCTTTCTGATTCCAACTGCTCTAAAGTACTCAAATCTTGCCTCTGTCTTTTTACTGATGTACATTTCATTATAAAATCTAAATGCTCCCGGTATATCGACTCCCTTTGGACAGGGCATACAGTATCCACAACCGGTACACCCCACCTTGGTTCTTTCGTTAATACTATCTTTTATACGTTCTATAAGCTCAAAATCGGCTTGTGAAAACTCATCAATCTCAACTTCAGATGCAATCCTACAGTTTTCTTCAACCATCTCTATAGAGTTCATACCCGAAAGCACACAGGTAACCTCCGGCTGATTCCAAAGCCATCTAAGTCCCCACTCAGCTGCAGAACGCTTTTTTTCATATAGCTCTATATACTTTTTAGCCTGATCAGGAAGCATATCTACAAGCTTACCACCCCTTAAAGGTTCCATAATAATAACCGGTATATGCTTAGCTGCAGCGGCTTTTAAACCCTTTACTCCTGCCTGAGATACATCATCCAGGTAATTATATTGTATCTGACAGAAGTCCCAATCATACGCATCTAATATCTTTATAAACATATCAGAGTTTCCATGAAAGGAAAAACCGATATTTCTTATAGCTCCTTCTTTCTTTTTTCTTATAATCCAATCCTTTATGCCCAGCTTTACAAGGTTTTCCCAAGCAGATATATCCGTAAGCATATGCATTAGATAATAATCTATATAATCAGTTCTTAGTCTTTTTAGTTGTTCATTAAAGTACTTATCTATAGCTGATTTTGAACTGATTAGATATTGAGGAAGCTTAGTTGCAATATTAACATTTTTTCTAATATTATTTCTTTCCAGGATTTCTCCTAAGCACTCTTCACTTCCGCTGTAGATATAAGCTGTATCATAATAATTAACACCTAACTCATATGCCTTCATTATTTCTTTTTCTGTTTTAGAAATATCTGTAGATAGTCCTTTTTTGGTAAATCTCATACATCCATATCCAAGCAAGGACATAGGTTCACCATATTTATCATTTCTATATTGCATATGCTTTCCTCCAATTAGAAGTCATGCTTTTTGACTATTAGCAAAAGATTTATAAAAAGACTCTAGCTTTCATTAATCATGCATATATAACAAAATCACATTTCTGATCTTTATCATCTATAGGAATATACTCGGTTATTTGTGCTTTAAAGCATATTCCTACAGAAATAAAGCCATTATTTTTATATTTTTCTATATATCTGTCATAAAACCCCCCACCATAACCAAGTCTGTTTCCATCTTTACTGAAAAGAAGTCCGGGTATCAAAAGAAGGTCTCCTTTTTGAGGAATTCTTATATTTTCATCTCTGTTGCTATCATCTATCACAGGTTCAGGTATGCCAAGCTTTGACTCTTTTAAGGCTTCTAAATTATTAATATTATAAAAATTAATCATATCCCCTTCTACAACAGGTACATTAACTTCTACATCCGTATCATTAAGAAGCTTTAATATTATATTTCTAGTATCTGTTTCTGACTTATAGGATACATAAGTAAAAACATTTTTTATATTTTCTTTATCTATATAATCCATAACCTTTTGGCATATAATACAATTACCATCATCTCTTTTTTCCTTGGATATAGTATTTCTGACCAATGTAGCGTTCTTTCTGACTTTGTATTTATTATCATAAAACATATGCATCACCTTGTTTCATATTATTTTTTGTAAATATTAAACTATAAAAATAAAAATGTCAAATCAGACCATAATCTCTTTAGTCTAAAAAATAGGCAGAAGTCAAAAAACTTCTGCCTATCGTCACTTTCCTATGTATATGTATTCATAATAATTTATAAGATATTATCAACCAAATGGGAATAATCCAAAGCCTGATCCGTAATTATCATTATATGAGTTTCCATTTTCATCGTCCTTGGATCTATCCTCATTATCCTGTCCATCCTGATTATTCTGCTGATCATTGGATGCATAATCAGATTTCTTTCCTAATGTTACCTTGATTTCTTTCTCTACATACTCATTTCCGTCAAGTCTCTTAACTGTGATAGTAACTGTATCACCACTTGTTTTTCTAAGAAGCTTTTCTTTAAGCGATTCATAACTGGATATCTCTGTATCATCAACCTTAACAATTATATCTCCACGAAGGATTCCGGCTTTCTCTGCCGGAGAAGAACTAACTACCTCATTTATGTATATACCACTTGGTATATCTAATGCAGACTCTTCATTGTCAGTATAATTACCAACTATACCAAGATAAGCTCTATCTCCTTCTGATACTTCTTTAGCTTCAACTATTTCTTTGATTACAGGAACAGCTGTGCTGATTGGAATTGAAAAGCCCATTCCTTCAATTTCAGAATCTACATACTTAGCTGAATTAATGCCAATAACCTCTCCTTTACTGTTAATCAAAGGTCCGCCACTGTTACCCGGATTTATAGCTGCATCAGTCTGAATAAGAGTAATATTGAAATCATCTCCTGCATACTCTCTGTCTTTGGCGCTGACAATACCTACAGTAACACTTGTACCATATCCTAAAGAATTACCGATTGCAATTGCTTCTTCTCCGACTTTTATTTCATCAGAATCGCCTAGTTTTGCAACCTTTATATTATCAAGAGTAGTTTCCTTAATGCTATCCTTTGGAACAAAAACAACTGCAACATCTATATCACTGTCAGCCCCCTTAACAGTAGCATCGTATGACTCTCCATCGTTAAACTTAACCTTAACTGAAGTTGTATCCTTTACAACATGGTTATTAGTTGCTATATAAAGATTGTCATCATCTTCGCCTACTATAAAGCCTGATCCACTACCCTTGCTCTTCTGGGTATATTGCTGTCCAAATATATCGGAAACTGTAGAATTCATTTCTACATCTATAGCTACAATACTTGGAAACAATTCTTCTGCTACATCCGAAACACCATCTGATGAAGAAGAGCTTGATGATACTGTCTTTACTTCAGGTATGGTTTCACTTGTTTTTGTTTCAGAAACCACTGCTGTGTCATTATTGAATCCACCAACAGCATAATTAACACCTTCAAAAGCACAACCACTTACCAATCCAAACACTGCCGCATATGCAGTTACCTTTAAAAATTGTTTTTTATTCATAATAACCTCCCTGCCGAACACTTTGTGTGAGGCACCGCACGAGAATCTCAAATTCTCGTGTCGGATCATTAGCTATTTGGGTTCGGTTCAAATAGCTTTTACCTCCCTTAATTAAGTATTTCATTTAAGATGAGATTATATTATTCCTTATTTGTGAATGAAATGTGACTTATTATTGAACCGTTTGTGAAAAAAACATTTATAATCAAGACTCATTTGGATATTCAAGCTCCGACTGAGTGAAGCTTGTTATAACCCCCACCTATGCTACGCTTAGAGGTGGGGGATTTCTCCGACTGAGTTAAATTTCAACAATATCAGCATCCTTCCAGATTCTCTCTAAATCAAAGAAAGAACGACTGTCGCGATCAAAAAGATGAACTACAATATCCTTAAAATCTATTAAAACCCAACCGGATTCATTGTCTCCCTCAATGCTTTTAGCATATGATTTATCCTTCATCATAGCTTCTTCCACATTATCTCTTATTGCCTTCATCTGCTGCTTATTATCTACTGTTGCAATAACAAAATAGTCTGCTAAAACAGAAATTTTACTAATATCAAGTACTTTAATATCCTCTCCCTTTTTATCATCAATAGCCTTTACTATGATATTAACTTTATTTAGTATCTCGTTCATATGTACCTCCGAAATAATTATTAGTGTTTTTATTTACTGTATTTCTATCTTTTATTTATAGTTTTATAAAAGTTATAAGCCTCCATAGTAAATTTATCAAAGCTCTTTGCCTTTTTTTCATCACTTTCAAGATAATTGATAGTGGACTCTAATTCTGTTAAAACTGCATTATCCAAATTTTTAAAGGCCTCTCTTCTTGCCTTTATAATAGAGTCAATAGGTTTTCTGTTTGGTTCTATATAATCAGCAATAAATATGATTTTTTCAAGTAAATTCATATCTGCTCTTCCGGTTGTATGCCATCTTATGGCTGATAGTATCTCTTCGTCCTTGATTTTGTACTTATGCTTTGCAAGATGGGCACCAACAGGTGCATGAAGTAAGTTGTTGGGTGCAACTTTAGAAGACTCATTTACCTCTATATCATGCTCTAAGGCATAAATAAGGATTTCTTCATCAGACATTGATTTTGCACAATCATGTAAAATACCTGCAATTTGTGCTTTTGTAATATCTGCACCGTAAGTCATCGCAAGACTGGCAGCTGTGTATCTGACACCTATGGTATGTATATATCTCTTATCCTTCAGATTATCCTTAACCTTTTTTTGTAATTTTGTAAGATCTATATCATATATATTATCTGTTTTCATGTTTTCCTCTCTAAATCATAAATATAATTCATTATTTAAAATATAATCATATACTGACAAAGGAAGCTTATCCGAAATATCTTTTTTCTCTTTAATAGATTCTCTTATGTTCGTTGAACTTATATCCATACCTTCCATAGAGACCACATTAATATCAGCATTATACTTTTCTTTTAGAAAGTCTATCTGATTATACAAATCATTATTATCAAGAAAACCTCTTCTTTTAATGACTACGATTCCGGATAAAGAACAAATAATATCCGGTTTATGCCACTTATGGAGGTAAGCCAGAGAATCTGCTCCCATTATAAAAAAGAATTTTATATCCGGATAATTATTAGTTAAATATATCAATGTATCGGATGTATAGGTCACTCCATCCCTTTTTAATTCTATATTCGAAAACAGGAAGTCTTTATTATCCTTAATCGCCAGCTTAATCATATTTACTCTATCTTTATCAGATACGCCTATAATCTGTTTATGAGGTGGTTTCCTATCAGGTATAAACAAAACCTTATCAAGCTTTAAGCCTGATAAGGCAGTCTGAGCCATCCGAAGATGTGCATTATGAATCGGATTAAAGGTTCCACCCATAATTCCAACACGCTTAAAACCTGTAAGATCAAGATTTTCGTCTTGAAACATATGTTTTACCCTTTCCGCTTTTTTGATTCAAGTTTTTTTGACCTTTCCTTCATAGACTTTTTGTTATAATTAAATGTCTTTGAAGACTTAGAAGTATTTGTGGATTTATGATTCTTGTTAGATTTTGATTGAGACTTACTATCCTTCTTCTCTTTTTTATGCAAATCCGGATTCTCTTTGTAAAGAACAATCTTTCTGCCTATAACCTGAACAACCTGAGAATGGGTTCTTTCAGCAATAGTTATGGCAAGTTCCTTGATATCATAATCACAATTCTTTAAAACGCTTATCTTTATAAGCTCCCTTGTTCTCAGAGCTTGTAAAACAGCTTCCGTAAACTCCGGTGTGAGCCCAATTTTTCCAATATTAAATATTGAATCTATAAGCATCGCTTTGCTTTTAAGCTCAGCTCTTTCCTTTGTTGTCATATAAACCCTTTCTGAAATTATCGTTAAACTCCGGTAGACATGGCTCCGGCTGTCACGGAAGGGGTACCTGAATACTTAAATTCTCCCTTTCCGTTATAATCAAATATAAACTCATTTAAACCACTGGCATTATCATCTCTGGTATCAAGTATAAGACTTGATCCGGCATTGGTTGTGCCACCGTAGAAATAACCATTCATAGGAATCTGAAGCGTATCTATCGAAGTCTGACCCATGGTTATAACGTCAGTAATAAAAGATAATATTTCTTTTTTACTGATATCTGTTCTTATATTCTTTGAAATATCTTCAAATATATCAAGCCACTTAGACATAGGCATGGTTTTAACTCTGTCAAATGCAGCTGAAATCGTTGTTCTTTGTCTGTAAGTACGAGCATAATCATCAGTCAATCCTGTAACCGTAGTACAATTCTTTCTGATTCTGCAGTATCCAAGAGCTTGAACACCATTCATATGATTCCAGCCCTTTTTAACATTTCTATACTTCTTTCTGCTGATATAATTGGTTGTATTTAAGTACTCAGCCTCAGACTCTGAAAGCTCTATATCTACACCACCGACGCCATTAATAACCTTTACAAAGGATTCAAAACCAACCTCAACATATCCATCTAGCTTTATACCGAAGTTATAAGCTATGGTCTGATATAATAAGGATATACCTCCGCCGTCCTTAGCACCGCCTCCAAGAGGATATGCAGCATTTAACTTATTACCGCCGTGACCCGGAATTTCTACATAACAGTCTCTAAGAAGTGATGATAATTTTAATCTCTTATGTTTCAAATCCATAGTACCAATCATCATAACGTCAGAAAGACCACCTTCTGTATAAGTACCACCGTAGGCATTCTTCTCTTCTCTTTGATCATTACCGACAATAAGTATGTTTATAATGTCCGAATCAGATTTAAGCTTTACATCCGGTAATTCAACATCATCCAAATCTACGTCAACGTCAGTATGAAAGTTTTCTGTCACCTTAGTAAAGGTAGCATTTATTCGTCCGGCATAAAATCCACCAAAGCCACTCAAAACCATTGCAATTATAAGTAAAACACTTTTTACTATCTTGCTTACCATTATTATCCCTCCGAATTATAATAATCTGAATAATTGATTATTGATGATTTCTGTAATAATTTATCAGACATCCGTCTGCAATTATCTCACGTTCATCATCAGTAAGATCACCAACACTAAGATAAAATTCCTTTAATTCATCACCTACTACATACGCTTTTATTATGTCTTCCTTCTCTGTTATTGCTTTTCTAATTCCTTTAACTACGATATAATCACCGTTTTTAAATGGAATTTCATCTGGGAATATAAATGGAAGCATACCCCAGTTAATCAGATTAGAGCGATATCTCTTAGTTGCATACTCTTTGGCAACATTAGCAAAGCCACCTAAAACCTTCTGACAGGAAGCTGCCTGCTCTCTTGCTGAACCATCTCCCGGTTTAACAGCATATACAAAGCTACCAATCTGAGTATTTTCTTTATCGATATTAAGAGAAGCGATTCTCTTATAAACATCTTCAAGCTCCGGTAAAGCTTTTATTATATCCTCACCATTTACTCTTGCCTTTTCAGCAAGCCCAACTTCCTTAGCACGTCCTACATAAAGCGGATCTTTTCTGGATAAAGTAAATTCTGCAAGGCCAAGAGGATTTGATCTGTAAGATGATGTCTCACCTGAAGGAATGAGCTCATCTGTAGTTGTAACAGGATCATGGATTTCTGATACACATTTTAAGATTATATCATCTGTTAATGCTGTCATCTCAGGCCAATCCTTTATATTGGGCCCAAACTTTATCTCTGTTTCCGGCTTTGGATTCTTATATCCATTGTATACTCTGTTTTCATATATCTTTGAATCAAAGTAATACTTTGGTTTTGTAAAGTTAATATCAAAGTCGGTTGCAGGTGTAAGTATGCCCTTATTCGCTGCTGTAGCTGCTATAGAACGAGCATCCATAAGCGCTACCGAAGCTATCTGACCATTGGTAACCTTTGAGCCTTCTCTATTAGGGAAGTTTCTGGTTGAATGTCTTATAGATAAACCGTTATTGCAAGGTACATCTCCTGCACCAAAGCAAGGTCCACAGAATGCAGATCTTATAGTTGCTCCTGCCTCCATAAGAGTTGCAATACTACCATTCTTAACCAATTCCATAAATACAGGCTGACTGGATGGATAAACATTTAAAGTAAATTCATCAGATCCTGTTGATTTACCCTTAAGTATATCAGCTGCATCACAAATATTTTCAAAGCCACCGCCTGCACAACCTGCGATTTCTCCCTGTTCTACATAAAGATGACCATCTCTGACCTTATCCTTAAGGGTATACTTGATATTCTTATTATTACTAAGTGAAACCAATGCACTCTTCTCTACTTCATCAAGTATATCAAGAAGATTTGTATTTAATTCTTCGATAGTATATACATTGCTTGGGTGGAACGGCATAGCGATCATAGGCTTTATCTTAGAAAGATCTACATAAACCATTCCTTCATAATATGCAACCTGTCCAGGCTTTAATTCTGCATACTCTTCCGGTCTTCTGTGAATCTCATAGAACTCTTTAATAGTATCATCAGTTTCCCAGATAGATGAAAGACAGGTTGTTTCTGTTGTCATAACATCGATACCGATTCTAGTATCTGCAGAAAGATTATGAACTCCGTCTCCGACAAACTCCATAACTTTATTTTTAACATAACCGTTTTTAAATACGGCTCCGATTATTGCAAGTGCTATATCCTGAGGTCCAACACCCTTTTGTGGCTTTCCGGTAAGATAGACAGCAACAACATCCGGAAGCTTAACATCATATGTTCTGTTTAGAAGCTGTTTTACAAGCTCAGGTCCGCCCTCACCTACTGCCATTGTACCAAGAGCTCCGTATCTGGTATGTGAATCAGAACCGAGAATCATCTTTCCGCATCCGGCACTCATTTCTCTAGCATACTGATGAATAACTGCCTGATGAGGAGGTACATATATACCGCCGTACTTTTTAGCACAAGAAAGACCAAACATATGATCATCTTCATTTATTGTTCCTCCAACAGCACAAAGTGAATTGTGACAATTGGTTAAAACATAAGGCATCGGAAACTCTGTAAGACCTGAAGCTCTTGCTGTCTGTATGATACCAACAAATGTAATATCATGAGAGGTAAGCTTATCAAATCTTATCTTGAGATTATCCATATTATCTGAGGTATTATGCGCTTTTAATATGTTGTATGCAATAGTACTTTGCTTTGCCTCGCTTTTAACAACTTCCTTTCCGATGTTTTCTTTAATCTTAAGAGTAGCATCCTGAGTATCTGCGATTATCTGTTCACCGTTTACAAGATATACTCCCGAATCATATAACTTTATCATCTTATATCAGCCTTTCATATTTTTTAGGGTAATAGTACCCACATCCTTCTAATTATCATGGAAAAATCCATAATTGTCAAGAATCAACTGTTAATACCATGCTTTTTATTAAATTTTGTCTCGCAGTATACACATCTATATATACCTTTTTCTCTGTCTGTAAGCTTGAATTTATGTACAAGGCCCTGTTCTATGGAGGTTATACAACGAGGATTTTTACATTTGATAACATTGGTAACGTAGGCCGGAAGATCAAGTTTTCCTTTTTCAACAATCTTATCATCCTTTATAATGTTTATCGTTATATTTCTATCCATGATTCCTATTACATTAAGGTCAATATTATCAAGAGGCCCTTCAATCTTAATAATATCTTTTCTTCCCATAACATTACTGGTAGCATTTTTAATAATGGCAACAGTATAATCATAATTATCAAGATCAAGATAATCATAGATTTCCATAGCCCCACCTGCTTTAATATGGTCAATAACCACACCTTCATGAATACCACTGATATTTAACATATATACCTCCATTCCTGATAATTAATTATTTATATAATAAAAGATATAATAATCATATATATTTGACATTGAAAAAACTAAAAATCAAATTTTAATTGAGCTTCTTCCTCTGCTTCGTTTTTAAAGTCTTCAACTGTTTCAGGCTTTATTTCAGGCAAATCAGATAATGAACCCAGGCCGAAATTGCGAAGAAAATCTTCTGTAGTTGCAAAAAGTATCGGACGTCCGGGTGCATCAAGTCTTCCTGCTTCACAAACAAGATTATACTCAATTAGCTTATTTACGGCATGATCTGACTTAACACCTCTTATTCTTTCAATCTCCAACTTTGTTACAGGCTGCTTATAAGCCACTATAGATAGGGTTTCTAATAGAACATCTGTTAACATATGTTTTTTAGGAACATGAGTAATATTTACAATATGCTCATACATTTCAGGTTTAGTACACATCTGAAACGAGCCCTCAAGCTCTATAATTTGTATTCCATGGCCTTTTTCGTTATAGTTTGCCATCATGTTTCTGATTACATTTCTGACTGTTTCTTCGTCCTGATCGGTGGCCGCAGCTATAACCTCTGATGAAACAGCATCTCCCATGGTAAAAAGTATAGCCTCAATAGCCGCTTCTAATTCTTTTATGTTCACGTATTATCCACCACCATTTCTTCTGCGTTCTCTTTTTTTCCTAAGTTAGAATTATCTTCTGTTTCTTTATCTTTTACTTCATCATCCTTAACTGTCTCAATATTAATATCAGCAAAGATTTCATCTTGACTTACTCTGATTTTACCAATCTTCATAAGCTCTAAAACCCCAAGAAAAGTTACAATAACAGTTACTTTGTCCTCTGCCTTAAGTAAAAGCTCTTTAAAAGAAAATCTGTCATGAGTATAGGCATAATTCTCTATGTAATAAATTCTATCTTCCAAAGAAACAGGTTCTTTTTTTATGGTACCAAAGCTACTTCTGATAGGATCTTTTCTATCAATCTGACGATGCATAACATCGTAAAAAATTTTTTCTAATTTTGAAAGAGTTACATCTTGAAGTATCTCAGCTACATTTATCTCTTCTTTTATGTCATACAGGTCTTTTGGTACGCTAGAGCCTCTAAATACAAGCTTTTCAGCATCATTATGCTTATCTCTGAGTTCTTCGGAAACATACTTATAAACCTTATATTCCAACAATCTTTCAACGAGCTCTAATCTAGGATCTATCTCCTCTCCTGTCTCATCATCAACCTGTTTAGGCAGAAGCATCTTGGATTTGATATTGAGTAGAGTAGCTGCCATAAGCATAAAATCACTCATTTCATCCATGCTCTCTTCTACGCCCTCATTTTGAAGAGTCATTTCGGATATATACTGAAGATATTGATCTGTTATCTCAACTATAGGGATATCAAATATATCAATTTCATTCTGCTCTATCAAATGTAGGAGAAGATCTAACGGTCCATCAAAGCTTTCCAATTTAATTGATAATTTCATACTTTCCTCTTAAACCTCTTGAAGTAAGATATGTATTTATTTAAAGTATTCAAAGCTTAAGCTTACAAGTCTTACAGTATCGCCCTCTTCTATACCAAGCTTTTCAAGTTCATCTATAATGCCATTGTTTCTTAAAAACTTCTGGAAGAAATCAAAACCCTTCTCTGAATCAAGATTGGTATATCCAAGCATCCTTTCAACTCTAGAGCCTTCCACAACATATTCCTTTTCATCTTCGTCATAATAAACGCTGATAGGCTCTTCTGATTCTTCTGTAAGCTCAGGAAAGAATTCCTGTTCATATGTTAATGTTTCTTCAGGTAATTCGTCAAGCATTTGTCTGACTTTAAACAAAAGTTCTTTTATACCCTTACCGCTAACAGAAGAAATACTAAAAACAGGATACCCAAGAGGTTCATACTTTTCTTTAAGTGAAGTAATAACCTCATTTTCTTCATTCTCAGCAAATGCATCTGCCTTTGAAGCAACTATTATCTGAGGTCTCTTGACAAGCTCTTCGTTATACTTTCTTAACTCACTGTTAATTATCTCAATATCTTCAATAGGATTTCTGCCTTCTACACCGGCTCCATCCACCATATGTATAAAAAGCTTGGTTCTCTCTATATGTCGTAAAAACTCATGACCAAGACCTATTCCCTCGCTTGCGCCTTCGATAAGTCCGGGAATATCAGCAACTACAAACCCTTTATTTCCAGGCATATCCACAACTCCCAGCATAGGAGTCAGTGTAGTAAAATGATAGTTTGCAATCTTTGGCTTAGCATTACTGATTCTCGATAATAAAGTAGATTTACCAACATTCGGAAATCCAATTAAACCGACATCAGCTATAAGCTTTAATTCTAACAAAACCTCTAACTCTTTTGCAGGACGTCCTGGTTGTGCATACTTCGGAACCTGCATAGTAGGAGTGGCATAGTTCATATTTCCTTTTCCACCTCTACCACCTTTAAGTACAGTAAATCTCGTTGTCTCTCCGGACATATCTACTATTACTTTCCCACTCTCTGCATCCTTTATGACAGTACCCTCAGGAACCTTAAGCACGAGGTCTTCTCCGTTTTTACCGTGCATCTTACGTTTGCCGCCCTCATCACCGTTTCCGGCACTATATTTACGCTTATATCTATAATCATTAAGGGTATTTATACTTTTATCAACTTCAAATATAAGATCACCGCCATCACCGCCATCACCGCCATCCGGTCCGCCGGCTGCTACATAAAGCTCACGTCTGAAGCTTACATGACCATCTCCACCTTTACCTGACCTTATAAATATCCTCACTCTGTCAGCAAACATAAATTACATCCTTTCATCTGGAATCATAAAAAATCATCAATAATATATTAAAGTTATATATGTTATAAAAAAGACTGCCTTAAAAGCATATTCAAGGCAGCCTATAGTCGATTACATAGTACAACTTCAGCAGGTTTCGTTTACGAAATCTGCGTAGACACGAAGTGTCTCATAAGTCATCGTGAAAATTTCAAAGGAAATTTTTACGGTTAAACCTAAATTTACTTCGTATAGTATTACTGAGCCTCTACAGGATAAACAGAAGCCTGCTTCTTATCTCTACCCTTACGCTCAAATCTGAGGATACCACTCTCTGTAGCAAAAAGTGTATCATCACTACCACGTCCTACATTGATACCTGGGTGAATCTTAGTTCCTCTCTGTCTGTAAATAATATTTCCAGCCTTTACGAACTGACCATCAGCACGCTTAGCACCAAGTCTCTTTGACTCAGAATCTCTACCGTTCTTAGTAGAACCAACACCCTTTTTATGAGCAAATAATTGAAGATTCATCTCTAACATGAGTAATTACCTTCCTTTCCTTGTTATCTCTAATTCAACATACTCTTTTCCATAAGCCTGAGCAATCTTCTCAAGTCCCAGACACATGGACTTCAGAAGAAGTTGCGATTCCGATGATATATCTCCATCAAAAATAAAACTCAAAGAATCCTTTGATAAATCTCCGGTAAAATCTGAATTCACTTTGAACCCGTCATCGGTAAATATTTCAATCGAATTGATGAAATTAATCATAAGCGCTGAAACACCGGCACAAACTATGTCTTCGTCTTTATCAGCAAAGCAAGCATGTCCAATTGTTTCAAAACCATCTAAAATCCCATCTTGATTTTCATATACAACAATCTTCATATCTCTAACTATTCACTAAGCATTGATAGATTCAATCTTAACCTGTGTAAATGCCTGTCTGTGACCATTCTTCTTATGGTAGCCTGATTTTCTCTTGTATCTGTAAACGATAACCTTTTTAGCTTTTCCTTCTTTAACAACACTTGCGTTAACAGAAGCGCCCTTAACCTGATCGCCTGCTTTGAGAGATGAACCGTCATTAACAGCTACAACATCAAATGAAACTGAAGCTCCTTCTTCAAGACCAAGCTTCTCAACATTGATAACATCTCCTTCTGATACCTTATACTGCTTACCACCTGTTGCAATAATAGCGTACATGTTTCTTCCTCCTTACTAATATTTACTCGCCGGTTTTGGTGATTATCATATGATGATAATGCTTCTGGGAACCTCGCCGAGCGGCATACCTTGGTATAATAGCATTACAATATATCTTTGTCAACTCATTTTAATCCAAATTCTTTAAATTTTTCATGGAAATATCTAAGATTGGAGCAGAATGTGTCAGCGCTCCGCTAGATACATAATCAACTCCTGTTGATTTTATCTTTTCAATATTTTCTTTTGTTACATTACCGGAGCACTCAGTCAGTGCTCTCTTATTTACTATCTTCACAGCTTCCCTCATCTGTTCAGGTGTCATATTGTCAAGCATAATTATGTCCGCTCCTGCCTCGCAGGCTTCTCTTACCATATCAAGATTCTCTGTCTCAACCTCAATCTTATGAACAAAAGATGCATAATCCTTAGCAGCCTTAACAGCCTCCTTTACACCACCCGCCGCTGCAATATGATTATCCTTAAGCATAATAGCATCAGAAAGATTGTATCTATGATTTTTTCCACCTCCGATTCTTACAGCATATTTTTCAAATATACGCATATTCGGAGTGGTCTTTCTAGTATCAAGCAAGGTGATTTTTGTTCCCTCAAGCAGCTCAACAAGCTTTGATGTATAAGTTGCTATGCCACTCATCCTTTGAAGATAATTTAAGGCTGTTCTTTCACCTGAAAGTAACACTCTTATATCTCCTGTAACTACTCCTAACAGATCTTTATTTTTAACTTTATCCCCATCCTTAAAAAAAAGCTTAACCTCTGTAGTTTCATCGAGTAGTTCAAAGGTTCTTTTATATACATCAAGTCCACATATTACTCCGTCTTCCTTTGCTATAAGCTCTACGCTTCCCTTTTTATACTCCTTTATAACACAATTTGTTGATATATCTTCACTTGTTATATCTTCCTTCAATGCTGATAAAATGTATTTATCCACATTTACTTTAAATTTAATCAAATCTGCCACTTTTTTATCTCCTTATGTTTACTTGATTTCTTTATGCTTTTGCACTTTACTCTTTTGCTTTTCAATAAGTTCGTTTTTTAATGTTTCAATGGTCTGCAGAACCATTTCTTTATTATCCTTTTGAAGCTTCTTAAGATCATTATACTTGCTGTAATCAACTAAAAATCCTGCTTCATCGGATATCTCTACTCCATCTATGTGCACAGCCACTTCAGAAGCCGCCTTTTCAGCAAATACCATAGATTCAAGAAGAGAATTACTAGCCAAACGGTTTTCGCCATGTACTCCGTTACATGCGGTTTCGCCAACAGCATAAAGCCTATCCATGGAGGTTTTACCTGAGTACCCAACCTTTATGCCTCCCATGAAGTAATGCTGCGCCGGTACTATAGGCACCGGTTCCTTAAGGCAATCGTAGCCTTCCTCTAAACACTTTCTGTATATATTAGGAAAATGTGTCCTTATCTTTTTTTCCGGTATCTTCTCAAACGAAATCCACTCATAAGGTGTCTTATCCTTCTCCATTTCCTGCCATATAGCATTTGCAACTACATCTCGCGGCAAAAGTTCATTAACAAATCTCTCATGATTCTTATTCAGAAGAATTGCACCCTCACCTCTTACAGACTCAGATATAAGAAATCTTCTTCCGGGCTTTTCTGAGTAAAGAGTTGTAGGATGGATCTGCACGCACCCCATATCTCTAAGCTCTATACCGTGATTCATGGCAATAGCTATGGCATCAGCCGATATATGCCTAAAATTAGTTGTGTTTCTGTATATACCTCCTACGCCACCACATGCAAGAATAGTATACTTGGCCTGTATAATGGATACGGAACCATCGGAATTTTCTACAACAATACCTTCACACTGATTATCATCACTTACAATCAGATCTATCATAGTTGTATACTCAAGGATGCTTATGTTTTCTCTTTCTCTTACTCTCTTAAGAAGCTTACTCGTTATTTCTTTACCGGTCTGATCTTCATGAAATAGTATCCTCGGTCTTCCGTGAGCACCTTCCTTTGTAAACGCCAAATGACCATGATGATACTCAAAATCAACTCCGTATTCCATCAATTGATTTATAATACTCTGTGATGATCTTATCATAATATCCACAGATTTCTTATCATTTACATAATGCCCCGCCTTCATGGTATCCTCAAAGTACCCGGAATAATCCTCTTCATCTCTGAGCATACATATACCACCCTGAGCAAGATATGAATCACTTTGTTCTGCTTCCTTTTTTGTTATCATCAATACATGTTTTCTCGAAGGCAGGTGTAATGCCGCAAATAATCCGGCCGCTCCTGTTCCTACAATCAATATATCTGTTTTCATGTAAAAAATCCTCTCCTTTCAGGTGCCCTTAGCTGTTTAGATTTTTTCTTAACTTCTTCAACAACCAACAAAGGTTCCTTTCTCATAAGCGGTATAACTATTGTTCCTACACCTAAATCCTTAGAGCTCACTGTAAGTATAAGTTCCTTTTCCCCTTGCAGAGCACGTACTATCGCTTGTCCTTTACCATTAAAAAGCTTAAATATATTGTTATCCGAAGTATCATTATATACTGGATCTCCATTGTTTAGCAATAGTATTTCTCCACCTTTACAATCAACTTTAACTTCTATGTCAGCATCTACAACCTCATTACCTCTCGAATCAATTGCAACAATTTTTACAGGGATTGTATCCGCCCCATCATTATACATCTTAGTGCGATAGGGAACAACCTTTAATCTGACAGCTCTTCCGGTTGTAATCTTGACATCATGAGCTATCCTGACTCCTGAATTGTATCCAATAAGCTCAATATAACCGGGTTCGTAAGGAACTTCCCATACTACTTGCTTAAAAAGATTTACTTTCTTTCTTCCCATAGATTTTTTATTAACGATTAACTCAGCCTCTTCACAATTAGTCATGGACATAACACGTATAATCTCTCCTTCTCTTCCCTTATGATTCCAATGAGGAAGTACGTGAACAAAAGGCTTAGAGTTAAAAAGTGCCTTAATATAAAAGTAACCATCCTTAGGGAAACCGCAACTATCCATAAGACCTGTTACATTGAAGACTTCCGGCCAATCACAAGGCATGTTGCCACCCATATAGTCAAAGCCTGACCACATACATGCACCTATAATATAATCATGAGTAAATACCTGTTTCCACGTATCTCTCAATGATTGACCTATAACACCGAAATCCTCATCATAATTAGAGAATTTGATTTTTTCTTTGTCAGTATTATATTCACCCCTTACTGCATAGGCAGATGTTGTAGCCATAGCAATTATAGGCTTATCAGGAAATAGTTTATGATATTCATCATACTTATCATGATTGAAATTAATTCCACATATATCCAGCTCATTATCTACGCTTACATCATCTAAAAATCCATCAGAAAGCCCTGCGGTTATTAATTTATCCTGATCCAGACGAAATATCTCATTACACATATGTCTTGCTATTCTTTCACCCTCTTCCTTGTTCTGCAGATATTCATCATCACATAGAGAATACATAATAACAGAAGGGTGATTTCTGTCTCTCATCACCATGGTTCTTAAGGATCTTAAGTTGTTTTCAGATGTATCAAGATGAGAGTTTTCATCTATTAGAAGAATACCTATCTTATCGCAATAAGAAACCAATTCATCCGAAGCCATACCCTTCTTACATCTGTAAGCATTACTTCCCATATTCTTTAATCTGTGCAGCTTATATTCGAGTATACCATCCGGAAGAGCCGCTCCAAGACCTGAAAAAGTATGAGAATTAACTGTTCCAAACAGCTTTATTGGTCTTTTATTAAGTAAAAAGCCTTTTTCAGGGTCAATCTCTATAGTTCTGAAACCACAAACTGTCTTATCTTGATCTATTATTTCATCTTTTAAGTAAATCTGAGTCAAGACATTATAGGTATTGGGCTCATCTATATCCCATATTTTTGGATCTTCTATGGTGAACTCCGTTTCAACCTGACACTCTTCACCGGCTTCACTTAAAACACCTTCATTGTTGATATCAATCTGCAGTTCTCTATCCGCATCAACCAGAGTAGTTACTATCCTAAGCTTCTCATTTTTAGAAGTCATATTTATAACATTTACAAAAAGATTTACCTTCCAGACATTAGATGACACTTCCTTCATCCTTATGTTTATACCATACTTAGGAATATGAATATAATTCATAACCTTCATGGTAACATGTCTATATATACCGGCTCCTTCATAGGCAGCATCTTCATACTCGGATGCATCAACATAAACAGCCAATACATTTTCCTCATCTCCGAACTTTGCTCTATCGGTAATATCAATTTCAAAAGGTGTATAGCCCGAATAACTTCTGTGCATAACAGCGCCGTTAAAATATACCTTAGCATGAGTTAGTATTCCGCCAAAATCAATTGTTATATTGCAATCCTTATACTCTTCAGGCAAATTGAATACCTTTCTGTACCATGCTTTTCCTCTTTTTTTATAACCAAAGGTCTTAATAGCATCACTTTCAAAAGGCATATGAGCCTGCCAATCATGAGGAATAACTACATGTTCCCAATCACTATCATCGTAGTTAATATCCGGAACACCCGGTGTCAAACCGGATCTCACCTTCTTTTTAATCCCTTCATAGGTTAAATCCAAATCATCTTCGGTTACACTTACATCACCAAGATGAAATGTCCAACCCGTGTCCATAGATAATACTTTTCTTCCGTTAATCAAATTAAATCTATACCTCCTAATTCCTATCCCTAAGTCCAAAAAACAGTTATGTTTATTTTACAATATTTGCAGTTTAATGTAAAGAAAAAGGGTGCTTATCCGCACCCCTAAGTATGATATAAAACAAACAAAAATTATGTGAATTTATCATACTACACAAAATGCAAACAAGCACCCAAATATTCATAATAATTTTTATTAATTTGTATTAAAGAACAACCTTTACTTCTGTAACATCGGTAAGCTTATCCTCAGGAACATAATTATCATCAAGTTGCTCTCCGTTTACATAGAACTCTGAGAAACCGCTCTCCTTACCATTCGGATTAGAAACACTTATAACAAGCTTCTTACCTCTGAATGATTTTTCCATAGTAAACTCTTTCCAATCAGAAGGAATAGAAGGAGCAATACGAATTCCGTGAAGGTCCGGTCTAATACCGCATATACCCTCAACACAACCTACCATACATGTAGAAGCTGTACCTGTAAGCCAATGTACATGAGAACGTCCATGGAAAGGACTTTCATTACCCTCTGTATACTGACCGTGTACATAAGGCTCTAACTTACGTATTTCAGCCTTATCATTCTGTGAAGATGGTGAACTCTCTTCGAAGTACATAAAAGCTTTATTACCATGTCCCATAAGAGCTTCAGCAAGTATTATCCATCCCTGTGTCTGAGAGAAGATACCACCATTTTCCTTAGTTGATGGTGGGAAAAGACCTGCAAGAGCTCCATCAAAGTAATGATCCACATAAGAAGGTGCCATAACACGAGCTCCATAAGCTGTATTAAGTTCTCTCTCAACAGACTCTAAAGCCTTTTCAGCCTGTTCCTTTGTTGCAAGTCCTGAAATTACTGCCCATGACTGAGGATTGAGCCACATACTTGCTTCAGGATCCTTCTTAGAACCGATAAGCTCTCCTGTATCCTTGAAACCACGATTGTATCTGTCATCCTCCCACCAGAGGTCATTAATCTTATCGCCAACCTCCTTTTGTGTCTTGTCAAGATATGCAATATAATCAGCATCATTCTTTTCCTGTGCAAATATACGCATGATATTAAATGCATAGTATAGCTGCATAGCTACGAATGAAGACTCTCCATCCTTACCAAGTCTTAAGCAATCGTTCCAGTCAGCATGTAAGCCTGCAGGAAGACCATGTGGTCCTAAGTGATTCATAGAGAAATCTATAGCTCTTTTAAGATGTTCATAAACAGAGGCCTTTTCTTCAATATTTGACCATGTTATCTCTTCATCCATAAATGCAAGGTTTCCTGTTTCGGAAACATACTTAAATACAGTTGGGAAAAGCCAGAGAGCATCGTCTGCTCTGTAAGCAGGATGTCCTGTCTCCTTTACATAATCCGGATCATCCGGTGTTCCCTCATGTCCTGCTCTTTCATCATGATCAAAACGAACCAGAGGAAGTCCTCCACCATTATCAACCTGTGCTGAAAGCATAAAACGAATCTTATCAAGTGCTGCTTCAGGATCTGTATGGATAACACCCTGAATATCCTGAACAGTATCTCTATATCCATAACCGTTTCTCTCACCGCAATAAACGAAGGAAGCTGCTCTTGACCATGTAAATGTAAGGAAACACTGATATGCGTTCCATGTATTTACCATAGCATTAAAAGCTTCACTTGGTGTATTAATCTTGAAATTCTCTAATTTAGCATGCCAATGAGACTTAAGCTCTTCAATTTCCTTATCACATACAGATACATCTTCATAAGAAGCGATTATCTTATCTGCTTCTGATTCTTTATATCTTCCAAGAAGGAAAACTACTGTCTTTGTCTCGCCCGGCTCAAGCTCTAAAGCTGTATGAAGACCTCCGCAACTGTTCTCATTATAATTGCAAACACCGTCACACTCGCCTCTTTCAACAGCAACAGGATTACCATAATCATGATACATACCTATAAAAGCTTCCTTATCACCATTATAAGATGTAACACTCTGTCCTGCCATACCGAAGAAACGCTCTTTTCCGTTGCTTCCATCCTCGCCCTTGTACCAGTTAGGATTAATCTGCTGATAAATCTTATTGGTTCTAAAGGATGTAACTGTAGTACAAAGTGTGTACTGAAGATTAACCTGATCCTGATTATAATTATCATCGTTGGATAACTCAGCATATCCGAATACAGATATCTTACGTTTCTTATCAGAAAGATTTGTAACCTTTTCACACCAAACTTCATAAACCTTGTTAAGAGGTACGTAATACATAGCTTCCGACTTAATATCAGAGTACTCTGCAAACATCTTTGTATATGCAGTACCATGTCTAACCTCTGATTTATACTGATCTAAAGGCTTTCCTACAGGTTGCCATGAAGCAGACCAATAATCACCTGTTTCATCATCTCTGAGATAGATATAACGTCCCGGTGTATCATCACTGTTAAAATGATATCTTAATATACGTCCGTTTGCTCCACTTTTTACAAAGCTGTAACCCCCCGCATTATTTGAAATGATTGCACCATACTCAGGTGAACCAAGATAATTACACCATGGTGCCGGAGTATCCGGTCTGGTTATAACATACTCCCTATTCTGCTCATCAAAGTAACCAAAATTCATCTTATTAACCTCCTAAGTTTTATTCTTGGATAAATGTACAAATGATTATATCATGTAAGCAAATTAACGTCTAGAAATATATTTTGATATAATAACACAATTTTGATATTATTAAATTCAAATTATATTCCCATAAAAAGGCTAAACACCATAAAATAAAGCTTTTTCAATCTTAAACGCTTTCGATAAATCTTAAGAATGCTTCTCTTCCTTCATTTGTATCCTTATAGACACCTGCACACGAAAGAACTTTCATAAAGACAATACCAACCTCATCCTGAACTATTTGAGTTACATTTTCTTCATTGATATCTGCATACTTTTTTCTTATCATGTCAACCCAATCAGCATGCTTTTCTAAATCCTTATCCATTCTTACATCTTGATTTGATACAAGCGCCTTCTCAACCTTCTTAAATTCTTCTTTAAGACGGGCAGGCAGAACCGCAAGTCCCATAACCTCGATTAGTCCGATATTTTCTTTTTTGATATGATGAAGTTCTTGATGTGGATGGTAAACTCCCAGCGGATGCTCTTTTGTAGTTATATTGTTCCTCAACACCAGGTCAAGCTCATATTCAGAATCTCTCATACGCGCAATAGGAGTGATGGTGTTATGGGCTACTCCTTCGGTCTTTGCGTAGATAAATGCTTCTTCATCGGTATAACCTCTCCATTTATCCAATATACGTGTAGCCAAAGAAACCATAGATTCAGCATTCTTTGATTTTAATCTAATAACAGACATAGGCCACTTAACAATACCTGCCTTTATATCATCAAAGCCCTCAAATACTATCTCTTTATCAATCGGAGCCCTGGCCATAGCAAACTCATAATTACCACCCTGGAAATGCTCGTGAGCAAGGATAGAGCCGCCTACTATGGGAAGATCAGCATTAGAACCCACGAAGTAATGAGGGAAACTCTTTACAATTGATAAGAGTTTTCTAAATACAGCCTCATCAATCTTCATAGGAACATGCTTAGTATTAAAGACTATACAATGCTCATTATAGTAAACATAAGGAGAGTACTGAAATCCCCATTCAGAATTATCGACATTTATCCTTATTACTCTGTGATTTCCCCGTGCAGGATGATTAAGTCTGCCCTTGTAACCTTCATTTTCAAGGCAAAGCTGACATCTGGGATAGACAAAACCTGTTTGAATTCCGGCTAAAGCAATTGCTTTCGGATCTTTTTCAGGTTTAGAAAGATTAATGGTAATATCAAGTTCACCATAATCTGTTTGAGCCTTCCACTTAACATCCTTTTTTATCCTGTCACGCCTAATATAATTATTATTACATGAAAGCTTATAAAAGTAATCTGTTGCTTTAACAGGTGATTCTTTATATAATTCATTAAATGTATTGTTAACAACAGAAGGGGCCGGAGTAAGACAAGCCATAAGAGAACTATCAAATATATCTTTATATGTTATACTATCCTCTATAAGCGATTGAGAACATGCATATCTAAGTATATCCTCTAATATTTCATGTAATTGTCTATTGATTTCTATGCGACTACCGTCCCACTGTTCATATATTCCTTCATATGAGTCAAGCAAAAGAAGGTCTAAGATGTTATTAATAACATAATTTACATCAGTTTTTTCTATCAGTTCTTTATCTAAACCATATGAAATTAGTTCATCTATTAATTCATTTATTTTCATTTTAATTTACATCCTTTTTAACTTTAAATAATTATTATGAAACTCCCGTACTTCCAAAACCTCCTCTGTCAGGTCCCGTTAGCTTATCTACTTCTTCGAATTCTATAGGAGGCTGATTTTTAAATATTCGAAATTGGCAAATCCTGTCATTAACACTTATATGAGTGTCGCGTATGGCATAAACCGGCATTTTCCACTCATCATTATCACCACAGTATGTAGAATCAATTATTCCACAGTGATTTGTCTGTATAATACCGAAATTTTTAAAAGTAGAGCTTCTCGGAACTATATGTGCTTCATATCCTGCAGGAAGCTTCATGGCAACACCTAATGAAATAAGACAAAACTCACCTGCCTTTAAATCATAATCCGAAGCAGCACGCAGATCAATCCAATCACTTTTTCCATCTATATACTCCAATTTTTCTATCTTATCGGTAAAATACTTGATAATTATCTTTTCCATTATTGATCCCCTTTTATAGAAAGAGTTTCCAAAGGAACTGCAATATTTATCGCTCTCCTTAGATTCTTAATTCTGATTTCCTTATATTCGCCACCATTTTCTCCATCCAATGTCCAAAGAATATCATTCTCGCATGTCATCTTCACATCTGATGATTGGAATCTCACTATATATTCCGAATGAAGATTTCTGGTAACAAGTGCATTAATTACACTTTGAGCCTCTATCACATTTTTGATTTTTTTGACGAGAAGCACTTCAAAGACACCATCATCCATCTTTATATTCTTCTTACTATATGCATCAAATCCAGCAACATACTCTGAATTACTTATAAGACCAAGTATAAAATCATCTTCTATATTCTTATCTTCACTCTCGATTTTTATATGATTTGGTGTATACTCATTAAATCTCTTAATTGCTTCAAAGATATAAGCCATCTTACCCCATGTATTCTTTAAGTCTTGTGGTGTAGTAAATGAAACATCTGTAAAAAGTCCAAATCCTGCAACATATGAAAAAACATTATTGTTAAATTCACATAAATCACAATTAAAATAGTTTTCCTCAGTTATCATCATAGCAGCTTCTTTTAACTTCATAGGAATCCTTAAGCTATTAGCAAAATCATTTACTGTTCCTGTAGGTATATAGCCACAATTTGGTTTAGTATCAATCATCATAAGAGCATTTGCCATCTCATTCATAGTGCCATCACCACCGCTTGTAACTATGACATCATACTCATTAGCATAAGTCTTAATAAATTCTATCACGTCTCCCTTTTTTTGAGTAGGCATAACAGTAACTATAAACCCTGCATAACTAAAGGTTTCAACTATAGTTGATAAATCTTTTCTTACCATTTCTTTTCCGGCTATAGGATTAAAAATAAATAATAATTTCTTTACCATTTGAGCACCTCCTATTAAAAAAATAATTATATAATTATCATAGCGTCACCGAATGAAAAGAATCTGTATCTCTCATTTACTGCTTCGGTGTACGCTTTTAATACATTTTCTTTACCTGCAAAGGCACTTACAAGCATAAGCAAGGTGGATTTTGGAAGATGAAAATTGGTAATAAGCCCATCTACAGCTTTAAAAGTATAACCCGGATAAATAAATATATCTGTATCTCCCTCTCCTGCTTTTACATGTCCATCATTATCAGAACTTGATTCTACAGTCCTTACACTCGTTGTACCAACGCATACAACTCTTCCGCCATTATCTCTAGCTGTATTTATAATATCAGCTGCCTCTTTGCTAACCCTGTAAAATTCAGTATGCATATGATGTTCTGCAATATTTTCAGCCTTAACCGGTCTGAAAGTTCCAAGTCCTACATGAAGTGTAACCCTTGCAATTTTAACTCCCATGGTCTCTATTTCTTCCATGAGATTGTTAGTAAAATGAAGTCCTGCAGTTGGTGCTGCAGCAGAACCATCGTACTTTGCATATACTGTTTGATATCTGTTTTTATCCTTTAATTCATGAGTTATGTACGGCGGGAGCGGCATCTGACCAAGCTTATCCAGGATTTCTTCAAATATTCCATCATAGGAAAACTGAATTATCCTGTTTCCCTCATCAATTATATCCTTTACACAACCCTTTAACAGACCGTTTCCGAATACAATATTTTGTCCAATATGAGCTTTTCTTCCGGGTCTTACAAGAGTCTCCCAACTATTATCGGATAATCTTTTAAGAAGCAAAACTTCAATCTTTCCTCCGCTTCCCTCTCTCTGACCATAAAGCCTTGCAGGTATTACCTTAGTATCATTTATTACAAGGACATCACCCTTTTTAAGATATTTTTTTACATTTTTAAATATTGTATGTTCTATATCTCCCGTTTGTCTCCCTAATTTAAGAAGTCTCGAGGATGTCCTGTCTTCCAATGGATCCTGAGCTATAAGCTCCTCAGGAAGATAATAATCAAAATCCGATGTTTTCAATTTATTTCCTTGACCTCCGTAATCTATCTTTATTCTTTACAGGCGAAAGCAAATGTGCCGATATACAAAGAATAATAATTGAAATGATAATTCTCATGGAAATACTTATTAATTCCCAATATTTCATAATATCAGCACTATCAATCATATTTATTATCTGCGTATTAAGCGATCCTATAAAAAAACTGTCTCCCGATACAGCATGAATTATATCTATAACAGGATTAAGCATAATAACAAATGCAATCCAATTTAAATTTAAATCCTGTATATTTAACCCAAAGAATCTTATGTACATATACGTAATCAATACAATGCCCACTGTAAATATACTTACAACTACTATAGTTACATAAGAACATATGGTTGCACTTATAACCTTTTTAAATATACATGAAGACAGTATACCCATACTTCCGATAAATATACTACTAACTATTATTTCAAATATAAACTGTATTATATTTAATATGGATATACCTCCTATAGTAAATATAATGGATATAACAGGCAGACTAGATAAAACATAAAGTATCAACAGACTTAATGATTCAAGCAGTTTTCCAAGAACTATTGTATAACTATTTATCCCTGTAGACAAGATTAAATCCAAAGTTTGTTTTTCTCGCTCCGAAGCAATACTGGCAGCCGTAAAGAAAGGAACCATTATAAGAACCATGAGCGTCTCTAATACTATCATAATATTGTATATATCCTGTGAAGCAGCATAATCAATATTATCGTTAATATTTATATTAAATTTCATTTCAAATATAAACATAGATATAATAAGCAATATGAGATTATAAATCATAATACCGAAAACAAACTTAAAAGAACGACTTCTAAGTCTCATTTGTTTTAAAAAAATAGAATTTATCCTTAACATAATCTATCTCCGTTTAATATTAAGAAAAGTATACTTAATTCATGCATTATCTTTAATATGCAAAAATACTTTTTCCAGATTACCTTTTTTCCTATCAAAGCTTTGTATCTTAACTCCACTTTTTATAAGACTTGTCAAAAGATCTGCTTCATCGTTTTTTGTGCCGTTAAAATTGATCATAAGAAGCATGTCATCAATTGAAATACTATTTACAAATCTGTTTTCCTTTAGTATTTTAATTGCTCTTTGCTTCTCTTCGCATATATTTATGTATATGGGATCTTTCTCATTTATAGATTTCATTATTTCGTCCATAGAGCCATTAATAACCATCTGATTCTGATCAAGCACTCCTATAGATGTACATAGATCAGAAAGATCGGTAATTATATGTGAACTTATTATTACTGAAGTTCCATCCATTGCCAATTCACTTAAAAATTGCTTTACCATTATCCTAGAGGAAGTGTCCATACCGGAGCAGGGTTCATCTAATATTAATAGTTTAGGTGAATGTATGACACTCCTTAACAGACACAGCTTTTGTTTCATACCCTTTGATAAAGTATCAACATACTCCTGCATAATATCCTTCATGCCAAAAAGTTCTAGAAGCTCTATACATCTTTTATCCGCCTTTTTATCATAAATACCGTATATTCCTGCAAAAAAGAGCATGTATTCAATAACCTTTATATTATCATAAACTCCGAAAAAATCAGGCATATAACCAATATTTTTTTGATACGAATTTATATTTGCATATATATTTTCATCATAAAAATATATATTTCCCTTGTCAGGCATTAAAAGTCCGGATGTAATCTTCATTAAAGTGGTTTTCCCGGCTCCATTTTCACCCATTAAGCCAAATATACTGCCTTCTTCAATCTCGATATTTATATCCTTTAAAGCGCTAAACCCAGAATAGCTTTTACTAATATTGTCAATTCTAAGCATATTAACCTACTTTCATCAGGATTCGCTTGTCAATACCCCTGCCTACACTTAAGCTTAGAGGTGGGGGATTTCTCCGACTGAATTAAAGCTTATTTCTTCGAAATCAAAAGATTCGGCAATTTTAAGCCTGTAGACTCAATCTTTGAATCAATCCTATAATTAAGTGTCATATAACCATCTTTATCTATATAATCTTCCAACTTTATAAGAGTTTTTTCCACTCCACTTTCAAAAACAACATCATAATCTTTGGTCCTTAGGTTATAAGCTGCTATATTTCCGTTAAAAACTTCTGAATATATGGAGCTGTATATATTAAATTCAGGATTGTCCTGAGTACTGTAAATAATTGCATTTGGCAAGTCATTTGGATCAAATTTATATTTTATGGATACATTTTTACTGTCCTCAAAGAAGATATTAATACCATCAGTAATGCTGTCATCAAATAAAACAGCATACATATCAATAGATGTATCTGCTTTTCTTCCTTCAAACATGTAACTAATATCAATGTTTTCACTAAAAGCCGTAACTCCATGACTATTTAGTTTCATCTCATCTATAAAATAATTGGATGGAGAATCTAAAAATCCGTAAATATATATTCCCTGCGTATTTAAAGGAGATGTAACATAAGCATCTATCAAGCTTTTCATACGTTGCTCCGTTATACTGTATGAAGATTTGGATGCATTTATATTCTCTTTAAGAACAAGGGCGCTGATATTTTTCAAATCATAATTATAATCCTGGGGAGTCATATAATTAACACTTGATACTATTGTACTATTCTCCTTGGTTACAGCGCTGATTTCTTCATTAACATCAGCCTCTTCAACCGAAGAATCAAAAGAAAACTCTTCTCCCTTCTTTAAGTCACCTATACAAACTATATAACCATTTCTGTATATAAACGCTTTTTTTATATCAGCCTCAAAATTATTGATGATTTTTCCATATATACGTTCCGAATCATTATAAATATCAGCAATAACCTTTTCATCAGAATTTATAGAAGCCCTGTCTAAAAAGTTTTTTCCGTTAAACGACTTATTGTTATTTAATAAAAGGCTTGTACCCTCCTTAGTATACTCTATTCCAAAATCATATTCTGAAGATTTTTCTTCTGAGTCCTTTACTATCAGTGAAGTATCTGGGTTATTACTTATATCATCATCTACAAAAAAAGGCGTAATATCTCTATTTTCTTCAAATTCCATATTTAAATTAAGACTCTTTACAGGCACAATACTAAAATAAGTATCCATTTGAAGCTTTCCGCCATCATTAACCTTTATCTGAGACAAATAATTTACAAAAGATTCATCTAGTCTCGTACTGGATCCCAGCAAAAATATCAATACTGAAAAGAAGCATGAAAAAGCAGGAATCGATACCCATAAGAGCATATTTCTGTTTCTTTTGTTTAAAAAACTGTATAATAAAGGACAACTTATAATTAAATATATGACAACTATTATAGCATATAATTTAAGATTTGGTAAGGATGTAGCATCATTTTTACTTAATCCCTCAAGATAAGTTGTCTCGGAATTATTGGTAAAACTGTTAAATCTTTCTCTCTTAATCCTAGTCTTTGCGTTATCAGAAATATTGTCATTTATTAATTGATATATATTTGTGCCTAAAACCTTTGAGTCATTATCATCATTAAAAGAAATATCGGTTTCAAAAAATAACACTCTTCCCAGTCTGACATCTTTATATTGTATTATGGGTTCATTATTTTCCAGTATCAAATGAGTCGAATCCATAATATTTATATTGGTTATATCTCTTTTTAAAACCTTTATTTTTAAATTTGAAACATACTCTTCTTCATCTGTTGAAGGAGATAATGATAATCTTTTATCGAGCTCGGAAGAAGGATATGTTTCAAGTAATTTGTTATATAATTCGCCCGACTTTGAAACAAGATAAGTATTATCCTCAAGATGGGCTATTTCATAATTCCACTTTTTATAATCCTGAGAATTTAAATTATCAACAAGAAATTGTTTAACATCCTCATAAATCTGTTTCTTTAAATCTTCCTTTAAGAATTCTTTTATCATTGGAAGCCTGGATTTCTGAAGACCGAATGTTGTTTGATTAATAAGTGCTGAACCAATGGACTTAATACTATACATATCAGAAGCAAATTCATTTATATATCCGATATCTTGATCCTTCGCAGAAAGAACAAGAGTCCCTCCGTTATATACCCACTCTTTCAAAGCCAAAATAACATCGTTAGAAAGTGATGTAGCTGTAGGATCGATAATAATACAATCATATTGATCATATACTTTATAATCATCCATTAAATCATTTTCAGTCATATAAAAAAGTTCCGAATCTGATTTATCCAGATAATCATATGCAGAATAATTCTCTGATATTACACCAATATATATTTTTTCTGAATTTGAAACAAGGTTTAAACCTAAATTATCAGAAAGAATAACATTTTGCTTTTTATCCACCAAAGAAAAAATAAAATAATAGTTATTAAATTCGGCAGGAAATATAAGAGAATAATCTTGTTCTCCCTGTTTTACGGATATTTGTTTTTGAAACATGTTTTTTTGTTTTCCGGGAAATGTTACTCTTAAATATCCGCTGAAATCATCTCTTTCGGATTTTAAATTAATATTTAATACAACGTACCTATCTTCCTTTACATATCTGGAATTCCTGCATGTAATATCACAGGAAATCTTGTCGCCTTTGATATTTACGCTTATCCTACTTGAAAGCTTTTTTATGGAATCCACATTTGCATACGAGTTTTTGGGATTAAATGCTAAAATACCAAAGACAAAAACAAACAAATATAAAGATATTTTAAATATTTTTAATATTTTCATTATCTGCCTCTATTCTTTATCATCGCCCTTCATCTGAGGAAGGCTCATGGTAAAGGTCGTACCTGTTATATCACTTTTTACCGTTAAATCACCATCATGCATAAGCATAACTTCTTTTGCTATGTTAAGTCCAAGACCTGTTCCACCCGTGGATTCTGACCTGGAATCTTCAACTCGATAAAACTTTTCAAACAGATGAGAAAGACTTTCTTCCGGAATGACAAGTCCAAAATTAGTAACAGCTATATAATACATATCATCCTTCTTAGAAAATTTAACTATAAGTTTCTTTCCATCTTTGCCGTATTTACATGCATTTGAAAACAGATTAGATAAAGCTCTCGCAAAAAGTGAAACATCTACACAAACCGTAGCCGTCTTTTCATCATTTATAAATGTACACTCCATCTGATTAGATTCAAGCATAGGATAGAATTCTTCTATCATCTGTTCTATAAGCATTACAAGATCAATCTCAGTCTTTTTTAGCTTTAACTCACCACTTGAAATTTTAGTATAGTTAAATAAGTCTTCTATCATTTTTTCAAGTCTATTGGATTTTTGGACTGCAATATCTGCATATTTCTTTCTTTCTTCCGAAGTAAAGTTTTCTTCATCCACAGCTAACTGTATATAACCAACAACCGATGTAATAGGCGTTCTTAAATCATGGGCTATGCATGTAATAAGATCTTTATTAGCTTTAAGAACCTGTCTTTCCTTATCCATAAGATTTTTTACGGTTATATTCAAAGCATTTACACTTTTTGATATATCTCCAATTTCATCATTCTTTTTATATTTTATCTTTTCATCGGTTTCGCCCTTTGCAATTCTTTTGATATTATAAGAAATCATAGATAAATCATTGGTAATTTTTCTACAAAAAAGACTGTAATAAAAACCAAATAATAATATACTTGAAATAACAACAAGCAAAATAATAATGATCATGGTGGATAAATCAATTCCAAAAAGCGTCTTTATCTTATCTTCAAGTCTTTCAGGGCGCGCCTTATAAACACCGCCTAACCCCATAATATCACTTGAAGGAGGTTCATCTTGAACCTCCTCATAATTCATACCAAATCCTTTATCAGTGCTTCCTAAATTAACAGAAACAAGATAAATAAGACTTCCTATAACAAAAATTGTAGTCATAGTTAAGATAAGACTGATAATAGCATATAAAACCAGACTTAATCTTAGACTCTTAAATAAACTTCTTTTATTATATGACATAATTATTTATTAACCTTATATCCGACTCCCCATACCGTCTTTATAATTTGTGAACCATCTTTACCCTTTTCTATCTTTGCTCTGAGTCTTCTTATATGAACCATAACAGTATTACTCATCTGACAGACTTCTTCCTTCCATACATTCTCAAAAATCTCATCAGTGCTATATGTAACTCCCGGATGTGAGGCAAGGAAATACAATATATCAAACTCTATTGGTGTTAATTCTACAAATTCACCGTAGGCCTTTACTCTTCTTCCATCCTTATCCATCCAAAGATTTTCAACAGTAAGCTCACTTGTATGTTTATTATCATTAGCGCCACCGAGTTCATTATATCTTCTTAATGCAGATTTAACACGAGCCAGTAGCTCTAAATTTTTAAAAGGTTTTGTTATGTAATCATCAGCACCATTTTCAAGTCCGGTGACCTTGTCAAATTCAGTATCTCTGGCACTTAACATGATAATCGGTATCTGACTGCTTTGTCTTATATTACGGCATACTTCGTTACCATCAATCCCCGGCATCATGATATCGAGTATAGCAAGATTAATATCATTTTCTTCAAATATTTTTAAAGCAGTATTACCATCATTTGCTTTTAAAACATTGTACCCCTCTGATGTTAAATGAATTTCAATCAAATCAGCAATTTCTTTTTCATCATCAACAACAAGAATATTATACATTATTTACCTCCGTTTTTTTTTTTTAGTACAAAAAAACTATATACTTTTTTACTTGATTAGAGCTTTAAGTTCCTCAACTTTATCAGTTTTTTCCCAAGGAAGAGAACAATCCAAGCGACCAAAATGACCATATGCCGCAGTTTGCTTATAGATAGGCCTTCTAAGATCAAGCATCTTTATTATTCCGGCAGGTCGGAAGTCAAATACTTTTCTGATTGTTTCAGCTATTTTTTCGTCATCTGTTATTCCTGTTCCGAATGTATTAACAGAAATACTGGTCGGCTCTGCAACACCTATAGCATATGAAAGCTGAATCTCACACTTCTTGGCAATAGCTGCAGCAACAATATTCTTAGCAGCATACCTTGCAGCATAACAAGCAGACCTGTCAACCTTTGTACAATCTTTTCCGGAAAATGCACCACCGCCGTGACGAGCATAACCGCCATAAGTATCAACTATAATCTTTCTTCCTGTCAATCCACTGTCTCCGTTAGGACCGCCTATAACAAATCTACCGGTTGGATTTATATATATCTTGGTATTATCATCTATTAGTTCCTTAGGAACAACTGTATCTATGACATACTTCTTAATATCATCATGAATCTGCTCCTGAGTAACATCAGGAGAATGTTGAGAAGATACAACAATTGCATCAACAGATGCAACACAACCTTCTTCATCATACCTAACCGTAACCTGACTTTTACCATCAGGTCTTAAATAAGGTAAGGTATTATTCTTTCTAACTTCCGTAAGTTTTCTGGATAACTCATGAGCAAGAGCAATCGGAAAAGGCATGAGCTCTTCAGTTTCATCTATAGCATAACCAAACATCATCCCTTGATCTCCTGCACCTATACCCATAAGTTCATCATCTGACATTTCGGATTCATTTCTCTTTTCAAGACTTTCATTAACTCCCATGGCTATATCAGAAGACTGTTTATCAAGTTTTATATGAACCTGACAGGTATCACAATTAAATCCTTTTTCATCAGAGTCATAACCTATCTCTCTGATTGTTTCTCTCACTATGGTTTCATAATCAATATCTGCATTAGTAGTAATCTCTCCCATAACAAGGACAAAATCTGTAGTGATACAGGTTTCACATGCAATCCTGGCATAAGGATCCTTCTGTAAGATTGCATCAACTATTGCATCCGAAATAGTATCACATATCTTATCCGGATGTCCTTCGGTTACAGACTCAGATGTAAACAAACGTTTTTCCATTCTAATATTTCCTCCAAAAAATCAAACAATATCACTTAAATTTTAAACTTAATACACTCTAACGTCAAGAAGAAAATAAAATGAGTAAAGAAGAAAAAAGAGACAACAAAAAACTCTGTTGTCTCTTTAAAATGCTTTAACAAAATGAATTCAAAATTAGAATTCTACGCCATCACCAAATGGCTTTCCATTAATTACAGGATATGCCTTGCGCTCATCAATATTTAAGTATACTCTGAGATCCTTAATAGATGAAGCATAGTGACCATCTGCAACGTAAAGAGCTTCAATACGCTTTAAAAGATCCATGGTCTCTACTACATCCTGTCCACCGTTCTGTACGAATACCTGATTAATTCTTTCAACCTTCTTTGCAGGCTTCTTAGCTGCCTTCTTAGCAGCCTTATCAGCATCACTCTTAGTAGCTTTTTTCTCTACCTTCTTAGCAGGTTCCTTCTTTGCAACAGCCTTAGCAGTTTCTTTAACCTCAGCCTTTACTTCAGCCTTCTTAGCAGTTGTAGCTGCTACTGTAGAAGCAGTTGCCTTCTTGGTATCTGCGGCCTTTGTGGTAGTAGTCTTCTTATTCTCTGCCATCATTTTCTCCTTTTCTAATATGATAATATTTAATATCTCTAAAAGTAGAGATACAAGAAACTAAATTACACAACAAAAATTCTTAAATGATTTTTGTTGTGAAAAGTATAATCCTTTTCTTTTTAATATTCAAGACTTTTTTTGAAATTTTTTTGAAATATTCCTAAAAAAAGCTTTTTTATATAAGTTTTTAGAATTTTTAATTGTAAATTTTGCACAATTATTTTCGAAAATATAGTCATTTTTACTTCAAAAATATTTAAAGCCACTTTTAATTTTATAAAAGCGGCTTTAAATATACAAAAAAAAATCAAAAATACAGTAAAATATTTGTGCAAATTCACAAAATCAACTAAAATCAATTAAAATATTATTTACTTAAATATTCATCAATAGCCTTCGCAGCCTTCTTTCCG